>DYMK01000014.1 GCA_020721585.1 Sulfuricurvum sp.
GTGATGACAAAAGAGGGGTGGTCATAAAGAATTTTCATGGTGGGATTATAGCCAATACATTGGTGGAGAGCGGTTGAAAGAGGCAAAATGAGTAAAAAACCTGTATAATATTCCGTACAATTACACGGGAGATGACGATGGTAGCCTACAAATCCAACGAACTGATGAGTTCAACCGATGTCGCAAAAAACTTCGGAGCAGTGCTTGCTAAACTCGCTAGCCACGAAGTGGATAAAATCTGCGTACTGCGAAACAACAAACCCGAAGCAGTCGTCCTCAGCGCACTCCAATATGAACAACTCCGTGATTATCGCTATTGGAATACGATGAGCGAAAAAGAGTATCTTCAAAAATCGCATGAGAGTATCGACAGTTCACAGAGCTATTCGATAGAAGAAGTGGATGCTTATCTTGAACGGATTATCGACGCGTATGAACGTTAGAATTCTCCCCTCTTTTATCGCCAAACTTCAGTTTGTTTTGGAAAAAATTGCCAAAGATAAAAAAAGTGCGGCGCATACGTTTCGTCGTGAAATTTTGCAAGAGTGTCAGAGCTTAAGCGATTTTCCTTACCGTTGTCGTCGCTCGATCCATTATAACAATGATACTATCCGAGATTTAATTTTTAAGGGTTGGACGGTGATGTATAAAATTGTAGATAATGAGATCAAAGTGTTTGCATTAACAAAATACGAAGATTACAAAGATGAGAGTGACCAATGACCCAAACCGACTACAAAAACAATATTAAAATTCTCAATGCGTGGGCAAAAGCCTATTATGTCGATGACGCACCCCTGGCGACCGATGAAGAATATGACAAACTCTACCACGACGTGCTTGCGTATGAGGTGGCATATCCCCAAGCCATAGCCGAAGATTCCCCGACGAAGCGTGTGGGGGGTGTTGTTCGTGAGGAGTTTTCTAAGGCAACCCATATCAAACGGATGTGGAGTATGGAGGATGTTTTTAGCCCCACGGAAGTGGAGGAGTGGCTAGGGCGTATACGCAAAAATGTGGGGGAGAGTGTCTACTTCTGTGAACCCAAATTTGATGGGGCGAGTATGAATTTACTGTACGAAGAGGGCAAACTCATCCGCGCCATTACCCGTGGGGATGGGGTGGTAGGTGAAGAGGTGACCGATAACGTCCGGACGATCAAAAGTGTCCCACTGACCATCGCGTATGAGGGGCGTATTGAGATACGCGGTGAAGTGGTGATACGTAAAGATGACTTTGAAGCGATCAATGCGGAACGACTCAGTAATGGTGAAGCCCTCTTTGCTAATCCCCGTAATGCCGCTGCGGGGAGTCTAAGACAGCTTGATAGTGCTATTACTGCCAAACGGCGTTTAGTCTTTTATCCGTGGGGGTTGGGTGAGAATAGCTTACCTCAAACGCTACTTTCTCAAAAGATGGCAGTTATCCACGGTTGGGGATTTCAAAAACCCCCATATACCCAAGAGTGCCGTACAATAGAGGAGATAGAGGATTTTTATCAAATGCTTATCGCCAAACGGGATGAAATCCCCATGATGATGGATGGGATGGTACTCAAAGTGGATGAAATAGCCACTCAAGAGGAGTTGGGCTACACGGTCAAATACCCCAAATGGATGTGCGCGTATAAATTTCCCGCGATCGAAAAAGTTACCACCATTAACGCCATCACGCTTCAAGTAGGTCGCACAGGGGTGGTGACTCCTGTAGCCGAGATAGAACCGGTTAATATTGAGGGGGCAATGGTCGCCCGTGCTACCTTGCACAATTTTGATGAGATAGAGCGCAAAGGTATACGTATCGGCGATAAAGTCATTATCATCCGTAGTGGGGATGTGATACCCAAAATTATTAAAGTTCTTGAGGAACGACGCACAGGAACCGAACAACCCGTACTCCGTCCCACCCATTGCCCCACCTGCGGCTGCGAACTGCTTGATGAGGGGACATTGATCAAGTGTCAAAATCTTCACTGTTCCGATAGGGTCATCAACTCCATCATCCACTTTGCCAAAAAGGGGTGCATGAACATTGATGGGTTGGGGAGCAAGATCGTCGAGCAACTGGTCAACGAAAAGATTATCAACGATATACTCGACCTTTATTTCATCACCCCTGAGGCTTTAGCCACACTGGAAGGATTTAAAACCAAAAAAATAGACAATCTCCTCAATGCCATCCAAACGACCATCGGCACACCGCTTCACCGCCTCATCAATGCCATGGGGATCGAACACATCGGAGAGGTAGCAAGTTATGCCTTAGCCACGGAGTTTGGACTGGGGATAACCGAGGTGACGCGGGAGCAAATTATATCCATTGATGGTATCGGTGAGGAAATGGCAAATTCGTTGTTGGAATTTATGCGTGTCAATCGTGACTTTGTTGGTCTCCTTTTCAAGACCATTCAACCCACCGTAGAACAAAAGATCCACGCCCAAGAAAACCCCTTCAAAGATAAGACCGTCGTCCTCACAGGGACAATGAGTGTCAGTCGTGGAGAGGTGAAAGAACGCCTTGAGTCACTGGGGGCAAAAGTAAGCGGAAGCGTGAGTAAAAAGACGGATTTTCTTATCTATGGCGAAGACGCAGGAAGTAAATTAACAAAAGCCCAGAGTTTAGGGGTCAAGACGTTGACTGAGGAGGTGATGAGGGGAATGATGGACTAATCACCCCATTGAATACCAAAAAAATGTTCCCCCTCTTCGTAGCGATAGCTCAAGGTGAAGTGATGCAGCTCACACACCGACTGGGCGATGTAAAGACCCAATCCCAATCCTCCCTCTCCCCGTTGGGTCACAAACGCTTGTAACGCCTCTTGAATAGGGCGTTTGAGGGGTTCCCCCTGATTGCGGATACCCATTTTTTCTTCATTCCATTCGATACGAATGGGTAAGGTGGTGGCATGGCGATGGGCATTATCGATAAGATTTTGGATAGCACTGGTAAAGAGGTTTTCATCGGCGTATATGAGGATCGTTTTTTCCCCCTCTAAGGCGACAGAATGGGGAGGGAGTAAAAGATTTTTGAGGGCGGTATCAATCGCGTGATAGAGGCTAAAAGAGGTTTTTTCCAAGCTAAAGGCGTGCATCTTTTCCAATTCTGCCATTTGAAAAATGAGATGTTCCATCCGTGAGAACAATTTCCCCAATAACAGGGTATTAGGATTGGGGTCTTGGAGTTCGACGATGAGTTTACCCTTCATAATGGGGGTTTTGAGTTCGTGCATGATATTACGCAAAAACAGCTCCCGCGATTTTTTTAATCCATTTTGCCGTACCAAAGAAGCGTGTAGGGCATTGGAGATCAGGGCAATCTCATCATGCCCACTACTGGGAGAGGTGATGAGTTCTTTGCCCGCATCATAGTCTTGAATCTGCTCGTAGAGATCTTTTAAGGGGCGAAGATTGCGCCATAAGAGGAGATACAATGCGACCACCCCCCCAAAAAGGGTAAAAAAGAGGATCCACGTGAAATAGTGTTTTTTTCCCTCAACGGTATCGCGATAGATCATGGTGCAATGGTCGCGAATCAGGAGATAAATATATCCCCCATTGTCTTGATAAATTTGGACACTAAGGCGATTGGCGTGAAGTTTTCGTTCCGCCATGGGTGGGAGATGAATTCGTTTGGCATGACTACTATCAAATGAAGCGATGGCTTGAAACCCTACCCGATGAAGCTCCTGTGCTTGGTGATGACAATTATGATCTTTGACCATCTCCAGTGTTTGGGAAAGTTCCATGGCACGGTGAATCAGGAGGCGAAGGCGTTGATGGTCTTGGTTATGGAGGGCGGAGACAAACAACAATGCCAAGACACTAAAAGCGAGGATAAAAAAGGCGTGAAGCTTAAAAAAGACCGAATGATAGGGACGGATCATGGGATGAATTGGTATCCCATCCCACGTACGGAACGGATAAGGACGGGGTGTTTTGGGTCACGTTCGATTTTTTGACGGATACGCCGAATGAGGACATCAATGCTCCGTTCTGAACTTTCCCATCCGATGGATTGGACATTATTGGCAATAAAATCCCGTGAGATGATGTGACCGGAATGTTTGATCAAAAGGCTCAACAGCTCAAATTCTGCCCGAGTGAGGGGAAGGGGTTCTCCTGATTTAAAAATTCCGTGTTCATCGACCCTAAAGGTATCCTCAGTGGTATGGAGAATTCTCCCTTGGGTACGGCGTAAGAGACTTTGGATACGGGCGACCAATTCACGCGGTTCGTACGGTTTGGGGAGATAATCATCCGCACCCAGCTCCAGACCGATCACTTTATCGTTAAGGTCACTGCGGGCTGAAGAGATGATGATAGGAAGATCGCAGTATTCGCGTAATCGTTCACACACCTCAAGCCCGTCCATATCGGGCAAGGTGAGGTCAAGAAGCACCAAATCATACGATTCGATGGAGAGGGAGTTTAACGCAGCGTGCGGATGGGCATACCCAATCACCTCCATATCGTAGCGACCCAAATATTGGGTCAGAAGATCGGTAATTTCCAGATCATCTTCGATAAGGAGAATTTTGGTCATACGATTGTTAAATCCGCAAAAGCGTTATTTTTTTTCAGGACAGTTGTCGCAACCCATCCCATTGTCTGGCATAGCTTGATTTTGCATTCCGCCACCATTACCCATACCACCTTGTCTCATCCCACGCATTCCCCCTTGTGGTCTCATCTGCTGCATAGTGGTTTCAAAGGTTTTGCGTTGATCCGGAGTCAAAACCGACATCATTTTCTCGTGCTGTTTTTTATGAAACGCTTTTCCCTCTTCCCGAATTTTTTGGATATCCGCTTTTTGGGCATCGCTTAATCCCAATGCTTCAAAGGGTTTAGGAAGTTTAGTGCTGTCCATGTTGCATCCGCGCATCATTCCTCCCCCCATCATTCCACCATTGTTATTCATTGGGCCATTCCCCATAGGAGGGGCAGCAAAAAGGGTGGTAGTACCGACAATAAGGGCAAGAGTAAGAAGTTTTTTCATGGTAAATCCTTGTAAATGTGATAGTGACATGATAGGGTAACTTAGTCAATTGTATGCTAACCCAATGTTAACCGTAACGATCAAAAGAGGGCTTGCGGTGGTGTCCCAAATTTGAGCAGTTCATAGGTTTTGGTCGTCGCAATCCGTCCACGTGCGGTACGTTCTAAATACCCATTGGCCAATAAATAGGGTTCAAGAACATCTTCGATTGTCCCCTCATCTTCGCTCATGGCGGCTGCAATGGTCGATAATCCCATCGCCCGCCCCTTGGCTCCCATAAGCAACGTCAACAAACGCAGATCCATCTCATCAAAACCGTTGGCGTTAATCCCCAATTGGTCAAGGGCGTATTGGGTTCGTTCCTGCAAAATGGTCGTTTCATTCGCCACTTCAGCAAAATCCCGCACCCGTTTAAGGAGACGCAATGCGATACGGGGCGTTCCGCGTGAGCGTTTGGCTATTTCGTAAGCGGCATGGGAATTGATCGTTTTGCCCAATTTTAACGCCGCTTTGGTGATGATCGTACACAGCTCCTCGGGGGTGTAAAACTGCATCCGAAAATTCATCCCGAAGCGATCCCGCAAAGGATTGGAGAGCATCCCAGCACGCGTCGTGGCACCGATGAGGGTAAAACGGGGAAGATCGATTTTGACCGTTTGGGCAGCAGGCCCCGAACCGATGATAATATCAAGGCGAAAATCTTCCATTGAGGGGTACAAAATCTCCTCCACCGCGGGACTTAGGCGGTGAATCTCATCGATAAAAAGAATATCCCCCTCCTCAAGATTGGTCAAAATCGCCGCCAAATCACCACTTTTTTCGATCATGGGTGCAGCGGTCACTTTGATGTTGCTCCCCATTTCATTGGCAATGATAAGGGCTAAGGTCGTTTTCCCCAATCCCGGAGGACCATAAAAGAGGACATGGTCTAACGCCTCTTTCCGTTTGGTACTGGCTTGAATAAAGACCCCTAAATTTTTTTTGATCTGCTCTTGACCGATATAATCATCCCACGCACTGGGGCGAAGAGAGGTCTCAGCTACCGCTTCAAGCTCAAACTTTTCGATCTCGATGATCCGACCCATTACGCGCGCTCTTTTAGTGACATAACGGTGCTTCGCGCAATTGGTTTTGGTGAGAGAGGCACTCTTGCCGCTCTTGGGTGTTGGGATTGAGGTAGCAATTGGTGTTGTTGAACCGTTCGGTTTCCAAGACACACCGTGATTGAGGATAGGTGAGATGTGATTCGTGGCTAAAACACCCTTGGAAAGTGATGATACTAAGGATTAGGCTAAGCTTAATAAGCGTACGTTTCATCCGGAAAACTCCTACTTTGAACTTCATCGGCATAGGTTTTGACCGATTCTTTGACCAAAGTGGCACCGTTGAGGTATTGTTTGACAAATTTTGGGACGAAAGGTTCATACAGTCCCAACATATCCGAAAAGACCAATACCTGACCATCTACCCCATGACCTGCGCCAATTCCAATAACAGGGATAGCCACACTGTGCGCAACGCGGGTGGCAACATCGGCTTTGACCCCCTCGATGACCAGTGCAAACGCTCCCGCTTTTTCGATGGCTTGGGCATCGGCGATGAGAGAAAGCGCTTCTTCTTCGGATTTGCCTTTAACTTTGTATCCCCCCTCCGCACGGACACTTTGGGGTAAAAGACCGATGTGACCGCACACCGCCAACCCATTATCGACCAGATGTTTGACCAAATGCGCCTTTGAAACCCCCCCCTCGATTTTAATCGCATCGGAGGGAGTTTCACGGTAGACGCGTAGAGCATTATGCAAGGCACTCACTTCATCGGTATAGGTGCCAAAGGGCATATCGCAAATGACAAACGTATCCCTTGCCCCTTTGCACACCGCATTGGTGTGATACAGCATCTGATCCATCGTGATGGTCAACGTATCGGCGTTTCCCCCAAAACTCATATTCAGACTGTCCCCCACCAAAAGGATGTCGGCACTGGGAGCCAAAAGACGGGCAAAGAGGGCATCATACGCCGTAATCATCACCAAAGGTGCACCATTTTTACGTTTTAAAATTGTGGTAATTGTGAGCTTTTTCATGAGCAGAAGTGTACCTTAAATTTTATTACACCCTTTAAATATGTCATTTTGTCAGAATTAAAACGGTACAATCTTCCCCATAATTCTTTTTTTAGATGGGAGCGCGTGTGAAGCAGTTGGTCGCCTATATTACGACAGGATATCCTGATAAAAATTTTACCATTGATTTGGCTTTGGCGTTGGGGGAAAATGGGGTTGATACCTTGGAATTGGGGGTACCCTTTTCCGATCCCGTCGCCGATGGTCCTGTGATTGAGCTTGCCAATCATCAAGCGTTGGCACAAGGGTTTTGCTTTGAGGATATGTTTGAGGTCTCTTCCGCCATTACCCCTAATGTGGATACGTTGTGGATGGGGTATTTCAACCCTTTTTACCAACAAGGGATGGAATCGTTGCTTGATCGCGCCCACAGCGTTGGGGTCAAAGGGCTTATTATCCCCGATCTTCCCTACGAAGAGGCAAAAGCGTACCATCCGTTGTTTGAGGATCGTGGTTTGGCGAATATCAGTTTTGTCGCCCCCACCGATGGAGAGGCACGTATTGCTCAAATTACCCAAAACGCCCGAAAATTTATCTATCTCGTCGCCTACGCGGGGATTACCGGCAGTGGTCAAAGTGAGGCGTTAGCCCCTGTGCTGGAGATGATTAAACGTCATACCCAAACCCCTGTCTATGTGGGCTTTGGGGTCAACGAAAAAACGGCACGGGAAAAAGTCGCAGGGGCAGATGGGGTGATCGTAGGGTCAGCGATTGTCCAAGTGCTTTTGGACGAGACCCTCACGCATACCCAAAAAATCACGCGATGTTGTGAAATTACCCGCACGATTAAATCACTCATCAATTCGTAAAATATCATTCCCGCGAAAGTGGGAATCCATCCTCGATTTTCTAAAAATCCGCTATACTGTCACCCTAACTTCGGTTATCACGTGGGGGCGACATGGCTTCGACTGGATCAAGAAGGTTTAGGTTGCATCGCCGGACTGAGCAACTCCGTTATACGGCTCACACTTGCTTAAACGCAAACAACACTAATTACCGTCCTGCTTACGCTGTAGCGTAAGTTTAATTAAACTTTAGGACTGCGCTACCTCTCTATGCTATCACCGAGAGGGCTTGGCGTATAACCCCTGCGATAGCTATATTCTTGGAGTGTCTCGGACTTGAATGAATTTAGAGGATTGGATGATGTAGCTTTGCACGTTGTGTGATAGTCATCTGAAAAACAAACAACGTTACTAAGCATGTAGACGCCTTTACTCTCTTGGTTTAGGACTCCGGTTCAATCCCGGACGCCTCCACCAAAACTTTCAAATTATTTCCCTCGCGATACAAAGAAAACTATCACATCGTCCATTCAACAATCAAGTGTAATGTGAAGATTGAATATCTGCCCCCTTGATTTTGACCCCTTGATTTGCCTTGATTTTTGATTTGATCTTGATTCTGGTTACCTATGTGGGGAAATGAGTTGTAGATATTTTGTTGTATAATATTAAAATTAAAAAATAGTTAGGAACTAATATGATTGGATTTCGTTTGTCTTTTATTCTTCTAATGACTGTTGTTTCATTATATTCTAAAACCTTTTCTTCATTTGAGGAAGCTGAAAAAGCATTTATGCTTTATGGAGATAAAGAAGCTCAAGCTTATGTTATGAGTGCAGGTGAAAAAGGACATCCAAAAGGCCAATATTATTTAGCCTATATGTATCTTTATGGTGAAAAAGGTTTTCCGAAGGATGAAAAAAAGGGGATAGAGCTGTTTAGACAATCTGCTGATAACGGTGAATCATCTGCTCAACTTATTGTTGGAGATATGTATCGAGATGGCATGAGTGTACATCAAGATTATTTTATGGCAGTTAATTACTATCAAAAAGCAGCAGAGCAAAATAGTGAACAAGGGTTGAGTTCGTTAGCTAGGATGTTTCAAGAAGGAATTGGTGTTAATAAGAATATTAAAATCGCATATATGCTTAATACTCTATCATCTAAGTGTAAACGGCACACGATTAATGTTGAAAATAATGCTCGTGAATTAAGTAAACGTTTAAGTACCGAAGAATTATCGGAAGCTAATTTGCTTTTAGAAAATAATGATAAATTTTGGCTATATGTGAATAAAGCTAAAAAAGAAGAAATAAGAAGAAAAGTGGTTGAATTTGACAAAAACTTTAATGTATCTAAATCAGATGGGGTTTTTTTAGTAAAAATTATGATTACTCGTGATGAGTATATATCCATAATGTTTGAACCAAAAAATTGTATGAAAAACATTCGCATCTATGATAAAAAGAACGATACTATTACATCACAATCAAATTTTGCTGAAAATTTCCCTTTGAAAATTGACAAACAAGGCTTAAGAACGGGTGAATATTATATTGATTTTCAAAGTAAATTAGATAATTGCAGTGTAGTTTTTTCGGAAAAGAATAGTTTTGAAGAGGAACTTTTACTCTTTAAAAAGAAGAATGGTTTAAAATGAAAACTAAACGACGCCACATTATGCCGTTGACAGATACTATGATAATAAGTAGCCTGTCCCCATTTTTCTAAAAAATGATACTTTCTTATTATTTTTAGCTTGGAGCGGGGCATCGATGTGCGATAGCACCAATGTCACTAAGTCTAGCTGGATTCCCGCCTTCGCGGGAATGACGAGAGGTGGTCATGCTGACAAACCCCGTCATTGCGGGCTTGATCCGCAATCTTTAGGGACAAACGTCTCCATCACATCCCCTTTGCGTTGCAAAACGATGACGTTATTTTCCAATGCTTTTTCTTTTAGCTCTGGAGGCATATAAAAGGAAGCTAGGGCAAGATGATGGTTATAGTCTTTATAGATGGGAAACAGTTCTTTAAAGTTAGTCTGTTTTTTGGTCAAAAGTTTTTCTAAATCTTTTTCATGCGCTTTGTATTTTACTTCGATAATCGCAATGTCTTTCCCATTGACCATCACTATATCAAACTCATCGCGCAGATTTTTGGTACTGCTTTTCCAATTTTTATCGATAAAGTCGTAATGAATTCCTGCTAGGTCTTTTTTATCTTCCAGTGAATTGTAAAAAAACTCTTCGGCAACGTCACCTTGATTATTGGAAATGTTTCCTAAGAGTACTCCCATACGTTTATTGGAGGTTCTGAGGTCTTCAAAACGTTCATCGGTGCGCTGATTGGATGCTTTAAGTTCTTTGAGTTGTTCATCGGTTTTGGCTTGTGAAATGGCTAAACTTGCCACGAGGTCTTTGAGTTCTTGATCGGTCATTGGGGTCTCCTTACAGTAGGAAAAATCATAACCGTATTTTAGCGTATTTTTTTAGACCCCGAATCAAGTTCAGGGTGACGGTTGGACGTTCAGGGTCTCTCCCGTCACTCCCGCGAAGGCGGGAGTCTAGCTGGATTCCCGCCTTCGCGGGAATGACGCGGATCATGTTCAGGCTGAGGGGATGGTGATGTTATTTAAACCACCCTTTGATTTTTTCAAACGTTGATTCAAACATCGATTCATGGGGTTTGGATTCGATGCCAAAACTCTCTTGCAGTTTTTGTAAGAGTTGCTCTTGTTCGACCGTAAGACGATTGGGGTAGGTGAGGGTAATTTGGGCAACCATATCCCCTTTGCCACGACCATGGACATCACTAATCCCCTCGCCACGGAAGCGGTATTGTTGTTTGTCTTTGGTTCCTGTTTCGAGTTCTAGGGTCACTTCCCCTTTGAGTGCTGGGATGGTGATGTTTTCCCCTAAGACCGCTTGGGTGAAGAACACGGGGACTTCAAGATAGACATCATTCCCATTACGGATAAAGTGGCTGTCTTCTTCGACTTCAAAGGTGACGTACAAATCGCCGCGAACGCCACTTTTCCCTTTATTCCCTCGACCTGAAACACGCAAACGGTTGCCGGTGTCAATCCCTGGGGGGACTTTGACGGTCACTTTCTCTTTCTCTTCGGTATAACTTTTCCCTTTACAATCGGGACATTTATCTTTGGCGATGCTCCCCTCACCGTGACACACAGGACAGCTTTGGGAGAAGGTCATAAACCCTTGACGGACATAGACTTGACCCTTACCGCCACATTGCGAACAATGGGAGAGTGTGGCCTCTTTTGCTCCTGTCCCTTTGCACGATTTACACGAAGTTTTGACATCGAATGTGACCTCTTTGTCACACCCAAAAACCGCTTCTTTAAAACTAATGCGCATCTCTACGATCATGTCCAGCGGAAAACGATCCCCCGGCGCGCGTGTTTTACTGTTGGTACGCGTCCCTCCTGAAAAGCCATTAAACATCTCTTCAAAGATACTGCCCAAATCATCAAAACCTCCGCTGCTACGGCGCGCGCCTCCCCCTTGAAGCCCCTCTTTGCCATAACGGTCATACACCGAGCGTTGTTGCTCATCACTAAGGACTTGATACGCTTCATTGCAGAGTTTAAATTTGTGTTCGGCACTCTCATCATCGGGGTTACGATCAGGGTGATACAGCTTTGCCATTTTACGGTACGCTTTTTTGATCTCATCCCCACTGGCGTTTTTGCTCACCTCTAAAATTTCATAATAACTTAAATTTTCCACCCATAGTCTCCAAAAATTTTTGCGCAATTATACCATAGCTTAGTTGAGCCACCAAGACTAAAGATATTTTGCTACAATGCCATTTATGAAACGATCCTTAGAAAAATTTAACCATCTTGTCGATGCCCTCCAACTTTTGCCCTCCATTGGTCACAAATCAGCGACCCGATTGGCGTACCATCTGGTGATGAGTGACCAATTTGGTGCGTTAAAATTGGCGCACGCCATCGAAAATGCGGTACGAAATCTCAAAAAATGTCGCTCGTGTGGCGGATTAAGTGAAGATGAATTGTGTGCCATTTGCAGTGATGACCATCGCAATCAAGAAATGTTATGCATTGTCGAAAATGCCAAAGAAATTTTGATGTTTGAAGAAAATGGTCTCTTTGAGGGGCGTTATTTTGTCCTAAATACCCTTGAAGAGCTGGATATGGATCATCTCAAAGCCATTGTCAACAGCGGGGTAAAAGAGGTCATTTTTGCCCTAACCCCCTCCATCGCCAATCAAGGGATTATCCTTTATGTGGAAGATCAGCTCAAAGGGTGCGAAGTGAATTTTAGCCGTATCGCCCAAGGGGTGCCTACGGGGGTGAGTTTGGAAAACGTCGATATTCTCTCGTTGTCCAAAGCCTTAGAAGATCGGGTGAAGATTTAGATGAACTATTTTTTTGGATTTTCCCGATGGAAGCATCGATTTATGCCCCCTTTTTTTGATCAAAAACCGATTTTTATTAACCCATTTTTAGGTAAAGGGCATTTGGAAAAAGCGCTTGCCAAAGGTTTAACGCCAAAGGATTCGATCTACATCTGGGGACGAAGAGGGGTTGAAGCGGTTGAAGCGTATGCTCATGCCCATGGAAATCCTCTTTTTCGAGTGGAAGATGGTTTTATCCGTTCGGTAGGATTGGGATCGGATTTGACCCAACCCTATTCGTTGGTTGTGGACAGTAGAGGCATCTATTTTGACCCAACGCACGCCAGTGATTTGGAAGTTATCCTTGAAACGACCTTTTTTGAGGAGGCACTTCTTCAGCGAGCGCAAACCCTTAAACGCTATTTAGTGGACAAAAAACTCTCTAAATACAATGTGTATGATGCCCCCTTGCCCCCTTTTTCTTCCACTAAATCCATTATTGTTGTCCCCGGTCAGGTGGAAGATGATGCTTCCATCGCGTATGGCGCTAAGGGGATGAGTAATTTGGAACTATTACGTCAGGTTCGTTTTCATCGTCCACAGGGGTACATTATCTATAAGCCTCACCCTGATGTGTTAAGCGGCAACCGTATTGGGAAGGTAAAAACAGACGATGCCCTTGCGTATTGTGACCAAATTGTGACTGAAGTGAGTATTGACAGCGTTCTTGGCTATGCGGATGAGATTCATACCATGACCTCTTTGGTAGGATTTGAGGGGTTGATGCGGGGGATTAAGGTGGTCACCTACGGTCTCCCTTTTTATGCAGGATGGGGATTAAGTGAAGATCATCAACCATCTCAACGACGAACGCGTCGATTAACGATTGATGAATTGGTTGCGGGGACGTTAGTGGTGTATCCACGCTATATTCATCCGCAAACATTGAAACGGTGCGAGATAGAGGACCTTTTAGAAGCGTTGGAAGGGCAACGGCTTACGTATCAAAAATCGGTATGGATTAAAATTCGCAATGAAATCAGTCGAAAATCACAACGACTGCTCCGTTATGCTAAAGGGATAGGATGAACGAAAAAATCAAAAAACGGATTGTCTATTACATCGGAGGATTTGATCCGCGTGGAGTGCGTCACTACCATAGTATGTACAAAGAACATTTTACGAAACAAAGTGCTATTAATGGGATGAGTGGGAGCGTCTCTTCACGTAAAAAAGTCCATAATCATCTCTACCAATGGGAAATTGAGGCGGATGACCATGGTCATAAGGTGCATACCACCTATAATTTTTTGAGTTGGGATGATATAGTCCGAGAACAATGGTCATCGGGTTTAGTGAGTTATTATAAGGATATTGTACTTTTTATCCGAGGGTATCTTCTTAGTGGTCTTTTTCTCCTTTTTACCAAAGAGTCTCCCAAACAATTGATTGCTGGATTATACCCTTTGATCTATTTAATGGGGGGGGTAATACTTGCTTTGTATGGAAGTTTGCAAGTGTATTCTCTTCTACAGGGGTGGATTGGAAGTATCGTAGGGATGAGTCTTGGTTTTGGAATAGTGATTGCTTTGCAACGATTAGCGTCTAAGATTGGTGTTTTCTGGCTTCTGCGTATCTATGTTTTTTGTTTGCATTGGAGTAAAGGGCAAATTCAGGGTATGAATCAAAGAATAGATACGTTTGCGCACGAGCTGGCAACGACTATGAATCATTCAGATGATGTGGAGGAAGTTTTACTGGTTTCGCACAGTGTTGGGACGATTGTAGCCATCAGTGTGGTTGCGCGAGCGTTGGAAAAAAGCGACCATTGGGATAAATTTGGGATGGTCACATTGGGTGAGTGTATCCCCTTGGTGAGCTTTCAACCCAATGCGCATCACTATCGAGAAGAATTGGTCAAACTGGGCAAGCAAAAAAACCTTGTATGGCTTGATTATACGTCTCCCATTGATGGAGCGTGCTTCCCTTTATACGATTTTATCCCGCTTGAGGAAAATTTGGTGATAAAACGGTCATTTCCCCGCTATCTTTCACCACGCTTTCATACACTTTTTACTACAATAACGTATAAAAAGCTCCGACGGGATTGGTATACCACCCATTTTCTCTACCTTATGTCGACCCAAAAGAGTGGAGAATATGATTATTATGCTTTGACAGCGAGTGCTAATTCTATCCGAAAACTTTTTTAACCCCAAAGGAGTCGCTCATGTCCTCATGCCCTTTTCACCAACCTTTTTTCCCCCCACCCTTGAAAAATAAAGCATCTCTTTTTTTTACGTTTTTTAAAAAAAGACGTTCATGGCTTGATGGTCTGTATGAGCGAAGTTACAGCATGAAAATGGGACGGGTAAAGATGCCTGGATTGGACTTGCACGTGGTGAATCAACCTGAATTAATCCATAGGGTGATGGTTGAGGAGGTCAAAGCGTTCCCCAAAAATCAGCTTTTAGAACATCTTCTTGAACCCTTGTTGGGGGAGAGTATTTTTACGACCAATGGGGAACAATGGAAAAAACAGCGAGAAATGCTTAACCCCTCTTTTGAAATGACCCGTATTTCTCATGTTTTTGGATTGATGAATGATGCTGTTAAAGAGTTACGGGTACGTCTTAATGGACAGGGAAAAGAGCATCACCTTGATATTGACCCTGAAATGACCTACGTGACTGCGGATATTATTTTCCGTACCATACTCTCCTCACGCCTTGATCGTCATGCAGCGATTCAAATTATTGAAGCGTTTGTGATGTTTCAAGAAGAGACCGCACGAACCGCGATGCGTACCATGTTTAAAATTCCCCGTTGGTTATGGTTTTTGAGTGGTGAACGTAAACGGATTAAAGCGGGTAATTTAGTGCGGGATGTTTTGGCGGATATTATCCGTCCACGCTACGATGCAGTCACTTCGCATACAATGGGAGAGGAAAAAGATATTCTTGCTTCCTTATTGCTTGTCGTGGATGCGGATACGGGTGCGAGATTTTCGTTTGAAGAGATTCTTGATCAGGTTGCTATGTTGTTTTTGGCAGGTCATGAGACTTCAGCGAGTGCTTTAACGTGGAGTATGTATTTATTGGCGTTATACCCTGAAATTCAAGAGCGGGCGTATCAGGAGGTGATGAGTATTGTGGGTGAGGGGGAGTTTGATCCTTTCCATATTAAGCAAATGGCCTTGATCACCAATATCTTTAAAGAGACCCTTCGTTTGTATCCCCCTGTAGGATTTTTTGCGCGTGAAAGTAAGGATGAGACGACCATGCGGGATAAAACCATTGTTAAAGGTGCTTCAGTAGTGGTGGCTCCGTGGCTCATTCATCGTCATCCCGATTTTTGGGACAATCCCAATGGCTTTGATCCGGATCGTTTTAATGATCCTTCTTCCATGCATAAAGATACCTATCTCCCTTTTGGGATGGGACCACGTATTTGTATTGGGGCTTCTTTCGCGATGCAAGAAGCGGTACTTATTTTGGCAACGATCATTCGAGATTTTACCATTACGCTAGAAGACAATTTTGTTCCTGATGTCGTGGGACGATTGACCGTTCGTTCGGCTAATGGGATGCACATTGTATTAACGCAACGAGAGGGACGATGAAAGAACGATTAGCGGGATTTTTGCTCATGTGTGCGGTAGTTCCCTTGGCGATTATAGGGTATTTGATTATCTGTTATGCGGGGTTTTTTGGTCATCCCTCTCGTGCTAGAGCAGGAGTTCGAGCATTGGATCATTTTGTTAATGCAGCAGTTTTGAATGGTTACGCGTGGGAATCAATATCCTCGCATGCGTGGAGAGAACGGGAATCCAGATGGTGGGCACCATGGGTGATTAAAATTACCAATTATTTTCAACAGGATCATTGTATGCGTGCCAATAGACGGGAGCAAGCCCTTATTGATTTGATGTTAGATCGGGGATTGCATCAACAAACCATTGGAAAGACACAAAAATAATCAATGGTCTCGTATGGAATAGCGTCATTTAAAGATAAAAAAGTACTTATGTTGCAAAGTCCTGTGGGTCCTTTTTTTAAACGTCTTGGGAAAGATTTAGAAAAAGTGGGGGCAGAGGTGAGTAAAATTAACCTCAATGGAGGCGATTGGTTTTTCTCTGACAAAGGGGCAATCAATTTTACCGGTAAGCCAGAAGAATGGGGTGTTTTTTTTGCTTCTTTTATAAAAAATCAAAAAATAGATCGACTTCTTTTGTTTGGGGATTGTCGGGAATACCATCGGATTGCCCATACACTTGCCCATGCTCAGGGGATAGAAATTGGGGTCTTTGAAGAAGGCTACGTCCGCCCTGATTACATTACCTTTGAACGTTTTGGGGTCAATGGATTCTCCTTGCTGCCTCGCAATCGTCCGTTTTATGATCAGTTGAATGACGATAAGGTGACTATTTCTCCCACGATTTCTGTCGGCAATAGTTTTTACGCTATGGCATGGTGGGCATTTTTGTACTATTTTTTTAGTGCATTGTTGTTCCCTATGTTTCGTTTTTATCGTCACCATCGTCCCCTGAATCCATGGGAGATAATGTACTGGATTCGATCTTTTTGGCGTAAACAGTGGTATAAAGTAGCAGAACGAACACGAGAACAGACCTTAATCACGCAAGAGTCAAAAAATTATTTTTTAGTCCCGCTTCAAATTTCTACCGATGCGCAAGTGTGCGCACACTCTCCGTATCATTCGGTAGAGGATTTTATCCACAGTGTTATTGCTTCCTTTGCAGAAAAGGCATCCAACGAGAGGATATTGGTGATTAAGCACCATCCGCTTGATCGTGGATACCATAATTATAAAACGGTGATTACCAAAGTGGCGTTTCAGTATGGAATAATGCAACGCTGTTGGTATATTCATGATCAACACTTACCTACCTTATTGGATCATGCATTGGGGGTTGTTGTGATTAATTCAACGGTTGGACTTTCAGCACTGCATCATCATGTCCCCCTTAAGGTGTGCGGAACGGCTATTTACGACATGGAGGGATTAACCTACCAAGGGTCACTGGATACTTTTTGGGATGAAGCTCCTTTCTATGCAATGGATAAGGAACTATTTAAAAATTTTAGGGGCTATATTATTAACGATAAGCAGATTAATGGAAATTTTTACCGTAGATTAGAGGGAATGGGAACTTTCTCAGGTTTAAAGTGGTAGCAGAAAAAAAAGCATTAATAATTTAAGGGCAGGAATGTTACAATGCGCGCTTTAAAGGTTTGATAAAACTTATAAATTTTTGCTACTTGTATCATCTCAATGTAGTAAACTCAAACGAATAAGGAAACTGTTTTGGCACTCACATACAACTGGTTTAAGCGTCATCGCCTTTTTACTGCTACGGTAGTTATCCCTACTTTGATTGCTTCTTTTTATTATGGAGTGATTGCTTCTGATGTTTATATCAGTGAATCGCAATTTGTGGTGCGTGCACCTGATAAGCCCAGTATGAGTGGCATTGGTGCCATGTTACAAAGTGCTGGCGTTTCGAGTTCTGGTGATAGCGATGCCAATACCGTTAAAGATTTTATTCTCTCACGGGATGCGCTGTACTCATTGGATCGGACACTTCACTATCGTCAAAAATATACTTCAGATACGATTGATCACTTTAATCGTTTTAATGGTTTTGGGATTAACGATAGCTTTGAATGGTTATTTAAATACTATCAAGAGCATACCATGGTAACAGTGGATACTGCCTCTCCTGTTGTGACGTTGGATGTTCAGGCGTTTAATGCTAAAGATGCCAAAGCGATGAATGAACATCTTCTTCTCCTAAGTGAGCAATTGGTGAATCGTCTTAATGAACGTTCACGGAAAGATATGATTGGTTTTGCTGAAAATGAGGTAGCCCGTGCCATGATTCGTGCTAAAGCTGCTTCTTTGGCCGTTTCCAATTATCGAGAAAAAAAATCGGTATTTGATCCTGAAAAACAATCTGCCCTACAGCTTGAGTTGGTGAGTAAAATGCAAAGTGAGCTTATCGCGACCAAAGCACAGTTAGCGCAATTGATGAGTCTCTCTCCTGAAAATCCCCAAATTGCGTTATTACAAAATAAAATTACGAATCTAACGTCGCAAATAGCAGCAGAATCGTCCAAGGTAACCGAAGGGGATGTCTCCTTTGCCCATAAAACCTCAGAATACGAACGATTGATGCTCGAACGCGATTTTGCAGGAAAACAACTCGCCATAGCCTTTGCTTCGTTGGAACAAGCCCGCAATGAAGCGCTTCGTAAGCACGTTTATTTGGAGCGCATCAGTCAACCCAACGAACCTGATTATCCCTTAGAGCCACGAAAAATACGTTCAATTGCGGCTATTTTCATGTTAGGGCTTATGCTCTGGGGAATTTTAAGTATTTTGAATGCTGGAGTGCGTGAACATTATGATCGCTAAAGATCAAATGACTTTTTTCGACCAATTTCGGATCCAAAAGCGGGTTATTTGGGCATTAATATTACGTGAGATGATTACCCGCTATGGTCGTGAGGGGTTAGGTATTCTTTGGATTATTGCTGAACCTGCTATGTTTATTGTGGGGGTTATGACCATTTTTTCCCAACTACATTCGGGAGAAGCCGGTCATTCAGTTGCGGAATATTTAGCCGTTAGTTATCCGACATTGTTACTCTGGCGTAATGGAACAGGACGCGTCACCAAAGCGGTTGAAGTCAATAAAGCCCTTTTGCATCATCGTCCTGTTCGCCCGATGGATATTATCTATTCACGCATTATTTTAGAATTTGCCAGTAGCATAGCTGCTTTTTTCTTTCTTTATCTTATTTTTGTAACCCTTGGCATTTGTCAGTGGCCGGATGATCTTTTTACGATGATTATTGGTGGATTGATGGTGATTTGGTTTTCGTTTGCCTTTGTGTTAATTATGGCAGCATTAGCGGAGTTAAGTGATGCGATTGAGCGTGTTTCGCATATTATTTTGTATTTAATGCTCCCTTTTTCAGGGGTATTTTTGGCTGCTCATTTGGTTCCTCAGCCGTATCGAGATTATTTATTACTCTTCCCTTTAGTTGATTGCGTTGAGTGGTTTCATGCGGGGTATTATGGTCATCGTATGGAGACCTATTATTTTCCCGTCTACACCGTTATTGCTAACCTAGTGGTCACTTTGTTTGCTTTTGCATTGACCAATATCGCGATTAAACGGGTGCAAAGTATATGATGGATTACAGTAAATGTTAGAATTAAAAAATATTTGTAAATCGTATCCTATCCATCATGGAAAATCGGAACGTTTAATCCTTGATGATGTCAACTTTCGCATAGAGAGAGGGGAGAAGTGGGGAATTTTAGGGCGTAATGGTGCAGGAAAATCAACCCTTATCCGCATTATCAGTGGTTCAGACCTTCCCCAATCGGGGAGTGTTACGAGCGATATGTCCATTTCGTGGCCATTGGCTTTTGGGGGTGCTTTTCAAGGAAGTTTAACGGGACGGGATAATGTGAAGCTTATCTCCCGTATTTATGGAGTTGATTTTCATAAAACATTGAAGCTTGTGGAGGATTTTGCTGAGCTTGGGGACTATCTGAATGAACCAGTCAAAAGTTACTCCTCAGGGATGGTTTCCCGTTTAGCCTTTGCGATTTCGATGTCGGTCGAGTTTGATTGCTTTTTGATCGATGAGGGGATGTCGGTGGGGGATCACCGTTTTCATCAGAAGTGTAATGTTGAACTTTTTGATAAACGGGGTGATCGTGCGATGATCATTGTCGCCCATCAAGTCGATTTGATCCGAGCCCATTGTGATCATGCGGCTGTTTTGGAAAAAGGTAAGCTCATTATTTTTGATTCCGTTGATGAAGCGATTGCAATGTATGAGGGATTGTAGGTATAAAAGCAAGGAGAGGAACTAAAATTTAATGTAAGATTAAAACGATAAGGTGAACTCGTATGATTCTAGTGTGTTATAAAAATTTAAGTCAATAAGGAAAATGTATGGAGACTACAACTGATAATAAACAAAAAACAAGAATTCTTTTAGAGATGCGACCTGCATTGGAAGGGTTTGCAGGCATTCCCCAGGAGGTAAGACTTCTGTTTAGAGGATTGTCTAAATTAGACTCGATTGAGTTAGAGGGAATGATCCAGACGTCACATCGAACACTTGCCAGAGGAACCAAAGAAAAGTTGGGAATCTTTGAGTCACCTCCATCTGAGACAAAAAAAATTAACCGCTATTCGCGTGTTATCGTTTCTATGGCAGAAAAGCCTTATCGTACAATTGCAGATATTGCTATTGATTTTATTGAAAAAAGGCTCTCTTCTATATCATTAACACTATCAACTCTATTGGGGTTTACAGAGATAAAATTAACGAAATTTGAATCCAAGTATTTCGAAGATTTTACTTGGCGAACCATGTTTGCTAAAACGTTGCCGGCATCAGATTTTGATTTGGTTTCAAAAGCAAATCACCGTATTTGTTCGACTTCTTGGCATACGATGCACATGGTTGGACTCAATACGCTAAGTGTTCATGAAACTCCAAGATATGGGAAACTTGATACAGGTGATTTTGATATTTTTATTGGTCAGACACCTTATCCGGCTCAAATTCATAAAAAAACAGCATTTATTGTTCGTTATCATGATGCAATACCTGTGTTAATGCCGCATACTATTTCAGATAAATCGATTCATCAGGCGACACATTTTTATGCTTTAATGAGTAATGTACGTAATGGTGCCTGGTTTTCTTGTGTATCGGAAGCGACACGCCAAGATTTAATAAAACTTTTCCCCGAAGCTGAAAAGCGTAGTATAACGATCCATAATATGGTTTCTCATCACTATTTTAATGAAAACTCTTCATTTGACTTGGTACCAGGGATTATACGTTCACGCTTGTATGCTAATGACCCTGATGCAAAAGATATGGAACTTTTTCCAAAATTTTTAACTATTAGAGAGCAAGAATCTTTCTTTACGCGTGTTCTCAATAAAGGAAATTTGAAATACTTACTGATTGTATCGACAATTGAGCCACGTAAAAATCACACACGATTATTGGCTGCATGGGAAGTCATCAAAGCTGAAATAGATCCAGAGATTAAATTAGTAATAGTTGGGACATTGGGATGGGATTATAAGCAAATCGTTAAAGGACTTAAAACATGGATAGACCGTGGTGAACTCTTCATGCTTAATGCTGTTCCTGCACCTGATTTGCGTACATTGTATCATCATGCAGCAGCTACAGTATGCCCAAGCTTGGGTGAAGGGTTCGATTTTTCCGGAGCCGAATCAATGGCGAGTGGCGGTGTGACAATTGCATCGGACATTCCGGTTCACCGTGAAGTGTATGATGATGCAGCTGAATATTTTGATCCTTATTCGACAGCGAGTTTGGTTAAAGCACTCAAAAAAGTCCTCTATTCAGAAGATTCTGTGAGTATACAGGAACAAATGCGTATTAAAGGTGCTAAAGTAGCTGAACGCTATCAACCTGATCAAATTTTACCACAGTGGGAAAATTTTCTTAATCACGTTATCGTGGAAAAAAGGTAGTTATTGTGAAAAAAAATATATTTTTCAGAGCTTTTGTAGGTTTTTTTGCTAAAAATATAATGCAAGAAATGTATCAAGGATTATTAAATCGAGAAGCAGATGTAGAAGGCTTAAAAGCTTACACAGATGCATTGCAAAAAAATAAAATCTTATCTAAGTTTTTATCAGAGATGTCCACCTCTCAGGAAGCATGGGAAAAAAATCTTTATGCTCATTCAGAACAGATTGTTGATATTTATTACCGTGGTGTTTTAGGACGAGAACCTGATGAAGCGTCTTTGGGTTATAGTGAACGTATTAAACAAGGTGAAAGCCTTGAGAATATCCTCACTGCGATTGTTTCTTCAGACGAGGCATGGCATCGTCAAACCTCTGAACATGCAGCTCAACTGGTGGCTTTGGCCTACCGTGGTGTTTTAGGACGAGAACCTGATGAGAGTGGTTTAAATGAATACACAAAGCATTTGCGGAAAAATGGCGATTATGAAGCCATCTTGCGATCTCTAAGTGGTTCTCGCGAATTGAAGGATCACATTAAAGAAGTAGATAACTATGAAAATTTTTCACAAATCAATGGTCTGAGAGACTACTCTTTGATATTCCTTGACCACCTTTCTTTTTTGCCATGGGTAATGGCGATTACTGACTATTTAAGTCGGAATTGTGGATGTAAAACGGTTTTGGTAACACGGGATCGTTCAAAAGAAATATCGCATTGGGCGTTCTTCTCACCAGCTGTTTCGTTGGTGCTAAGCAACGATGAATTCGAGCGTAGTATGAAGCTATTAACAAATCGCCCTAAGATGCTCGTGGTTCATGCATTCTTAGGATCTAAAGATAAAGCTCGCAAGATTGATACTTTTTTGGATGCGGATCTGATCTTGTATGGTGACGGTTCGACTAACTTTACTAATACTTCTTATCAAGGTTATCGTACAAAAGGCTTGCTTTGTTTTGGTTACGAACAGCTTCACGAAACTCATGGTCATCGTATCAGACAAGATCTTCCTTTGCTGGGTATTGTGCCATGGCGTAGCGTGTTTGGATACTACTGTGAGATTGCTAAGCATCATTCGCAGGTGTTGCCGAAAACGCCCTCGCCTCGTGCAACTAGTATGTTATTTCTCCGTTATTGGCAAGCGGGTCGATACCAAATTTCGGAAGAGGTCATCATCCATGCACTGACCCAGTTTTTGAGCGAGCATATTGCGCAAAACGAAATTCTTGTTATCAAGGGAGACTATCGTTGTTCAACGACGATCCTTGAGCAGCTGTGTGCAGCTGCCACTGCGTATGGCGTGACGGTATTGAGTTATGAGAGCTACTTGAAGTGCTGGGGTTCGAGTGCGGATGGCTCACTGCCTTTTGAGATGACGGTGACTGCGCCAATGCTGCAAGCTGTCAAAAACTATCTCGTGCTTGATTCCTCTTTTGCCCTGACCTTACCTTATTTTCTTAAAAAACTGGGATTAAGCGGCAGCACTCGGATTGTGAGTGGCATTACTTCAAATGCGTTTTCTAAATCGGATTCAGACCGTGAAATACCAAAAATCCGTGAGTTTGTTAAACATTACCGAGCGACGCTTGCCGATTTGGTGCAATCGCTTCAATTTCAAGACCACGATGATTCCTGTTGGTCTGTCGATTTCGATCCACAGAGTATCGATGTGTCACATTTGGATCAAGAGATTTATAAAGAAAATTTGCTCCCATTTAATGGTTTTTCGGGTGCGGTCATTTATGTACCAGAGCGCCAGTGGTTAACTTATACGCTTGCACTAGCCCAACAGCTTGCCAGCGAAGAGGTCAATATTCTCTTCGTTACCCCAAGGGGTGTTCGATTTGACTTTGCCCATCCCGATTACTTGTATGCACAAATGGAAATGGATCACTTTGATCGTGCCGTACGGTATGGTGATAGAGTATCAATCCGTCGCCTGTATGTTCATTCTTATGGTTGGAAGAATGATATTCAACAACTCACTAACCTCTGCAAGACAGCTCAACTCTGTTTTTATGGGGATGGATTTAAGAATGAGTTTGCGAAACCAAGACATGAGCAAAGTGTTTTTGAATGGGTGGATTTTGGGTATTCGCTTTTTGACTGGGCAACTCCAAAGCGTATAGTGTCTTACAGCGAATGGTTAAAGCAAATACCGTTGGTGTATCCAATCATTCAGCCATCTATTCCGCCGATTGAGGCAGATGTTTTGGTTTGCCTCAGATATTATGGCAGTGGACCTTACCTGTTTAATGAGGAACAATTAAAGAGATTATTCTGGCAAACCATCAAAGTTGTGCTTAAACCAGGATGCACGGTCATTATCAAGAGCGACAAGCGAGGCCCGAAATTGACTGAAATCGTCAAAACATTGATCACAAGTCAGCATGACGGACCAGTCATTGATCTTGCTGATCAACTAGACGCTCTAGCCGATGAATCAGTTGAAGTGATCCTGCAAACACCCATGCTGGAAAAGATAATGTCATTTATTGTGTTTGATAGCTCTTTGAGCTACATCTTGGCACACCATCCTGCCATTAAACCAGATACACAAATTTTGCTTGGTGCTGCATTGGATTCTTTGGAGCAATCTGAAGTAGAGAGTTGCCAATTTGATCATGACACCCAGTTGGCTCAAGAAGAAGGGCGTGCTGAGCGAACTTATGAGGCTGCTCTTAATACCATCAATTTCTACAGTACGCGTTATGCGGATGCACTTGTTAAAGAAGATTTCCCAGTGGAACAGCTTGAAAAGGGACTCTATTTGATACGCAAATCACAAAAAAAATTGTGATCAAGGAGAAAAAAACATGATGCGAATTCGCCTCAGTTAAATGTTTATTTTATGCTAAAGGAAAAAGATGAGTGTTAAAATTTTAGATTGCACCCTTCGAGATGGTGGATACTATAATAATTGGGATTTTAACCGTGATTTGATCTATTCTTATTTGTATGCGATGGATGCTCTGGATGTCGATTATGTCGAGATCGGTTTTCGGAGTTTGAAGAATGAAGAGTTCAAAGGTGGTTTGGCATTTAGTACGGATGGCTATATAAATTCGCTCTCTATTCCCGCCGGCTTGAAAGACAAAATCGGGGTGATGATCAATGGAAGTGAAATATCCGATCCTGACTCCCAACAAGAGACATTAAACAGACTTTTTGCCCCAAAGTCTCAGTCGCCTGTTGCATTGGTTCGAATCGCGTGTCATGTTCATGAATTTATCAGCTGTTTGCAGGCAGTAATATGGCTTAAAGAGCAAGGCTATAAGGTAGGGATTAATTTAATGCAGGTTGCTGACCGAGATTTGCAGGAAATAATGGACATAGCCAAAGCTGCAAGCGAGTACCCTATTGATGTACTGTATTTTGCTGATTCGATGGGAAGTCTAAACCCCGATCAAGTTACCGAGATTGTAAGTGCTTTTAAACAAGGGTGGCCTGCAGAGCTTGGGATCCATGCCCATGATAATCTGGGGCAGGCACTTGCCAATACTCTGCGTGCAATAGATGAAGGAGTGATCTGGACTGATTGCACCGTGACAGGCATGGGGCGAGGACCAGGCAATACCCAGACCGAGTATCTGGCTATGGCGCTTGTCAATAGAAGAAGCCCTTCGGCTAATCCTACAAAACTTTTAGAATTGATTCGTAATCACTTTAAGCCTATGCAACACCATTATGGTTGGGGAACCAATCCATTTTATTATCTTGCCGGAAAGCATGAAATCCACCCAACATATATACAGGAAATGTTGCAAGATAGCCGCTATAACGACGAAGAGATTTTAGCGGTAATAGATCATCTAAAAGTTGTCGGGGGTAAAAAATTCAGCTTTGATACGCTGGATGTCGCTCGTCATTTTTATACAAAGTTGCCTTTAGGTACTTGGGAGCCTAAAAATGTCATCCTAAATCAAAAGGTTTTGATTCTCGGAAATGGACCCAGTATGAAAAAGTATCGCGCAGAGATTGAAAGTTTTATAGAGCAATACCAGCCATACGTTATTGCACTGAATACGCAGAAACACATCGATGAACATCTGATCCATGCCCGTGCTGCGTGCCATCCGGTACGTTTGTTGGCTGATTACCACGAACATAGAAATTTATCCCAGCCGCTAATCACCCCCGCTTCCATGTTACCCAGTGATATCAGGACCGAGTTAAAAGGGAAGCGGATTCTCGATTTTGGCTTGAGTATCATTCAGCAAGGATTTGTTTTTCATTCAAACTATTGTGAATTACCGTCCTCTTTGGTCATCGCTTATGCACTAGCAATTACGACTAGTGGGGGTGCCGAACACATCTATTTGGCTGGTTTTGATGGTTACGGTGCGGATGATCCAAGACGGAAGGAGATGGATGACCTTTTTAAGCAGTATTCCAGTTCTGAAAAGTCTATTCAGATTACCTCAATCACGCCCACACGTTACGAAGTTCCCGTCAAATCTATTTATGGAATGCTAAAATGAAGACTATTGTGATTATCCCTGCACGTTACAAATCCAGCCGTTTTCCTGGTAAACCGTTGGTTAAATTACTTGGAAAGATTATGATTCAGTGGGTCGCCGAACTTAGTGCAAGAGCCGTTGGCAAAGATAATGTTTATGTTGCTACAGACGATACAAAAATACAATCCGAGGTGATCGAGTTGGGCTATCAAGTGGTCATGACATCAGATCAATGCCTGACAGGAACGGATCGGCTGGCCGAAGTGGCTCAAAAAGTAGATGCGGATATTTACATTAATGTACAAGGTGATGAGCCATTGGTCGATCCAGAGGATATCCTAAAAGTTGTCGAGGCTAAAATGCGTCATCCGAATGACGTTATCAATGGTTATGCAGTGATTGGTGCAAATGAAGATCCTGCTAGTGTAAATATTCCAAAAGTGGTTTTTACGGAGGACAAACGCCTGATATATATGTCACGACAAGCTCTTCCCGGTTTTAAAGAGGCAAAAAATGCACCGCAAACTTATTACAAGCAAGTTTGCATTTATGCTTTTAATCGGGCGGAGTTGCTGGCGTATGGAAGTTTTGGACGAAAAAGCACGCTCGAACATTCAGAAGACATTGAGATAATACGCTTTTTGGAATGGGAGCAAACTATCCGTTTAGTACAGACGAGACCAGGCAGTTTAGCAGTAGATATTCCTGAAGATGTTCCAATGGTCGAAGCGGCGCTTAAGGAGGTTTGGGGTGAATAATCAGATTCATGAATATAAAACCCTCGTATTTGATTGCGATGGCGTGGTTCTTAATTCCAACAAAATCAAAACGCAAGCTTTTTATGAAGCAACAAAACATTTTGGTCACAAACCTGCACAGGCTTTGGTTGAGTATCATGTTGCAAACGGTGGTATATCACGATATGCCAAGTTTGAATACTTTGTAATGCAGATTTTAAAGCAAGATTTTGATGTGACACTCCATCAGGAGTTACTTCAACATTTTGCAGAAGCAGTGAAGCAAGGTCTGATGGCTTGTGAAGTTGCAAAAGGCTTAGACCAACTTAAAGCACAAACTCCGAATGCCAATTGGCTGATTGTATCAGGTGGAGATCAGAACGAACTCCGTGAAGTCTTTGCTGTTCGTGGATTGGAACAATATTTTGATGGAGGAATTTTTGGTAGTCCAGATGATAAAGATACGATACTTGCCCGAGAGAAAGCCAACGGAAATATTAAAGAATTTGCACTTTTTTTAGGAGACAGTAAATACGACTATCAGGCTGCAAAAAAGGCAGATTTGGATTTTATTTTTATTTCGCAGTGGACAGAAGTTCATGAATGGAAAACATTTTGTCAGGTTGAAAGTATATGGAACCATATGCGACTTTTTGATTTAGTGAAATGATTGAAGAACACTATGCATAAAATAAAAATACATTTTTACGGCAGATACAGTCATAGAACTCCCATGTCGTATGAAGTGTATAAGCCATACTTTGACACAAAGCTTAGAGTTGAAGAAAGAGTAGAGGATGCTAGAATGTTAGCAATGGGTATTCGTTAATGATGCGAATTCGCCAGCAGTGAAAATTTATAAAAAAAGGAAATAGATGAAAATCGCACTTATTACTGGAATCACAGGACAAGATGGCTCGTATTTAGCCGAATTTTTGCTCAAAAAAGGGTACATTGTTCACGGAATCAAACGCCGAACGTCTTTGTTTAATACCGATCGTATCGACCATCTCTACCAAGATCCTCATGTCGATAATCGCAATTTATTCCTTCATTATGGGGATATGACCGACAGTATGAACCTTACTCGTATCATCCAAGAAGTCCAACCCGATGAAATTTACAATCTTGCAGCGATGAGTCACGTTGCGGTGAGTTTTGAAACACCTGAGTATGTCGCTAATGCGGATGGGACAGGAACATTGCGCATTTTAGAAGCGGTTAAATTATTGGGATTGAGTCAAAAAACTAAAATTTATCAAGCCTCTACCTCCGAATTGTATGGAAAAGTACAAGAGACTCCCCAATCCGAAACCACCCCTTTTTATCCCCGTTCCCCTTATGCTGTTGCCAAAATGTACGCTTACTGGATTACCGTCAACTACCGTGAAGCGTATGGGATGTTTGCGTGCAATGGTATTTTGTTTAATCATGAAAGCCCTGTACGCGGAGAGACGTTTGTAACCCGTAAAATTACCCGTGCCGCGTCTAAAATCGCCCTTGGTCTCCAAGAGAAACTCTATTTAGGGAATCTTTCAGCGAAACGGGACTGGGGTCATGCCAAGGATTATGTCAAAATGATGTGGATGATCCTCCAAGCACCAGAGCCTGAGGATTGGGTTATTGCCACAGGAACCACCACTACGGTGCGGGATTTTGTCAAAATGGCGTTTGCGTACGCGGGCATTACGGTTGAATTTCGGGGTGAAGGGGTAGAAGAAAAAGGGTTTGTGGTTGCTTGCTCCAATCCAGAATACCACGTTGAACTTGGCAAAGAAGTCGTCGCGGTTGATCCACGCTATTTTCGCCCTACTGAAGTCGATTTATTGCTGGGCGATCCCACCAAAGCGGAACAAAAATTGGGGTGGGTACGAGAATACAAACTCCAAGAATTGGTAGATGATATGATGAAGAGTGACCTCAAACTAATGACCAAAGATGTCTATCTTCACGAGGGTGGCTATAATACGATGAGTTATTTTGAGTAATCAAGCATATAACGCTTGAATATACTACTTCAAGAAGTAAAAAGCCAACACAGCGCAGATTCGATACAATTAAGGCAACTATTAGGAGAATGACCATGATTAAAATCGGAGTAATAACGGCATCGGATCGTGCCAGTGCGGGAATTTATGAGGATATTTCGGGTGTGGCGATTGCGGAGACGATGAAAGCGTATTTAACCTCAGCGCATGAAATTGTGTATCGTTGTATCCCTGATGTCCAAGATGTGATTGAAGATACGATGATTGAGCTGTGTGATGAAGAGGGGTGCTGTTTGGTGGTGACCACAGGGGGGACGGGTCCCGCATTACGCGATGTGACCCCTGAAGCCACCGAAGCGGTATGTGAAAAAATGATGCCCGGATTTGGGGAGTTGATGCGATCGGTGAGTTTACAGTACGTCCCAACGGCAATTTTATCGCGACAAACGGCGGGGATTCGGGGCAAAAGTCTCATCATTAATCTCCCGGGAAAGCCCAAATCGATTCGGGAGTGTTTGGATGCGGTGTTTCCTGCGGTGCCGTATTGTATTGATTTGATTGGGGGAGCGTATTTGGAATGTGATGAAACGGTTATCAAACCTTTTCGACCCAAAGCGTAGCGTGGGGAATTCAAACCGCTTTTAGTCGTTGTTAGCTATAATCCGCCTTTAGAAATTTACACGAATATAGGATACTTTGATGCAAAAAATTGAAGGAAAAGTTTGGAATTTCGGTAAAGATATTGATACCGATTTGATTATTGCTGCCCGTTATTTGAATACCTCCAACCCCCAAGAGTTGGCAAAACACGTGATGGAGGATGCCGATCCCACCTTTGTGACCAAAATGTCGGTGGGGGATATTATCGTAGCCGATGAAAATTTCGGATGCGGTTCTTCCCGTGAACACGCCCCCATCGCCCTCAAAGCTGCTGGTGTTGCGGCGATTATCGCCCCTACGTTTGCCCGTATTTTTTATCGCAATGCCTTTAATATGGGATTGCCTATTTTTGAACTTCCTGAAAGTATGGAAATTAAAGAGGGTGAATCGGTGAGTATCAATATGGCTGAGGGAACCATCACCAACACCACCAATGGAAAAGTCTATTCCTTTATCCCCATCCCCCCCTTTATGCAAGAGCTTATCGCCGCAGGGGGACTCATGAATTACGCCCAAAATGAAATTGCCGCAGGAGAGACAAAATAATGAAAAAATACAATATTGCCCTGATTAAAGGGGATGGGATTGGCCCGGAGATTATCGATGAAGCGACCAAAGTACTTGATGCGGTTGGGGCGTGTGAGGGGATTGAATTTTCGTATCAAGAGGTGTTGATGGGGGGATGTGCCTACGATGCGGTGGGTGATCCCTTGCCCCAAGAGACCATTGATGTCTCTTTAGCCAGTGATGCGGTACTTTTTGGTGCCATCGGTGGAGAAAAATGGGATACGCTCCCCAGAGAAAAACGCCCTGAGAGTGGATTGTTGCGCTTTCGTAAAGAGTTGGGGGTGTTTGCAAATCTTCGTCCTACCAATGTGTATGATGAGATGGTCAATGCAAGTTCGCTTAAACCTGAGATTGTCAAAGGGGTAGATTTGATGGTCGTGCGTGAACTCATCGGGGGGATCTATTTTGGTGAACCCAAAGGACGGGATGAAAATCGTGGCTGGAACACGATGGTCTATACCCGTCCTGAGATCGAGCGTATTGCCCATGTCGCCTTTAAAATCGCGATGGAACGCTCCAAAAAAGTGTGTTCGGTGGACAAAGCCAACGTGTTGGATGTGAGTCAATTGTGGCGTGAAGTGGTGATCGAAGTCTCCCAAGAGTATCCTGAAGTAGCATTGACCCATATGTACGTGGACAATGCCGCAATGCAGCTCATTCGTGACCCCAAACAATTCGATGTCATTTTGACGGGGAATATTTTTGGGGACATCCTTAGCGATGAAGCCAGTATGCTCTCAGGTTCGATTGGATTGTTGCCTTCGGCTTCGGTAGGGGCAAAAATCGGCGTTTATGAGCCGATCCATGGTTCGGCTCCCGATATCGCAGGGATGGGGATTGCTAATCCCATCGCGACCGTTGCGAGTGCTTCGATGATGTTGCGCTATGCGTTGGGGGAAAATAGTGCAGCCGATCGTATCGATGCGGGGATCAAAGAGACGTTAGCGCAAGGATACCGTACCCGTGATATGGCAGCGTATGATGCCAAAGTGATCTGCACAACCTCACAAATGGGTTCTATGATTGCCCAAATGGCGGTGGAATGGAAAGCGTAACGTCCGAGGAGGTTTCGGCTTCTAGGGAAGATTCCCACCCTTGTGAGGGGACAAATGAGGCGATGAAAACCCTCTTTATCCGGATGGAGACCGCTGAAGAACGGCTGGAATTTGAAGCATGGTTGGTGGATTTATGGAACTAAGAGAACTGATTTTATCGACCTTGGCAGAACTGGAAGAAGAGGTGGTTCATACCTCCTCGATCGAAGAAGAAAAGGTGCTTGAACTACCGCAAGAGACCATAAATGCTATCCACGAAGAGGAAATTCTTTCCGAAACAACGGTGACTTCCAGAGGGGAAGAAGTCCTTTTTTTGGAGGGGATGAGAGAACGCCTTTTGGTCTTATGTGAGGGGTTGCAATCCCCTGAGGTGGTAAACCTCGAAGCGAAATTGGAGATAACCCTCCATTTTTTAACCTATCTTTTGGCTACGATTGAGCAGCGTCTTGGGTGTTATGAAAAAGGAATAGCGTGACGAAACAATACCGAATTTTGATTCAATGCAACGATGAAAAGGGGCTGGTCTATAAAGTCTCCAGTATCCTGTATCATCGAAATCTCAATATTTTAGCCAACAATGAGTTTGTTGATCGAACCCACACTAAATTTTTTATGCGCAGTGTGGTCAGCGGTGAAGCGAATCGAGAGTCGCTTAAAGCAGAACTCAAAGAGGTTTTGCCCCCGAATGCCTATTTGGAAATCATTGCCCCCCGAAAAAAACAGATTGTCTTAATGGTGACCAAAGAGTCCCATGCGTTGGGTGATCTGTTGATCCGTTACGAAGCGGGGGAGTTGGATGCGGTGATTGTGGGGGTGGTCTCCAATTACGATACCCTTAAACCTTTGGTGGAGAAATTTGGTATCCCTTTTTATACCGTTTCCCATGAGGGGTTAAGTCGCGAAGCGCATGAAGTGCGTGTGATGGAGTGTCTTGCGGGACTGGGGCGAATAGATTACATCGTTTTGGCCAAATATATGCGGATTTTGACCCCCGTCTTTGTGGAAGCGTACACCGATAAAATTATCAATATTCACCACTCTTTCCTCCCCGCTTTTATCGGTGCGAATCCGTATAAACAAGCCTACGAGCGTGGGGTAAAAATCATCGGAGCGACCGCCCATTTTGTCAATAATAATCTCGATGAGGGACCCATTATCGCCCAAAATGTGATCCATATTGACCATGCGTACAGTTGGGAAGATATGCAACGCTCAGGACGGGATGTGGAAAAAATCGTCCTTTCACGGGCGTTAAAATTGGCGTTGGAAGATCGTATTTTTATCCATGCTAACAAAACGGTTATTTTTTAAGTCATGGTTAACATTGTCTTAGTCACCCCCAAAATCCCCAACAATACCGGTGCCATCGGACGGCTGTGTGTCAATACGGCCGCAACACTTCATCTGATCAAACCGTTGGGATTTGATATTGATGAAAAAGCGGTACGTCGCGCAGGATTGGATTATTGGCATAAGCTGGATCTCCACGTATGGGAAAACTTGGACGACTTTTTTGCCCATAATCCCCCAAGTGACCGTTGCTTTTTTGCCACCACCAAAACGACCAATCCCTATTTTGACCATACCTTTCAAGCGGGAGATTACCTCTTTTTTGGTTCCGAAACCGCAGGACTTCCCGCAGAACTTTTGGCATCCTTCCCCAAGCAGTGTATGACCATCCCCATGACCAAAGAGGGGCGAAGCCTCAATTTGGCCATTAGTACGGGGATTATCCTCTACGAAGCCATTCGACAAAATTTTTCAACCTATCAAGAGGGGATGTAACTATGCTGTTTCAAATTTTCGATAATCTCATGATCCTTTTGTTTGTCCTCTTCTTGATCTTTATTTTTCGAGGCTATCACCTCTCCAAGCGACAAGCGGATGAAGAAAATGAGGGTCATGAAGGGTAAAAAGTGGCATTTTGTCATAGTTTTAGCTAAATTAGACGATAATACCCCTCAAAATTATTTTTTTGGGAGACCCACAGCATGAAAAGTTTTTGTGACATCGTCGAAACCATCAAAGACATCGTGTCGGGGGAGTTTACCGATAAAAAAGTCTTTGACAAAGACATCGCGCAACTGCTCAATATCTCACAAATGAATTTTGCCACCATGAAAAAACGGAATAAACTCCCTTTTCATGAACTACTCGATTTTTGCGCGAAACGCTCCATCGCCATCAATTGGCTTTTGTACAACCAATCCCCTGAAAGTTTGATCGAACCCACCAATCAGTTTTATAAAGTGCGCTATTTTGCTTCGTTGAGTGCTTCAGCGGGTGGCGGAGGTGAGGGGGAGGAGTTAGCATCCGAATCCTTGCGGATAGAAGCCCCTTTTGTTGCTGCGTTGGGGGGTGAAAAAGCGTTACGCTTTATTGAAGCGTTGCACGTTTCGGGGGATTCGATGGAGCCGTTACTGGGGTATAACGATCTGATTTTTATCAATCGTGCCAAAGTAAGCATCGGAAGAGGGGGGATTTTTGCCCTTCGTACGGCGGAAGGGTTATTGGTCAAACGTATCCAACCTCGAAAAGATGGAAGGTTGGAGATTATCTCCGATAACGATGTCTATCCCTCTTTTAGTGTCGCACTCAATGACATTGAGATTCTTGGTCGGGTGGTGGGACGGTTTGGTGCGGTGGTGTAATTCACCGACCATCTTCCCTCATTGGGAATACAGACTAACCCTGCCACTAAATTAGGCGAAGTAAAGCTAGAACCGTTATCCTATCCCGTAAGCTGGTCATACCTCAAAACTCCCCCACTCTTGCTAAAATTTGAGATAATCCATACGCATCCCTCACCCCCGCTACCTCACGAATTGAGTGCATCCCCAACGTAGGCACCCCCACATCGATGGTCTCCATCCCCAAACGGGTTGCCATAATAGGACCAATAGTGGAACCGCATCCCATATCGGTACGGGTGACGAAGGTTTGGGTTGGAAGGTTCAACGCATTGGCACACTGAATAAATTTCCCCATGGTCAGAGCATTGGTGGCGTAGCGTTGGTTGGCGTTGATTTTAATCGCCACTCCGCCATTGAGTAACGGAGCGTGTTGCGCATCGTGTTTGGCGGTAAAATTGGGGTGAAGGGCGTGGGCATTATCGCATGAGACCATCAGCGATTGGGACATCACATGAGGGAAGTTTTCTCCCGTAATACGGCGTAAAATCGTTTCGACAAAATTTCCCCCTGCCCCTACGTGCGAATCGCTTCCCACCTCTTCATGATCCAAACAGACCATCATCATCGGGGTTGTAGAGTGGCATAGTGCTTCCAATGCGACATAGCAGCTCAGGAGATTATCCAATCGTGCTGAGGCAATAAGCTCGTTATTAATCCCTAAAAATCCCCCTTTTTGGGTGTCATAGAAGCTTAGTTCATGGGCAAGGAGTTTTCCCTCTACTATTCCCGCTTCCTTCATAATCCACGATTCAAAGGTAAAATTTTCGCTAAATTCTCCCATGATGGGGACGATGTCGGTTTGGGCATTGATGGAGTGATTGCTGTTGGCTTCGCGGTCTAAATGGATCGCCAAGGAGGGGATAATGGCGATGGGGCGTTTAAGATCAATCACTTTTACCCCTAAAACTCCCTCATGGTCTTCGTAGACGATACGCCCCGCTACACTTAGCTCCCGATCAAACCATGGATTGAGTAACACCCCCCCATACACCTCGACCCCAAAACGGATCATTCCCGCACTCACAGTCAGGGGATTGGGTTTGAGGCGTAAAAGGGGGGAATCAGTATGCGCACCTATGAGGGTATACCCTTTCTCTATGCTGGGAGGGTAGGTAAAGGCGATAAGGGAGGAATCATTACGCGTGACATAATAGCGTTTTCCCTCCTCCAATTGCCACCTTGTTTTTTCTTCCAAAGGGACGAACCCATGGGACTCCAAAACCTTAACCATAGCACTCACCGCATGAAACGGGGTGGGTGATTCATTGATAAAATGGAGTAATTTTTCGTTAAACGTTTGCATCTTCTAGCCCTTTTTTATACGTGTTTTTCCTATCCTTCATTCTCTTCGCCACTGTAGGGCAATTCCAACGCTTTGATACTGCCGATGGCATTTCCTGCTATCCCCCGAATCGATCCATACATTCCCGTGGTATTTTCGAGAACTTTCGTGATCTGTTTTTCACGTTGTTTCCAAATCCGTTGCATTGCCCGTCGCTCAGAATCCAAATCCGCTTGCATCTGAGAAAACCCTTCGACGATCGCTTCGATCTGCATTTTAAACTCATTACTGGTCAAAAAGCTGTACAGCATGGTCATCTTGTCGGTTTTGTTCTCTTCGGAAAGCAACGCCCTTGCCATGCGTATGACGTTTTCACGCAAGACCATCGACAGCCCTTTGAACTCTTCAAAAGTACACACCCAAACCCCATCGAGTAATCCCATCCGACTCATATCTTTGGGCATCGTGCTAGTGACCAATACCCCGATGTCGACACCACGGTCACGCATATCGGCTTTAAACTTTTCGATCCATGAGGGCTGAAAATCTTTGGTACGCTTACTCTCATAATAGATCGTTCCACAGTTTTGCATCTCGCGCGTATGCACTATCTGGATACAATCTCCCCCGCGCTGCCCTTTTTTGATCTCTTCGATAGCATCAAAGGGATACTGTGCCATGAGCCACTCTTCGATGGCAAGCTCTTGCACCTCTCCTTGCATTTGCATACTTCCCTGCTCGGCTTTACGCTTCATCTCTTCGATCAGTTTCTTTTGATCTTCGAGCTGTTTGTCTTTTTCTTTGAGTTTGAGTTCGTTTTGCTCATCGACCAGTTTGTGAATTTTTTCTTTTTCCTCTTTGAGGCGTTCGGTCATTATCTGTTCGGCTTTGAGATTGGCGGCTTGTTCTACTTCGTCTTTTTCCCGCTTCAGCCGTTCGATTTCTATCTTAGAGGCATTGAGCTCTTTGAGCTGTTCCGCCTTTTGTTCGAGTTCTTTGCGCATAAGTTCCAACTGATCGTTTTGTTCGATAGTGAATTGTTCTCGGAGCCGTTTTTCAGTCTTTTCACGTTCGATTTTTATAGATTCATTGAGCCGTTTTTGAAGTTCTGCTTCTACCTGTTCAGACATCTCTGCCTTTTCCCGTTTAAGCTGTTCAATTTCGGTTTTGGAGCGGTTTAGCTCTTTGACCTGTTCGGACTTTTCGGCTAACTCTTTTTGGAGCAACGCCATGGATTCGCTTTGTTCATCGAGAATCTGTTTTTTGAGGGCATCGGATAGTTTTTGGCGTTCGGCTTTGAGCTGAGTGGATACACCATCTCGGAGCTTTTCATCGAACTTTTCTTGCTGATCTTTGAACGCATCTTCTTTGGCTTTGAACTCATCCATAGCCGCTTTGTACTTTTTACGGTGTTCATCTACTTCGCTGTCAAACTTACTCTTCATCTGAGCTTCGAGCTGATGATAGAGGATTTCGTTTACGTCAATCTGTGTGCCGCATTTTGGACATTGAATGGTGGTTTGGTTAGACATCGTTTAATCCCTATAATATTTAATAGTTCGATTATCAAATGCAGGCATTGTTCCTTCAAGAACTTTGACAATTTCTTTATTAATTTGTTTGTCTTCTATTGCGCCAGTGATATACTTGATTTGGTTTCCATTAGCTTTATCTAATTCAGTGTAAATTATCTGTTCAGCATCTGCAACAACTGCAATATTGGGGTTATGTGTAACTATGATTATTTGTCTTCTCTGTTTTGCTTGCTTTATATACGGTACAAGATATTCAAAAACTGATTCATTATCAAGGTTATCTTCTGGCTGGTCGATAATAAGCGGAATATCTCCTTTATCAATCAGCAAATAAAAAATAATCAATAATGCTCCTCTTTCCCCGGGAGAAAGCTGTCTAACGTTTTTACCACCAAATAAAATATCATATTCAACTTTTAGATATTTAAGTCCGAATAATTCTAAATAAAAATCTATTAATTGTTTTCCATCCCTAAATTGTTGATTAAGAGGCCTTTTATCTTTCTCTATCAAATCAATCAATTCAGTAAACATTTCTTTTACATTATCTAACCTTGTATCATCAGAGTATTTTGCAACCAACTCTTTTAAATCTGCATCTTGGAATTGTTGTCTTCTCCCATCAAAAAAAGCAACTAAAGAGTTAATTAGGATTTTTTTATCAATAATGATTTGTGTAGTAAAATTTATAAAACTTTCACTACCAAGCTTTTCTTTTTCCTGTGAAACAAACTCTAATACAGAGCTATACAATTCTTTAAATATTTCAAGTTCTTTATTGTATGTATTATATATTTCTGCAATTAGATCAATTTTTCTTGTTTCATATTCACTTAACTTGGTCGGTAATTCAGTTTTGGAAAAATCAATTTCTTTTTCAATCACAGTCTTATCAACTATAAGTTCAATATATTTTACTTCCCATAGTTTAATTTTTTCTAAATAATCTTGATATTCTCTTTGTGGTTCAGATAATTCAGAATCTAATTTTGTTCTACTTTCAGATAATGTATATACTTCTTGTGTTTTTTTCTCTTTTAGCACATTATTATTACTAATTAATTTTTTAATTTTTTCTAATTCTTCAGCGAGAATACTTTTCTCATAATGAATTTCAAATACTTTGCTAATATCAATCTCCAAACCACAATCTCTTAATTTTGATTGCTTTTCTTCCATAGATTTTGAAAATTGAGAGTAAAGTATATCAATTTCACCAGCTACAACTTCAATAGTATTTTTTTTGATACTTTCAGAATTCAGCAGGTTTTGAATTGTTATTAATTCTTTCTGCAAATCATCTATTTGAGTTAAAATTTTCTTTGATTCCTCAAATTTTATTTTAATTTCACCCTGTACTTCTTCGCTAGTTGTTGGGTCTTTAACCTCAACAATTAGTTGCTTATTTTGATTATGATCCACAATTTGTTGATTTTTTTCAGCTAATAAATTTTCTAATTTTTTTTGTTCAGTAGCTGAATATTTTATTTTCAAGTCTTCATTATCTTGAAGTAACTGTTTTAAATCTTTTAATAAATTTTCTCTTTCATTACTTACTACTTCTGTTTTTATCCTAATTAAATCTTTTAAATTATGTTTTTCCAATCTATCTTCTTGTTTGATATGTGAAAAAACAACTGTATTAATTTCATCTTGAAAACTATTATATTCATCTTCACTACAAATTTTTTCAATATATTTTTGTGGTAAATACTTTACTTTTTCTATAGATGCTTCAGGTGTTGAAGCATTGAGATTAACTGCTTCTCCAGTGTGATTCATCCATGTTAATTTTGATTCAAAATTTGTTGCTAAAGACTTATTATCTTTAAATCTTTTTTTATTTAAAAAACTAAACCAATCACCAGCAGGTAGTTTTACATTGCCCGATAATGCAATAATATCAGCTAAAGCACTTTTACCATTTCCCTTATTACCAATAATTGCAATTAAATCTGAATTTAAAGGAATTGGATTTGTATTTTCAAACCATTTATCCGCTAATTGCGAAGTTGAAATTTTATTTATTTCAATTTTTTCTATGAATTTGTCTTTATTTGAATTAACAAGTCTAAGCTTAGATGGTATTTCTCCAATATAGACCCTATCCTTTGGCTCATTTATAACTTGCTTCAATCCTTCAAAAGTTGGGTTGGCTTTTATCCACGTAAATCTATTGTTTGCAGGTTTAAATAAATTATCATAACCATGAGCATCCGAACCCCATATACAAACTTTTACACTTTTAAATTCTTTAATATAATCATCTATCGTTTCATTAAATTCACCAAGTCCCCATTTAATTGTTTTTGAATTTGAGGCAAATAACATATCGGCTTTTTGTAAAATCACTTTTCTCACATTATGGTCTTGACTTTTCCAATTTATTGCACTTAAATCTTCATCAGCAGGAACTACTACTAAATATTTATTTTTAAACTTAGATTGCTTATTGTTTAAAATATCTAATACTTGTGTATCATCAACAACAGCACATTTAAGTCCAACAAACAAAGGATTTTCTCCTAATTCTGGTTGTTCAGCAATGAGTTTTTTTCCTAAATTCTCAATATTTAATCTTTTTAATTTCCACTTTTCATCACTATTTTGAGGATTACCTTCGTATATAAATTCTAATTCATGTAAAAAATTTTCTTCAATATCCTCAATCAATACTTCATCTGAAAAAATTACATGAAAATTCACCCTATTTGTTACAACTATTTTATTTAGCCTAAATTCAATATTTGGGATTATTTTAATTGTTTTTATTTGATTAATCTGTTCATCTGTAAAAAGAGATTTTAGTTTTATGTCATTATCCAAATATTCTTTTCTTATTTTTTTATAACCTTCTATGGAAAAATAATCTGTCACACCTATTACAGCTATTTGATGTGAAATAGCATTCAAAAAAAGTTGTTTGACATAGTCATCAAAATCATTTCCAAATTGATTATTTAAATATGAATATGGTGTATGGACATGTAAATCCCATTTACGCCACTCAGAACCTCTTGAAAAACTCATCATATCCCCTTTTACACACTCTTCAAATCAAAAACATCATACCGATTCATTATCAAAACCTATTGGATATTTTTCTCTACCATTATACTGGGTTTGAGAGTGAAAACCCCTAGAGGGTCGGAAATCAAAACGTGCTAACATTTTCCCTTGAGTGTAACACTATCGTGACAACATCATGGGTGCTTTTATCTTCTTAGGCTCTCTATCATAGCTTCACTAAGTCCTGTTTTTGAAGCTATGGTTTTGGTATCCAAAATATCAAGGAGATTTTTGGCTATTGCAATTTTTTCTTCCTCTCTCCCTCTTGCCTCACCTCTTGCTTCACCTCTTGCCTCGCCAATAGCTTCCCCTTTTCTCTTTGCAGTTCGTAGGGCATTTATTTCATCAAACTCTTTTAGCCCCATATATTCATACACCTCTAGCTCTTTTTTATCCCACGTGGTTTGGGTAGCTATATCAAAAGCATCTTTGAGTTCTGTGATTTCTTCGTATTGCGCTGGGATGACGGTTAAATCAGAGGCATTTTTGATGAAGTAAATCCATTTATCGAGTAAGGTTTGCAGTTCATCTAGCTCTTTGGTGAATTTTGAAAGTTCGATAAACGTAAATTCAAAGTCATTTAGATCTTGGGTATGCGTCTCTTGATTGATTATGAGATGGCGTGAGATAAAACTAATATTCTCAAAGATAGTAAAATTCACAATACCGATGAAGTAAACCTTTTTAAGCACGGTATAGTTATTTCCTTTTGGGAGTTGTGCTGTGTAGGCTTTACTGGTGTAGTATAAGCTTCTCTTGGTGAAATCTCCCAAATCTTTTTTTTGCATCTCAACGATAAAAGTATCACCCTTTTTATTCGTAGCTTTTATATCCAATATTGTCTCTTTGAGTTCGGGGATTTTTGGTATTTGATAGGGGTTTGCCAGTGATACATCGATGATGGCGTGATTGTCTTTGAAGTCTAGCACGGAGTTTAAAAAAGAGATAAGGATATTTTTGTGGTTAGAATCACCAAATATCTTCTTGAATGCTAAGTCGTTTTTTGGGTCGGCAAAGTTCATTTGGGTTTCCTAGGTTTGTTTGGTTTTTATCGTGTGATATTATAGTGTATTGTTTGCATCTTCAATCCTTTTTATTTGAGTGCGCTATTTCTTCGCTCTACCGATTCTTTTTTGAAACCTTATCGTGCTAAAATGGCGTTTTTAAAAAAGGGTTGGGATGAAAATAATCGTAGCTATTAGTGGAGCCAGCGGTGCGGGTTTGGGATTGAAGTTTTTACGCGCCCTCCCAAGCGATACCACCAAACATCTTATCCTCTCAGACCATGCCCAAATTGTTTTGGAAAAAGAAGAGCAGTGTCATCTCCACCAAAACAATGAAATTTGGGCATCGGTCGCTTCGGGATCGTACGGTGCGGATGCGATGATTATCACCCCTTGCAGTATGAATACGTTAGCCAAAATCGCGTGCGGTATCGCCGATAATCTCATCACTCGAGCAGCTGCGGTGATGATCAAAGAGAACAAAACCCTTATTTTAGCCCCGCGTGAAATCCCTTTTTCCCCCATTGCGTTGGAAAATATGCTCAAACTCTCACGACTGGGGGTGATCATCGCTCCCCCCGCGTTGGCCTATTATGGGGAACAAACGACCCTTGAAGCGATGGAAAATTTTATGATTGGAAAATGGATGGATTTAATGAAACTTGATAATACCCTCTACCCCCGTTGGAGCGGTGAATGACTCCCAAAATAGCCCTCTATCCGGGAACCTTTGACCCCATTACCAATGGTCACTACGATATTATCGAGCGGGCGATTGTGCTGTTTGATGAAGTGATTGTCGCCGTTGCCGATTCACGCGATAAACACCCCCTTTTCCCCTTGGATCAACGGGTTGAGATGGTCACTTTGGCCATTGCCCATTTGCCCAAGGTTACGGTAGTCGGATTTGATAATCTTACCGTCGATTTAGCCAACTCGCTGAATGCAGGATTTTTGATTCGGGGGTTACGGGCGGTGAGCGATTTTGAATTTGAGTTGCAGTTGGGGTATCTCAACCACTCCCTTGATTCCACCATCGAGACCGTCTATCTTATGCCACGCCTCAAACACGCTTTTATTAGCTCCTCCATTGTCCGAAATTTATTGAAATTCAATGGAAAAACCGCCCATTTGCTTCCACAAGCGGTGCAATCGGTCATTGGGGAGATGCGCTCATGTACCTTGCACTAGAGGGGATTGATACGGCGGGGAAAAGTACCCAAATAAGCGCGTTACGTGCGTTGTTCTCCGATGCCATCGTGACCAAAGAACCGGGTGGAACCCCCCTTGGGAACCAATTGCGCAGTATGATTTTGGGGGGAGAACTCTCCAGTCCCATGGGGGAATTGTTCCTCTTTTTGGCCGACCGTGCCGAACACGCCCAAACCGTTTTGGCTCCCAATCGCGATAAACTCATCATCAGTGACCGCTCCCTTATTTCGGGGATTGCGTATGCGTTGGTGCAAAATATCGCTAGCCTAGAGACCCTCATCGAGCTTAACACCCTCGCCACGGGGGGGATTTTTCCCGATCAGGTCGTTATTTTGCAATTGACCCCCCACGAACTTTCTCATCGATTGGGGCAAAAAGCCCACGATGCCATCGAAGCACGGGGGACGCACTATCTTTTGACCATCCAAGATGCTCTTATTCAAGCTTCGCTTGCTTTGGGGATTACCCCCCATATTATCGATGCTTCCCAAAGCGTGGAAGCCATTACCCATACCCTTACAACTCTTATCAAAGGACACGCATGATTCAAAGCTTACGGGGGATGAACGACCTTTTTGCTCCCCACTCTCAACGATTTGACTATTTTTTATCGGTTGCGACCACCATCGCCCAACGGTACGGATTTCATACTATCGAAACCCCTTTACTCGAAGAGACCGCACTGTTTAAACGCTCCGTGGGAGAAAGCAGTGACATCGTCGGCAAAGAGATGTATCAGTTCACCGACAAAGGGGGCAATGATGTCTGTTTACGCCCTGAGGGGACAGCAGGGGTTGTGCGTGCTTTTATTCAACATAAATTGGACAAAAAAGGGGGAATCCATCGCTTCTACTATCATGGGAGTATGTTTCGGTATGAACGTCCCCAAAAAGGGCGATTGCGTCAATTTCACCAATTTGGGGTAGAGAGTTTTGGGGTCGCTTCGGTGTATGAAGATGCCTCGATGATTATGATGGTCGCTGACATCCTCAACGCCTTAGGGATTGGGTACCGATTGAAGATCAATTCGTTGGGAGACCAACACTGTATGCCCGCCTATCGTGAAAAACTTATCGGCTTTATTGAGGGTTGTGGGGATGCCCTTTGTGGGGATTGTCAACGTCGAAAGCTTACCAATCCCATTCGTGTATTGGATTGTAAAAATGAAAGCTGTCAAGATCTCTATGCCAACGCCCCCAAACTCATCCATCACCTGTGCGATGGGTGCCAAAGCGATTTTGAGACCTTACAAGCGATTTTGGATCACCAAAACATTGCCTACGAAGTGGATACCCACTTGGTACGGGGATTGGATTACTATTCCAAAACGGCGTTTGAGTTTGTCAGTGATAATATCGGAAGCCAAAGTGCCATCGCAGGAGGGGGACGCTATGACCGTCTCATCGAATTTTTAGAGGGTAAACCCACCCCTGCGGTAGGATTTGCGTTGGGGATTGAACGCCTCTTAGAACTGATCGTGATGCCTGAAGCGGTTGCGGAGGGGTATTATCTGGGGGCGATGGATGCGCAATCCCTTCCTCTGATTTTACAAGCCACCCAACGCTTACGCACCTCTTGCAAAGCCGTGGTCGAATACGAACCCAAAAGTCTCAAAGCCCACCTCAAAGGAGCAGACCGTATCGGCGCGCGCTATTGTGCGGTCATTGGGGAAAATGAGCGCACTAAAGGGACGGTATGGATCAAAGATTTGGTCGAACAACGTGAATTTGTCCTCCCTTTTAACCAACTAACTTAAGACAGGAACCTATCATGCAAAATTACGGTATCGACATTTGGGGTGAAAACAATTTTATGATTGACCAAGGGGTGGTAAAAATCAATTACAAAAGTTCCCCCTCGCTGATCGAAATTGCCCGAAAAATTCGCAAAACCAATCTCAGTGGGCCGCTTATCCTCCGTTTTCCCCATCTCATCGGAAAACAAATCGATTTGCTTTACTCCAATTTTCAACGGGCGATTTTTGAAAACGATTACACGGGAAAATTTCATGCGGTTTTCCCTCTCAAGGTGAATCAATTTCCCGAAGCGGTCGATGCCATCGTCAAACACGGTAATAAATACCATTATGGTCTTGAAGCAGGGTCTAAAGCCGAACTGGCTCTTGCTATGGCAAAAACCCCCCTTGGTTCCCCCATCACCGTCAATGGCTTCAAAGATGAGGAGATGATTACCCTAAGCTTTATCGCCGCCCAAATGGGTCACAATATTACGGTGACCATTGAGGGGATTGGGGAATTGGAATGGATTATTGATGTTGCCCAATCGTGCAATCTCAAAGTCCCCAATATCGGTATCCGTATCCGTCTTCAGAGTGAAGGGTCAGGGGTATGGGCAAAAAGCAGTGGGTTAAGTGCGAAATTTGGACTTACCTCCACCGAACTCATCGAAGCCATCAGTATGCTCCAAGAATCGAATATGGTGCAGTACTTTACCATGATCCATTTTCACGTAGGAAGTCAGATGCAAGACATCTCCACCCTCAAACGGGTCTTACGCGAATCGGGAAATATCTACGCCGAACTCAAAAAAATGGGGGCGACCCATTTGGGGGCTATCAACATTGGGGGGGGATTAGCCGTAGAGTATTCCCAACACACCTCCAATCGTCTTCGCAACTATACCCTTGAGGAGTTTTCCAACAGCGTTATCTTTTTGCTAGGGGAGATCATGAAAGCAAAAGGGGTGGAACATCCCGACATTTATACCGAATCGGGTCGTTTTATCGTTGCGTCTCATTCGGTCTTAATCACCCCTGTTTTGGAACTTTTCTCCCACGACTATCAAGAAAAATCGCTCAAACTCAAAGAGAAAAATCCCCCCCTCATCGAAGAGCTACGAGAACTTAACGCCCTTCTTTCCCCGCGAACGTGTATTGAGTATATGCACGATGCACTGGACCATTTAGAATCGCTTTTAACCTTGTTCAATTTGGGTCACATCGATCTCCTTGACCGCTCAAACGCCGAAATCTTGGTGCATCAAATTATCAAAAAATCGCTCTATCTCTCCCAAGACAACAAAGTCCCTGAGATTGAACGGTTGCAAGTAAAACTCCAAGAGCGGTATTTGATTAACAGCTCTATTTTTCAAAGTATCCCTGATTATTGGGGATTGCAACAACCTTTCCCCATCATGCCCCTCGATCGGCTTGATGTCCCTGCCATCCGTGCAGCAAGTTTGTGGGATATTACGTGCGATAGCGATGGGGAGATTAAATTCAAACCCGAAACGCCTTTGTATCTTCACGACATTGACTTGGATGAAGAGGAGTACTTTTTGGCGTTTTTCAATGTCGGTGCGTACCAAGAGACGTTGGGGATGAACCACAATCTCTTCACCCATCCCAGTGAGTGTACCATTATCATTAACGATACGGGCTATGAAATCGAAAATTTCACCGAATCGGACAATGTCTTGAACATTCTTGAGGATATTGGGTACGACAGCTCAAAACTTCTAACCAACCTTAAAAATAAATTGGCAAGCAGTGAGTTTATGGCGGAAGAAGAAAAAACCGATACACTACAAAAACTCGAAATGTATCTGTACCAAAACGGATACTTACGAACAACACGATAAGGATTTTTTGTGGGACTTTTTTCTGAAATGTGTGAAGATTTTTCTAATGTTACTAAAAATGACCCCGCCATTAGCTCACGACTGGAGCTTTTTTTTAACTATCCGGGGGTATGGGCGATCTTTTGGTACCGTATTGCCCATCGACTCTACCGTAATAATTTCAAAGCTTCTGCCCGTATCATTATGGGGATTAATCAAATCATCACCCACATCGATATTCACCCCGGAGCCACCATCGGTCGACGGGTCTTTATCGATCATGGGACAGGGGTGGTGATTGGTCAAACGGCGATTATCGAAGACGATGTCCTCATCTACCAAGGGGTCACCTTAGGGGGAGTGAGTTTAACCGCAGGCAAACGCCATCCGACCATTCAACGAGGGGTGGTCATCGGTGCGGGTGCCAAGATTTTGGGGAACATTACTATCGGTGAAAACTCCAAAGTGGGGGCAAATTCGGTCGTAGTGCGTAACGTCCCCCCCAACAGCACCGCCATTGGCATCCCCGCCCACGTCATCCAAAAAGGGCGCGACAAAGACCCCTTTAGTCACAATAAATTACCCGATATTAATAAAGAGATGTTTGAATATCTCCTCAAACGGGTCGCGATTTTGGAACACTACATGGTGCAAGATAATACCGAAATTTTGGAACAAGATTTACGTCTTGAAGACATTTATGAGTCGTTTATTAAGGCGATGAAGAATTAATTTTCGCCCTAATATTTTCAAGAAGATCCCTTTAGGAGATCTGCTCACTTAATAACGCCAAAATCTTTTTCTTCCCCATTTTTCGGGCAAAATCCAGTGCGCTAAAACCATGCCCATCGCGAACACTGACATCCACCCCCTTGTCCAACAATTGTTGGATCACCTCCGTACGACCATAACACACCGCCCCCATCAAGGGGGTAAATCCGCTACGTCGGGTGGAGCGATTCACATCAAATCCCGCTTCCAACAATTGCGTGATAATAAAAGCGTTGTTATACGTAATGGCGACATCAAAAACACTCACCCCCTCCTCATCCGTGGCGTACAAATCCGCTCCGTGATCAATGAGCAGTTCCAAAATTTCCTGATCACAATGGTGACGTAGGGCAAAACAGATGACCGATTCGCCGTTTTCTTCGCTCTCATTGGGGGAGGCACCATTTTTGAGGTACTGTTTAATTCCTAGGTAGTCGTTGGCTTTAAGCAATTCAATCCATTGTTTCATCATAATCCATTCTCCAAAATATACCGACAGTATAACATCTCCACTTCCATGACAGTTATGCTAAAATTCGCCATTCAATTTTACATAAGCGAGTTTTTAATGAATTTAATCGAAACTGAGAGTGCGTTTAAAGCGTGTGTTGCTGATATTCAAGGGTCAAATGGGTATAAAAACCCTTTGGCGTTTGGGATTTGTCGTGTTGATTTTGGTCAGCTTAACCACGATAAAGTGCTTCAAGCTACCTATCCCCATATCAATTGGAACGAAAATTTCGGCAGTGCTGCTATTTTTATCAAAAACGCGCAAGAGCAAGGTTTTGTGATTGATTTTACCGCCAATGAAGTGATTGTCCCTGTAACCTTGAAATTTTTGGAAGGGTGTTTGAATGCGTTTACCCCTTATGCTGATGAAGCGTATGGTGATGCTCATAAAAACATTCAAGTTATCTCCACATTGTACCGCCAAACCCGTGAAAATGGGATGCGTGAGGGGGAATTTCGTCTCGTTATCCTCTTTAATGATGCACCGTGTGTGAGTGTCGAGGGGACGTATCTAAAACTCTATGCGCTTTCAACCTCTAAAGTCCCCTTGCGTTCTCTCAATCTCAATGGGGCGTTTGGTTCATTGCACAATGTTGCATGGTCAGAAGGTCAACCCATCGAACTTGAATGGCTTCGGGAGAATGAGATCGAATTAAAATTCTCTAACACCTATCCGAAAATTGATTTTGTCGATAAATTCCCCCGTTATCTTCAACACATTATTCCCGTAAATAACACCCGTATTTTGGATGATTCCAAAGTCCGTTTTGGGGCGCAATTGCACGCAGGTACCACGATTATGCCCGGTGCTAGTTATGTCAATTTCAACGCAGGTACCACAGGAGTGAGTATGGTTGAGGGACGTATCTCTAGCTCAGCGATCGTCGGCGATGGCTCTGATGTGGGCGGAGGCGCTTCGATCCTTGGAGTCCTTAGTGGCACCGATGGAAACCCTATCTCTGTGGGCAAAAATTCTCTTCTAGGGGCAAACAGTGTGTGTGGTATCCCCTTGGGTGATGGGTGTATTATCGATGCGGGAATTGCGATTTTAGCCGGAACCAAACTCAGTATCACAGCAGATCAACGTACCGAAATTCAAGCCGCCAATCCCGAAACGACCTTAGAGGATAAAACCCTCTTCAAAGGCTCAGAGCTAGCAGGACTTCATGGGATTCATTTCCGTCAAGACTCCCAAAGTGGTGCTTTGGTTGCTTTACGTTCCACCCGCGAAATTAAGCTTAATTCAATTCTCCACTAAAACTTATCGCGCCTGAGCGCGATTTGGTAAAAATATTCATACTCACCAACGTACTTAGTAACATCCCATGCGGATCAAAATTTTCCACCTCTTTACCCAATTCTAACGTACTAATGACCGTTTTGCCAATCACCGCTCGTCCTGCAATCCCTCGACTATCGCGGGTACGAACCCCCCAAATGTTGTGCATCACCATCACTTTGTCTTCGTAGGTTCCAATGTACAACAGAACATGACCTTTTTTATACAAAATCGTTTCAAAGGGAACCCCGCGTTCTTTGATCAACGCAATTTTTTGCTCATTCCGTAGCCCTTTAAACGAAAAAATTTCTCCCCGTTTGGCCTGTTCTTTGGAATTACGGGGCAAAAAAATCCCAAAAGGGATCGCAAAATCGCGGATGGTCGAGGAACAATCACGCTCTTGAAACATCCCTCCCCATCCGTAGGTGGTATTCATGAGATTATTCCCCAACTGAACAAGGGTTTTTTTGTTGATAAGATCAATCCCCACATGAGCCGATGTTTTGGGTACGGCTAGCTCTTTGAGATTTCCCCCGCTATCAATAGCAAATGCCGTATATCCCTCAGCGGTTTCTCCGGCTAAAGGAAGTACCATCCCAATCCGTGACCATGCCATCACCTGCTGGTCACGATCGACCAAAGGGACTTTATCATCGGTAATAAAGAGCTTTTTTTTGCTTTTAAAGAGGCTAATGGTTTGGGGATCAATCAAGGCAATCCCTGAAGATTCTACCCACCCTGAGGCGTTATTACTAAAAACATAACTCCAATTACCATCCAATGAGGTATGGGACAAAAACACCGGTTCATTAAAGGAAACGCTGCTGTTTTGCAACAAATCAAACGGGTATCCCCCTCCTGCGCGAGAGGGATTGGAATATAAGGGATCGTTGGTAGGGAAAACCCGCATACTCATCCATCGGGTCGTAATGGCATAGCGATTGATCGTAGAGTACGCTTCAAAATTGCTTTGCTCCTCCATCTGGGTAAACCATGTAGCGGGGAGACGCTGTAAATTAGCCCCAAAGCCCCCCTTAAACGCACTAATTGCCCATGACGCTGATTTGGTCGAGATGGGGGCGAACGAATAACTCCATGGTTTGTAAAAGTGTTGATCGAACTCTTGCTGAACCGCGTACTTATTGATTTGTTCACTGGCATTAAGATTGACATACGTGGCAATATTTTGGGGATAATAATCGACATCATAAGGCTTAATAAAATCACATACCGGTTTATTCTCCACCGTGGGGATAGAGAGTAATTTGGGAGGGGTTACCTGCGCCATTTTCGGGGTACACCCACTTAGCATCACCAAGGCGGTGACCGCCACTATCCCATATTTTAACGAAATCATTATCCATTCTCCTGCTGTTGCTACGACGTTATTGTAAAATCACGCCCGTAATGATAGCTTAGCTAGATAAACCTTTCCATACGATAGCCACATTGCCCCTCCAAAATTTCTCGACGGTCTCCCCCAAAGTCCCGTGATTCGGGGTCTAAAAAAATACGCTAAAATACGGTTACGATTTTTCCTATTCTAAGGAGACCCCAATGACCGATCAAGAACTCAAAGACCTCGTGGCAAGTTTAGCCATTTCACAAGCCAAAACCGATGAACAGATGAAAAAAACGGATGAGCAGATGAAACGCAATGAAGCCAAACTTACCAAAATGGGCGTACTGTTAGGCAATATTTCCAATAACCAAGGGGATGTTGCCGAAGAATTTTTTTACAATT
>DYMK01000025.1 GCA_020721585.1 Sulfuricurvum sp.
TCAAGCTCGTATCGGGTGATGGACGGGAAGGGGGGGCGGAACTGCTCAACATGATCATGCAGACATCCGACAAGATCAAACAGCGCTAGAAAGCGGCTCACGCTCTCGCTGGACGGTGCATTGCCGCGCGAAACCGCGCAACAAACCTGAAAAGCCATCCTACAAACGTACAAGCGCTCATTGGTTAAAGATCGTAAAAAGACTTTAACTCGTGAGCGCTTTTTTGTTGTGAGCCGTATAACGCTTAAGGGATGCAAATCATCCCCACACAGGCCAAACAGATGCTTGAAAGACCAAGCGAAGTGAAGCCGCACACAAAGCGTTAACGACACAAGCTGCGGGCTAACCCTTAGCCCCGAGGCTCTCTAACCAAAAAGGACAAAGACGTGAAAAAAACCTTCTTAATCGTAGCCCTCTCGCTTGGCTTGGCGGCCTGCGGCACGCCGACTGTTGAGGATTTCAAAAAAGATCAAAAACGGCTCGTCGCACAGCTTGAAAAATGCAATGAGATGAAGCCCGCTGAAATCGAGAAAAGTGAAGCCTGCCAAAACGCAGTCAAAGCCTACCAAGAATTAGCCATGGAAGGATTGTTCAAAGCGTTTACGGGTCGCTAAATTCATAAAAAACTCAACGGGAAAAAGCAATTAACTGGACTGTAATGCTGGGCAACTATACTGATTGTTTAGCTTGCAAGCACACTGATTTCACGCCTGCGCTGGAATAGCATATTTTTTCGAGATGTTCCTTTGCGGGCTTCAGGAAAATATATTTTCAGAAGACGGTTTGGGTTGGTCTAAATATCGGTGCGGATAAAGCTTGGTTTTTCATTTATTGGAGTACGTATGAAAATAGAAACAATGTATGCGACCGTGATTGCAGCGGATACGCAAAATTTTTCAAAGACACATGTTTATGGCGGAGGAAATGCCTACTCATCAAGTATTAACTCATCGGTCACAGATCATCAAGTGGATCATATATGGGTTAAAAATCATACGCTTGGTCGAGAGGAAAAACTAAGTTTTCAAGATGAAAGAGTAGCTGCCCGAGCAGGGCATAGGCTCGTTTTGGTTAGGGCTTATGTTAATGGTGGGGCTTATGAAGCCAGAGTCTACAATTTGGACACGGGGGTTTCTTATAAGGCATTTCATGCTGCTAAGGATAGGATTTCTATATGGTTCTACATCATGAGCTGGTTTCTTCTTTGGATTGGGTGGGCACTGGTTTGGAGTCGAATGGCGTCAACATCTCAACAGTTATGCAGATTGAAAGTGAATGGAGGGGCATGTAGGGCATTGTTAGAAATTTTAGTACCTCCTTTTTTGGCTATTATTTTAGTTCTTATCCCAATCCTGAATGCGCAATCTGAAACGCCTCCTATTTCTCCTGTCTTATTCATGTTTCTGTACCCATTGATCTCTTTAATGATTATTAAAAAAAATTTAAATGAACTTAATAAGTACGTTACTGATCTTGACAATGCGCTAGCCAATGGTGTTGCAGTCGCAGAAAAAGACAGCTCAGTGTTTGGTGCCTAAGTTTTCATGCTTGAAGGAATGTAAGCGAAGAAACTGTTTTGTTTTCTGTTTTATTAACTCAAGAGGTGTCGTATGAAAAGTCGTATTGCTTTTGCGGTGATGTTGCTGCTTTCGGGTGGAGCAAGTGCTGATTTTGTTGTTCATAAAAAAGTGATTCAAGATGGATACTTTTCTCAATGTGAACTTAAAAAAGGAGAGTCAGCTACTTCATATTGCTTGTGTTTCGGTAGGGTCATATACCCTGAAGTTTCTGGAATGGAGGATTTGCAAGCGCAAGAAAAAATAAACCAATTCTTCGCGCATGAGTATCAAGGTAGCGGCTGTGCTGGCAAGCCGTATGACTGGAAATCTAAAAAGAAAAATCAATTCCCAGGTAGTTTTGAAGACAAAACCTTTGCTTTAACTCATCAGTCTTCTGGGGTTTTTTCAGTGCTTGCTAAGCATGACTACCAAGCCAAAGATGAGGATCTTAGGCACCCCCAGATTGACATCAAAGGATACATATTTAATGTACGAGATGGAGTTAGAATGACACCTAAAGATGTATTTGGAAAAAATATCCATAGTGTGAATAAGTACCTCATAGATAAAATTACAGAGAAGCAAGGTGGATTTGTAGGTAATCCTTTCATTAGTGAAAATGAGTGTGATAATTGTGGTTTGGTTGTTGTTCAAGATGGAATCAAGGTGGTTTTTGATTCTGGGTCTAGTGCTGGTTCAATGGCCGATGGTAATGTTGAATTCATCATCCCCAAAAAATTCATTACCTCACCCGAAATTCTGCAAGCTCTTGGCGGATCGTAATTGTTCCGTTTGATTCCCTGTCTTTAATCCAATCCAAACATCCATTTAGGCAAGCTCGGGTTGTTAGCCAGTGCTTCGCCTGAGTGGGCGCTCATTACCCGAGGTTTTCTCATGAGAAAGACATTGCTTTCACTCCATGTTGCCATGGTGATTATGGCTACATGCGCAAGCGCACAGGCTATGGATGCCGCTGCGTTGCCTGCTACAAACACCACTCAGCCACCAGCGGCTCAGGCCAACTCTGCCTCAGCACCCAATGCTTCACAGGCTCAAGCAGCGATCAATGGGACTTCTGCGCAGCCAAATATCAAAGACTATCCAGAGTTGGACTGGTATTTTCTGACCCACGCGCTGGCGTTCTACAAGCCTGAAATTCGTACATCGGCGGGATTGGAGCATATTTATGCTTACCAACAGGGGCCGGAAACCTACGATAAAGTGGCTAAAAATGAGTTTGATCTGGCCGAGCTGTTGAATCGGTACAAAGCAGATTCAGCCAAATATGCGACGCAGCCGCCTCGGCGTGTGTATTTTCAGGTGCAAAAGCGGCTTGGCGAATATGACCATACCCGCATGGGCTTTCCTATCGAATGGAAGGCGGATGAAATTTACCGATTTAACCAAACCCGGCCCAATAGCTTTTATCAGCGCAACACCATCAAATTTGATAGCAATCAAATCCCAGACACTTTATACGTGGGCTTGGAGAAAGATTCGGCACCGGAGTTCTTGCCCCTGAATCCTGAAGCTGCGCGTGCCTTGTTGCAACAGCAAAGAAATAACCGAAACATCGTGATTGGCATGTTGGTTGATTTCAGTGGCTATCAAAAGAATGGCAATTCACGCTACGACCAGGACATCTTTAGTGTGAAACCCGTCTGGGTTGGTTTCAGGTCAACCGAAAGCGATCAGTGGCTTACAACTCTGGATGAAAAGACCTTGGCCGCCGAGCGTGTGGCGAATGAAACGCAGCGCAAACTAGACGAAGCTAGGCTAGCTGAAGAAGAAAAAGCCAAGGAAGCCCAACGGATTGCAGACCAGCAACAGGCTGAACTGGAGCAAAGGGCGCGTATGCGTAACAGCGCGATGGAGCAGTACACGCAAATGCTTAAATCCAATCTTGACAGCGCGAAGCCCGCTGAAAAAACCGCCTTGCTGGCGATGCCGAACTTCCGTGGGTTCAGCCAGACATCCACGGTACTGCTCGCCAATCTGAAGTTTGAAGAGCCCAAGCCAGGGACTTTCCTCGTACAGACCAAAGGCAGCGGTCGCAAAGAGGTTGAAGCACGCTGGCCGGGGCGGCTGGTCATGAATGTGCCGGAATCCCTTGAAGCCATGAAGAATGATCGTTGGTATATCGTCAAAGGCGAAGTGCGGGCGCAAAGCCCCAAGATCAATCAAATCGTCGGCCAGGTTCAAGTAAGCGCCTTATACGCCTGCGAAAAGGACGGATGCGCCGATTTTGACAACGCTAAAGACTTGGACGAGCGCATTCACGCCATGGCACTAGCCTATGCCAATGAGCAGTACCCTGAAGTCAAGCCTGAAATCAAACCAGAAACCAAATAAGGCACCAAGGAGCAATCATCATGAACAAAAAGTATCTAAGTCTTGGCGTGGCGGCAGTTGCCGTCATCGCGGTCATTTCGTGGAAAGTGTACATCGACCAACAAGCCGAAAAGCGCGTGGCGGAAGTGATTCAGGATGCCAATCTTGACAATGTTGTCAGTTACCAAGGCGTTTCCGCCGGGTGGTTGGCGAATTCCGTCACCATCAAAGATGTCAGCCTTTCCACCGGCGGAAAAAATGGCCTGGACATCACGGCAAAAGCTATCGAAATTTCCGGCATCAATAGCGGCAAAGACGGTGAGCTACCGAAAAAAATGGCCATCACCATTGCGGATTTGAATGTGCCGATTGTGAAAGCAACGGGCAATGACGAACTCACACTAACCGGCTTACCCACGGAAAAACTCGCCAGCCTCGGCTACACGCGCCTGCAAGGCGATGTGCAGATCAACTATGCGCGTGACGCTGACAAGCAACGCCTGAAATTGGGCATGGGCTTTGATTTTTCTGACCTCGGCAAAGCTGAAACCGAACTGGTCGTCGAGAGGGTTGATTTGAGCGAGATGCCCGAGCTTATCAAATCAGTGATGGGCGAGAGTGCATCCAGCCCCGTTTCGGCGCTTGGCGCGTTGTACATGTTTTTGGGAAATATGTCGAAGGCTCAGCTAAGCTCATTGCAGTTGCGTTATGACGACGACGGCCTGCGCGAGCGTGTGCTGCTGGATTTGCGTGAAGAGGGCAGGGAACTGGATAGCGTCAAGGATTTTTCCAGGACGCTGGCTAATACCTTGCGCAAGCAAGCAAAAAACAGCGATAAAGGTTCCAAGGGCGAGCAAGCGCGCAAAGCTTTGGAAGCCACCGCAGACTTTATCCAGGATGGCGGGCAATTGAAGGGAGAAACGCACATCGAAAAACCCATCCCACTAATGGCAGGACGCGGTATGTTGGGCAACACCATCATTACCGATAGCTTTACCGACTGGGGCACGTTTTTCAATGACACTGGGTTTAAGTTGAGTAGGTAGAATGGTGTATAAACCGGCTGCTGAAGTACTTTTTTCAGCGGCCTATCGATCTAGGGCACCACAAAAAACTACTGTGCGAGCGGATTGCTGCGATGCTTCGTGCGCTCCGATGTGACGTATTTTTAGGTGTCCCATTGCTACTGCAGGACGGGTGAGTTTCTTTTTTTATAAAGCAGTATAAAGAAAGAAACTCACTACTTGGTACACGTTTATAGGCTAGCCGCTCAGGGAAAATTTAATGACTAATATAAAAAATAAAGACGCTGATGTATTGGCGATTAAGCTAAGAAATCGGCTTATTGCGCTGTTGCAAGGAAATAATATAAGTGAAAATGAAATTTCACTTGAAGACTATCAGAGCTCACGCTGTCAATTAAATTATTCAGTTGATTGGGAATTCAGTTGTAGTCAATCACAGAATGGATATGCTGGGAATCATCATGTAAGTCCGCATTATGGAGATGATGTTAATAATTACAATATTGAATCAACTAGGCGATGTACGATTGCTAAATCTGATAAATCTATTCGAGGAGAGTTCATCTCATCTATTGCCAAGCAAGATGGAGACGGACTATTTAACTCAATATCAAGTAATACATTTTACAATTTTGGTGGGCACTCTGTTCATACGGGATGCAATAACTGCAAGCAAAGTGGTGCGGTATATTGTGGGGCATGTGGAGGTAGTGGAAATCAAAATTGTTATTCATGTGCAGGCCGGGGAAAGATCTATAACTCGCAATCGCAGAGAGAGGATCTTTGCTATGGATGCATGGGTACTGGAAAAATGTGGTGTTCTGGATGCGGCGGCAAAGGATGGATACATTGTAATACGTGTGATGGGGCAGGGTTTTTTACATGGATCACTACAAGTGAGGCTATTGCAACTCCGAAAATATACTTTTCTTTTGAAGTGAATTTTTCTAAAATCGAGCTAAATAATTTTCTAAGCATTACACCCGTAAATCAGCTTTCTAACATAGTAAGTTTTTCTGTTGGTGATTGTCAAGACATTGGCGATAGTGTGTGGCGCGTATATTACAAAGCTTTTACTACCATTATTGAAGCGGGATTTAAAATAAAAAACAATAGCTTCAGAGTTGCGGCTATTGGTGATAGTTTAACGCCATTTATTAAGCCACATATTTTTGATTATTTATTTTCCGTGGAAATAGAAAAATCAAAAACACTTAATGCCATGAGGAAAGTAGACTACAAGATTTCTCTCGAAATATTCAATCTTTTTAAGGAGTCGAGATTGTTAAGTGGTGTTGTTAAGAGTTTTTTGTCAAAATATCCATCGAATTCAAAAGAATCCATAAGGTACTTACGTGATGCGGTTTTTGAGTCATGTGAGGGATTTATATCAAAAGAATCCTCTAGTGTGCTTGGCTTATCAATACCTAAATTCATTAAATGCATTTCACCCGAGTATTCAAAAGAAGCATGGAATATATACTTCCTCCCAGTTTTGATTCTGTTGTTTGTGGTAGGCGCATATTCGGGTCTATACGGAGGTGGGCGAGTGGTCTTAATAAATGGATTTTCAAGTTCAATTATAATTCCAGTCTTGGCGACGCTAATTGCAGCACCCTTTGCTGCCGCAGCTAGCTCCAGAAGAATAGCAAAAATTCACGCTATGACCCCTAAAGAGTTCCAGGTAAAATCAAGACATTATAGGCCGATTATGTTATACATGGTGCTTTCGGTTCTTATGGTTTATGTGGGTGGCTATATTGGTGCAGTGCTTAAATAGTTTTAGTGATATTTTATTTTAAGGGTCATTGCACTTCGCCTCAATACATTCCTTCATACACTGGCATTCGCTGGTTCTTTTCGACCAGGGGCTACCTAAAGTTATTTCCATGTTGATGACTCATCAATCCTGCCCTCCTTTTTTCATGATTAATAAATAATGTCAAGCACTTCAGAACATAAGTTTCGCTCTTGGCCTATAATTATTTTGACCATCACGCTGGCTTATCTTGTTGTCGAGTTATCTTTTAGTTCAACATTGCTGAGTATTGTTAGCTCCCAGGCTTCAGCAACGGATGTTGAGCATATAGAAAAATGGGGACGTCTTATTTCAGGCTTTGCCGCTGGACTTGTATTTTGGAGTGTGTTGACCCCAAAACTTTTGGGTAGTGTTAATCGGGCTTTGTTAATTAACATAATAGTAACTTTAATGATCATGATTGTGATTTTTGACTGGCAAAAATCTATAGTTGATAGCGCACAAACAACTAGCCGTGGCAGTGAAAGAAAACTGGCTGTCTATGCTGAATTCCTACGCACTGGACTGATTAATGATGCTATTTCTCTTGAAGGGATGCCTTCAGGGAATAATGTCTATACTGAGGGTGATGGTAAGGCATTTATCGCTTTGTCCCCCCTCTTAGCGATTACACAAGACAATATGAAAGACCGAGTAGATGGCGTTAAATACAAGGTGATCTCAGACAACATTGAAAACTCGATAGGTGGCTCTACCGGCTTTTACAATAAAATATTTCGCAAATCAGCGCATGAAATGAATAGCGCATGGGATAAATTTCGGGAAATGGTTGGCAAACTCAACCTTGCACGTCAGCAGGCCAACAGAGCTAATAGTGATGCCGAGAAAAATCGAATGATATCTCGATCTAGAAAGGATTTTGATGAAGCAATAGCCAAGGCTTTTAGTGTACCAAATGCGCCTGCAGCCAAGATCAACCCGTCATCGGCTACTAATCCTGAAGATTTTTTTAAAAACCCTGTCATTGCAAGATTCTGGGAAAGCAAATTAGGTATAAAGGGCATTACCCCAATGATGCCGAACGATTCATATGAAAGGATTACACGTGATGTCTGGTCCTTGTACCTCAAAGAACAAACAGATTTACAGATCAGGGAATTCAACGCTGATTCTAGTGAGTACGATGATAATGGATCGCTTGCTCAAAAGGGTAAAGACGCTGTGGCAATGTTGACTGTCCCTGCTATGGCTTTGATGCTGTCTGTGCTATTTACCCTAGTTCATGCCTCAAAAGTAACCTTCTATCTAGTTCAAGTTATTCACCAAAACTCTTCAAAATGGCTGGCATTCATCTTGGCAACAACCCTATCTCTTGTGCTTACATTTACATTCAACCTTTCAAGTACCGCCATCACAAATGCACCGCTTTACACCAGTTTATTATCAAACTACTCCGAGAATCAGGAAGGTATTTGGCCAGCATGGTCATTAACTTGGGTCATCCAAGCCGAGCGTTTTATCTATCCCATAGCTGAAAAAACTCGCGCAACCTTATTGAATGGTTTTAATTTTGGCGTTGCTAACATATGAAAAAAAAGTCATTCATTTTATTTTCACTTATTCCGCATGTTCTGATTTATGTCATTGCTTTAACTATTACCGGCTGTAGTAATCTACCACCATTAATTCAAAAAAATGGCAAATCCAATATACTTAGCTTGCCATCGGGAAAACAAATTGTGGATGCCCTGATTTACCATGAAGATGCCCGAATTCCATTGGCTGACGAAACAGTAATTGTTGAGAGCAGCGCAAATGGAGATGTAAGGTTTCTTTACCCTGATAGAAGCTATATTGACATTGATGACTGGTCTAATCTTCGCTTACTAAGCACTACTGTTGACGGAAAGAGAACAATAGCCTTGTTTAGTGGTGATCATAATGGGGAAGTTGGAGCTGAAATGCTCGCCGTTGTGGAACAAACACGAGTCCGGTGGGTTAGGGTCTCCAGTTCAGAAGTTAAATACCGAGTAAACCGTATTTATAAGAACCAGATTGAGTTGATTCAATTAGAGTCTTCAGAACCTAGATTTCGCATGTTTGATCTTAGTCGTGGCATACTATCTAGATCATATAAGCAAGTACTCCCGGCCGCTAACAAGAATGACCAACAGGAAGAAGCAAGTAATCTTGTGATCCAGTCGCCTAACACGACTAACGAAATAAGAAACAACGATCAGGAAATTGATAAAAACATCAAACCGAACAATCGAAGCAAATCATCCAGTCAGAAGAGTATAACTTCCAATGATCGCAATGACGGTTTAATCGATATTTCTGATAGCACTATCCCTGTAAAAAGCCAAACCCCTGGAGGATATCAGCGCTCTGCGCCCCAGAAAATCGATTTACGTTAATCATTCAATTAGTACCTCATTAGTCCATCGATGTAATTGGTATCACTGTAATCACAGTGATGAATTTCGGGTGACTTGTTACCGCTTCTTAAACATCTCCCTTGCCTGCATCATCATATCCATGATCTCCACCTGCCCCTCTTATCGGTCGCCCGATTTCATTTAAGGTACCTCTGATCGAAAAACACCGCGCAGGGTACCGCTTTTGATAATTTCCAGTACATCGACTTCGGCATGTTTTTGTTCGAACGCCTTAATGACGCTGAGCGATTCAAAAAATCGCCCGTCGCGATGTAGGGCAATGCGTTTGGTTTTTTGGCCGTCGTGCGCATGGATGAAGGCGTTCAGGCTGCGTTCCAGGACTTGCATGAGCGGCGTGTCGTCCATGCGCTCACCTTGCTGTGTAAAACAGCATGCAAAACTGACCAGCAATCCGGGGGAAACAGCGTCCAAATTTGACCAGGGTTTAGGCTGATTTCTTGCGCTGCTTGAAGCGGTAGGCGTCGTTGCTAATCTACAAGTTGTCACAGTGATGGATAATGCGATCGAGAAAGGTAGTGGTCACCTTTGTATCGCCAAATACGTTGCCCATAAAACTTGCCACATTGACAACTAAAAAATTTAGTGTATGCAATTTTTTTGCCGACAAAAAATAGACTGGATGCCCTTGTTACGTTTTATTACTGCTTTGTTTATTTTGTGCAAAAAATCGCGGTTTTTAAACATAAAATGCCCCTTTTTTCGATGTCCCAAAACGGCAAAAAAGCTCTTTTTGTACGAATTTGTCGTTTTTGGCTTACAGAGGCTAATTTGGTCAATTTTGACCGAAAACGACATATTCATGATTGTCGTTTTTGCAGGAATTTATCCGTTTTGGTCACGATGTGCTCTAAAGCGTCAAAATTGTCGGAAATGGTCAAGCATTGCTGCCAAGAGTCATATGGTGTCGTTTTTGACATACAAGCTGCGAAAACCCAGGCTTCAATACGCTGTCCATCAAGGTCAGCTTGCGATTATCTGACCCCAATGCCCATTCAGCAGGCTTGCAATCTGCTCCGCCGTCGCACCAGCCTGAACCGCCCGCTTCAATGCCGCGTGCAAAAGCTCGGCATCCTTCGCGGACATGGCAACTGCACCTGCCGAAGGCACGGGCAAGCTTGTATCCACCATACCCATAAGCTCGGCCAATCCTAAACGCGCCTCATCGATGCTCTTGACTGGGACTTCGCTGAGCGGGCTTGAAACATGAACGGTCTTGGTATGCTTGAACGCATCTGCAAGTGAGCGTGCCTCCTTCAGCCCAGCCGAGACCTCCAAGCGAATCAGCACCTCATCCGCCAACAAAAAGCGCACCTGCGGAAAGCTTGCGATGCCATCCTCAACCAGTACGCGCTCCTTGGATGTACCCAGCCAAGCCTGAAAAGCACCTTCCGTATTGAGCAAGCTGCCGTCATCGAACCATTGGTGCAGCACATCATTACGCAGCCGTCCGTTATCGACCCCGAGATAACTCAGCAAAAGCGCCACGCGCAGAGGCGAAAGCACCTGCTCGGTTTTGCCACGTAGCCACACCGAAAGATTGGGGGTGCGGATTTTTGTATTGGCCTGAATCTGGTTCAAGGTCTCACGGCGCAGCGTAATAAGGTTTTTGGCCTGAATAGCATGCTTAGAGGGCTTGAGTTCCTCGGCGTGAGTCGTCGCGACGGGCTGATCCGTCGAGATGGGCGAGAGGGTTGAAGTTTCAGGAACTATGGGTGGTGCGACATGCGAGGGCGGGGCTGCTCCTGTCGTCGCCTGCGTCTCAGATGGTTCCAAGGACACGTCTTGTGCATCCATCAGATGGGAATCATAAAAAAGCTCTTCAAAAGAATCATCAACAAAATCATCAAACACGTCATCACCCTGACCCGGCATGGCACACCTCCATTTCTACAGTAATTCATTGTAATAAATCGACTTCAAACGGCCAAAAATAAAAAACAGAAATCACTTGACGCATATTAACACCGGTACTATAAATTACCGTAACGTCATTAAGGAGGTTTACGTATGAACGTTGATTCTGTTATTTATTCAGCCATGAGCCGTAATCAGTACAAGGCAGCCCTGTCCGCGCTGCAAAAACGCCACCCGTGGCTGATGTACCCCATCCTTGCCCCTGCACCCGGTCATCTTGCGGTGCTTGAGCATCTGCTTTTGGACTTGGAGAAGCTCGTGCCGGAAAAAGATCGGAAGCGCACCTCCTTGGTTTGCGTTTCACAAAAGGGAAATCAAACACTCGAAGCTCGCTTTGAGCTAAAGGATGCCAACAAGACCATGGTGCTTGCCGTGCGCCAAGCCATTGTCAAGGCTCAACTTGAGGCTCACACCCTGTGTGCAGTCTGTGGTGCGCCCCTACGCCCGCCAGAACGCGTGCCACCACGCTGTGAGGAGCATCACACCTTGCGCAAGTCCTTGTTCGTCACCGAAGAAGGGGGTATGGACGAGGCTGGCAAAGGCCAGTCTTCCATGAAATCAACTCAGGCCAAGACCAAGCCATCAACGCAGGGCAAAAAAACTCAGCCATCCGAGCCAAAACGCACCTGGGGTGTTGGGAGTGACCTGGAGGGTGATCTGTTCGAGGATTTTGATATCCCCGAGCCGAGCGAGCCTGAAGCGTTGGAAGGCACGCATGACGAAGCGGATGCGTTGTTCCATGACGGATTGGTTGATCAGTGCAAGACGCAGGGGGAGGAAAAGGAAGCCAACGCCGACCTTCATGCCGACTGTCCACTGCCCAAGGGACCATGGGTGGCCTTCCCCGGCAGCGAGGAGGTGGATGCGGTGCTTCAAGGTGTGGGTTATGAGCGTAAAAAGCGACTCGACGGCATCGTGCAGCGCATCAAGGAGGTGGGCACTGACACCCGTGCGCTTGGGGTTCTGCCCAATGATTGGAAAGTGATTCCCGATGAGTTTGAAGCTTACTTTCCAAACTTTGCAGAGCTGGCGGACATTTTACGGCGCTCATTTGCCCTTGCTGCACGCGGAGATCAGCGCATTCACTGGTCGCCGGTGCTCCTGGTTGGACCGGCAGGGATTGGCAAAACCGAGGCGGCCAAGTGGCTTGCCAAACGCCTCAGCCTGCCTTTCAAGGTGTTCGACATGGCCAGTGCGCAGACGGGTTCGCCTCTGGGTGGGTCTGAAGCGCACTGGGCCAATGCTGAACCGGGCGAGCTGTTCAAACTGCTGGCCTTTGAGAACAAGGCCAATCCCATCGTTTTACTGGATGAACTTGACAAGGCTGTGTTGGGGCAAAAGCAATACGATCCGCTGGCACCGCTTTACACCTTGCTGGAACCTTCCTCCGCAGCGCGCTTCCAGGACTTGTGCTTGCGAGAACTTACGCTGGATGCAAGTCACATCAACTGGTTCATGACCGCCAATGACAGCAGCCTTTTGCCCGACCCCTTGCTTTCACGCATGACGGTTTTGCAGATCGAGCCGCCAACCCAGGCACAGACTCACAGAGTATTTCAGAACATCTACAAGAAAGTCTGTGAAGAGGCTCCTTGGGGCGCAAGTTTTGCCGAAACATTGGATGAAGATGTCCTGGCGCATTGCGGTGCGTTTCCACCACGGCAATTGAGAAAGATCATCCTCCAAGCCTTGGGGGAGGCGGCTCTGGCAGGGCGTAATGCCATTCGCTCTGAAGACATGCTTAAACATCAGCCCCCTGCAAAGCGGCAGGGGATGGGGTTCTGTCCAAGCTGAGAACAACTCAAGCCATAGGAAATCTCATATACATGCGCTGCATGACTTAACAAATGAGCAACGGACAATGCAGCCATGTGCACAAAATGCCTATGGGCATGACCTCACAATAGATCACGGAGTAAAGAAATGAGCCTGTTTTTTACCGCTGACCTGCATTTTGGTCATGCGAATATTCTGAAATACGAAGCCCTCAGCCGGGTAACGCCTTACGGACAAACCTTTGCATCTGTCGAGGCCATGGACAAAGCCCTGATCGAACACTGGAACAGCGTGGTGTCTCCTGAAGACACGGTCTACAGTCTGGGGGATTTTTCCTACAAAAAGTACACCATGGCGGATGTTCTGCCCAAGCTGAGCGGGCACGTCATCCTCGTGGTCGGCAATCACGATCCGTGGCACAAACAAAGCATCAACGGCGATATGGATAATGTACGTAAAGAAGCCATCGAACTGGGCTTTGCAGATGTGCAGCGCGAAATCCGGCTCGAAGTCCCCGGCATCGGCGAAATCCTGATGGCGCATTTCCCCTATCTGCCACCTAACCCCGAGGACGAAGCCTTCCTGCGTTATGAGAACCTCCGGCCCAAACCTGGCAAGGAAGCCGTCCTTCTGCATGGCCATGTGCATTCCCAATGGCAAACGCGGCGCTACCCCAATATGCCGCCAATGATCAATGTGGGTGTGGATGTGCAGGGGTTGAGGCCGGTTGGGGTGGAGGATATCATGCAAAACATTCGAGTTTTTTAGGGCTTTAATTGCTTTTAATTTATCTAACGTGTGGGTTGATTTTAATTTATATGGGCGAGTTAAAAATAAAGCTTCCAGCGTTTGACTGGATTGGTATTCATGATTTAGCTAAAACCCTTGAGTGCCCTGTTGTCCTCTTGGTTCAGGAAGCATCTAAAGGGGCTTTGACGCTGTGTGTTATAGGTGATGGCTTGGGTATTTATGCTTTTGATGGTAATGGAAAACATGGAAGTCAGTATATACCTGTAGTGCATCACTGCTCTGGATATCCGGGGTGTGTTATTGTGCTTTCCAAGGAATTCTTCAAGGTTTGGATCAATGAGCCTGATAAAAAAATACCATTAAATCGCCACGAATTTTTTTTGCATAAAAATTCATTGGGTGATGATTCTGGTTATCGTGGCATGAACTTTTATGCAGTTAACGCAGGGGATTCTCGTTTTTCTAGATCTAAGAAATATTACAATGCCCACACCATTAACAATACCGAATCACTAAATGATGTGATGGAGGATCCTGACATAGAGATATGTTTGACTGATGTCGTTGTTCTTCGTGAAGAAAAGGAAAGATATTTAAAAAATCATGTTGGTGTTACTCCAGTTCAGATAATAGAAAAAGAGACATCTATTCCAGAGGATAAGCTGCTTGGTAAAGAAAAGGAAGAAGTTAAGAATAAAACGCAACCAAATACGATTGTGTGGAAGGGGCGTGCTGCCGAGCTTTGTTTAGAGCTTGCAAAGAACCCGAACCAGAAGGTCGGTAGCATTTGTTCTCAAGTTGAGAAAATCCTTATTCAAGAAAAGATAACTGGAAGAGGGGGGCATTCAATTTTGGCATCAACAATTGAACGAATGGTTTGGCAGAGTTTAGCCAAAGAAGGTAAAGTGCCGTCAAAAAGAGCATGGTAAAAAATAGGGCAAATTATTAATTTTTGTACGATCGTCAATTATTTGCTTAAATTCGTGCCCCCTGATGGCGAATCATTCCGCGACATGTTGAGCTTGATGGATAATACTCAATATTTGTCACATCCCTCCTCACCCATTCGTCCATTCCACGATTTAAAGTGCGCCAGAGTGGCGGTTTCAACTTTTCTTGGTATTTAGGTCTTGCGCTTCTTGAACGGTGCTTACAACCGGCCTAGATTTATGCGGTGATTGATCCCTGGATTCCGATTTTGCAATGCATGCGCCACTTGAACCTTGTCGAGAGCGTGCTGGGGTTGCTGGTTCATGGTTAAAGAGACATCCATCCATCCATCATTTAGCACTTTCCGTCATGATCGCTTCTTCAAGCATGCCGTGGGACTGACGAAGGTGCCCGAGCGGTGCGGCTGTGCCAACGGTTGAATGTCAAAGCGGATGCCCTACCGATTTGTCCGATGGACTGTCCCAGCGGCTGGTGGCGCGCGTAGTATCTTTCTGCGAACTCTTCAAGCACCACGGGGCGTACGAGCAGTCCCATCCCGATTTCCAGACCGACCTTGACCAAGGGCTTTCATGTTCATCCACATGCTTCCCAGGCTACAACAGGAGGGTGTGTGTGAACATGGTGAACATACTGCGTTAATATGTTGGCCTGCTTACGATTGCATTGATTGCGATCAGGGCAGTGACGAAATTAAGCGGACTCGTGGGGGGGGGTACAGAACTTTGTCTGCGTGGCAGTGGGGTGTCCTGACCACGATTGGGGCTTGTCCGCTAAGCTTTGTATTCATTATGTTGGTGTCATGCTGGATGCTTGTTTGGCGCGAGAACCATAGCGCCTGGTTTGAGCGAGGAACTAATCATTGCAAATACCCATGAAATAACCGGGTATATATCAGGGTATCGTTGACGGATCCCTTGTAAAAAACATTATTTAAATCAGGTTGTTAGGTGTTTTATTCTGGGATGCTATGAAGCGTTAAAGGCTTGCTTTAAAGTAGGGCTTATATAAG
>DYMK01000047.1 GCA_020721585.1 Sulfuricurvum sp.
TGTAGCGACATGAAATAATGCACCCATATTCGCCTGAAATCTGGTTGACACTCACTGAGCTTCCCTAATGATGAGCAGACCATTGCTGGTGAGCCATCGTGTTACAGCCTGACGCCAGGCTGCCCGCCGATCCGGATTTGGATCCATGCCTTTCAATATAACCTCTTGCTCTGCTTCTATCCAATAGAGAATTTGCTTTCGCTCACTGAGAGAAAAACGAACACTTGAAGTGGCTATTGTATGGCACGGTGCACGACCTAGCAAGACAGGGCTCTGACGATGATTGATACTATGAGAAGCTAATTTTGCATGTAAGCTTATATCGTTCCAACTTCCATTGAGCTCTTCTATAATATTGCTGATTTCCTCTTTTAATTGTCCCTGAGACCATTCAATAGCACCATTATATTTTGGACAGTACGCTGGGCTTGTTAAAGGAATAACACCCCACTTTGCAAGTATTGAATTCACTTCTGCATTGCAGAAATTAGAACCATTGTCTCTTTTTAAAATTAATGGAGCACCATGTGCTTGGAATAATTTCTCTAAATTTTCTGCAATTCTAAGACCACTAGCAATTTTCTCCGAAACCATGGGTTCCATGACATATTGCGCTCCGATATCTCGAACATTGTGTACGAAAACCTTTGAACCATTATAATCATATTCCGTATCATCCATGGCCCATACGATTCCCGAGCCTCGCCATTGTAAATGTTTTTGATTTTTACGGTACTCAGCATTATGAAATTGCCGAGCTTCCCGAACCTTAGCATTTAAGTCTCGTCTGGATACCTGTCCACTATATTTTTCATGTAAGAATGCTGTGTTTTTACTTCGTTTTGATTGATGATCTATGTTTCTACAATCACTTTCTAAATATTGTAAAACATCAGGCGTTGTTACTACAGGACCTGGCTGGTGTATGACAGATTCACCGAGCTTTCGACGTTTCTGCCATCGCTTTGTTGTAGAATAGTTTACAGAAGCTTCTTCGCAAGCACGCCGCAGCGATATGCCACGGCGTGCGCAAAGTGCATCAATGATTTCACCTAACGCTTCCGCGCCTTGCGAACGGATTTGGTGTTTTTTTTAACGCCCCGTCCAGATGTGGGCACCATAGCCGTTTCTTGGCGAAGGATCTCCAGAGTGTTCTTGATGTCCAAGGCCAAGATCGCTCGATCGAGATCCGCTTTCGTTTCCTCTAATTCCTTCGATAACTGTTCCTTCTCTTTGTCCAGAGGAATTGCTGGTCGACCGTTCGGCCTGTCCTCCAGAGCTCCCGCCATGGATGTCAAGGCTCGATTCGCCCATTCGTAATACGCTTGTCTCGATATCCCTAGGGTATTCGCCCCCTCTGTCGCAGTCATAAGACCTGACTCTACTTGTAGGATCACAGCCATTCTCTTGCGGGCTTTCGCGCTCATTTCCTCGGATTCTTGAGACATCATTTATTTCTCCACATTGTCTTCTTTCATCTTCAAACGTTGAGGTAACTTCTCTATTTTCTTCGGTTGTTTTTTTCGTTCCAATAAGGCCTGCAGGCGAGGGCTCAACGCAGCACCGTTCTCCAAGTTCACATTGGACTCCAAGGCTTGCAGCATTCCTTCCATTGCACGCTTCTGCCATTGATCTAATATAGTCCAACTCACTCCCATTTCGCGACAAATTTCCAAAGGTTTCCGTCGCTCCGTCCACACTGTGAGCACTGCTTGCGCCTTCTGTGAGGCATTGAACGACTTGGGTTTGAGTTGCTTTTTGGGTTTGTCCAATTCTTCCATTTTCATCTCCAATGGTAAATTCCTTCTCTTGCATTTCGTCTTTATTTTTGCCGCCAACACTCAATTTTAGTTTACCTTTTTCGGCTTGCAAAACAACGGATTGACCGTCCATTCGACCTACTAGATAGAAGGGTTCCTTAGGCTTACCGCGCAATGCTAATTCCAAAACATTTGCTTCAATCTGACGCTCAATTACATTACGAACTTCACTTGCCACTTCATAGAATCGATCAGCAGGACACACACCCTCAATCCCCTGATGAGGTCTGCGATGGTTGTAATGTTTGACCCACATAGCGATACGTTCTCGTGCATTTTCAAAACTATCAAACTGTGCTCTAGCTAAATACTCCTCCAAAATTGTTTTCCAAAAACGTTCAATTTTTCCAAGTGTTTGTGGATGATGAGGTTGTGACTTTATATGCTTTACTTTGTCTTTTTCAAGCTCCCCTTCGAACTTCGTTTTTCCACGCCAATTCGTGTATTGACGTCCATTATCAGTAAGCATCTCTTTGGGTACACCATATTCTGTGCACGCTTTTCGATAAACCTCAAGAACATGTTCTGTGGTTTGAGATGCATACAAACCAAGACCTACCATATATCGACTATAATCATCCATAAATCCAATTAGATACACTTGTTTGCCTGCTAGACGAAAACTCATGATATCAGTTTGCCACATTTGATTGGGTGTAGCGCGTTCAAAGAAACGTGGTTTCGATGGATTGTGCTGGCGTTTCGTTTTGGGAGGAGTAGCAAGGTCTTCCTCATTCAATACTTGGCGTATTTTCTCACGACTTCCTGGCAAGCCAAACCAACGCCCAAGTACGTCACCGATTCGTCGCACCCCAAAAGTTGGATTTTCTTTTTTTATCTCAATGATTTTTTCTGAGACAACCTCAGGAAGCTGAGGTCCACGTCCTGGAGGTGATATAGGGGATAAGCCTTCAATACCTGATTCAGAAAAACGTCTCACCCACTCTCGCAGTGTGGCACGGCTAACTTTCGTTTCAGCATGCAAAAGTTCAATAGGAATTTTATCATCAAGATGCATCCGTACAATTTTTTCTCTGTACTTCACATCGTATCGCTTACCTGAGACTCTCTTTGTTTCAGACTTGCCTTTAGACTTCGTCTTTTTTTCTTTACTATTCATTTGTGCACTCCTATGGAAACCCATATTGGAGTGTCAACCTGTTTTACTAGGAGTTATGGACCATTATCTGGTTGCTACGACA
>DYMK01000048.1 GCA_020721585.1 Sulfuricurvum sp.
CTGCCCAAAACTACGGCATGCCTTACGGTTATGATTACACTTTAGACGGAACAACATGGATTAATGCTACAACATCGCCATTAACTATCACTGGCTTAACTGCTAGTACTTACAATATCCAAATTCGTTATGATAATAATGCAGCAAATGCTTCTTGTAGTTTTCCTTTTACACAAGTGGTAAATGAACCGACAATTTTAGTGAGCAATGCAACAGTTTCTCCAGCAACTTGTTTAACAGGAGCTACTATTACTGCTTCTGGCTCTGGAGGTACGCCAGCATATCAATATCAATTAACAGATAATCTAGGAAATATAATAGTTGCCTACCAATCTAGTACTACATTTACTAATATCCCTGTCGGAGATTATTTAGTGTATGTTCGTGATGCAAATCTTTGTACAGTTGCTTCTACTGCAATTTCAGTAGTCCCACCTGTCCCACCAACTGCAACAATAGATGTTAGCTCCAATTATTGCTATACCAGTACAGGTGGTGCTACATTAGTGGTAAATGCCTCTGGTGGGGTTGCACCTTATACTTATAGTATTAATGGACTACCTGCTCAAAACAGTAATATTTTTTCAAACTTAACACCAAATACATATACAATTGTTGTAACAGATAATTATGGTTGTTCGGTAACAATTCCTGCACAAACTATTAATAATCAAATTACACTTACTACCTCTCTTACTAAAGATTTAGACTGTACTGCTTCACCAGATGCTGTTATTACAGGAACTATTAATGGTGGTTATCCAGGTTATCAATACCAAGTTAATGTAAATGGTGGTGGTTATGGTGCATTGCAAGCAGTAACAGGATCTACTTTTACCTATACAGCTACAACCTCTGGAACCTATCAATTTCAGGTAACGGATACCAGAGGGTGTGTTGTTCAAGCTGGTGTGGTTACCATTAATACATTATCTCTTCCAGAAATAACTTCTGTAACACAAACAGCCTCTATTTTATGTCATGGAGAGAGTTCCGCTTCAATAGACATAGTTGTTAATACGGCAGTTGGAACTCCTAATTATGTATTAAATGTTTTAAACAATACGACAGGAGTTAATTACGGAACTGCTACAACGGGTTTAGCAGCAGGAAGTTATACTATTACTCTGACCGATGCAAAATCTTGTATCGATACAGAAACAATAGTTATTACAGAGCCAGCAGAAATTGTTTATACAGAAGTATTAAATCCATTAACTTGTTCAGGTTCTGGTGTTTCTTTAGGTTCTATCTGTGTAAATGGCTTAACAGGAGGAACAGCTCCTTTCACTTACACCTTAGTTGATAATCTTGGTGGAACAGCAAATGTTGTGCATAATGATGCAACAGGTGCAAATTATTGTTTTCCAAATATCGATTATGGTTCCTATAATTTAATAGTTACAGATGCAAATGGTTGTACTCTTGTAAAATCTAATTTATTAATGACCTCGCCTCCTAATGATTTGGATATAGTTATAACACCAACTGTACCATCTTGTCTTACAGGAGCTACTGTAACGGTAACTGTTGGAGCTCCAGTTGTTGGTAGTAACTATGAGTTTGGAATATTAAACTCTTTAAACTCGCCTTATGTAGTGTTTCCAAATACGTTTAGTGCACCAAGTAATCCGCCTCTTACTCATGTTTTTACAGGTTTAGCAACAGGGGCTATATATACTTTTGTTGTTCATGATATAACAACCAATTGTTATTATTTTGAAACGATGACCTCTCCAACCCCAACAAATTCAACCTTAACTAATACAATTGATGTTGTTAATAATGTAACTTGTACAGGAAGTGATAATGGGACTGTTTCATTTACTTTCAATAACTATAGTACGACAGCAACTTCTGTTTCTTATGTATTATTTGATGCCTTAACCAATACGGCTGTTGTTCCTGCAATTAATGGGACAGTTGCTATACCAACAGTTGGAGTTGTAACTCCAATAACTGTTTCTAATTTAGGACCTCTAGTACCAGGAACTTATAACATTCGATTAACAGAGAATGGAGGAGCTGTTGATGGTTGTGGTATTACATCTACAAATTTTATTGTCAGAGAATCTGCAACAATACTAGCAATTACGGCTGCTGTATCACAAAATGATAACTGTAATTTAAATGCTGGACAAATAGTTGCAACAGCTACAGGCGGAACGGCTCCCTATGTTTATCAAATATTGCCATCTACAAGTCCTGCCCCAACTGCAAGTTCTGCGGGCTGGGTAGCTTCTAACGTATTAAATGCAGAATCAGGAAACTATATTGCTTATGTCAAAGACGCATATAATTGTATTCAGGCAACAGCGATAATTAATTTAGCTCTAGATCCTAGTCCTGTAATTAATGCTTCATTAGTTGATGCATGTGTAACTCAAGGAAATTATAGTATAGATGTGACTATGCCAACTGCTGGAATTGCTCCTTATGCTTTCAGTTTAGATGGAGGAGCTTTTGTTACAAGAACCACTCCTTTTACTTACACATTATTAAATTCAGGAACCCATACTATTCAGGTTCGAGATTTTAATAGCTGTGGAAATACAGTTTCAGTAACCATTTCAGACCCACTTGTTGCATCTGCTATTTTTACAATAGACCCTATTTGTACTAATTCTGATGGAGAAATTACAGTTACAGCAACTGGTGGTACAGGGAATTACTCTTATACTCTTCTTGATTCTGCTTCTACAATTATAGTAGGTCCTCAGCCTTCAAATGTATTTGCTAATCAACCGGCTGGAAGTTATATTATAAGAGTTATAGATACTGTTACCAACTGTCAAATAGATACACCTCTTACTCTTGCTCTACCAACAGCAGTGACTTTTACTACTGTAACAACCCCTGTAGTTTGTAGTGGAGCGTCTGATGGAACCATAGTAGTAAATTTATCTGCAGGAAATGATAATCCTGTATATACCTATCAAATTACGGCAGGTCCAGTTACTACAGGAACACAAATATCTAATTCCTTTTCAGGACTACCCGCTGGAA
>DYMK01000026.1 GCA_020721585.1 Sulfuricurvum sp.
CAAAAAACATAATCATGCAATCTTTACCTTATCGCTTTTCTTTGGGGAAATTTTTATCTTTCCTCCTTATTTCCCTGTTTCGTACCTAGTGAATTCACCCCTAGATACAATAAATGTTTACTCCCCTAAACTTAAGGATTGGATTTTCTTTAAAAATACGACGAGACATTCATCCCCAAAGTCTCGTGCATAAAGATGAGCAAATCCTCACGGGAAGCTCCCGCGAAACTGTTTTCTAAAAATTTGTTGATCCCTTTACCGTGATGCTCCACTAAAGGGACGATTTTAATCCCTGTGATTTCCGACATAAAGTGCGATTCATCCGGTTCTTCATAGGAGTGGAGAAGGATGGAGCGGGAAAAGTTATTAAGGATATGGTAAAAAAGGTGAAAAAACTCCATTTCGGTGACGTTTAAGCCGTACAAATGGGTAACGATCTTCCCCTCATGGGATGCGATTCCCTTCACTTTATGGGGTTTGATGGTGATACCAATCTCCTCTTTAACCTCCCGCACAAGGGCATCAAGCAACGATTCACCCACTTCCAACGTCCCCCCAGGGAATCCAGAACGACCATCCCAACGGTCAAGCATGATAACGCCCGGACAGCGAAGATCATTCATTTGATCTTTGAAGTATTTCCATGGTGCGAAATCTTCCACGTAGATGGCAAGAAAAACAGCATTTTTGTGTGCCGTATTGATCTGCCCAAAGGGGATACGTTTGGTCATCATTTGAGGGTAATCGGTGGGAAATACAGATGCACTAAGCTTGCCCCCTCCGTAGCAAACCGTTTAAAAAACTTGTCCATAGGATCTTCTTCATTCCATACGGGATCGTCCACTTTGGTCAACGCTTCGACCCGTTTTTTGGCATCGTACTCGACTCCGATACGGTCGATGAGTTTGGCTTCTTTGGCTTGAGCCGCGGTGAAGATGTGGGCATCGGCAAACTCACCGCTTGAATTCACATCCAAATGGCGCGCCCGTGCCACATCACCCACAAACAAGGCGTAGGTTCCTTGGATCACTTTGTCCAATTCTGCCCGCTCCACATTACTCCATGGTCGGTCAAAGGTGCCAACTTGCTTGTACGTACCTGCATGGACGACTTGGGTTTTGACCCCCACTTTTTGCATCAGTTCGGAAATATCCGCCCCTTCCATGATAACCCCGATGGAGCCGATCATACTTCCGGGATTCGCCATAATCTCCTGACCCCAAATCCCCGAGTAGTACCCCCCACTGGCCATAATTCCCGATGCGTAGATTACGACGGGTTTTTTGGCTTGCAGTCGTTTGACCGCGTAGGCAATTTCGACCGAAGGGGCAACGGCACCACCGGGAGAATCGATGTTAAACAAGACTCCTTTGATGCTCTCATCTTCACCCGCATCATCAAGTTGCTTTACGATAGAAGTCGCATCCAAAATAGGGCCGGAGAGGAGAATCTCCTCAAGATTGTGCGATGTAATGGAAGTGTCTTCGGAGGGGATAATGAGCCACACGACAAAAAGCACCAAAACGGTCGCTTTGAAATTGGTCTGAATAAATCGGATGACGTGGGCAAAAAATTCGACGGTGTTGGTAAAGAGTTTCATAGAAAGGTTATCCTTTGACTTTTTTTCCACCAATATAGACCGATTCGATGTGCGGTGGTCGCAACAACAGATGAACGGCTAATTGGTCATTAATTTCATACTTCACACGGGTAACGAGAATATCCGCATCGAAATTTTTCGCGATTGTACCACAATTTAATCGCAACGCCTCCGCCGCGCCAGCAGTAACACTGTGCCATAATTGTTGGGCAAGGGGGAGTAGATCGTGACCATGGTGCATGAAGAGGGCAATTTTCATCTCTTCGAGGAGATCAAGGGCGTAATTGGAACTTAGTCCATCGGTGCCGCATACCCACGCAAGGGCGTGATCGTTGAGGCTTTGAAGATCAAGCGCACCATTACCTAAAAGACGATTGGAAATGGGGCAGTGGATGATGGTGTGATTGCCCGCTTTGAGGTGCTGCAATTCCGCTTCATTGGCATGGATAACATGGGTAAAAAGGGTGGGAACCTGATCAAAATAGCTCAAAAAATCTTTAGGGGTATTCGCAGCGGTCGATTGCTTCAAAAAATTTGCGAAAAAGGCTTTAAAATGCCCCTCATTGGTATCAAGCCAGTGACGCTCAGCGGTGCTTTCCATAAAATGGGCGGAGACCCGAAGATCCTTTTCGTGGGCATAGCGGAGGGCTTTTTGGATCAATACCCGATGAACCGAATAAGGGGAGTGAATGGCAATGGAGGGGTAAAATCCTTCGCGAGTAATCGTCTGCGAATGAAAGAGTCGCTCTTGAAAATGGGCGTACAACGTATCTGCCATTTGGGGATTGGAGCCGATAAGCTCATTAAAATAGACCACTTTTTGGGGGGCATTGGCGCACGCATCGACATCAAATCCATAGGAACTCACCGCCCCAAACGCCGTGATCCCCTTGTCTAGCATGGTTTGGATCACCGTTTCCATGCACGCGGTATCACAGTCGTTGATGAGGGTGTCGCGATGGGTCATGACGCTCGAAAGCCAGGGCATAAACTCCCCATATTCGAGGGTGGAGCGGTTGGCACTAAACTCCAAATGGACGTGGGGATTGATCAATCCGCTCATGAGAATCGACCCTTTGCCCAATTCTTGGCACGCTTCACCATAGGTAGCGCGTAATTGGTTATTGGGGGCAACGTCCATAATGGTGTGATCAAACACGATTCCATAATCGCGGTAGATCGTCTCTGGGGTAAAAATGGCATCGGCTAAGAGTATGGTCATAAGGGTAGTCCTAAATGGCGTTTGAGTTTGATTTCCACCGACTCTAGCTCTTGAGGGGTGAGCGTAGTGCAAGGGTGTGTTGTATCGATACGGCTTAAATCAAGGGTGCATAGTTCATTAAGACATAGTTCACTGGGGTGTTCAAGGGCATCACGCTTGGAAATCAGTACCCGTACGTCTCCCCCCGCTAATTGGGTGGTAAGGGGGATAACGGTGACCCCTTTAAAAGCGACAAGATCAATGTTTCGATTGGCAATATCGTTTTGGATGATGAGGGCGGGGCGAATTTTCCCAAACTCACTGTGATATTTCTTGCCAAAATTGACCCAATAAATCTCTCCACGACGAATCGTACTCATCCCAAATCCTCACTCACCTCTTCGCGGGTCAAAAATTCGGTGTACGCGCTTATACCTAATGCTTTTTGGTTATTGATTAAATAGAGTTCATTTTCAATCTGTTCTTGCACTTTTTGGTACAGAGCATACGAAAGAAGGACGCTTTTGGGTTCATGACGACGACCATCTTCGATGAGGGTGATACCCTCAAGGGCATTGAGCAGTGCTGGACGACGTAAAATGTCGGTTGTAGTTACCGTGGTCATACAAACTCCCTAAGATATGATTTTGGTACTACAATTGTATCATACGTAGGAGTAGATTCACGTAGTTACTATTTATCCGAATATAAAGTACAATAAACTTTTATTCAAGGAGGGTTTTACCAATGCGATTACGCAGTTTGATAGTAGGAATGATGATGGGGTGTATGGCGGTTCATGGCGCAGACAATACCACCGCATGGGATATGTTTGATTGGATGGAAAAATCGCTTAAAGGGGAGTGGGTACTTTCCGCCAAGCAAGGAGAGAGTCTCTCCTACCAACATCCCTCCGTACAGCCATTAGTAGGGACACTGACCACCGCCATGGCATTTAAACTTATCGGGGGGGATGTCACCATCCAAGAAGACCTTTTGCCCAATACGACCAAACAGATGGTGAGTATGTACCATTGCAAGGAGATTGAGTGTACCAATCTCAAAGCGACCCACTACTGCTCCAAACAAAATCAGCCCGAATTTATCGCCAACCTCAAAGCAAGTTCCCCCCATAAATTCATTTTTGAGTGTGATATGATGACGCAATTGTGCCAATCGGATGAGGATCATGTCCATCGCATTATCCACGAAATTAGCGCGGATGGGAACCATCTCAAAAGCTCTTATTTGGCATGGAAAGACAAAAAGCCCAAAAATGAAAGCTCAATTTATTATTTTGATCGACGGTAATGGGGGGAGAAAGAAACCCTCGCTCCCACTGTCACCCAAAACGTGATTCAGGGTCTAAAGAGAGATGCTACCACTGGTTCCCCATCGGGAGATAGGGAACCAGTGAATTTCATCTGATTTAGCCGATGAATCGGCAACGTCTGCTTTAGTCAGGAGCCCAAATCATGAATGCTGAAAAAAGAAGGATATAAAAGCAATATTTTGGAAGATTCCAAAATTCTCTATTAATCCGTAAAGATCGTTCATAGTCATAAGGAATCGGATCAAGAATTCTATGAGTATCATTGGTAACTATGTGATGAATTTGATTATCAATTGAAAAAGCACTACTAAACCCTCGACTGTAATAAACTGTAACATTCTGATCAACATATTTATCAGCTGAACCATAAAGACGATACGCATATTCTTTTTGGAGACTATCAGTGGTTTTCAATACTAGCAAGTCATCCATTTTTTGACGTTTAACGATAGATTTTATAATTCCTTGTTGTGTTTGCATCTTTTCCAATGGTAATGGAGGATATATGAAACCCTGAAGATTTGCTACAAAAGATGCACCTCCAATCAGTACAGAAAAGAAAAAGAGCATATTCCAAATAATATTTGCCTCTCTGTACTTTAATTTCATCGATTGATACCATGGTTTTTGTTCCAACCATGATGGCTTTTCAATTTTATCTTGATTTTTGTGCCGATAGTACATGGATGCCATGATAACTATTGGTGTTAAAAAAGGGAGCATTTTCCAAAAAATTTCCATTTACGCCACCCCCCTTACCTTTTTAAAATTGAGATTATTCATCGCTCTCTTAGACCCTGAAATGAGTTCAGGGTGACTGGGTTTCGTCACTCCCGTGAAGACGGGAGTCTAGCTGGATTCCCGCTCTCTAGGGAAGGACGAGAGGCGTAGTCAATGACGAGAGATTAGGGATTTTTAGGGAGAAACGTCCCCATCACATCCCCTTTGCGCTGTAAGACAATGACATTATTTTCCAATGCTTTTTCTTTTAGCTCTGGAGGCATATAAAACGAAGCTAGTGCCAAATGATGCGTATAATCTTTATAGATGGGGAAAAGTTCTTTAAAATTTTCTTGTTTTTTGGTCAAAAGTTTTTCTAAATCTTTTTCATGCGCTTTGTATTTCACTTCGATAATCGCAATGTCTTTGCCATTGACCATGACAATATCAAACTCATCGCGTAAATTTTTAGTACTGCTTTTCCAGTTTTTATCAATAAAGTCGTAATGGATTCCCGCTAAATCTTTTTTATCTTCCAATGAATTATAAAAAAACTCTTCGGCGACATCGCCTTGGTTATTGGAAATGTTTCCTAAGAGTACGCCCATCTTGGTGAGTTTGGCTTCGTTGCGGTTCATCTGCTCATCGGTTTTGGCTTGCGAAATCGCTAAACTTGCCACGAGGTCTTTAAGTTCTTGATCGGTCATGGGATTCTCCTTGGGGGAAATAGTAAGGATATTTTACCATAGCTTCTATTCGTTGGATTGGCTTCTTGCGTGAGGCTAAAGGCAAATGGCGCAATGCCTTTACCCCTTTAGTTCCTTATAATATAGAACACTCTATAATCTACCCCTAAAAGCTAACAGAAGGTCGTTACGTGAAAATAGTGGTTATTCAAGGTCCCAATCTCAATATGTTAGGGGTACGCGAACCCCAAGTATATGGTCTCATGCGTTTGGAGCAAATTCATGCTCAAATGAAAGATTTTGCAGGGCAAAGTGGCGTTGAGATTGAGTTTTATCAAAGCAATCTTGAGGGTGAAATTGTCGACAAAATCCAAGAATGTTATGGGGATGCCGATGGGGTGATTATCAATCCAGCAGCGTATACCCATACATCAATTGCGATTCGTGATGCTATCAGTGCCATTGGATTGCCGGTGATCGAAGTGCATATCAGTAATATTTACCGTCGAGAAGAGTTCCGTCAAAAAAGTATGACAGCTCCTGTGTGTACGTCCTCCATTATCGGTTTTGGCCCTTTTGGGTACCATTTGGCAATGATGGGGATGTTGCAGATTTTTAACGAAATCCAAGCACTCCAAGAGGCGCAAACCCAAACGGCTGACGCGTAACCGTGTTTTTGGCACGCCGTTTGGATGAAGAGCATACGGTGTATGTGAATCATTTTTTCCCCAAAAAATGTCGTGTTTCTTCCCCGTTACGTCATCGTGTGGTGATCGGGGTTGGGGGGAATGTGGGGGATACCAAACGGCGGATGCACCACGTATGGGTGCATCTTGGGAAATTGCCTTATCTTCAACGGTTAGGATCAGGGGTAATTCTCAAAAATCCCCCGTTTGGGTATACTCACCAAGCTGATTTTTACAATACGGTCATGGAAGTCGCTACCTCGCTTTCTCCACGGCAATTTTTGCGGGTTTTGTGGAGAATTGAAAAGCGTTTTGGTCGGGTTCGCAGTTTTGCGAACGCGCCCAGAACACTGGATTTGGATATGCTATTTTTTGAGGGTCGGAGGGTGAATTACCCCGAATTGATCGTTCCTCATCCCCATTGGGCAAAGCGGTTAAGTGTTGTGATACCCTTGAAAAGTATGGTCAAAAACAAGAGACGGAGAGACTATGAAAATCTTAACCTTTAGCGGTTCAACCCCTGCTGAAGCCCTGAAAAAAGCACAATTGGCGGTGGGTGAGGATGCGATGCTCATTGGAACCTACGAAATTCAAAAAAAGAGTGAAGGGGCAAACGCTTTATATGAAATTGCTGTCGGGGTAAAAGGGGATGATCTCTCCCCCTTGCACGCGAAAAGGGAAAAAAATCTTTCACGTATTGTGGAGGATGTGGCAAAAAAATTTTCCATGATGGCAAAAATGATGGAAAAGGAATCCGCGGGGATGCTGCTTGCCCCCAAGGGGGGGATGGAACACGATACCACCCCTTTGGTCGCATGGAATCCCAAAGAGGAGTGGGATCTCCCAAGCGAATTTGAACCCATCTATCACCGTGCGCAACAAAGTGGGATGAACCCTAACCATTTGGATGCCATTATGCGTTTAACCAGTGAGTATATGCCCTTGGAGATGCGTGAAAATCCGGAGAAATTAGAACACTATTTTCAGACACTGATGGCAAAACTTATCACCGTGCGTGCTGAAAAATTACCCCAACACGGGGATCAAAAAGTGATGATGCTTGTTGGTGCGACGGGGGTGGGAAAAACGACCGTGATTGCCAAACTCGCTGCCCGTTATGGCTATTTTTTAGAAAAAAATTATAAGGTGGGATTGATTGTTTTGGATACCTACCGCAGGGGGGCGGCAGAGTCGTTACTCCAGTATGCGCGGATGATGCGATTGGATCTTGAAATAGCGATTGATGCCCATGAATGTGCAACCGCGTTGGAAGCGTTGCGCGAATGCGATTGTATTTTGATCGATACGATGGGGGTGTCGCCGCAGGATCAGAGCAAAATAGACAAAATTAACGAAGTCGTGCGCCACAATCAAGCCAACTACCCCATTGAGGTGATGTTGGTATTACCCAGTTCCGTCAAATACGATGATCTCAAATGGACGTATGACCGTTTCTCCCCCTTGGGGATCGATACGTTGCTCTTTACCAAGCTGGATGAGACGCAAGGGTTGGGGAATATCTTCTCTGTGTTGTATGAAACGAAGCTTCCCGTGAGCTATCTCTCCACAGGGCAGGAAATTCCTGAAGATTTGGTGGTTGCTGGCAATGATTTTTTAATACAATGGGTTCTTAATGGATTTCAAAAAGGGGAATAACCGATGCTAAAACACCCACATACTAAAAAAACCGCCACACGTCGTTATCTCACCGATATTAAAACGGGGGATGTTTGGAGCGTCTTTAAAATTTTGGCCGATTTCGTCCAAGGGTTTGATGAATTGGGTAATTTGGGGCCTTCGGTGACCATTTTTGGAAGCGCGCGTTTGGCGGAGACCCATCCCTATTATCAGCAGGCTATGGAGCTTGCCAGTCGATTAGGCAGTAAAGGGTTTAATGTGATCACCGGCGGGGGACCGGGAGTGATGGAAGCTGCCAATCGGGGGGCATACGCCCATACGGAGGTTGAATCAATTGGGCTGAATATCGAACTCTCCTCCGAACAGCAACCTAATCCGTATATCACCAAAGGGCGCAGTTTTGATTACTTTTTTTCCCGTAAAGTGATGTTGGTCAAGTACTCTATGGCGTACGTTATTTTCCCCGGGGGATTTGGGACATTGGATGAGATGTTTGAAGCCTTAACGCTGATCCAAACCAAAAAAGTGACGGGGGTCAAACTCTTCGTGGTCGGAGAGGCGTTTTATGCTCCATTGATGGCATTTCTCCGTGAGAAATTGGTGGGCGAGGGGATGATTGAAAAAGAGGATATGGAACTCATTTGTGTGAGCGATGATCTTGCATGGATCGTGGATCAAATTGAAACCTCGTTGCACTTACAGCTCAAAGTCTTGGAAAAAGAGGGGTTGGAAGATACGAAGTATTACCACTCTCTTTCGACCTATCTCCATAATCAATGTCCAACGCATGAAGGAAGTTTATGAAAAAAGTAGTGCTTGGGATGAGTGGAGGGGTTGATTCGACCATTTCGGCGTTATTGCTTAAAGAACAAGGGTACAGGGTTGAGGGGGTATACATGAAGCTTCATGGCAATCCTGCGTACCATGCCATCCACCAAGCCCGCGCCCAAAAAGCCGCCGATTTTGTGGGGGTTCCTCTCCATATTTTGGATTTGCAAGAGACCTTTCATGAGAAGGTTTTTCGCCCGTTTGTCCAGACCTATCAAGAAGGTAAAACCCCCAATCCGTGTGCGTTATGCAATCGGACGATTAAATTTGGGGCAATGGTCGCGTTTGCCGATCGTTTGGGGGCGGATTACATTGCCACAGGGCATTACCTTCGACACGATGGTCGCTATCTTCAAACGGCGCATGATGCGACCAAAGACCAAAGCTATTTTTTGTTTGATATTGACCCTACATTGGTACCCCGTCTCCTTTTTCCGTTGGGGGAAAAACACAAAAGCGACATCAAAGCCTACGCTGCAGGGATAAAAGGGTTAGAGTCGTTTGCCTCTCAAGGAGAATCGACTGAGATTTGTTTTGTGGAGACCACGTACGCTGAGGTGTTAAAACCCTACGTGGAGGTTGATTGCGAAGGGGAAGTTTTGGACATTGCTGGGAATGTGGTGGGAAAACACAAAGGGTATATGCACTACACCATTGGCAAACGCAAAGGGTTTAGTGTCCATGGAGCGCATGATCCCCATTTTGTCCTTGAAATTCGTCCTCAAACCAATCAAATAGTGGTGGGAAAACGGGAGTCCCTTGAGTGTCACCGTGTGGAAGTGGAAAAAATTAACCTTTTTGATGAACGGAGTGATTTTGAGTGTGAGGTGAAATTGCGCTACAAAACACCCGCCATAAAATGCCATGTTGCTCTTGGGGGGGATCGCGCCATCGTAACGTTGCACGAAAGCGCTTTTGGGGTCGCTTCAGGGCAAGCAGCGGTATTTTATGTGGGGGAAAATCTCCTTGGTGGGGGATGGATTGTGTGAACTTCAAGGGGGTGAGGTATGGATGTCCATTTAGTCCCCATCCTTAAAAACAAACTCGTTGATAGCCGATTACTTAAAGATGCCATTTATTTTAATGGGAAGCTTATCCGATCGTACCTTTTGGTCTTTTTACTCCTGCTGGATAGCTTCTTATTGGTGATTATTCTCAGTGGAATTCGTAATGAACAACGTAAAGTTCCTCCACCCGCACTTTATTTTCCACAACAATGTCGAGACCATTTTAAGGAGCATAATGCGTCGATGGATTCTCGACGGTATTATGCTGATTTTAGTGATATTACCGAAGAACAACTCCCTCTAGCAGAGATTGCCCCTATTTGCCAAGAGATGCTTTTGGCGTCGAATGCGTTGTCACGAAGTCAAAATTTTTGGCTCCATCAAAAAGAGTATATGAACTTACTAGGGCAAATTAATGCGATTCAACATACTCGTGAGAGAGACATCGAAGAGCAAAAGAACCATTCGACCCCTATTTTTGGTGGTATTGTCCAAGAAGTTGATAGCTATCAGATGAAAAATGCCCATCTTTTGGCACGTGAAAAACAACTAAAGAAAAAAATTAAATCGCTCCCTACCATGGAGAATTATCCTTTATTTCCTAAATTTGAACAACTGGTGCAAAGCAAACAAAAAAAATATGCGCGAAAAAAAGCGAGTTACGAAATGTGGTACCCATGGTATCAATACCTTCGGATGCTCTTTTTTATCGTCCCCTTCTCCTTCATCGCATGGCTTGCTCACCGTAATAACGATATGCTACCAACCAATATTACGATTTTAGAGGTTGAAATCGCTGCCAATATCCGCTCACTAGGGATGGTCATTAACGCCAATATTTTGCTATTGATCATCGGGGTGATTGCGGCGTATACCATTAACCTTATGTATGTATTGCTGTTTCAAAAAACGGTAGAAGAGTTCCTCCCCGGGGGAATCATGTCGCTGTTTAAATATCTTTTGATTTTCGTGGTGATTGAAGTTGGGGTGCTTGTTTGGAAATACCGACAAAAAAAGAAAAAAGCACAAGCCGACAAAGCCAAAAAAGAGGCGATTAAAAAAGCAATTTTGGAGTCGTTGTGTAGCAATGGTAAATGCCGTATCAAAGTTGATTATAAAGATCATAAATTTTGCCCTGCTTGCGGACATACGCTTAAAATCGTTTGTCCCCATTGCAATGCCGAGGTAATTAATGGGTTACCGTATTGTAAATATTGCGGTAAAAAAATCCTCTAAAACGGGATGCCCCCCTTCTTTTCATCAAAATAATTCTATACTTAGCAACTTAAGTACACAGGAGAAAAAGATGAAAAACTATGTTATGGCATTGGCGTTGATCGCTTCTATGACTCTATCGGCGGAGGATATGGTTGGGGGATTGGTGGGAGGTGCCATTGGTGGCGTGATCGGTCATCAGTTTGGGAGTGGTTCGGGAAAAACGGCGGCAACCATCGGAGGTGCTGCTGTGGGTGCCATGATGGGGAGCAATGCTGGAAACAATCAAGGGTATAATAATCAAAATTATAGTCAACCGCAGCAACAGCCCATGGTAGTGCAACAACAACCTCAAGTGATATATCAGCAACAGCCCGTAGCCGTACAACAACCCGTCGTTTATCAACAACAACCTGTTGTAGTACAACAACCGCAAGTGGTTTATACCCAACCAAGAACCGTTTATATCCGGGAGAATCGACGCTCTTATGACCATGATCGAAGACATCACCGTCATGATCGCTATGATCGATACGATCGCCGTGAATACGGTGGATTCCGTAATTAATTGCAGTAAAATATCTTCTTTTTGGGTGTTACCCAAGGAGAACCATTCCTCTAAAATAAAACCTCTTTCTCTTCTTCTTAGTACATAAAATGCATCATAAACAATAGACTCTTTTGCTACTACGCGTAACAAGTAAAAAGAAAAATAAATTTAAGCTATAGTAAAGTAGTTAAGTAAAGATTATAATAGTACAATCTTAACGTTATTTTTTGTCAATAATAAAAAATAACTTTTAATAGAAAAGGGGAATTATGGAACACGAAATTGCAGTGGATAAACGGGCTATGATTGTGACGCGTGCGGATACGCACGGTGTGATAGAATATGCTAATCACGATTTTTGCGAGGTTTCAGGGTACAATGTTAATGAAGTAGTGGGAAAACCCCATAATTTTATTCGTCATCCCGATATGCCTGCGGTGATTTTTAAATTGATGTGGCAACGGATCAAAAATGGGCAAGATATTTTTGCGGTGGTCAAAAATCGGGCAAAAAATGGGAATTTTTACTGGGTGACTACCAAATTCTCCATTCGTCGTCATGCCTTTGAAAAGCACATTATCGGATTTATCGCGTACCGTCAAAAGGCCGATCCGACCATTGTTCAGGAAATATCAAAATTGTATGTGGATCTCTTGGCAATCGAAAAAGAGGTGGGCATTGAAGCCTCTGAAAAATATTTGCACGGCTTTTTAGACGCTATGGGACATACGTATGACAGTTATGTCGAAAAATTGGCGTTACAAGGGGAAGTATCCAAAGGATTTTTTGCTAAAATGGTAAGTCTCTTTAACTAATCTTATCCCTTTAAGGGCATAAGGGTTGGCGTAAACGCTTTGGTCGCAATAATGGCATGATTTCCCACGTTTAGGGGGAGTGCTTCTTCACGACTAATGACCGTTTTGACCAACGATGATCCCACCAACAACGTCACAATGATCGAGGGAAAATCCTCTTCGATCTTCAGTATTTCCCCTATCAATTGCAATTTTCCGCTCAACGTTTGCGGGGTAAAAAATTCCATCGGATCACCACAATAGACAATGTTTCCTTTTTGAACGGAGGCAAGGCGATGAGAGAGTTTGACCGTTTCGGCAATGTCATGACTCACCAAAAGGGTCGTTACCCCCAGTTTAGTGTGGAGCAGGGCAAGTTCATCTTGAAGTTTTTGACGCATAGCGGGATCCAATGCCGAGAGGGGTTCGTCCAACAACAGCAATTGGGGACGACGCACCAACGCACGGATCAGGGCAACGCGCTGTTTTTGTCCCCCTGAGAGGGTTTGCGGGAGTCGATGGGCAAGGGCAGAGAGTTCCACCAACGCAATGAGTTCATCGATACGGTCTCGATGTTCTTGGGTTTTTGCGGCAAAAAGGCAATTTTCCCGTACGGTCATAGTCGGGAAAAGGGCATAGTCTTGGAAAACAAAACCGATGCTTCGTTGTTGGGGGGAGAGGTTGATTTTTTTCGCGCTGTCAAACCACACTTCACCCTCCACGTCAATCACCCCACTATCGGGTTGTTCCAATCCTGCGATCAGTCGCAACAGGGTCGTTTTCCCCGCCCCCGATGCCCCAAAAAGGGTGACAAACTCTCCCTTACGAAGGGTAAGGTCAAAATGGGCGGTGATAGACCCCTCAGCGGTAGTGAGACGTTTGGTGACATTGATCGTAATCATCGAAGCTCCCCTAACGATTTTTTATTGAGGGTGTAGACCAATAAGAGGATCGAAAAAGTGACCACAAAAAGGGTAAGGGCGTATTGGTGGGCTAGGGCATAGTTAAGCGATTCCACTTCATCGTAAATGGCGATGGAGGCGACGCGGGTTTCATCGGGGATATTTCCTCCGATCATGAGGATAACCCCAAACTCCCCCACAGTGTGGGCAAACGCAAGGGTGATCCCCGAGATCAAACCGCTGCGAATCATCGGCAAAATAACCCGAAACATCGTGGTGATTTTTGTTTTACCCAATGTGTAGGAAGCCTCGAAAATGGATTTAGGAACCCCCGCAAGTGCCGATTGGATCGGATGCACCATAAATGGGAGGCTGAAAAGGACAGAACCGATGACTAACCCCTCAAAACTAAAGGCGAGTCGAATCCCATGAGAGGTCAGATACGCTCCAAGAGTGGACGCGGGGCTAAAGGCAAGGAGAAGGTAAAAGCCCAATACCGATGGGGGTAATACCAAAGGCATACTTACAATCGTCTCTATAACGCTTTTGAAGCGTATGGTGGAAAAGACCAAAAATGCCGCTAAGGGGATACCAATCACCACTAAAATAGCGGTGGTGATGGAGGCGAGTTTGAACGTTAGCACCATTGTGCTGATAAATTCAGATTCCATGGGTCTCTCTTAGCAGGGATATTTCAGAGGGTTGCACCATCCAGTAGACTTCATCCCCTTCATGGATCAAAAGGGTCGCTAGGGTTACCGTTGGTACGAGGGTTACGATGGGGGTTGCTTGATAGATAAGGGTGATTTGGGAGAGGACTTTTCCTTGTTCGATTGTACGAACTAGGGCACGTTGAATATTGGCAGTGGTGGCGGTTTTTGTGGTAGTCACTATCACTTCGGTCTCTTTAAATACTAAGGTTAAAGAAGTGCCAATAGGCTCATGGCAGTGTTGCGCAAGGAGGAGGTAAAAGGGGTCTTCTCCCACCAATACGGTTAAGAGACTTAAATGCTCTGAGGCAGTTACAGACGTGAGGGTGGCGGGTAGGGTGTTCATAAAGGCTCTATCCTCACTTTACCGTAAATAGTCTAAGTGCCGATAATAAGGAGAGGCTAAAAATATATTCAACATCTCTTTTGAGGGGTTTATCAAATGTACCATCTCAACTAAAGCGTTTTTAAGTCGTACCAAATCTTTATGTATCACATTCCATAAAACATCTCCGTCCGTTCCACGATAATCGTGAGAAATTTTATCTCTTATCCCTGCAACGCTGACCCAATCGATCTGAGTTGAAATAGCTTTTTTAAGATTCGGATTGATTTTTTTGGACTCTTCCCCAATAGCTATAAATAAACTAATGACACCGTTGAACGGTTGTTGCTCATCCGCCCAAATGAACTCATCAGGTGTTTTGTATTTACCTGAATATATCCATATTTTCTCGGTACATTCAAGCATGGTCATAATATAAATCAGATTTTCTTCTTTATACATAGATAAAATCTTTTTGGGCGTAATGTTTGATAATCGGATTCATGTATTTGAGACTGACAAAATCCACTTTCGGTACGTCCAAATTTTGCGCTATTACATCAGGAATTCGCATGAACTCTAATCCACTTTCGAGTTCTATACTACTGTCTCTCTCGTAAAAAATATCAATATCGCTCTTTTCGGTCGCTTCATCACGAGCGACGCTGCCATAAATGCCTAACGTTGTAATCCCATACAGGATATGAAACTCATCTTTTTTAGAGCGGAGATAGTTTAATATTGTTTCCCGTTTCATAAAATTCCTTTTTTCAAAATCATTAGAGCGTTAATTATACAGTAACCATATTATTATATATGGCGAATTCGCATCATTAACGAATACCCATTGCCAATATTCTACCATCCAA
>DYMK01000049.1 GCA_020721585.1 Sulfuricurvum sp.
CTATTACCCCAGCACCACCTCCTACCGTTGCGAGTATCTCAAATACAAGAGCGGTAAACAATCTCAATTTTAACATCCACACAAAGGTCGCATAAATGAAAACGTTATTAACCCGATATTTTTTATGGAGTTTGGGGGTTCTCATCCCCTTGCAATTATCAGCTCAAGAAATAAATCCTTCTAGTGAAGTGATCAATCGCGGATTCATAAAAACACCTTCCGAAACATTGACTAAAAAATTTTCTGTGTGTGATGCGTTCTTGAATGTTGATTGGATTGATAAAAAGAAAAAAATAGGATACAGCACATATGAAGTGTATGAAAAAGGGTTACGAAAAGGGGAAATATTTGCCCTAATTGATATGAGAGAAGGAAGTTACATCATAGGGCTTGATGTTTTTGTATTTAAACGGGATGGAAAATTACCTGAGCTTTTTGAACAAATACGAAAGGCAAAAGTAGATCAAAATGGTGATTTTCCTATCTTTTATAAAGGAAAAGAACTTTATATCTCTACACCAGCAGAAGAGCTTACTCTCGCCGATAATCGGATAAATGTGTGTGTTGAACATCCTGATAATGGTCGTGTCTGGATTGTGGAAGGTAAGCATATTAATAAGGTTTACGAAGCAACACAAACTGATAAGGTGTTTAGTTTATTAGAGACTATTTTAAATACTAAGAGCAAATCCTATCCAAGAGACAGAAAAAGTTTAGAGAGTGATGATTTTATCGTAGTGGATATAAATCATGATGGAAAAGATGACTATATTAGTCGTTTTGAATTGCAAACCCCTATCTATTCTGTAGCGGATCACTACCAAAAACCTACCATTATTAAAACAACAGAAAATATACAAAAAGAAAAGACCATTGCGGAATTATCATTTTTAGCGAATCAAAAAAAGTGCATTATACCCGTAGGCACTTCGTATCGTTATTTGACAACAGATGGTCAAAACTATTTTCTTGGCAATAAATGCAATTTAACCAAACTAACGCAAGGAGAAAAATAAAATGGGTACTGTGAATGTAGAAGCATCTAAAAATTTTGTTGCTAAATCAAATGCAAAAATTATTCCTAATGTTCATTCATCTAATTGGATGGGATTCTTAGATGCATTGGGATGGATGGAAAGTGCTGATAAATATAGTGCTAATAATTCGGCAGGATATACTGGACGATATCAAGTTGGAAATGATCAATTGCATTATATGCACTTTTTAGATGGTGTAGGAAAAGAGCTATTTGGACTTACAACAAAATCAGAGTTACTCACTAATCCTATAGCACAAGAACTAGCAGCTATTATGGAATTTACTGGTGTCCCAGATGTTAATGGAAAATTTTCTAGCAAATATGCAACTGTTCGTCGTTATGCAACTAACGCTGATAAATATCACAAGGAAATCATAAGTACTGATCAATTTGATCGTTTAATTGGAAAAACATTCAAAATTAATTTTTTGGATAAAAAAGGTAATATCATTCAAAGTGATACCATTGCTCTAACTCAAGCGGGAATATCGGCGGCAGCCCATCTTGTAGGACAAGGAAGAATGGGCAAAGCTATGGTAAAAATTTATCAAGGATTCGCATCAGGCAATAATACTATTGATTTTCCTGCCACAGGATATGCTGATGGAAATAATATTGCTTTTACTACTTATATTAAACTTTTACAAAATTATGACATTTCAATATTAACCAGCGTTTCTAATGGCTTTTCAGGATTTAATACGTTGGTAGAAGAGTGGCTTACTTATCAAAAAAATGATCTTCTTAAATACATTGAGGATAAACAGCTAGATATAAAAATGATGATGTCTTCAGGATACAAAGATACAATCCATGCAATCTTAAATGGGTTAGACTTGTCTACAAATAATCTTGATGCCATAGATGGAAATGTTATTATTTGCAGTTCTCAAACTTTATCATATACAAATAAAAACGACCTAATCTTCGGTGAGCGAGGCAATGATTCCCTCATCGGAGGGAAAGGTTCCGATGTTCTTTACGGTGGTGAGGGTATCGACACCCTCATCGGAGGAGATGCATCGGGTAATGATGACCAAATGACCGACATCCTCAAAGGGGGAGTCGGGGATGATAAATACATCACAGGTAATGGCGATATTGTTCAAGATGAGGATGGGATAGGGAGCGTCTATTTTAAAGGAACCCAGTTAACCAAAGGAGTATTTAGTGAAGACACCTTAGGCTATACCTCCTACCGCGGTGATGGAGGTACCTATTATCTCATCAAAGGGACAAAGAACCTCCTGTTTATCAATAGCAATAATGAAGGTGTACTTATTGAGGGTTTCCATAGCGGTCAGTTAAGGATTAATCTTGTCGGGGGAGATATGCCACCACCTCCACCTCCACCTCCACCGCCTCCTCCACCGCCTCCTCCACCGCCGCCTCCTCCACCGCCCAAGCCCCCCCTTCCTGATGCCAATGACATCAATGTCTCTTTTTCTGATGCTAAAGCCTTAGAGAGTGCTGGAGTTATGCGGTTTATCGCACGTATTGATAAACCGCTTCGTAACGATCTAAGTATCATGTACGCAACGTATGACAATACTGCCATCGCAGGATCAGATTACAAGGGGGTATGCCGTAATATTATCATTAAAGCAGGAACGATCACTGCCACTATTGATATTCCTTTGATTGATGATACTATTCCTGAAGAAACCAAACAGTTTTATCTTTCTCCTATCGCGTATGAGTACACTGGATCAGAAAATGTTTTTTTTAAAAACTTTGGGACAGGCACCATCATCGATGATGATACACCACCACCACCTCCTCCCCTTCCCAATGATCCCTTAGGCTATGTCCATATCAGTATGAATAATGTCAGTGCCGTAGAACGGGCTGAAGAGATGGTGTTTAAGGTAACCTTAGATCATGTACTGGATGCGGATGTGACCGTAACAACCACGATAGGGTCTACG
>DYMK01000050.1 GCA_020721585.1 Sulfuricurvum sp.
ACCTGTATCGTCATAAGTCGCACTTACTATAACATAATCACCTGATATAGCTACGTTATATCCGAAGTTATCACCACCTATAGGAGTGGGGTTATTTAATGTAGCTTGGAGTGACCATGTCATACCACTCCTTACGTAGATATAAGCACTACCTGCGTTATAAGCACCTGTATCCTCATAATACGCACCTACTATAGCATAATCACCTGATATGGCTACACTATTACCGAAGAAACAATTAGCTGAAGGAGTGGGGTTATTTAATGTAGATTGGAGTGACCATGTAGTACCACTCCTTGCATAGATATAGGCGCTACCTGAGTTACTAACACTTGTATCGTCACCATACGCACCTACTATAGCATAATCACCTGATATAGATACATTATATCCGAAGGCATCATAAGCTGCAGGAGTGGGATTATTTAATGTAGCTTGGAGTGACCATGTAGTACCACTCCTTACATAGATATAGGCACTACCTGCGTCTGTAGCGCCTGTATCATCCAGATGCGCACCTACTATAGCATAATCTCCTGATATAGCTACACTACGCCCGAAGCTATCAGTACCTGCAGGAGTGGGGTTATTTAATGTAGCTTGGAGTGACCATGTAGTACCACTCCTTGCGTAGATATAAGCGCTACCTGCGTTATCAACACCTGTATCATCAGCAATCGCGCCTACTATAGCATAATCGCCTGATACAGATACATTACTCCCGAAATAATCACCAGCTGCAGGAGTTGGGTTATTTAATGTAGCTTGTAGTGATCCTAAAGATCCTGAAGATACAGGTATAACATTAGCTAACTCTGGATATAGTGCAGGATCTAACAAGACCTTTTGAGTAAAAGATATACATTTATCAGGTACAGTTGCATCTTTATCAAGATAATAAAAACTACCTACATCGACACCACTAACACCACCACCACCGTCACTAGTATTTAATCCAGCTATACTAGCTTGTACGAAGGCAGTTGTGGCAAGTTGATTAGTGTTAGTTCCTGTAGTTGCTGTAGGTGCAGTTGGTGTACCAGTAAAGAGTGGTGAAGCTACAGGAGCCTTACTATCAAGAACCGTTTGTGTAGCTGTACTTACTGGCTTATTAATATCTGAAGTATTATCTACATTACCAAGACCTATATCAGCAGCACTAGTACCACTAGTATCTAAGCCAGCTACACTAGCTTGTACGAAGGCAGTTGTAGCAAGTTGATTAGTGTTAGTTCCTGTAGTTGCTGTAGGTGCAGCTGGTGTACCAGTAAATAATGGTGAAGCTACAGGAGCCTTACTATCAAGAACCGTTTGTGTAGCTGTACTTACTGGTTTATTAACATCTGAAGTATTATCTACATTACCAAGACCCGCATCAGTCTTGGTAAGTGTTACACTACCAGTACGTCCAGCAACTGATGTAACACCTCCAGCGCTAGAAGACGGTTGAACAATTTCTGTAATATATCTCATTTTATAGCCTTTTATTATAAATCATACTATTAATTTAAACGTCTGTAAATAAATGAGCATAATTTTCATAGTTTAACTCTCACTATAGTTTTATGTTCTGCTGAGGAAGGTAAGGGATTTAATACAATTTTATTAGAGGGTGTTATTCCATAAATATAAGCACTACCTGCGTCACCAGCACCTGTATCATCACCATGCGCACCTACTATAATATAATCTCCTGATATAGCTACACTACGACCGAAATAATCATTAGCTGCAGGAGTGGGGTTATTTAATATAGATTGGAGTGACCATGTAGTACCACTCCTTACGTAGATATAAGCGCTACCTGCATTATCAGCACCTGTATCATCTAGACACGCACCTACTATAACATAATCTCCTGATATAGCTACACTATATCCGAAGTAATCACTAGTTGCAGGAGTGGGGTTATTTAATGTAGATTGGAGTGACCATGTAGTGCCACTCCTTACGTAGATATAAGCACTGCCTGCGCCACCAGCACCTGTATCATCCAGCCACGCACATACTATAGCATAATCTCCTGATATAGCTACACTATATCCGAATTCATCATTAGCTGAAGGAGTGGGGTTATTTAATGTAGATTGGAGTGACCATGTAGTACCACTCCTTGCATAGATATAAGCGCTACCTGCGTTCTCAGCACCCGTATCATCATAATGCGCACCTACTATAGCGTAATCTCCTGATATAGCTACACTATATCCGAAGACATCATAAATTGCAGGAGTGGGGTTATTTAATGTAGATTGGAGTGATCCTGAAAATCCTGAAGATACAGGTATAACATTAGCTAACTCAGGATATAACGCAGGATCTAATAAAACTTGCTGAGTAAATGCTACACATTTATCAGGTATAGCTGCATCTTTATCAAAATAATAAAAACTGCCTACATCGACACCACTACTAGTGTCTAAGCCAGCTACACTAGCTTGTACGAAGGCCGATGCGGCAAGTTGTGTAGTGTTAGTACCTGTGGCTGCTGTAGGCGCAGCTGGTGTACCAGTAAATAATGGTGAAGCTAAAGGAGACTTACTATCAAGAGTTGTTTGTATAGAAGTACTTACTGGTTTATTAACATCTGAAACATTATCCACATTACCAAGACCTACATCAGTCTTGGTAAGTGTTACATCACCGGTATGTCCAGCAACTGATGTAACACCCCCAGTGCTAGAAGACGGTTGAACAATTTCTGTAATATATCTCATTTTATAACCTTTTATTATAAATCGGACTGTTAAAAAACAGATTAAAGGTTATAGACTGTAGTTTCAGTCTATAACCTTATTTATTAATTAATTATTAAAATCAAGCTCTTCTTCAGGAT
>DYMK01000051.1 GCA_020721585.1 Sulfuricurvum sp.
TATCGACATAATAGGTATCATTGCCAGCACCGCCAAACATTGTATCTGTTCCAACGCCACCATTAAGTATATCTACTCCTGCTCCTCCATTAAGGATATTAGCTCCACTGTTTCCTGTTAGGGTATTATTGAGGCTATTCCCTGTGCCATTAATGTTACTGGTTCCCGTGAGAGTGAGGTTTTCGACAAAACTGCCAAGGGTATAGCTGATGGTCGTATTGACCAAATCAATCCCTCCTGTATTAATCCCACTGGTGGCGGTAGTAGTTTCATAGACTTTGTCCCCTACATTATCGACATAATAGGTATCATTGCCAGCACCGCCAAAGAGAGTGTCTGCACCTGCTCCGCCATTAAGTATATCTACTCCTGCTCCGCCATTGAGGATATTAGCTCCACTGTTTCCTGTTAGGGTATTATTGAGGCTATTGCCTGTTCCATTAATGTTACTGGTTCCCGTAAGGGTGAGGTTTTCTATATTGGCTCCAAGGGTATAGCTGATGGTCGTATTAACCAAATCAATCCCTCCTGTATTAATCCCACTGGTGGCGGTAGTAGTTTCATAGACTTTGTCCCCTACATTATCGACATAATAGGTATCATTGCCAGCACCGCCAAAGAGAGTGTCTGCACCTGCTCCGCCATTAAGTATATCTACTCCTGCTCCACCATTGAGGATATTAGCTCCACTATTTCCTGTTAGGGTATTATTGAGGCTATTCCCTGTGCCATTAATGTTACTGGTTCCAGCGAGGGTGAGGTTTTCCACATTCGCACCCAAGGTGTAGGTAATGGACGATTGCACCAAATCATTCCCTGCACTGAGAGCTTCACTGACCGTATCACCGGTGTTATCCACCACATAGGTATCATTACCTGCGCCACCGCTCATAGTATCTGTTCCAACGCCACCATTGAGGATATTAGCACTAGCATTTCCGACAAGGAAGTTGGCTAAGTTATTTCCCGTTCCGTTAATAGCACCACTTCCAGCAAGGGTAAGATTTTCGATATTGTTTCCTAAAGCGTAGGTACGCGTGCTTTGAACGGTATCGTTACCTTCATTAAGGTTTTCAATGACCGTATCACCTACATCATCAACTACGTAAGTGTCACTACCATTACCACCGTATAGAGTATCGGCTCCTGCACCACCATTAAGGATATTCGCACCATCATTTCCGACAAGGAGATTGGCTAAGCTATTACCAGTTCCATTGATAGCAGCAATTCCGGTGAGGATAAGGTTTTCCACATTCGCACCCAAGGTGTAGGTAATGGAGGATTGCACCAAATCATTCCCTGCAGAGGACGCTTCGGTGACTGTATCACCTACATCATCAACCACATAAATATCAGCACCTGCACCACCGCTCATAGCATCAGCACCTGCACCACCATCAAGAATATTAGCACTAGCATTTCCGACAAGGAAATTGGCTAGGTCATTTCCCGTTCCGTTAATAGCACCACTTCCAGTAAGGGTAAGGTTTTCGATATTGTTTCCTAAGGCGTAGGTACGCGTGCTTTGAACGGTATCGTTACCTTCATTAAGGTTTTCGGTAACACTATCTCCCATATCATCTACAGAGTAGGTATCATTGCCCATTCCCCCCTTCATAATATCCGCACCAACGCCGCCAATGATCGTATCATTGGCCGATGAACCGGTTAAAGTATCATTTCCCGCATACCCATTTAAGAGAGGGTTTCCATTGGTATCACGGAAAAGTTCACTGCTTCCTTGGATAGATATGACATCGTCTAAACTTAAAAATGTTGACGTGTTAAAAAACTCAAAGCTTTCTTTAACCGTTGCAAAAGAACCAATTAAATTATAGGTGTCACTAGAGATCGAAGGAGCTTGGAAGGAGACTATCCCGCCATTACCATCATCTATAGTATAAGCGTAATTTAAAATATCACTGGTAGCAGGCGTATCAATAGGAAGCTTAGTTCCAGATTGGATAAAAGTAAATGTTTTTCCATCGTACGGAAGGGTATAGGTCGTTTTTGTTCCATAAGCATCAACCAATGTCTGACTTCCACTGGCATCAAGGGCATACGTTATTAACCCGTCTATCGTAATCGTCTGATTTGTAGCGGTATCTCTATAAACCATCTGAGTAATGAAATAGGTGGCGGGGAGAGAACTGGGAATAAAATCTGTCCCGGTCATATGAAGACTGTATTGACCATTGGTATATACCATCTCTGTCGGTGTGTGCGTGGTTAACGTGCCTGTATTGGTTAGATTATGGACGGTAATTCCAAAAGCATACATACCATTTAGCGTGGTTTGGATAGTAGCCAAATTAAGTGCTGACGTGTATTGAAAATCGATGCCCATTTGAGCCTCCTTTAGGAAAATAACAGACACTTAGTCAAATAATTGCCTGCTTTAATTTGAATTCAAAAGAATCACCTAGTTATTTTTTCCAAATGCAAGCTCTACCTATTACCATCCCATAACATGGCATCAATCAGTCACTATGAGATAATTACGTACAAGCGTACCACGTCAAGACAATAGCTTATTTTATCTAACGCTAAAATCTTATGATAGCATGAATAAAGGACGATAATCAAGTTGTGAGTTTACCATGGCTGATTTTTTCTATTTTGTAAGTGTACTTTAGATATGAGATAGATTACCTTTTGCGATGACGTAATTGCTCCAATTTTAAGTAAAAAATTCGTCTCATTGCTAAAAATATTCATACTATTGCTAAACTACGAGAATGAATCAGTCGTGTTAGCTATCACAGTGCAGAGAGGAAATAGGAAGCGGTGATGGGGTAATTTCCCCCTCACGATGAGGAGGAAT
>DYMK01000052.1 GCA_020721585.1 Sulfuricurvum sp.
CGCGTCAGTCCAGAAATTCACCGCCAGGCGGCCATGCTGGCGGGTGGGCGTAGTTTGAATGCGTTTGTGGCCGAAGCGCTGGCGGAGAAGATTGGGCGTTCGTTGTGAGCTGGATGGTCATTGCAAAGTATATTGCGCCGATGATGACGCTTCGCAGCAGATCGAACCGCATGCGGCGGGTTGCCCTCCGCTAAACCGCTTTAAGCTTGTTGAAAATCAATCGAGTCTGACCTATTGATCTTGAGAGCTGGTCGAGAAGGTAAGCCATGGTGGTTTGGGAGGTTGCCATGGGGTGAATGTCTGTTTTCAGGTTGATTGGGTATGGCGTATTTAATGGGAAATCAATCGAGTCTGACCCCATTGATTCCATTGGTGAGATTTATATCTATTTCCATGGGTCTTGTATCCTGGTGTTTTGGTTGGGTTCTATGAGTATAAATAAAGGTGGTATTGACGAATGCGTAATGCACCGGAATGGATAACCGCACTAACACCATTCGGCGGAATACGCTGCGCTATTCCGCCCTACGCGGGCTGCCCCAAGTTTGAAAGCTGGTCGAGGAGGTAATCCATGGTGGTTTGGGAGGTTGCCATGGGGTGAATGTCTGTATTCAGGTTGATTGGGTAGGGCGTATTTAATGGGAAATCAATCGAGTCTGACCCCAATGCCATTACTTTTTGGCTTCAGCAGCGGTACTTATCAATGACGATACGAGTAACCAACTTCCCATCATTGCCACTGTAGAGGTAAACGTATTGAACTCCAAGGTCAATGAGGTCTCTAGTTGCTTTGCTTTTACAGACCGTATGATCGAGATTCTCCTTGATCACTTGCGAGAAGCGATTGGGATTAACCTGAGAGGCTTTGTAGTTGAAAAGTTGTATGTTGAATGTGAGCGTCTTTTGTAAGGCGATAACACTCATCATACGGGTATCTTCATCGAGTTGAATCGGAGCCTGCGAGTTCATTTCTGTAGCCATCTTTTTGAGAGTAACTGCAATATAGGTGTCTCGCTCTTGCTGTGATTCGAATTTGCCATTCTTATCTAGTGCGGCTGCGTAAGGAATTGAAAGAAAAGCAACCACAGCAGCGATTGCAAAACGTGATATTTTTGGGGAAATGGTTATTGCCATGAACGCTTTACTCCTTTGCACGACGAACTACTACATACTCATACGCAGCCGCGAACCCGAGGGTCATCAGCAGCACGGGGATTCCCTCGATCGAATACTGTCCGATCAGCCAAATATTGAATAGCAAGATTGCTCCACCAAGGAGACGTAACTTTGTTCGAGTCTTCATGCTGTGGTGATCTCCAAAAAAATAGCGAATGAACCAGATGTCGGGAAGGTGAACAAATATGGTTAGGCTCGATTAGTTGTTTAAATTAAATTTTTTCTCAAAAATTTTGATTGAATCCATATACAGCGTATCCGGACAAATATCTTGCTCATGTGGCCATACTACCGTTCCATCACTGGCTTTTGCCTGCTTGAAATAGTTTTTATCTTTTAATTCCTTGAATACACCGAAATCAAGCAGAGGGGTGCAGTCGTAAAGCCTTTGTTCGCCATTATTAAAAACGATTTCTAGCTGGTAATCGTCTGTTGCGGAAACACTTTTTACTCTTGGATTCATGCCGATTACCTCAAGGGTTCAATTTTGTAGGGTTGTTCGCCAGAGACAGCGAGCACCCAACGAGGTAGGGTGCATTAGCGAAAGCGTAATGCACCGGAATGAATAACCGCACTAACACCATTCGGCGGAATACGTTGCGCTATTACCCCCTACGCGGGTTTGAGCGATTTTTAGGCATCACTTGAACGCTCCCAATTGACCCAAAATCTGCGTACAACAATAAAAATAAGGATGCCACCAATCACACCAAATAACCAACTATCAGGTCGGTTTATTGCTGCAAACCACAATACTAAAAAATTAAGCCCGAATGCAGTCAGGTTAAATTCAAGAGCGCCGTGCTCATTTGGTCTTCTAGTCGTAGAGTGACATCTTAAGTAGTATTGGTGAGATACCCACCAAGCAATCACGAAATTAAAAAGAATTATTGCCACATACCATTTATTCATTTTTTATTCAATGCCTTACGCAGAACTATGGGACGCGCCAAGGGTGAGTCTCAGCGACCAAAGGGAGCGAACTTGAACGCAGGATTGGGGTGGCTCATTTGAATAATCCAATCACTATTTCTTTGATAATTGATACCGCCGCAATGGCTGCGGCAATCCATGCGATTAGGTTGGCGCGATCTGCATGAGAAGATGCCTTGCGTGCAATATCAAGAGTTTCTTCCTCACGCGCATCGCGCTTTGCGGAAGCGGCTTCATCACGCAAGGATTGTTGTTCGGCGAGCCAAGCAACAGCTTCCCGCCCAACTGCATCATCATTTTGCGCGAGCACCCTGACGTATGTTTCTCCATGCGACTCAAATGCGGCTCGGTGTGAAATATCACGTGCCATAGATGAAAACCCTAATGTGCAATAAACACCTTATCAGGTGTCTATATTTTGGTGAATAAATATGAATCTCGCCTTGTAGTTTTGTAACTCATTGTTTTAAAAAAAACAGCCAGAAAAACAAACTACATCGTCCTGAGTTTTTCGCCAGCATGGCTCAATCGGCGACTGAGCACACCGGCAAGCCTAAGCATACCAGCCCCCATCCAAAAACGCCTTTACTCTCCATTCTCCTGCGCCCGAACCACCTGCCGCATCCTTAGCAAACTATCC
>DYMK01000053.1 GCA_020721585.1 Sulfuricurvum sp.
AACTCACGCCAACCGGCATCGTCAATTACAGCGGTTCGTATGAGGATTATTTGCGTAGCCAGGGAGCGGTTTAATTGAGTAATTGAAACTCAGAAAACGGGAATAATTAATGAACGACTCCATCAAACGGGCAATCGAAAACGGCGAACTGATTCTTTTTCTTGGAGCAGGTGCGTCCAAAGGCTGCCATACAAAATCAGGTGGGGATTTGCTTGATGGTAACGCCCTAGCGATGGAGTTGGCTAAACGAGCTGGCCTTCAATACTCGGACGAAGGCTTGGATGAAGTTTATGCTGCTGCTCGCGGACAGTTGGAGTCTAGATTGGACTCAATTTTAGAGGAACTATTCCGACACGTCCGCCCCTCCTCAGAATACGAAGTATTAGGGCAATATGCTTGGCGGAGAATCTACACATTAAATATTGACGATGGTTTAGAGCGAGCCTTCAACAATAGATCCACCCAAAATGTATGTGTTCGGCTTTCCTCTTATCCAATAGAAGAAAGGGACGGATTTTTCGAGCGTCTCGATGTAATTAAGCTAAATGGATCTGTAGATCGCCTTCATGAGGGCATCATTTTTTCCAGCACCGAATATGCTAGCGCCACTAATCGATCCCTTCCTTGGTACGAGCAATGTGCATCTGATTTTGTTCGAATGCCTTTTATGTTTGTGGGCACGAAACTTAATGAGCCACTCCTCAAGTTCCATATTGAGCGATACAAGACCATAAATAAAAGAACTGAGGGAAAGAGTTACGTCATTACCCCGTCTGCGACACCAATCCAGCAAGCGACACTGCTTGAATTCAACATCGTCCACATTGCCGGAACTCTATCAAGCTTCACGAATTGGCTGCAGAAAGAGTTTCAGGAGGGGGTTACGCCGCGTAAATTAGCTACCAATAGCCTCCCTCAATATGCCGGATTTTTAGAGGCTCCTGACCGTAGGGTTTTTGCAGATTTACTGGATGGGGTCATACATGTGATGCCCGATATGGTTTCAGGGCATGAGGACGAAGGGGCTATTCGCAGATTTTATAAAGGCTTTCAACCCACTTGGGGTGACATTATCGAAGGCGTTCCGGCGGAGCTGGAAATTTTAGCTGAAAGTCTAAATTTCATTCTAGAAAGCTCAATACCAAATTCTATAACCCCCTTCATTGGCCCAGCCGGTTCCGGTAAAACGACTCTTTTGATGCAAGTTTGCCACAAGTTGAGCAAGATCAATGGCTTCAAAGTCTACTTCATTCAGGAGGCTCGGAATGACATCAAAAGAGTTTTAGAGGAATTAGATAAAACCTCAATAAATGCAACAAGGGTATTTGTTGCCATAGATAACGTAGACATCGTTTCAGATCGGCTTGCTGAGGCACTCAAGGCGGGGCATTTGACGAAAACAACGATTTTATGTGCCGAAAGAGAAAATAGCTGGAAGAAGCGGGCAAAAAATAAGCTAGATGATTACATAACCAAGTCCATTTCAGTCAAAGAGTTTTCGGAAAAAGATGCGGGAAATATACTACATAAGCTTAAGCGATATGGATCTTGGACCGTTCTTGGGCAAAAGAAGTCTCATGATGAAAGACTTAATGCACTTATTAAATTAGCTAAGAAGCAACTACTGATCGCGTTATTAGAGGCAACATTAGGGCGTGGTTTTGAGGATATTATAAAAAGTGACTACATCGCCCTGACCTCTAATGAAGAACGATTATTTTTCCTCACAGTAGGTTTAATAACAGTGCAGCATTTTGATGCTCCGATGAGCTTGGTTGATCGAGCACTAAGCTCTCTAGGCATGCTGACGAGATCCACGGTGCTTGCTGACGATTTTTCAGGAATAATAATTAGCAAGGGCGACAAGCTGACTGCTAGACACCCGGTTTATGTCAGATACCTGCTTGAACATATTGTGGATCCACAGCTTAGCGCAATCGCTATTAAAGGCCTATTGCAAGCATTCTCCCACTATGAAGCGCCTGTGATGAAGCACCTCAATAAGGTCGAGGCCGCAATCTATAAGGGACTTATTAATCACAAGTTTTTATGGGACATATTGAAGGGACGAAAAACACTCATCATTCCTTTATATAACGGCCTTGAAAAATATTTCGAATTAGATGGCTTATTTTGGTTACAGTACGGTTTGGCTCTTAGGGACTTTAACGATAATGATGAGGCTTTAGAAAAACTGAGGACTGCTTATAGTGCATACAAGATGGATCATACTCAACACGCATTAGGTCAGCAGCTACTTATTCTTGGCGAAGCAGCTGAGAATAAAATCAGTGCAATGATGTACATAGATGAAGCATGCAGCCTTTTAAGCCCTCTTGATAGAGTAATAGACAGTGATGATACTTACCCGATAGTTACCCTTGCTGAGGGGCATATCAGGGTTGCGCGACGATTTGAAGTGGATGCGCAAGCACGAACTATTGCAAAGACATACATTCATTTGTTGGCCGAACGATGCAAAGATCAGCCCAACAACAATCGACTAAGAGAGTGCCACGAACGAGTTTTTAAGTTTGCAGCAACGGGTACTTGGTCTGAATAACATGGTTAAGTAAGTAATTTAAACAACCGCGCTCAAAGGAAGCCGCCCATGTACCACGGTGAACAAGACTACCGCCACGGCAGCCCGGAGCAGCTTGGCATTTTGCTGGTCAATCTCGG
>DYMK01000005.1 GCA_020721585.1 Sulfuricurvum sp.
GATTTAACAAAAATTCCTCCTCATCGTGAGGGGGAAATTACCCCATCACCGCTTCGCGAATACCCTCTTCGAGGTGACCGATCACATATCCATCGGTTGCGTCTAGTACAGCAGCGACATTAGAAGGTTGTACGACCAAAATCATCCCCACCCCCATATTGAAGGCACGGAACATTTCGTTTCGTTCAACGTGCTGACCAATCAGTTCAAAGATCGGCAAAACACGGATAGAGGATTCATTAATCACCGCACGCATCCCCTCAGGTAGGACGCGGGGAAGATTTTCGACAATTCCCCCACCTGTGATATGGGCTAAGGCTTGAATCTTATCTTTGAGTGCTTTGAACGTTTTGACGTAAATACGCGTAGGGGTTAGCAAGGTCTCAATAAGGGGTTTTCCCTCAAAGGTATCCTCAAATTTCATCCCCATTTTTTCAAATAATACCTTACGTGCAAGGGAGAACCCATTAGAGTGCAACCCTGAGCTAGGAAGGGCAATGAGAACATCCCCTGCATGGACATGAGAGGTTCGATCCAATTCACTTTTCTCCCCAATACCCACCGCAAAACCGGCTAAATCATAATCATCGCTATGATACATCCCCGGCATTTCGGCGGTCTCTCCACCGATAAGGGCGCACTCTGACTCAATACACCCTTGGGCAATACCACTGACTACCGCCGTTGCTGCATTTACATCGAGTTTTCCCGTGGCGTAATAGTCCAAGAAAAAGGAGGGCGTTCCGAAATTACAGATGAGATCATTGACACACATCGCGACCAAATCGATCCCAACGGTGTTGTGGATACCTGAATCAATCGCCAATTTAAGTTTGGTTCCCACCCCATCGGTGGCAGCTAACATAACCGGTTCACGGTACCCGCTAGGAAGTTCAAACGCCCCCGCAAAAGAGCCAATTCCCCCTAATACCCCTGCGATGTTGGTCGATTTAACCAAGGGTTTAATGTTGTCAACGAAACTGTTTCCCGCGTCAATATCGACACCGGCATCTTTGTAACTGATTTGGCTCATGGGATTTCCTCACCTATTGTAATGGCGAAATTATAACCAAGCGGATGTTAGTCTAAGTTTATTTGGTGGAGACGGCTTCCATTTGGATGAGACGAAACCCAATCATATAAAAACGGCTCTCAGGGGTATCGGGGACACGAAACGCTGTGCGCATGAAATCGACACTATTACTCCAACTCCCCCCGCGTGAGGTTTTGAGCTGTTTGAGGCACGGTGATCCATACGTGTTGGTATAACAACTTTTTGTCCACTCCCACACGTTTCCATTCATGTCATACAGACCAAAACCATTGGGCTGTTTGTGCGCCACAGGGTGGATGGTCTCTTGCGCGTTTTTGTCGTACCATGCGATGGTCGCCACACACGAAGGATCATTGCCACATGACCATGCAGTCGTGGTTCCTCCCCGTGCGGCGTATTCCCATTGCGCCTCTGTGGGAAGGGCGTAGTGGGCATGATTGAGACGATTGAGTTTTTGGATAAAGGTTTGAATATCGTTCCAACTCACACTCTCTACGGGACACTCTTCCCCACATGAGGCAAAGGCACTGGGATTGCTCCCCATGACCGCACGCCACTGCCCTTGGGTCACCTCCGTTGTCCCCATCTTGAACCCTTTGAGGGTGACATAATGGCGCGGAAGGGTATCCTCACCCCCATCACCCCCCATCCAAAAACTCCCTGCGGGGATGGAGACCATGGGTATCTCCACCGCATATCCCCCCATGACTAACCCCATCAACCACCCCATTATGCTACCAATTGGCATACCCCACTCCTTTTAAAAATGATCCATTCGCACTGCTTCAATGCGATTTAATCTCTACGTGTTACAATCGCTTCAAAATTCCACACGAGAACCCAAAAACATGAAATCTTTTATTTATCCCGAAATGCTTGTCCATATTCCGATGTGTACGCACAAATTGCCCTCCCACGTACTCCTTGCCAGTGATGATACCTCCCTTCTCACCCCTGAGCTAGATCGTTATCGCGAGTCAACGGTCACTACGATCCCAACGACCTCTTTATTGGAGTCATTACGAACCCTTGAGGATAACCGTAGTGATGTGATCCTCATCGATGGTCACGTTTCCGATGCTGCCACCCTTGCCCACATTAACCGCATTCTCAACGAAACAGGTTTGATGGTAATGGCGCATCCCTCTTTGGATGATGTTGCTGCCAACACCACACTTATCCAACTATTGGGTCATTATTTTAAAATCATTATGCCCTATTATGCGGGAAATGGATCAACCCTCCTGTTATGTTCCAAAGAATATCACCCCACCGCTGACATCATCTTACAACGCAGTGACCTCCTTGAGGGGCTTGAGTTTTATAACTGTGATGTCCATACTGCGGTCTTTGCGATGCCCAATTATGTGCGCAAAAATTACTTGGGCATTATCCGTAACTAATGGCATTTGAGTATGCCATTGCCCTCACGGGGGGGATTGCCACGGGTAAAAGTACCGTTGCGTCGTTGATGGGGCTTAATGGTCTTCGTATTATCGATGCCGATGCCATTGCCCACCGTCTTTTGGAGGAGAACCGCGCATGGGTCGTTGCGTCTTTTGGGGAAGAATTTGTTACCAATGGCAAGGTAAACCGTCCCGCACTGGGTAACGTGATTTTTTCCGATCCGTTGGCAAAACAAGCTCTTGAAACGTTTTTGCACCCCAAAATCCGCACCGCCATCGAAGAAGCCAGCGAAAAACAAGATCGTCTCAACTACCCCTATCTCATCGACATCCCCCTCTTTTTTGAGACCAATTCCTACCCCATCACCCATTCGGTCGTGGTCTATACCCCCAAAAACATTCAATTAGAGCGATTTATGAAACGTAATGGTTTTTCACATGAGGAATCACTACGCCGTATCGAGAGTCAACTGGATATTGAAACCAAAAAACAGCGTGCTACATGGGTCATCGATAATTCACTCAATCTCAAACACCTCCAAAAAGAGTGCGAAGCGTTTGTCGAGACCATCAAAACGCTCTATCCTGCACCAAGGGTGTGAACGAAATTTAAGTTATACTATTGTTTCTATAAACTAGTGAGATGAGGAGTGCTTATGATTAGTAAGTTTAAGTGTACCAATTATAAACAGTTAATCCTACCTGAGGATGGATTGGAATTTAAACGTGTCAATCTTTTTATTGGGTCTAATAACTCGGGGAAGACAAATCTTTTAGAAGCTATCTCATTTTTTTCGGATGTCGTTAAGTACGGTGCCAGTAATGCACTGGGAAAACGGAGTTTTTCAAACATTTTAAACAAATACAGTGATACCAAAAAAGTCTCTTTTGAGATGGAATTCAATGATAATGTGACTCAGGATTCCGCTTCACCCATGGAATTACTAAGCTTAAAATATGACACTGAAATACAATTTACTGAGTCTAATGGGTATTACTTTTCAAAAGAAATTTTATCCAACGAAAAACCAAGATCGACGAAATTTCCAAAGCCCTTTGAATATTTTACGTTTACGTCGACCAATCCTGCCAGTAGTTATGGTTATTGTTCGTTTCAAGACCCAAAAAAACATCATACTAGTAAAAGTCTCACTATTCAAAGTCCCGAAACGTTTTTTCGACAAACAGAATCAATAATGGGTCAGTTAAATAAGGGCAAAGATAGAGATGGATTTTTAGATAATTTAAATCCTACCATTAAGAATGTACGTGCTTATTTAGATGGATGGTTCCATTATAATATGGCACGCATATCAATCAAAGAGGTTGTTAAACCCTCAAAAATGACCCAAAGTGATACGTACCTTTCACTCGATGGTACTAACTTTCAGAATCTGATGCGTTTATTTCATGATGATCATCGGATTGAACAAATCGAAGCATTTTTAAAAGAGGAAAATATTCTTCCAAAACTCGTACGAATGTATACCCCCACCATACAAGCTGAAAACACCGTCACCGAGTTTAGTATTGACAATAAAATTTTTAAACTTTCTGAGTTATCCGATGGAACCATACGGTTATTGTTACTTTTATTGATCACAAAATTTCAAAAAACACCCACCGTCTTTTTGGATGAACCAGAGAGCAACTTACATCCCGCATGGTTAGCTAAAGTCTATAAGATGGTGGATGAATCGACAAATCAACTCTTTATTTCCACCCATTCAGCTGATTTATTGGATAAATTTACCAATGACTTTATGGCGGATAAGATTAATATTTTTGTGGTCGAAGAGGGAAGTATCACACTTTTAAATCAGCATCGTGACATCATCGCAGAAAGAATAGAAGAGGGGTGGGAACTGGGTGATCTTTATCGCGTGGGAGATACCCTTATAGGTGGTTGGCCTTGGTAGTGTGGTTTTATACCTCTTTTGGTTGGACGGAAATTAAATTTGATACATTTTTACAAAAAATTCTTCCCAATAGTACCATTATACGACGAGGAAGATATTACAATAAAGGGGCAAAGCCAACTATTCAAGCAGGTCAAGATGGTGTCAGTGGAATAGCTTTACTGAAACATGCTATTACGGATGTGAAAAAAGCTATTGAAGACAAAAATCTTGTCGAGCCTGATATGTTTATATTTTCGGATGATACGGATTGTAAAATCAGTCTTGAAAATGGAGTTTACATTTATCATGATCAAGAATATAAAAAGAAATTAGAAGAATTGGTTAAGGAGTATAATAAGAACCTACCTGAAACAAAGATGGTTTTTTTATTCGCATCATCAGAAATAGAAACGTGGTTTTTAGCCGATAGTAACAACACTTTTGAAAAAGCCTATCCTCAAATCAGCCCTTTTACGCATAAATTAAATGTATTTTGTAGCAATAAAATATTCCCAATTAATAAGCTTGAATCTTTTTCTCTTTATGATGAAAAAAATTCTTCTTGCCGTATAAAAATTTCTGAGCATTGTATTCAAAAGTTTGTCAAAAGTTTTCCTGATAGTAATTACAGTAAACGAATTCAAGGGCAAGATTTCATCACTCTTTTAGATCCTCAAAGCCTGCTGAACTTAACCGATTTTTTTAACCCCGCCTACGATGCGATTATTCACAATCGTGATTTTATCCCCATTACAACATAAGGATTTATATGCTCCAAATCGCCAAATATTGTGCCAGTGGCAACGACTTCGTGATCTTTCATGCGTTTGAAAAAGGGGATCGTTCGATCCTTGCCCAAACCCTTTGTGACCGTCAAAATGGCATTGGTGCCGATGGTTTGATTGTCTTGATTCCCCATGCCCAATACGATTTTGAGTGGGAGTTTTACAATGCCGATGGTTCGACCGCATCGATGTGCGGCAATGGTTCACGTGCGTGCGCTCACTATGCGCACCGTTTTGGGTTGGCGGGTTCTGCCATGGCGTTTGTGACGGGTGCGGGGATCATTAACGCTCACGTGGAGGGAGATAGGGTGCAAAGCGACCTCACCCCGCCGCATATCCTCAATCAAGCGATCATCGAAGAAGGGATGACGTGGTGGTTGATTGATACGGGAGTGCCGCATCTGATCACGTTTGATGCCGATATTAACCACTTTGATCTTGATTTAGCCCGTACATTGCGCCATCGCTACAACGCCAATGTCAATATCGCCCATATCAATGAGGATGGAACGTTACGTGTCCGAACGTATGAACGGGGGGTGGAAGATGAGACCCTTGCGTGCGGGACGGGGATGGCAGCGAGTTTTTACCGAGCGCATCGTGAAGGAAACGTTCCTGCCTCCACCCAAGTGTTCCCCAAGAGCGGTGAAACGTTGTATCTTGGGCTTGAGAGTGGAATCATTACCTTCACAGGGGACGTAAAAGGGGTGTTTGAGACGGTGTGGAGAGGGTAAAACTCCTCTCAAAACGTCCGATTTTTGATGCTGTCCATCTGTGTAACGTTCCAAAAAGTCGCATCTTTGTGGGATTCAAGCTGCTTCTCTTGGGCATCGTTGAGGCGTGAAAAAAAGTCTAAGTGCGTTGCTGCTTCCACCGCATCCACCGTCGTAATATACGAGGAGATGCGTCCATTTTCCCCTACATCTTGGGGGATAATAAAGGCAAGCAGATGGATCTCTTTTCCTTTTTTTGTTGCATAGATTTTAAAAAATGCTTCAGGAATTTGGACACCTGAGGGGAGTTTTTGGGGCGTTTTTCCAAAAATAGGTCCGGTAAAAACCGCAATTTTCCCCCCCAATTGGGTCATCTGATCCATCTCTGCTGCTTCAAGCCGTTGCCAAATTTTACGGTTAAGATTCGGGCGTTGCGGGGTGATGTTACTCATCAAAAAGGTATCGGCTTGGGATGCTTTGCCATACAACGAGACAATCGCATGATTGGGTGCCATATGCCCTCGATCGTAGCCACTGTGGGTGTAAGCTTCTTGTGTGACACGGGCTAAGGTTCGGTTATCGACCTTGAAGTCACTGGGACGCTTAACGTGAGGGTTATCCCCCTCTAAGGGATGGATTTTATAGACGACCCACAACGGATTTTTACGGTGTTCATCGTATTCGAGCATAAAATGGTCGTTGCGGAGGATATGACTCCATCTCCACGATTGGGTTTTGGGAACCCCCTCAAAGGAAGCGGATGGACGAAAAGAGAACACTTCAAGACCATACCATCCCAACAGCAGGGGGAATATCATCAGTAGTATCTTAGGATACTTGACAAGAAGACCAATAACATACATGAGCAGTTGTTCTTTACGCATACGCTTATCCTTTAGGTCGGAGTATTTTTACAATCCCGCTCGTTCCATAATTTTGGCTTGAGCATCGGCAATTAAGGGTTCAATAATATCATCCATAAGTCCCCCTTGCATAATCTCTTCGAGTCGATAGAGGGTAAGATTGATTCGATGGTCAGAGATACGATTTTGGGGATAATTGTAGGTACGGATACGCCCGCTTCGGTCTCCCGTTCCCACTTGATCTTTACGCTCTGACATCTCTTTTTCTTTTGCCTCGTTCATTTGCATCTCGTAAATACGGGCTTTGAGAATCTGCATCGCTTTGTCTTTATTTTTATGTTGCGATTTTTGATCTTGGTTGTTGACCACAATACCCGTAGGGAGATGGGTGATTCGCACAGCTGAGTCAGTCGTATTGACACTTTGTCCTCCGCAACCACTGGAACGCATTACATCAATTTTAAGGTCACTTTCATTGATGATCACTTCGACATCATCCACTTCGGGCATCACCGCTACGGTGATAGCAGAGGTATGTACCCGTCCTTGCGATTCGGTGGCAGGGACTCGCTGAACACGATGGGTTCCCGCTTCGTATTTAAGACGGGAGTAGACCTGCTCCCCTTTGATCAGAGCAACAATCTCTTTGAACCCTCCCGCATCGGAAGGACTGGCGTTCATGAGTTCAATTTTCCACCCCCGAACATCGGCATAACGGACGTAGGCGTTAAACAAATCACCCACAAAAATTGCCGCTTCATCGCCCCCCGTTCCCGCACGCAATTCGATATAGATATTGCGTTTATCGTTGGGATCAGCGGGGATAAGAAGTTTTTTAATCGCTTGTTCCAGCGGTTCGATCAGGGGTTCGAGGGTACGTAACTCCTCTTTGGCAAGTTCGCCCAGTTCCGCATCAAAGGCAAGGGCTTTATTCTCTTCGATATCCTCAAGGAGTTTTTTGTACTCTGTTGCTTTGGTGACAATGGATTGGATAGCTGATTGTTCTTTGGAGAGATCGGTCATCCGTTTGATGTCGTTTCCGATGTCGGGGGAACTCAAAAGCTCGGTTAATTCGTTATAACGATGAATAAAAGGGGTCAGTTTGTCGGATAACATGGGTAATTCCTAAAAAGAGGCGTTTGGGGAAATGAATGATTTTTGTGCGATTTTATCATCCTGTACGTGATACAAGATCCACTATGACAAATGGATTCCGTGTCGTAGCACGGAATGACGTGGTAGCCTTACGCTGCGATTGCGTTGACAGCGAGGTGAAGACGACTTACTTTACGAGAAGCAGTCTCTTTTTTCAAGACACCTTTGCTAACATATTTATGTAAGTTTGCATTTGCAATGACAAGAGCAGCTTGTGCTTCTTCTTTGTTCCCAGCATCTACTGCAGTACGAACGGCCTTAACGATGTTTTTGATACGTGTGCGGTAGAATCGGTTGCGTTCTGTACGCTTTTCCGTCTGACGGATACGTTTTAATGCTGACTTATGGTTTGCCATGGCATTTATCCTTATCGAATTTTTTTTAGGGTAGAATACTACCTTAAAGATAATTAAAATTAAGTTAAATTTTATCCACACAGGGAGAAGTCGCGAGATGAAATTATTTGGCACTGATGGGGTACGCGGAGAAGCAGGGACATTTTTGAGCGCGCAATTGGCAATGCGGGTTGCTATGGCAGCGGGGATCTATTTTAAAGACCATGCCAAAACCAAAAAAATACTGGTAGGAAAAGATACCCGAAAAAGTGGCTATATGATCGAAAATGCGATCGTGAGTGGGTTGACCGCTGTGGGGTACGATGTGATTCAAGTAGGTCCCATGCCTACCCCTGCCATTGCTTTTTTGACCGAAGATATGCGGTGTGATGCGGGAATTATGATCTCCGCTAGCCATAACCCTTTTGAAGACAATGGAATTAAATTTTTTGATGCCCATGGGAATAAACTCTCTGAAGAGATTGAGGGACAAATTGAAGCCATCGCCATTGACGAAGAGAAGCTTCAATTCGCCCAAGTGACCGGCAAAGAGATTGGAGCCGCCAAGCGGATTGATGATGTGGTGGGACGCTACATCGTGCAACTCAAAAACTCCTTTTCGCGTGATTTGACCCTTCAAGGAATTCGGGTCGTTTTGGATACGGCTAATGGAGCGGGCTATAAAGTAGGGCCAACGGTATTAGAGGAGTTGGGGGCTGAAGTGATTGTCTTGCACGATAAACCCAATGGCTTTAACATTAATGAAGGGTGTGGTGCGTTGCACACCAAAGATTTGTGCCTTGCGGTCAAACAATACCGCGCCGATGTGGGATTGGCACTCGATGGAGATGCGGATCGGTTGATTGTCATCGATGAAAATGGCAAAGAGGTCGATGGCGACCAAATTTTAGGGGCATTGGGACTCTTTTTACACAAAAATGGGATGCTCAAAGGGGATGGTATCGTCTCTACGGTGATGAGCAATCAAGCCCTTGAAGACAGTATGCGTGACCATGGGTTGGTCTTGCATCGCTCGAATGTGGGGGATAAGTATGTTTTAGAGATGATGCGCAAACAGGGGATTAACTTTGGGGGGGAACAAAGTGGGCATATCATTATGCACGACTACGCCAAAACAGGAGATGGATTGGTCAGTGCCTTGCAAGTGTTGGCACTCCTGATCACCTCCAACAAAAAAGCAAGTCAGGTGCTGCGCCCTTTTGAACTTTATCCCCAAAAATTGGTTAATATCAAAGTCAAAGTCAAAAAACCGCTCGAAAAAATTACGGGATTAAAAAAAGAGCTTGAAGCCATCGAAGCCCTCCATATCCGTCATTTGATCCGTTATTCGGGAACCGAAAATAAATTACGTATTTTACTCGAAGGTAAAGATGCCAAAGTAATGGAAAAACAGATGAACCATCTCGTCCACTTCTTTCAGGGGCAGCTCAATGGTTAAGGCATGGCTAGCAGCGACCATCATTGCGATGGGGATATTTTTGGTAGATCAAAACATTAAATTCTTTTTTGTCGATGGACTGCGCCTCTATACCCAGTGCATTGATCTTATTTTGGTCTATAACCACGGGGTCGCTTTTTCGTTTTTTGCTTTTTTAGGGGATAACCTCAAATGGATTCAACTGGCGTTGATTGGTGGAGTGATCGGATATGCCGTTTGGCTCAAAGAGGAGTGCTATCTCACCCCTATGGCGATTATGATTGGGGCGGCTCTTTCTAACTTGTCAGATCGTTTTATCTATGGCGGGGTGGTTGATTATGTCTATTGGCATTGCGGATTTAATTTTGCGGTCTTTAATGCCGCCGATGTCATGATCGATATTGCGGTCGTATGGCTCCTTATTTTAAACATGAAACCAAAATTGTGCAGTGAGTTAAGTGATATTTAACTTCACACACACTATAATTTCTCTCCTAAATTGGTCGCATAGCTCAGTTGGTAGAGCACTACCTCGACAAGGTAGTGGTCACAGGTTCGAGTCCTGTTGCGACCACCATTTGAAATCGTGCATTTCAGGGCTTTAATCAAGTCAATCTCCTGCTTTCAATCCTGTTTTTTCTCCAGTGTCACCCAACCCAAAAATATCAATTGAATGACTTATTTTTAAATGCGATCTCCTTAAATATTTTCTGTATTTTTACTTTTAGCTGGTTTAATAATAGATATGCTATTATTCCAACTCGAAAATTTTAAATAGAAAGTAGGTGATGTGAATGCCTGGAATTATCTTACGCCAAGATGATAATTTTGATGCTGCATACCGACGCTTCAAAAAACAAACCGATCGTAATTTGGTTGTTACTGAAGCTCGTGCGCGCCGTAACCATATAACGGAAACGGAAAAACGCAAACAGTTCAAAATCAGCGCTCGCAAGAAGATGTTAAAACGTCTCTATATGATGCGACGTTACGAATCTCGCCTGTAATTTCAAAGTGCTTCGGCACTTTGGTTACACCTTGCACTTTTTGATCTCCCTTTTTTTCTTCCCCCTTTTTTACCATTTCTTGACAATCACGCTTCTGTAGGCTATAACTTTACCGACGTAATAGTGCGGAATAAGGAAAGATAATGGCAATCACCCAAGAAGAGATAGAAAAATACATTTTTGATCCCAACAATCCAAAACAATGTAAATCGTATAAACTTTTACTCAATATTGCCAAAAAAGAGAATGCCACCTTTTTTTCACCTGAGTTTTTGCAATATTTTTTTGGAGAACAAATAATAAAGAATCCCGCTATTGAAAACGAACTTTGGGACAAGCCTGATAATTATCAACAATTGTCCATTTACGATAAGTTTTTAATTCTTAGCAAAAATATTTCTCAAAAAGAATTTCACGATATTTGTTCGTCGATGATTATCAATGTGGATCGTTTTATACACCATGCTTTTTTGAAAAAAGTAGTTGCGCTTAAAATTCTTGAGCAAAAAATTTATAAGCAAGAAGATTTACCACTTGGAGGTGTATTCGCATCAAAACCTTATGAATTAAAAAAAAGAAAACATCTTTATTTTTATCAGGAAGATGTAAAAAACAATTTAATCAACGTCATTAATGAGACAATTTTTACCCAAGATGATACATTTTATACGCAATACCAAAAAGACGATGAAAGTTATAACACCCATTTTGTTGTTTTTTCGAGAAAAAATTTCAGTCTATTAAATTTTAATATAGTGAGGAAATCCATTTTTATCACACTGGAAGAAAATATTGGTAAATTTCGACAAAATAATGAAAACCAAAATATCGAACCCCTTTTTCTTAAAAAAATCGAAGATGTCGACCTTCTCCTCAATATCTTAGAAAATGATTTAAAACAAGAAGCGTCTCAGCATCTGCCCAAAGAGACCATTTCGACGATAGAATTCCTCTCCATCAAAAACTTTTTTTCTATAGAGTCAATTCTAATAGACAATCTTCAAGCCAAAAAAGAGATTTATATCGTCGGTGAAAATGGGGATGGTAAGACCTTGCTTTTGCAAGCCATTGCCATTGCCCTCAAAGATTGTGAAGCGGATGGGCAAGGGGCATTTCGCGCCAAAAAAGGGGAGTTTGACTTAGCCATTACGACAGAGGACAAAATGCTCTATAATGGACAAGGAGCGCCGTATAAAAATCTGTTTGCGTATGGAAGCAATCGAAACAATAGTTGTAAATCCAACGAAGAGAAAAGTGGCTATTTAACCCTTTTTAGCCATGAATTGGAGTTAATAGACCCCATTAAGTGGTTGCAATATTTGGATTATAATGAACGTTCAGGGAAAAAAAACATCCTCTCTACCTCAGACGCAAAAAAGCTTTTGAGGGAGATTTTAAATCGTGATATTGAGATTACCATCACACCTGATGGGGTAGAGTTTCTCGAAAAAGGGGCTTTGGTTACGTTTGAACACCTCTCATCAGGGTATAAAAGTGTCATTATTATTATCTGTGATCTCCTCTCACGACTTTCTCACAATCAAGCGTATGTGAAAGAACTAAAAGAATTTAGAGGTATCGTCTTGATCGATGAAGTGGAGTTACATTTACATCCTAAGTGGCAATATGATTTTATGAAAAAGCTAAGAGATATTTTTCCCCTCATTCAGTTTATCGTGACCACCCACAGTAACATGGTGATTTTGGGAGCGAGTGAGGAAGCTGTTTTTTATAAAATTTATAAAGAAGAGGGGAAAACCAAATTATCCAATCCCATTGAGAGTATCAAAAACCTTATGGCAAATAACCTCTCTACCTCTCCCTTGTTTGATATGCCCACCGCACGGGCAAGAAACAGTGATGAGAATATCGACACAAGCGATGATTTCCTCTATACGAAAATCCATCAAGCCATAGCCAAACGGGTTGAGGGGAAAAGCGCGATGGTGGAAGAGGAGATTGTGAGCATGATCGAGCAAGAATTGGATACATTTTTACACGAGAATGATTGATGATCAAAGTTGTTAAAGATTTAACTATTGTTCCTATCTCTCTTGAAGATGATAAGACACTACGAAGGCGTAATACGTGTATTAAAGATGAAAAGTACCATCAAAAAAACGATTTTCATCAACGCTTTAAACAAGCCGATGTCAAAGAGGCATTAAAAAAAATTTACTATGGAAAATGTGCTTTTTGTGAACAAAAAATTAGTATTTGTACCAATAATCTTTTAGAAGATTGCTCCAGTACAGTAGAACATTATCGACCCAAAAGTCACTATTATTGGTTGGCGTACAGTTGGGATAATCTTTTGTGGTGTTGTCATCGTTGCAATCAAAATAAGGCAAATAATTTTGAGCTTTTAGGTACACCAGTGGTCTATCATAAAGATTTTATTACGGCGATTCATACAAGCACCTGTGACTATCAAGCAGTCGAACAGCCCAAAATGATCCATCCTGAACTAGAAAGTGTGCTAGATAAGGTAAATTTTGGACAGGGGGTGATGGCTTCAGAAGATGAACGCTTAAACTATACCATCAGAAAGTGTGGACTTGCTCGAAGTGACCTTAATGAAAAACGTAAAAAAGTTATCGATGATTTTGTCAAAAAAATGAATGATGTGATATTAGCCAAGCAACCCAAAGAGACCATTATTAAACAATTATTGGATGAGTTTAAGGATCATGAGAGTGAATTTAGAGCGTTGCGATATTGGATATTACGTAACGTTAACGCACTGGTATCTTAAATTTTTTTATCCCATAGCCCCCTCTAACAAACCCTTTACGAACCATACGGTACACTTGCGTATCAAATTTAGTGAAGGTTATGAATATGCTTTTTAGCGCGCCTCTTAAAAATAATTCTACGAAAATAATGCTCTTAGGTTCTGGTGAACTGGGTCGTGAAGTCGCTATTGAAGCGCAACGTCTTGGGATCGAAGTGATCGCTGTTGATCGTTATGCTCACGCTCCCGCTCACCTTGTTGCCAACCGCTCTCATGTGGTCAATATGCAAGATCGCCAAGCGGTGCTGGATATTATCCGTCTCGAAAAACCTGATTTTATCCTCCCTGAAATCGAAGCTATCAGCATTGAAGCCCTTTTTGATGCGGAGGCAGAAGGATTTTGCGTCATCCCTAATGCGGAAGCGGTCAATAAAACGATGAACCGCAAAAATATCCGCCGATTTGCAGCTGAGGAGTTGGGACTTAAAACCAGCCGTTACCATTTTGTCACGACCTACGAAGATATGTGCGTTGCGGCGGATGATGTGGGATTCCCGTGTGTTATTAAACCGGTCATGAGTAGCTCAGGGCATGGTCAAAGCATCGCCCGTAGCCCTTTTGATCTCGAAAACTCATGGGAAATTGCCAAAGAGGCGCGCGGTGATGCCAGTGAATTGATCGTTGAGGAGTTTATCCGTTTTGATTATGAGATTACTCTTCTCACCGCACGCAATGGAAAAGAAACCGTATTTTGCGAGCCTATTGGACATATCCAACAAGACGGTGACTATATCTACAGTTGGCAACCCATGGAGATGTCTAAAAAAGCGCTCAAACGTTCCCAAAGCATCGCGCAAGCCATTACCGATGGACTGGGCGGTCGGGGATTGTTTGGGGTGGAATTGTTTGTCAAAGGGGATGAGGTCTATTTTAGTGAAGTGAGTCCTCGTCCGCACGACACAGGGATGGTCACCCTCATTACCCAAAGCCAAAGCGAGTTTGCTCTCCATGTCCGTGCGGTACTTGGATTGCCGTTGGGCTTTACGTTTTACGGAGATGGTGCCAGTGCAGCGTTTAAATCCACAGTCGAATCGGATGAACCTGTGATTGAGATTGCCGATGAGCTGTTTGATACGAAAAGTTTTGTTCGCGTATTTGGAAAACCGCAAGCGCACGTGGGACGACGTATGGCGGTGGTGTTGGTCTTCGATAAAGTGAAAAAAGCCCTTAAAAAAGCGACCAAATTGATTCAAAAAATTCACGACGCATAGTCTTGTCATTCCCGCAAAGGCGGGAATCCAGCTAAAAAAAATAAAGGTGGATCCCTGGGTGAAGCCAGAGGATGACGAGAGAATATATGAAAATAGTTATTTTAGATGCGCTAACGTATGACGATACCGCATTAAAGGCGTTTTATGAGCTGGGAGAGGTGTCTGTTTATGCGACCACTTCGTCCGAAGAGACCCTTGAACGTGTCCGCCTAACCCTTCGATGGAAAATCTCATCTCCCATTCAGAACTGTTAGGGATGAACGATGGGGCAGTTTTGCTCAATCTTTAGAAGGATATAATATAACGGGCTTATGCGAAACTTGGGAACGAAAAATTCTTCAACCACTAAAAAATGAAGGGAAATTTATGGTGAAGTTTGGATATGGACGAAAAAAAAATGTGTCGGTCTTTGCGGTATTTGGATCGCTATTAGTGATCAATCCTGTATCAGCGGCAATGATAGAGGATTGTTCAGGGACAGCAATGGAGATTTTAAGTTGTCGGAATAAGAACCGCGTGTACAAAAGCGACGAAGCAGCGACACAGCATTACTTGCAAAAATGGGAAAATCAACGGCAATACGAAAATGCCCAAGAAGAAGCATTAAAAGCCCAAAGCGAAGCTAACTATCAGCGTGCTGAGGAGATAAAGCGGCAAAAAGCTGCTGAGGAAGCGTATCGTAATTCACCTGCGGGTAAGGCAGAAGCTGCTAAACGTGAAGCTGCTGCTTGGGGTGAGTGGTCTCGGATAATGGAGGATAATAGATATTGGCGTGACTTACGGCAGAAAGAGAAAGGTATTATGTTGATGGAGCAAGCGCGTTCACGTGCTATTATCGAAACGACACTACGAAGTTATAGTAATAAAGCGATTCCACCTGAAACCTATATACGACTGGCAACTCAAGCTGTCCCCAATTGGGCATTAACAGCACAAATAATTAACAACGCCAAACAGGAGTACGGAGGACGTTTTGAACTCCTTTCTACGGTTATTGAAACGACTGCGTGTCCTGAGCATGATTTTATTGACAGTCATGTTACCAATTACTATTGCGACCCAAAATATGCGGCAAATGGACGCAAAAAAATGATGGATTATTTGCCAAAAGCCAGTGATAAAGATAAGGTATTGATTTGTGGTTATATGTATGCTTCGTGGAAATCCAAATTATATTATGAGACAGAGCCAAAGTACAGTGAAGAACGAAAAAGAGCGTATTATGCAGATCTCGCCATCCATGAAAAACAATGGCAAGCGTGTGAAGCTGGCATGGGAAACGATCCCGCGTTGGTTCGTGCACGGGAAAATTTTTATACGGCAATGAACACGCATGATTTGCGTGATGGTTGGGGGATACATGAAAGGGGTGGTCTTTTCGGTGGTGGATTGCAACAACGCTGGTTTATGTTTGTTGACCCCCATCTCTCGACCCTTGAGGATTTTTCGGACGCTAAAAAAGTGAATGCGGCGATAAATACTGCTTATGCGCTATCCTTAGTGAAACCATGGTCGGGCAAAAAACGTCGTGAGAAATATACGTGGCGTGAGGTTTCCCCATGGATTGATGACATGAATGCCATTGTGGATCTCTCACCTTCTCCAAACGACTGGTTGATGGAATGGGATGAATGGTTCGAGCAATACAAAAATCTTGTTTCCAGAAGAGACTATAACGATGCACTTACCAATGCACAAAAGATGTTGATGTTGGCGCAAGGCGGTCAGGGGAATCAACGGGATGAGCGTATAGCCCGTTCGTTTGTTGCTATTGGGGAAGTTTTGAACGCCAAACAAGCGTACGGGGAAGCAGAAGAATCGTTCAAAAAAGGGATGAAAATATTTGAAAAAATCACCCCAGTCAGTATTCCCCAATCGGAAATTGGAATTTTTTATATCCATTTTGCCAGCGTATTTGTTTCACAAAAAAAATATCAAGAATCCATCGATACGATGAAAAAAGGATTGGTTTTTGTTGAAAAATATTTTGGAAAAGAACATCATATTATGGTGAGCGTTCCACAAATTCAAGGACGAATGCACAATAATCTACAACAGTACAAAGAAGCTGCCCTCATCTTACGAAAAACGTACGATCTTAGCGTAAAACTTTATGGGGTAAACGATAATCGAACCAAGGAGATCAAAGAAGATCTTATGGATGCTTTACGACCGTTACATCGCGATAAAGAGATGAATGATTTGAAGTGAAAATGAGGAGAATAGGTACACAATGAAAATAGTTATTTTAGATGCGCTAACGTATGGCGATACCGCATTAGAGGCGTTTTATGAGCTGGGAGAGGTGTCTGTTTATGCGACCACTTCATCCGAAGAGACCCTTGAGCGTGTCCGTGATGCGGAGGTGATTGTGACCAATAAAGTGGTCATTACCGATGCAATTATGGAAGGCTCTCCCCATCTTCGTCTTATTTGTGTGGCAGCAACCGGCACCAATAATATTGACCATGAAGCTGCCGCGCGTCGTACCATTACGGTTAAAAATGTAGCGGGATATTCGACCGATGCGGTGGTGCAACACACCTTCTCAATGCTGTTTTATCTCATGGGGCAGAGTCGCTATTACGATGACTATGTCAAAACGGGTGGGTGGCAAAAAGAGGCAGTTTTTACCCATATTGGTCCTTCCTTCAGTGAATTACGGGGGAAAACGTGGGGGATTATAGGCTTGGGTGCAATAGGTCGTGGTGTGGCGCACATCGCATCCGCCTTTGGGGTCAACGTTGTTTATTATTCGACATCAGGAAAAAATGACAATGGCGACTTTGAAAAAACGACCCTCAGTCGACTGATCGAAAACAGCGATATTATCTCGATCCACGCACCGCTAAATGCTTTGACGGAAAATCTCATTTCCCATTCAGAACTGTTACAGATGAAAGATGGGGCAGTCTTGCTCAATCTTGGTCGGGGGGGAATCGTCGATGAAGAAGCTCTTGCGGTCATTATTGATGTCAAACCAATTTATGTTGGTTTGGATGTGTTACGTCAAGAACCGATGAAAACGCGACATCCTCTCTTAGCGATCAAACACCCAAATCGTCTCTATGTCACCCCTCATATCGCATGGACATCCCGTGAAGCACGCGAACGATTGATTGCTTCAACGGTGGAAAATATTAGAACGCTTACGGATTGAAAGGAAGAGAATGTCGTATCTCTTTAGTCCCTTCACCTTATAATATTGAATTGGCAAGGTTTAATATTGACTCAGGTCAAGAATATAATTTGACCTGAGTCAATTTTTTGATCTACCGAAAATGATACAGTTCTCTTATATTTAATATAGGGATGTAAAAATGAAATATTTAGTATTGTCTACTATTTTAGCGTCGGTGTTTTTTGGTGCCGCACCTTTGAGCGCAGAGGATTTTAGCCTCTTAAGCCATCCAAAATTCAATGGCGAAGTACGCGCCCGTTATGAAAACGTCGATGACCAAAGTAATACCAAAAGTCAAGCCAACGCCTATACGGTACGCGCAACCCTTGGACTTAACGCCAATGTGTTTGGTCTGGATGCCCTTACGATGAAAGTGGAGGGAACCACCGTACAAGCCATAGGACCACAATACTACTTTGATGGTACCTACAATGGGATGACCACCTACGATACGGTCGTAGATCCCGTTCAAACCCGATTTGACCAAGCTTATCTCCAGTACAAAGTGGGCAAAACCACCATCAAAGCGGGTCGTCAAGTGATCAATTTGGACAACCAACGGTTTATTGGATCGGTGGATTGGCGACAAATGATGCAAAGCTTTGATGCCGTACTGCTCACCGATACCACCGTCGATAATCTCACCTTAACGGGGGGGTATATCCGCAGTATCGCAGGGATTACCAATGCTCCAGTGACATTGAGAAATCGTGGTAATTCGATTGTGTTAAATGGATCGTATAAATTCAATGATATGCTCAAAGTGACCGCGTATGACTATAGGCTCGCTTCAACACACGACACAGCAGGAGTGGCACTTACGGGAGATGTCCCCCTTGGTATCGCTAAAATTGGGTATCGTGCGGAATATGCCCGACAAGGGGATGCTTCACAAGAGAGTCTAGGGGGGATCAAAAATGCCCAAGCCGATGCCCACTATTATAACCTTGATGCCCTTGCCAATGTCAGTGGGGTCTTGGTGGGTGCAGGATACGAAGTGCTAAGTGGTTCCACCGGAAGTGATGGTAAAACCGCCTTCCAAACCCCGCTAGCAACCCTCCATGCGTTTAATGGATGGGCGGATAAATTTCTTACGACCCCAACAGGGGGATTATGCGATGCCAGTGCAACGTTTGGGTACACCTCTCCTGCGTTGGGAAAAGCAGTGATCGTCTATCATAATTTTAACACCGATCACGCCATGGCAACCAAAAGTGACCTTGGGCATGAGTGGGATATGCTCTATACCAATGCTATCCCAAGTGTTAAAGGGTTAAGTGGTCTTATCAAAGCGGGCTATTATAAAGCAGGGGATGTTGCAACCTTTACCAAAGATGTTTCTAAAGTGTGGCTGCAACTCGATTATAAATTTTAGGTCTCTTGTCCTGAGATTGCGGATCAAGTCCGCAATGACGAAGAGGTGTCCGCAATGACAGGGTGCGTCACCCTGAACGCTCTAACCCGTCACCCTGAACTCGATTCAGGGTCTAAAAGAGGAGATGCTGAATCACGTTCAGCATGGGTAACGCCCACAATTATGTGCTTTGAAAAGAATGAAATCTGAAAAGTTTTACGAGAGGACTAATATGACGTTTGAAGTACGTCATTAAATTGACTTAGGTCAAAGCTTTTGATGTGGAAACGATCTATAATTTTCTATCTCAACAGTAGGAACTTTGTATGAAAAAAAGTTTTATGGTAGTGGCAACATTGGTTGCTCTAGGTTTTGTAAATGTTCATGCAGCAGAAGAGGGTGCGGCGCTTTATAAAAAATGTGCAGTGTGTCATGGTGCGGCGGGAGAAAAAGCGGCACTCGGCAAAAGCAAAATCATTAAAGATATGAGTGCGGCACAAATCACAACTGCGCTTAAAGGGTACAAAGACGGAAGCTACGGCACTGCTCAAAAAGCTCTCATGAAAGGACAAGTAGCATCTCTTAATGATGCACAAATTTCTGCACTTGCTTCACATATTTCTAAATAATTTCTTTTCACCCTTTGGGGTGATTTTTTCAGGCAGTATTTTCTCTCTTTTACGTGATCGCATACAAATATTAATTGCTGTTTGGAAAGATCTTGTATACCCCCTTTTTTTAGAATGACTATCACTTGACTTAGGTCAATTTTTAAAATCACTTATTATATTAAAATTATCAGTGTCAATAAAAAAAGGCACTTCTAAAAAGTTTTAAAAAAGAATTTTTTAGAGGTGTCGACAAAAACTAATCCACTAAAAAGGATCAACAATGCAAGAAAGTCGTAGGGATTTTTTAAAAGCCAGTGCTGCAACAGCTGCTGCTGCTGCAGTGGGTATGACATTGCCAAGCGAAGTTGAAGCTGCGTCCAAGGCGGGTGAGTCAGGATGGCGTTGGGACAAAGCAGTATGCCGTTTCTGCGGAACGGGATGCGGTGTTATGGTCGCAACCCAAAATGATAAAATTATTGCGGTCAAAGGTGACCCTGCAGCTCCAGTAAATAAAGGGCTCAACTGTATTAAGGGATATTTCCTAGCCAAAATTATGTACGGTGCAGACCGTTTAACTCAGCCGTTGTTACGTGTCGATGCAAGCGGAAATTTCAGTAAACAAGGAAAATTCCAACCCGTAAGTTGGCAAAAAGCATTTGATGTAATGGCGTATAAATTTAAAGAGACGTATGCTAAAAATGGTCCAACTTCAGTTGGTATTTTTGGATCTGGTCAATATACTATTCACGAAGGCTATGCGTCGCTTAAACTGATGAAAGCAGGCTTTCGATCTAATAATATTGACCCTAATGCACGTCACTGTATGGCATCTGCGGTTACTGGATTTATGCAAACATTCGGTATCGATGAACCGGCAGGCTGTTACGATGATATTGAGTTAACCGATACGATCGTAACATGGGGTGCTAATATGGCGGAGATGCATCCGATTCTTTGGTCACGCGTATCCGATCGTAAACTCACCAACAAAGCAAAAGTAAAAGTAGTCAATCTCTCTACCTATACACAACGTACTTCGGATTTGGCGGATATTGAGATTATTTTTCGACCAAGTACCGATTTGGCAATCTGGAACTACATTGCACGTGAGTTAGTTTACAACGCTCCTGAATCCATCGACTGGAAATATGTCAAAGAGAACTGTGTATTTGCGACAAGCTGGGTCGATACGGGATATGGAATGCGTAACAACGCCAACCATCCAAAATTTAAAGCATCTGAAAAAGATACGGTAGCCAAAGAGGTTGCAAAAAAAGTTGGCGCGTTAGAGGGTCCTGCACTCAAACCGTTCGGGTATGAGACAGGTGAGACCATGAAAATGACGCACAATGCAACGGCTGCGGAAAACTGGGTTATTACGTTTGAAGAATTTAAGCGTGGTTTAGCACCGTATACTCTCGATTATGTTGCGAGTGTTGCTAAAGGAAATCCAGATGAGGATACCGAAGCATTCAAGAAAAAACTCAAAGCACTTGCCGATCTTTACATCGAAAAAGGGCGTAAAGTTGTTAGTTTCTGGACAATGGGCTTCAATCAGCACACACGTGGTACATGGGTAAATTCTCAATCATACATGGTTCATATGTTACTTGGTAAACAATCCAAACCAGGTTCTGGGGCATTTTCACTCACTGGTCAGCCATCAGCATGTGGAACAGCACGTGAAGTAGGAACCTTTAGTCACCGTCTCCCTGCGGATATGGTCGTTATGAATCCAAAACATCGTGAACACTCTGAACACATCTGGAAAGTTCCAGCAGGAACGATTAACCCTGTTGCAGGTAGTCATTATGTACAAATTATGCGTGATTTAGAAGACGGTAAAGTGAAATGGGCATGGGTTCAGGTTAATAACCCATGGCAAGATACCGCCAATGCAAACCACTGGATTAAAGCAGCGCGTGAGATGGATAATTTCATCGTCTGTTCGGATGCTTATCCGGGTATTTCAGCAAAAGTAGCCGATTTGATTCTACCATCGGCGATGATATATGAAAAATGGGGTGGATACGGCAATGCTGAGCGTCGAACTCAACAATGGAAACAGCAAGTTACTCCAGTTGGTCAAGCGATGGGTGATTTGTGGCAAACGGCAGAATTTGCCAAACGCTTCACCCTTGCCGAAGTGTGGAAAGAGTGGAAAATTAACGATAAAGTGACGATCCCAAGTGTACTGAGTGAAGCTCAAAAAATGGGATACAAACCGACCGATACCTTGTTTGATGTTTTGTTCGCCAATAAAGAGGCAAAAAGCTACAAATGGCCAGATCCAATCGGGAAAGGGTTTGCTAATACTGAAGCGGGCGGTGATAAACGTAATGTCCTTGGTTCTGATGGCAAGCCGTTTAAAGGGTATGGTTTCTTTATTCATAAATACATTTGGGAAGAGTATCGTAAATTCGGTCTCGGGCATGGGCATGACTTAGCCGATTTCGACACCTATCACCGTGTTCGTGGTTTGAAATGGCCGGTAGTCAATGGCAAAGAGACGCAATGGCGTTTTAACGCTAAATACGATCCGTATGCGAAGAAAACAGGGCGTGAGTTTGCTTTCTACGGTGAATTTAGCAAAGTGATCCAACAAGGAACATTGACCGGTCCTGATGCATCCAAACCAAAAGTGGATTTGCACAATAAAGCCAAAATCTTTATGCATCCATACATGGAGCCGCCTGAAACTCCGAGCAAAGAGTACCCATTGTGGCTTTGTACCGGTCGTGTGCTTGAGCATTGGCACTCTGGAACGATGACCATGCGTGTACCTGAACTCTATCGAGCAGTTCCAGAAGCTCTTTGTTATATGCATCCTCAAACGGCTAAAGATATGGGGGCAAAAGACGGTGAATTGGTATGGGTTGAATCACGTCGTGGCAAAGTAAAAGCCCGTGTTGAAACACGAGGACGCAACCGACCACCTAAATCATTGGTATTTGTCCCTTGGTTCGATGAAAAAGTTTATATTAATAAAGTATGTTTAGATGCGACCTGTCCGATTTCTAAACAAACCGACTATAAAAAATGTGCAGTCAAGGTCTATAAGGCTTAACCATGGCAACGGAAAAACAGCCCCCGATGAGTGAACGTCGCCGATTTTTATTGCAAGCATTGCAAGGAATCGGGTTAGCAACGCTTGGGGCATTGACATGGAGTGCATACATTGATGAAGCGAGTGCTGCATCAATGGTGCTGCGTCCTCCTGGGGCATTGAGCGAAGAAGATTTCTTAGCACACTGTATTCGTTGCGGGTTATGTGTTGAAGTATGTCCATACGATACGCTTCGTCTTGCCCGTGCTGGAGATAATATTCCGATAGGAACTCCTTATTTTATCGCGCGGGAAATCCCGTGTTATATGTGTAAAGACATCCCCTGTGTCCCACCGTGTCCTACAGGTGCGTTGGAGGAGTCATTGGTCATGAAAATGGCGAAAGACGGACACAAAGTCTTCGATATAGGTATGGCGAAAATGGGGATTGCGGTGATTGATTCGGATCAGTGTGTCGCTTTTTGGGGTGTTCAATGTGATGCTTGTTATCGAGCGTGTCCGCTGATCAATGAAGCGATTGTGATCGATCATAGTCGAAATGATCGGACGGGGAAACATGCCCTGCTGGTGCCTCGTGTCATCGGTGATGTGTGTACCGGATGCGGAATGTGTGAAAAAGCGTGTATTACCGAAAAAGCCTCTATTTTTGTCTTGCCGTTGTCGGTTGCAAAAGGGAAAGCTGGAAGCAATTACATCAAAGGGTGGGATGAAAAAGATGAAAAACGGCTGGAGACTCAAAAAGGGGGCGGTGAAACGACCACAACCCCGACCAGTTCTCAAAAACCGGTCGATTATCTTAATGATGAGGAGTTTTAATGGAGTGGCTAAAAAAACACCAATTTTTAATTCTTCGCCGTTTGACACAAATTTCAATGATAGTTCTTTATTTCGGATCACATGCATGGGGATGGAAAGTTCTCGAAGGTAATTTAGGGAGTTCATTGGTTATGGGGACAATCCCTTTAGCAGATCCGTTTGCGGTAGTGCAAATGTCTGCTGCGGGTGCGTTGCTAGGATTGGATGTACTTATCGGAGCTGCCATCATAACGCTATTTTATGCCATTGTCGGCGGGAGAGCTTTTTGCAGCTGGGTGTGCCCGATCAACATGGTGAGTGATGCTGCCAATGGGTTACGCCGTGTCTTACGGATTAACGAAGTGGAGCGTCGAGTTGTCATCAGCCGGCATCTTCGCTATTGGGTATTAGTGCTCTCTATCGCCCTTTCAGCGATTTTTGGAGTTGCGGCATTTGAATTTATCAGTCCTATCGGGATGCTCAATCGTGGACTTATTTTTGGAATCGGATTTGGTGGAGCCGTAGTGGCAGGTGTTTTTCTCCTCGATTTATTTGGGGTGAAAAACGGATTTTGCGGTCATCTGTGTCCGTTGGGGGGATTGTATTCGCTCATCGGCCGATTCAGTGTGATCCGTGTAAAACACAATCAGGAAAAATGTACGTTGTGTATGAAATGCACCGCTATTTGTCCTGAAAAACCGGTTTTGCATATGATCGGTAAACGAAGCGAATTTGTCGCCATGGGTGAGTGTACCAACTGCGCTCGCTGTATTGAAGTGTGTGATGATGACGCTTTAAATTTTGATATTCGCTTATTTAAACAACAAAATAAGGAGTAAACACATGAAACGTAATGTGATTAGTATCGTAACCACCGTAATATTAGGGAGTACATTACTCTTGGGTGCAGGTAAAGAGGTTCAGATCGCTGAAGAGTCGTTAGGACTTTCAAAAGTAAGTGTTGATGCAGATAGCGGTTTGGTTGAAAAACCTTTTGTCTATAAAGGAACGGCTCCAGGAGCTGGGAACAAACGGATTCCAAGAGCGTATGACAATGCACCACCGATGATTCCGCATGACATCAGTGAGTTGCCAATTATCACTCAGGAAGAAAACACGTGTACCTCGTGTCATATGCCAGAAGTTGCACCGAGTGTTGGAGCTATACCGATTCCTAAAACGCATTTGACCAATCTTCGGAATATGACGGATCTCAAAGGGGAACTGTATCAAGGACGATGGAATTGTACACAGTGTCATGCACCCCAGGCTGTACTTGATCCTGCAGTAATGAATAAATTCAAAGGGGCGTATCATAAGAAAATCGGTGGCGAATATAAAACAAACTTGATTAAAACTCTCCGTGAAGGTGTAATGGAAGATGCCTCAGGCTTGTTTGATCTTAATAAAGATTTGGTAGCAGAGTAATATGGATTCACGTCGCGGATTTTTTACCTCGTTGGTTGCACTCGCTATGGGAGGAGGGAAGAAGAAAAAACCTTTTCATCCCTTTCTTCCTGGCTTTATCACCGAGAATAGTGATAACTGTCTGAGCTGTACGACCTCTGCTTGTAAAAAAGTTTGCGAAGAGGGGATTATTGTTCATGAAGATGCAAGGATCCCTTATCTTGATTTTTCACGACGTGGATGCACCTTTTGCGGTGAGTGTATCACTGCGTGTGAAAGTGATTGTTTTGTTGCAGAGCCAATTACGTCGCTAAAAGCTGAAGTCAAAATCGGTATTTTAAGCTGTTTGGCGTGGAATAAAACTATCTGTCGCAGTTGTGCTGACGTCTGTAACGATAAAGCGATACAATTTACCGGATTATGGAATCCTGAGATTGATTCAAACGCATGTACTGCATGCGGCTTTTGTGTTGGTGTATGTCCAGCCTTTACGATCACACTCCATCCTCTAAAGGAGAGAGTGTGAAATCTTTTTTGTTTGTATTGTATTTCTCTCTAACACTTTATGCAGGGGTGATTTTTCCGAAAGTGAGTGTGAAAACCTCTTCACCAGTTTTGGATTTTGTGGTGAGAGGAGGAGATATTTGGGCAGGAACCGCAAACGGTGAAGCTTTGCAAATCACCGCAAAAGGTAAAATCATTTCCAAAAAAATGCTTCCGACTATCGAAGATTCATGGGGTAAAAAAATAAAGCAAAAAATTATGAGTATCGATCTCTCATTAGATACTAAAACCCTAATCGTAGCAGGAGAAGATGGATGGCTGTACACGATTCGTGAGGGGAAAATTACTAAAACTACTTATTCCACCAAAACGGTCGTGAAAAAAATAGCCTTTATTTCGGATACGAAAGTGATGTTGGCATTGTTGAGTAATGAGGTGGTATTTTTTGATCTGAAAACCAATCGGATTATGAAAACGCTCAGTGGAGGGACTTCACCGCTGAGTGATATGGCGTTATCTACAGATAAAAAAACAGCGGTTATTGTAGGAGAGGCAGGAATTGTTTCAGTGATCAATACGGCTGCAATGAAAATCACGCGTCGTATTCAGGGGGGGAATGTCGATAATATTTATAAAGTAGATATCCAAAACAATCGTGTTCTCACCGCCGGTCAAGATCGCCGAGCGATACTCTACACCTTAGATGGAAAAAGTTATTCCCGTTTTGATGGTTCTTTTTTAATCTACACCGTAGCCCTCTCACCGAGTGCAGGCGTGATGGCAGCTGCGATGGATGAAGAGAACCTTATCAGTGTTTTTGACACGATCAAACGTCAAAAATTTTTTACGGCAAAAGGGCACAGTGCGACGCTGAATCGTATAGCGTTTATCGATGAAAAACGGTTCGTATCGTGTGCTGATGAAAATAAAATTCTATTTTGGGAGTTACCATGAATATATCAAGTGTTGTCGTTAAATGTGCGCCAGAGTATATAGCATTCGTGCTAGAACAATTACAAACAAGTAATCAGTGTGAGGTTTACGCTCACGATGAGTTGGGTCGAATCATTATCATTTTAGAGGGTGAAACGACAGAAGAAGAGTCTGAAAAACTCCGTATTATTCAAGACATACCCCATATTTTATCGGCTGAAATGGCGATGGCTTACAGCGAAAGTGAATTCTCTGATGAAGAGGGGAAATTAGAACGCGTTGATGAGCAGCTTATGGAACGTTTGAACGCAGATGATGTGGATGCCAAAGACATCGTTTATCATGGACACCTAAAGGATAAATAATGAAAACCCTCTGTATCGAAACAGAAGTTCCCAGCGATGAGCTGATTGTATCGCATACGAATCTTTATGGAATCATTACCTATGCTAATGACACTTTTGCTGATATTAGTGGATATGAGATGGAAGAGCTGATTGGAAAACCGCATAATATCGTTCGTCATCCCGATATGCCTTCATCGTTGTTTGCCAATCTATGGGAAACCTTGGGTGAAGGAAAAATGTGGTCAGGCTATGTGAAAAATCTTCGTAAAGATGGTGGATTTTACTGGATATACGCACAAGTTTCAGGGTTATTGGATAAAAATGATAATTTAATCGGGTACAAATCGCTTCGCGCACCGGTTGAGAGTACCAAGCGCCATGAACTCGAAGGTAATTACGCTCGACTCAAAGAGATGGAAGAAAATATAATCAAGCTCAGTGAGTGGATTGATCATGAAACATTCAAGAAACTTGAAGCACTTTCACAGCAAAAAAATTGTTCTATTAGTGAAATTCTTAAAGAGATAATAAGTCAATAACACAATGAATTTTGACCAAGTGGCTAAAAAATTAGCTTTGTTTCAGGGACTCTCTTCTCGTGATTTGGAGTTGATTGCAGCACAATCATCAACAAAAACGTTTGAGAAAGGAGAACTCCTTTTCTACGAGGGAGATGATCTTCTGTATTGGTATTTTGTAGTTGATGGAATTTTACGTTCGTATAAACTCTCCCATGACGAGCATGAAATCTCTATTTGCTATAACGAATCGTCGATGGCACTCAGTGATATTCGTTTTGAGAACCATCGCTATGTCACTAGAATGTTTGGTACTATCGAAGCACAAACCAAAGGGACGCTGATTGGGATAAAAACATCGGCTTTATCGCTGTTGTTTACCCAAAGCCCTGAGTTTTCTCTTCGATGTTTTCACAGTGTTTTGGTGAGTGTAGAGAACTATCAGCGTACTTTTTTTAACAATATGGTTCTCGATGCGATGGGAAAAGTTGCTTTTATGCTTTCTCATGAACTTGATAAATTTAACCGACTTAAAAAACAGGAAATCGCAGCATTGTTGAATATACAGCCAGAAACGCTGTCGCGTTTGCTGGGAAAATTGGTTCGTAAAGAGATTATTGCACTTGATGGCTCAATCAGTGTTTTAGACCCTAACGCGCTTAAATTACTGTATAATTAGAGAAAAAAATTATGAAAAAAATAACCTCTCGAATCAAAATTATCAGTTTTATCCTTTCCTTATTGCTTGTTAGTTTAATCGCTATTACCGTTTATATGAATAAGCAAAGCAAGCATGATGGCTATGTTATTCATATCGTTGGTAAAGAGCGAATGTTATCCCAAAAAATGGCAAAAGAGCTTTTTTTAAATCTCCACCGTACGTCAGCTGAATTTTCTCCTTTTAGTGAAGCTAAGAATGAATTTATGCTCAATCTCAAATCTCTCCAAAGCGGAACTCAAGATGGAAAAATCACCCGACCTCCGACGGATGAGATCGCTTTACGTCTTGAAAAAATAAGCAACTTAAGTGATCGATTTTTTAGGTTAGCCGAAACGATCAAAGTGAAGATTGAGTTAAAATCCCCCCCTTCTGAAGAGGAGATTTCCGAACTCTACCAGCTCAACAATCTTCTTTTAGATCAAATTGATCAAACTGTCCATATTTATACGGCTGCTTCTGAGAAGAAGATAGATCGCCTTCAGTGGATTCAGTATATTGGAGCTTTTGTAACCCTCATAGCAGTGATCGGCAGTATATTACTCAGTAAAAAGATTGATGAAGAGTTTGACCGCTTTTTAAGCAATGCCAAAGAGGTTTCTCAAATTCGTTGTGAGGATCTACATACAGAACCTCGTATCTCTACAGAATCACAAAGCGAGCTGATGCAGGCCGAATCGGATATGAAAACCTTTTTATTGCATGTTGAAAAAGTGGTGCATAGAGCGCAAAGTGCGTTGATCGAATCGCAAAATACGTTGGTGCAAATCGAAGATGCAGCTAAAACAATGGAACAGCAGCTCTCGCAAACCTCCCTTAGTGATCCATCCAAAGCTGAAATCGAAGACTACATTGATATATCTGAAAATCTGACCATTAATTCACTTGAAAAGATAGCAAAAACTCAGCAGATGCTCGATAAATTTCAAGGGATGTTGGAAAAAATCGTGGTTAAAATGGAGCAGAAGGATTCACCCTCTTGACCTATGGCAAGAAAAATTTTTCTATTTTAAGCGATACTCTTGTACCGCCAATTCAAGTAATAAGTGCAACAATAAGAATCAGCCGTGTTTATTGTTAAGGTTTCGTTGTAAAATTTAAAAGTTTTAGCTATAATTCGCGCCGACAATCCGTCCCCAGGTACGGATGTAAAATTAAAACCGAGTGACGTACAACGCCGTCATTCACAAGGCAATATATTATGAAAAAAGATCTTCATCCTAAAGTAGTTGAATCTACTGTGAGCTGTGCGTGTGGTAACACCTTCACGACAACCAGTACCAAAGAGTCGATTCGTGTCGATATTTGTAGCGAGTGTCATCCGTTTTATACCGGTTCTGAGCGCCAAGTAGATACGGCTGGACGTATTGATAAATTCAAAAAACGTTACGCACTTAACAACCAATAATTGCCGTATGAAGAGTGAGACTTTCTTTCTCTTCGTACCATTTGCCTTTTGTAGGCAAACCCTTTAAGAAGAAAAATGCTCTCTCTTGTCCCCACCCCCATTGGCAACATTGCGGATATCTCGTTACGTTCTCTTGAAGTATTCTCTCTTGCGGATATTATTCTGTGTGAAGATACCCGAATTACCAAAAAACTCCTCCATTTGCTTAAAGAGCGTCATAATTTGACAATGTCTGATCCCCAGTTTTTAAGCCTGCATTCCCATAATGAATCGGAGTTTGTCGCTAAGCTTACCCCTGAATTTTTTAATGCGAATGTCGTCTATGTGAGTGATGCGGGGATGCCGGGGATTAGTGATCCGGGGCAATTGTTGGTTCGGTACTGTTTGGATCATGGGGTGACGTACGATATTTTACCCGGTGCTAATGCCGTTTTGAGTGCCTTTGTCGCCAGTGGCTTTTGTGAGACAAAAATGCTTTTTTTAGGATTTTTACCGCACAAAGGAAACGATCGAGCCAGTGCGCTTCAAGAGGCTTTATTTAACAGTTATACCACCATACTCTATGAATCTCCCAAACGTTTGGATAAACTTTTACGCGAAATTGCTATTTCTGCCCCTGATCGTCGAGTATTTTTGGCCAAAGAGTTGACCAAAAAGTATCAGCGATTTTATCAAGGAACAGCATCTGCGTTGTTAGCCCAATTCGAGGATGAAATTCGAGGTGAATGGGTTGTGGTGATTGAAGCTTCTGCAGCGTGTGGTGCGCGTTTGAACGAACAAGATATTTTAGAACTGGATATCCCCAAAAAAGTGGCGTCCAAATTGATTGCCAAGATTACCGGTGAAAATCCAAAAGAGTGCTATAATCGCCTCTTAACTTTATAAGGAATTGTAATTATGCTCATTTACGGTAAACAACCGGTCTTTTATGCAATTGAACGGCATAAAGATCGGATCAAAACCCTCTATCTTGCCAAAGAAGTGGATAAAAAAGAGTACGGTCTTTTGATGAAGATGGGCTTTGAGGTCAAACGGATCCCCGAAAATGCGGCGCAGTCGATGGTCAAAGGGGGAAATCATCAAGGGTACATTGCGGAAATTTCGCAAATTGTCCCGTACGCTTCCCCCTTTTTGAAAAAGTGTGGTTTTATTGTCGTCTTAAGTGCGATTACCGATATGGGAAATATGGGGTCATTGGTACGCAGTGCCTACGCCCTTGGAGTCGATGCGCTGGTGATTACCGGCATTCGAGAACCCAATTTGGAAGCATTAATTCGCACCAGCAGTGGAGCAGCCCTTGATTTACCCATCGTGGTGATCCATAATATTCATGATTTGATGCACGAACTCAAACAATCAGGATTTACCCTTTATGGGGCAACGCTAGCGGGAACCAATGTGCGCGATGTGACGTTTGATGCGAAGCGGGTCTTGATTTTGGGCAGTGAGGGTGAGGGACTCAGTGGCCGTGTTGAAAAAGGGCTTGATTGTGGTGTCTCTATTGAGATGGCACACGATTTTGATTCGCTCAATGTAGGTGTAGCAGGGGCAATTTTAATGGAGAGAATGCGATGAGTAGGATAACAACCTTTGAAGAATTACAGGAATTGGGTATTGCCAGTATTCATGAACAGACCCATATTTCTCGGGCTAAATTAACATTATTATTTGATAAGTCTTTTGATGAGATCACTCGAATGCAATTTATGGGATTTCTCTCTATTTTAGAGCGGGAGTATGCGCTTGATTTAACGCCATTACGTGAGGAATATGATGCTCATCATGCGGTTAAGATCGAAGAATCTTCTATTCTTGAGACCCCTTCGGTTGTCCTTCATCCCTCTAAAGATCCACGTAAATATTGGATTTTTGGTGCGGTGGGGGCGGTTGTCCTTTTGATCCTTATTGGCTTTATGACCCAAAAAGAGGTGAGCGTTGCTCCCAAAGAGGAGACCCTTAATCTAAGCACTACTGTCCCTGAAACCGATACTCTCCCTGCAGATAAGCCCATTGCTGCTACCAGTGTAGCTGAGACCAATAGCACAGTAACGCCTGAGACCAATAGTAGCATAGGGAGCGAAGAGGGGGCATTAAGCAATTTTGGTAAAGTGACGATGATTAAACCAACGTACAAAGTGTGGGTAGGGATGATTAATGTTGCAACAGGGGAGAAAGCTCAAAAAATCACTAAAGACCCGATTGCCTTAGACGGTACCAAGAATTGGCTTATTTTATTTGGTCATGGTCGTTTAGAGATGATTTCTCCTCAAGGAAGCACTAAGCTCAATGAAGGGGACAAAGTATGGTTCTCGTACCAAAATGGGGTTTTGCAACAAATTAGCGCGGAGGCGTTTAACGCTAAAAATCATGGCAGTAACTGGTAAAAAGAGCTTTTGATTGATAAAGTAGGAGACGAATAGAATAAGAATTTTACCCCCAGTGGCTCTAAGCTTGAGAGCAGAGGAAAAGTGCTAGAATGGCGCAATTTTTTAATGGTAGGTAAATATCATGTTTGATGAAATTCAGTTTGATCGTATCAAACGTCTCCCAAAATACGTCTTTGCTGAGGTGGGTGAACTCAAAATGGCGCGCAGACGTGCGGGTGCAGATGTGATCGATTTTAGTATGGGTAATCCTGATGGAGATACCCCCACCCATATTCGCGAAAAATTGATTGAATCGGCGAAGAAGACCAAGGTACATGGTTACTCGGCTTCCAAAGGGATCCCTAAATTACGTCAGGCAATTTGTGATTGGTACAAACGTCGTTATGATGTTGATCTTAATCCTGATACTGAAGCAGTCGCAACCATGGGTTCCAAAGAGGGATATGCCCATTTGGCGTATGCCATTACCAATCCGGGCGATGTGGCGGTTGTTCCTGACCCTACCTATCCGATCCACTCCTACGCATTTATTTTGGCAGGGGGAAATGTCCAAAAAATGGAACTTCCCTTTGATGAAGATTACAAAGTGGATGAAGACCTCTTTTTTGAGCGTTTGGAACAGACCTTTCATAACTCTTTTCCTAAACCCAAATACGTCGTGGTCAATTTTCCCCATAACCCTACGACCGCAACCGTAACACCCGATTTTTATACCCGTATTGTGGCGATGGCAAAGCGGGAACGTTTTTACATTATCAGTGATATTGCGTATGGGGATTTAACGTTTGATGGGTACAAAACTCCCTCCATTATGTCGGTACCGGGGGCTAAAGATGTGGCGGTTGAGAGCTTCACCCTCTCCAAAAGCTACAATATGGCAGGCTGGCGCGTAGGATTTTTTGTGGGGAATGCCAAACTCATCGGAGCCTTGCAAAAAATTAAAAGCTGGTTGGATTATGGGATGTTTACCCCCATTCAAGTGGCTGCTACCGTTGCGCTTAATGGGGATCAAACGTGCGTTCAAGAGATTACCGACAAATATGACCATCGTCAAACTATTTTGATTGAGGCATTTAACCGTGCGGGGTGGCCAATGCGACGCAATCAAGCATCCATGTTTGTGTGGGCAAGAATTCCCCAATGCGCTCGTCACTTGGGGAGTTTGGAATTTTCTAAGCGACTGTTGGTAGAAGCCAATGTAGCGGTCTCTCCGGGGATTGGTTTTGGGGAGTATGGGGACGAATATGTCCGCATTGCGTTGATCGAAAATGATAAGCGTATCCGACAAGCTGCCAAAAATATCAAACTTTTTTTACAACAATTTAGTGGAAAAGGGGTCTAAGTGATCCGTATTGGTGTGTTAGGGGTAGGGACGGTTGGTCGTGCTGTCGTGGAGATTTTGGAACAAAATAAGGCGATTATTACTGCCCGTTCAGGCGAAGAGATTGTGGTTACGCGGGGAGCTGTCCGTGATGTGAATAAAGTAGCTGATCTAACAATTGCCATGACACGTGATCCCTATTCGATTGTCAATGATCCCGAAATTGATATTATTGTGGAACTGATGGGGGGAATTGACCTCCCTTTTGACCTTCTTCAAAAAGCCTTAGCCAATAAAAAAGCGGTGGTGACTGCCAATAAGGCTCTCCTTGCGTATCACCGTTACGAACTTCAAGAGAGTGCAGGGGATATCCCTTTTGAATTTGAAGCCAGTGTCGCAGGGGGGATTCCCATCATTAATGCACTGCGGGATGGCCTCTCTGCCAATCATATCCTCTCGTTGCAGGGGATTATGAATGGGACGTGTAATTTCATGTTGACCAAGATGATGTCCGAGGGGGCAGAATTTGATACCGTTTTAGCTGAGGCACAACGATTGGGGTATGCAGAAGCGGACCCTACGTTTGATATTGGGGGATTTGATGCTGCTCATAAACTCCTTATCCTTGCCTCGATCGCGTATGGAATTGATGCCAAACCTGAAGAGATTTTGATTGAGGGGATTGAGGGAATTACCCAAACCGATATTGCTTTTGCCAAAGAGTTTGGTTACACCATTAAACTGCTTGGCATTGCCAAACGGGATGGAGATGAGGTAGAACTCCGTGTGCATACCGCTTTGGTGAAAGAAGTAGAAATGATTGCCAAAATTGATGGGGTGATGAATGGGATTAGTGTCATTGGTGACCGTGTGGGCGAAACCCTCTATTATGGGGCAGGAGCAGGGGGGAATGCCACCGCCAGTGCGGTCGTTGCCAATATTATCGATATCGCGCGTGCTGGTAAACGCTCCCCTATGCTTGGATTTAACCACCCCCTCGAAGAGGGGTTGCGCTTAAAACACCGTGATGATATTTACTCTAAATATTATTTGCGTCTTCGTATCACCGATAAAGCGGGAATTCTCGCCAAAATTACGCAGTTATTTGCCAATTATGGAATTTCCATTGAAGCCATGATTCAACGCCCTTTTGCCCAAGAATGTGCGCATCTTTTAATTTCAACTCACGAAGCGCGTGAGAAATCGATCTGCGAATTGATGAAGGAACTTGAAACCTTAGATACCGTCCTTGAAAGCCCTTACCGAATAAGAATCGTCTAAAAACGGCTCTTGTTCGCCTCTTTTCCCTAATATCTTAATAAAACTTTAACGTATTTTTTTGTAAAATGCGCGTCCGCTTTGCTTTCTTGGACAACAACCATTGAATGTTTCTAACTGCATGAATGTAGTTACAAGTATTGGTGCGTGTGATGTGCACCTACAAGAGAGTAAGGGACTATAATATCGGAGCTTGACAATGAAAGTTCGTTCTTCAGTGAAGAAAATGTGCGACGATTGTAAAATCATTAAACGCAAAGGGGTTGTTCGCGTAATCTGCAAAACCCCAAAACATAAACAAAGACAAGGATAAGCATGGCACGTATTGCTGGTGTGGACTTACCTAAGAAAAAACGTTTGGAGTATGCTTTAACTTATATCTATGGTATTGGTTTGCACACTTCTCGAAAAATTTTGGATGCAACTGGACTCGATTACAATAAACGTGTATATGAGCTTTCAGAAGACGAAGCGGCTATTATCGCTAAAGAGATCCGAAGCAGTGGTATCGCTGTTGAGGGAGATCTTCGTAAGCAAGTTGCTATGGATATTAAAGCGTTGATGGATCTTGGTTCGTACCGTGGTCTTCGTCACCGTAAAAGTCTCCCATGCCGTGGTCAAAAAACCAAAACCAATGCTCGTACCCGTAAAGGTAAGAAGAAAACTGTCGGCTCAGCCACAAGATAAGGGATTAGCGTATGGCAAAAAGAAAAGCAACCCGTAAAAAAATTATAAAAAAGAATATTGCTAAAGGTATCGTCCATATCTTAGCATCGTTTAATAACACGCTTGTAACGGTAACCGATGACATGGGTAACATGATCGCTTGGAGTTCAGCGGGTTCACTTGGCTTTAAAGGGTCAAAAAAATCGACTCCTTTTGCTGCGCAACAAGCAGTTGAAGATGCGATGGGTAAAGCAATGGTCCACGGAATTAAAGAAGTGGGAATTAAAGTTCAAGGTCCAGGTTCTGGCCGTGAAACTGCAGTTAAAAGTGTTGGTGCGATTGAGGGCTTGCGTGTTTCGTATATGAAAGATGTAACTCCTCTACCACACAATGGTTGTCGTGCGCCTAAGCGCCGACGCGTGTAAGGAGCGAAACTATGGCAAGATATAGAGGACCCGTAGAAAAAATCGAAAGACGATTTGGTGTAAGCCTTGGCCTAAAAGGTGAGCGTCGTCTTGCAGGTAAAAGTGCCTTAGATAAACGTCCGTATGGACCAGGTCAACATGGTCAACGTCGTACAAAAATTTCTGAGTATGGTACTCAGCTTCGTGAAAAACAAAAAGCGAAATTTATGTACGGTTTGAGTGAAAAACAAATGCACTCATTGTTTGATGAAGCAAAACGTAGTCAAGGAAATACGGGTACGAACTTGATCATGTTGCTTGAGCAACGTCTTGACAATGTCGTATACCGTATGGGATTTGCAACAACGCGTCGTTTCGCACGTCAATTGGTTAATCATGGTCACGTGTTGGTAGATGGTAAGCGTGTGGATATCCCTTCGTACCGTATTAAACCGGGGCAAAAAGTGGAAATCAACGAAAAAAGCAAAAAAAATAATCAAGTTGTTCGTGCAATGGAATTGACCAATCAAACAGGTCTTGCTTCATGGGTTGATATTGATCAAGCAAAAGTCTTTGGTATTTTCACACGTCTTCCAGAGCGTGAAGAGGTAGTTATTCCTGTTGAAGAGCGTCTAATCGTTGAGCTTTACTCGAAATAATCACTAATATAAAGGGCATTCAGCATGAAAAAAATTAAAACTTCTCCGCTTCTGCCAAAAGAGTTTGTTGTTGAGCAAATCAGCGCGAATGAAGCGAACATTATTGCCTATCCTTTTGAAACGGGATATGCAGTATCGATTGCTCATCCGATCCGCCGTTTTTTGCTTAGCAGCTCGGTAGGGTTTGCCCCAATCGGTATTAAAATCGAAGGTGCCAAACATGAGTTTGACTCGGTGCGTGGTATGCTTGAGGATATTTCAGATTTTATTATCAATCTTAAAGGGATCCGTTTTAAATTAAAAAACGGTCTTAAAGAGAAAGAAATTTCGTATTCTTTTACCGGCCCTTGTGAAATTCATGGGAGTGATTTGGAGAATGACGATGTTGAGATCGTGACTCCAAACGGATTTTTGGCAACGCTCAATGAAGACGCGAGTCTTAACTTTTCCATTAAAATTTATCAAGGTATTGGTTACACTCCCAGTGAGGACGTACGTGATTTGCTTGGAGATGGTTACATCGCCTTGGACGCGTATTTTACACCAGTTCGTCGTGCGACGTATGCCATTGAGAATGTTTTGGTGGAAGATAACCCCAATTTTGAAAAACTTGTGATTAATGTTGCGACGGATGGACAAATCTCTCCTGTTGACGCATTTAAAAATGCTTTGGATGTTATGTATGCACAAATGGCTGTTTTTAACAGTGAAGTGAGCATTAAATCGACCAATCCTATGGTAGAGAGTAGTGATGAGCATCCTGAACTTAAACGTTTGGGCGCGCGTATTGAAGAGCTTGGGTTAAGCGCGCGTAGTTTTAATTGCTTGGATCGTTCCGCGATTAAATACGTGGGTGAAATTGTTATGATGAGCCAAAATGATTTAAAAGAGGTAAAAAACCTTGGTAAAAAATCATTTGAAGAAATTTTAGAGAAAATTACCGAATTTGGTTACGCTGTAGGTCAAGAACTTTCGGATGATTTGGTAATAGCCATTAAAAAGAAAATCGAAGCAGAATAAGGGCACGGTAGATTTAGATTAAATCGAGTGTTAACATAGGCAAAGGGATGTTTTTTCTTTGTCGTATAAAAATAGAGTAGGAGTATCTCATGAGACATCGCCACGGATACCGTAAGTTAGGTCGAACAAGCTCACATCGTGAGGCTTTGTTGACGAACTTGAGTATTTCATTGTTTGAGCATGGTAAAATTGAAACCACGTTGATTAAGGCAAAAGAACTCCGTTCATTTGCTGAAAAATTAATTACTACAGCACGTGTGGGTGATGCTAATGCGCATCGTTTGGTCTTTGCTGTTTTGCAAAATAAAGAGGCAACGAAGAACCTTTTAGGTGTGGTTGCTCCTAAATATACAGAACGTAATGGTGGGTATACCCGTATCATTAAAACCCGTATTCGTCGTGGAGATGCCACCCATATGGCAACAATTGAACTCGTTTAACGAGTTCAAGAACACTTTCCCCTTAAAAAAAACTTCATCTGAAAACTATCATTGTTGCGTTACTCCTTGTTTAGTCCAAATTTCTTATAGTGTCATGATGAATTCGTAGTAAAAAAGGCTAAAAAATATGATCCCTTTCACCGATGAAGAGTTAATGCAACCGGTGCGTAATGTTATTGATAAAGTACGCCCTTCGTTGGCATTAGATGGTGGCGATATCGCTTTTTTAACGGTTAAAAATGGAACCGTTTATGTGCAATTACAAGGTGCCTGTGTTGGGTGTGGTAGCAGTGGTAACACCCTTAAGTATGGAGTCGAACGTCAGCTTCGTATGGACATTCATCCTGAATTGACCGTTATTAATGTCCCTCAGGGTATGGAAGATTCTATTGAGTCGTACTAATTTTAGGTTATGACGATATAGTTTTACTTTTAGGAGGGATCAGATGAAGACAAAAAAATACGCCAAAGCACTCATGGCTGCTGGTGAGCATTTTATGGCGGGTCATTACCCCGATGCACTTAAGGGATATTCCCATATTTTACACGAAGATCCTTCCTCCAAAGAGGCGTATAATGGGGCGATCTTATCTGACATGGCCATGAGTGGTGAAAGTGGGGCTGAGGCACTGTTTGCTTATTACGCTATTTTGCGCAGTGAAGATGAGCAACAAGCTGATACCATTATTGCCGAAATCCTTGAGACCATGGATGGTACGCTGGAACAATTGGCAGGGTTATTTAGCGAAGGGATCGTTCAACGACTTGAATTTGCTGATGGGATTATGTATTCGGAATTTAAGGCATTGGTGCTAGATGAGAATGATTTTAAACGTATTTTTGAAAATATTATGTTCTCAACACGGGTCATTATTACCGAAAAAGAAGATTTTGTCGATTTTCTCGATAATTTAATCGATCATGGTTATAAAGAGATGGCGTTGAGTTATTTGGAAAATGCGCTGGGCGTTTACCCTAATGATACACAATTGCGCAATTTACTCCGTCGTTTGGCAAAAAAAGGGAAAAAATGAGCTTAGAGATAGACAATCAGTCTTTTCAGTGTATTTCAGAAAATTCGACGCAATGTGATGCGTCTACCGCTTTTTTAGTAACCAAGCAAAATGAAAAATTTACCGCCGATGCTCAAAGCAAAGGGGTTAAAACCCTCTTAACCCCAGAGGCGTGTTGGGAACTTTTGGATCTTAGTCGCATTAAAGTGATTGGGATTACGGGAACCAACGGTAAAACAACCACCGCCAGTGCTATTTATTCTATTTTATTGGACTTAGGTCACCCTTGTGCAATGCAGGGGACGCGGGGATTTTTTATGAATGATACGTTGGTGGAGGGCAAAACCCTTACTACCCCAACGGTGCTTAATACCTACAAGCATATCCTCCATGCCCTTGAAAAAGGGTGTGAATACTTTATCATGGAAGTGAGTTCGCACGCCATTGAGCAAGAACGGATTGCAGGAATCCCTTTTGATCTTAAAATTTTGACCAACATTACCCAAGATCATCTGGATTATCACGAAAGCATTGAAGAATATACCCGTATCAAAAACCTTTTTTTCGCCGATGCGTCTAAAAAATTGATCAATAAAGATGAACCCAAAGCGCAGTTTAATGTCAAAAATGCGTTTACCTATGGGGTTGAAAATCCCGCTACGTACAAAATTGTCGCTTATTCGCTTAACAATGGAGTGAGCGGTATTCTCAAAAATTTTGAAGAGCATATCCCCTTTGTCACCTCATTGCATGGATTTTTTAATCTCTACAATATCACTGCCGCTATGGCAGCGGTCCATTTGGTGAGTGGGGAATCGTTGGAAAAAATCACCGATGCGGTCGAAAATTTCGGTGGTGTGAGTGGTCGAATGGAAGTGGTGAGTGAGTTACCGCTGGTCATTGTTGATTTTGCCCATACCCCCGATGGGATGGAACAAGTTCTTAACGCCCTCAAAGAAAAAGAGGTCTTGGTTGTTTTTGGTGCAGGGGGGGATCGTGATCGTTCTAAACGCCCTTTGATGGGGCGTGTTGCCTCAATGTATGCCAAAAAGGTATATGTGACCAGCGATAATCCCCGATTTGAAGACCCTGATGCGATTATTGAAGATATTCTCTCTGGGATGAACGATCCGACGAAAGTTATCATTGATGTGAATCGACGCAGTGCGATTGCTCAGGCATTAAACGATCGACAAGGGGATGAAGTGGTCTTGATTTTGGGTAAAGGGGATGAAACCTCCCAAATTATTTACGATCAATACCTCCCTTTTGATGACCGAGTGGTTGCACGTGAGATTTTAGATCAATTGGCATTGGCGCACCAATCGTAGGAGTTTCACGTCGTAGCACTGAATTTCGCTATAATTGCGTCATTATTTTTACTAGGGTGTGAAACCCTAAATTTTTAAGGAGTGTGCGATGGGTGTTCCACAACCAGCGTTTTATATTTTCAAATGTGAGCAAAGTTCCCCTCCCGGAATGCCAAAACCAAGTTGTGTCAATCCACAAACGCAAGATTTATTTCAACATTTAGCCCAAACGTTGATGCAAAAAGGGATTATCGGGACGGTACAACCCATCCGAACCTCGTGCATGAACCGTTGTAATGTCGGACCTATTATGTTGGTCGAACCCGGTCATGTGATGTACGCGGGATTAACCAAAGAAAAAATTACTCAGATTATTGAGCGCCATATTATTGGGGGAGAGATTGTACAAGAGTACGTGATCTCCTCAGAACTTTGGGATGAAGCGATTAGTCCTGAAGCGATGATGAAGCAGATGGGGCGCTAATTTATGTTGATAGAAATGCTCTACAGTAAAATTCATCGTGCTACGGTGACCGATGCCAATCTCAATTATGTGGGGTCAATTACCATTGATGAGGGGTTGTTGGAAGCCTCTAAAATGCGCGTTGGTCAAAAAGTGGAAATTCTCAATATTAATAATGGGGAGCGATTTTCAACCTATATCATTTTGGGTGAGCGGGGACAAGGGGATATTTGTCTTAATGGTGCGGCGGCTCGAAAAGTGCATAAAGGGGATAAAATTATCATCGTTGCGTATGCGACGTACAATGAAAGTGAACTCAAAACCTATCAACCCACCGTTGTTTTGGTGGATGATGAGAATCGTATTACCGACATTATCGACACGATATAAGTGTTAATACGGTCAATTTTAAACAATATGGGGAATTATGGAACAATTTGAAGCATATCTGTTGGAAAATTTACCCTCAGCTGCGAGTTTCCACCCCTATTATGAAGTTGCGCTACGGCAAATGCTTGTAGGGGGTGGGAAACGGTTTCGTCCTGCACTCCTTTTAGGGGTTGTCCGTGCTTATAACCCTCTTCTTCTCAACAGTGCTTATGGGGTCGCTTTGGCGATTGAACTGCTCCATACCTACTCCTTGATCCATGATGATTTACCCGCGATGGACAATGCCGATCTTCGACGCGGTATCCCTACGTTGCACAAAACGTATGATGAAGTGAGTGCTATTTTGGTGGGAGATGCCCTTAATACCTACGCGTTTGAGGTACTTTCTAACGTTCCCTTGAGTGCGACAACGGTGGTGAAACTGGTTCGCGAACTCAGTTCCAATGGGGGATTGAATGGGATGGTGTTGGGTCAAGCGATTGATTGCCATTTTGAAAACACTCCGTTGACTTTGGAACAAATCAAAGTATTACACCTGCATAAAACGGGGAAACTCATCGCCGCATCGTTAAAAATGGGGGCAATTATAGTAGGGCGAGACGATATTGCCCCCATGCTTTATGAATTTGGATTGGATTTGGGATTACTTTTCCAAATTCAAGATGACATTTTGGATGTTACCCACGATCCGATCCGTGCGGGAAAAACGACCCAAAACGATCAGGCTAAAAACAGTTTTGTGACCCTTTTGGGGTTAGAAAAATCACGGGAGGAAGCCAATGTGTTAGCCTCCAAGTTGACGCACCAAATGGAGCGTTTTGAGGATCATTTACGCAATGAACTCTCACCAACCCTCATCCACTATATTAATCGACATAAGGAAAATACCCAATGAGTAATGCAATGCGCCAAAAAATGGCCAATACCATCCGATTTTTAGCCGCTGATATGATCCAACACGCCAATTCAGGTCATCCCGGTGCCCCTATGGGACTTGCCGATATTGCGGTGGTATTATCCGAATACATGCATCATAATCCCAAAGACCCTACGTGGCTTAACCGTGACCGTTTGGTCTTTTCGGGGGGACATGGGACAGGATTGATCTATTCTCTTAACTATTTATGGGGATATGGATTGGAGATTGAGGATCTAAAACAGTTTCGCCAACTCCACTCAAAAACCCCCGGTCATCCCGAATACGGTCACACCGCAGGGATCGAAATTACCACAGGACCTTTGGGTCAGGGGATTGCCAATGCGGTAGGATTTGCGATGGCATCACAGTTTGTGGGGCATAAAGTCAATTCCGAAACAGCGAAGATGATTGATCACAGTGTCTATTGTCTGTGTGGTGATGGTGACCTTGAAGAGGGGATTAGCTATGAGGCGTGTTCCCTTGCGGGTCACTTGGGATTGGATAATTTGGTCGTTATTTACGATTCCAATCGTATTACCATCGAAGGTTCCACTGCGTTAAGCCTTAGCGAAGATATGCGCAGCCGTTTTGAGTCCCAAAACTGGGCGGTATTAGAGATTGATGGTCACGATTTTGACGAGATTGATGGGGCATTTGCCCAAGCGCAAGCGATTAAACGCCCCGTATTGATTATTGCTAATACGGTGATTGCCAAAGGTGCGGGGAAACTCGAAGGGTCGCATCATGCCCATGGTGCCCCATTGGGTCATGAGATCATTAAAGCGGCCAAAATTGCCGCAGGGTTTGACCCTGAAGCCACGTTTGCGGTGAGTGAGGATGTGTTGGCACGTTTCCGTTGCGCGATTGAAAAAGGGGACTTGGCACAACGCGAGTGGAATCATCGTCTTAAAACGTTGCCTTTAATGGAACAAAATGAGGCGTATGACCAATTACTTAACCCCGATTTTAGCCGTATCCAATGGCCAACGTTTGCCAAAGCCGATGCGACCCGCAACACGAATGGGATTATCCTCAATGCCATTGCCAAAGCGATTCCCGGATTTTTAGGGGGATCGGCGGATTTGGCCCCTTCTAATAAAACCGAACTCATCAATATGGGTGATTTTCCTAAGGGTAAAAACATCCATTTTGGGATTCGAGAACACGCCATGGCATCGATTACCAATGCGATGGCATTGTATGGGACACTGATCCCCTTTAGTGCGACCTTCTTTGTCTTTAGTGATTATCTCAAACCCTCTGCCCGTATTGCGGCATTGGCAGGGATTCAACAGTTTTTTATCTGGACACACGACAGTATCGGGGTAGGAGAAGATGGCCCAACCCATCAACCCATTGAACATTTGAGTCAATTCCGTGCTTTACCTAATTTTTACGTCTACCGTCCTGCGGATGGGGCGGAAAATGTCAAATGTTGGCAAAAAGCGTTGACCATGACACACTCCCCCAGTGCGTTTGTCTGTTCACGTCAAAACCTCCCCGTATTACCCGAAGCGATTAGAGGGGATGTGGAAAATGGGGGCTATTTGCTTGAAGCACGCGACCATGCGACCGTGACCTTGATGGCATCTGGCTCTGAAGTTGCCCTTGCCCTTCAAACCGCCCAAAAACTCGAAGCACGTGGTGTGATGGCAAATGTCGTAAGTGTCCCGTGTTTTGATCTCCTTTTGGAACAACCCCAAAGCTATATCGATACGATCATCCAACCCAATACCCAAAAAGTAGCCATCGAAGCCGCACGTGGTTTGGAGTGGTACCGATTTGCCCAGAGTGTCATTGCAATGGATGGCTTTGGTGCTAGCGCACCGGCGGATCAACTTTTTGAAACTTTTGGATTTACAGCAGAGCGTATTGCTGACCATATTGGATGAACGACTCTCCTGAATATTTACGAAAAAAAGCGTTTTTTGATTCGCTCATTACCCTCTATGGGCGTAATGTAGCGGTCGAAATTTTACGCGATCCTAGCGTTACCATCCACAAACTCCATCTCTCCAAAACCAATCGCAGTGATGAGACCATGGAAGAGATCCTCTCTTTGGCGCACTCCCGTGGTATCGAGATCAAATACCACACCAAAGATGCCCTCTCCCGTATTTCCAAAAACAGCGCGCAAGATCAAGGGGTCGCCTTGGATGTCGAAGCCCAAAATTACCGTGATGCGCGTAGGGTAGAGGAGGATTTTCCCCATGATTTTCGTCTTTTAGCCCTCGATGGAATTAATAACCCCCAAAATTTGGGGATGATTGTCCGCTCTGCTGCTGCAAGCCGTATTGATGGAATTATTTTGCCAAAAAAAAATAGCACCAAACTCTCCCCACTGGTGATGAAAGCCTCTGCTGGAACGCTTTTTAAAATTCCTATTTACTATTGTGAGACCTTAGGTGACGTGTTACCGCTTAAAAACAGTACGGTCATCACCCTCTCTTCCCACGCGGTTGAGGATATTTATTCGTTGAAAATTCCCTCCCGTGCCATTTTTGTGTTGGGAAATGAATCCGAAGGGGTCAGTCGAGAGATCGAATCGCTCTCCTCTTTACGCGTCTCTATCCCCATGCACCGTGGCGTGGAATCGCTCAATGTCGCTATCACCGCAGGGATTGTTGCCTTTTTACCGTGAGTAATAGGGTAAAATAATCATTATGAACACACAAACTGAGATACTTACGTTTTTACACCATAATCGACAATTCCTTTTGGATCACTATCATGTGACCAAAATAGGGTTATTTGGATCGTTTGCACGCAATGAACAAAAAGCCAGCAGTGACGTTGATCTCTTAATTGAGTTAGAAGAGGGTACAGACAATATTTATGATCTTAAAGTGTCGCTTAAAGCATTCCTCAGTGCTGCATTTAATCGAAGTGTCGATTTGGCACGGGAAAAATATTTAAAGACCTATGCAAAAGATCAAATTTTGAAAGATACTGTTTATGTATGATTCAATCGGGTTAAATCTCAAAGCTCTCCTTGAGTCAATTGATAAAATTATCCTTTATTCAAAAGAGTTTAGTGATGCGGATGATTTTTATCATGACCAAAAAAGTTTTGATGCATCAATGATGCAGTTTGTGGTCATTGGTGAAATTATTACCCGTTTGGATGAAAAATTTAAAGCATCTACCCCGCACATTCCTTGGCAAAAAATCAAAGATTTTAGAAATATTATTGCGCATGATTATTTTGGTATTGATGCCGATGAGATTTGGGACATTATCCATCATAAATTAGTACCATTAAAACATGATATTCGTGAGTTGTTACGATAGAATAATGATGAAGTGGAAGGATGTCTTTTTACTGTGAAATTTCACCGTGCCTATATCGAAATCACCACCATTTGTGGATTGGCGTGCAGCTTTTGTCCCCCCAAATCACAGCCGGCGACCACGATGAGTGTGGAACAGTTTGCGGATATTCTCCCGCAGTTAAAAGGGTACACGAATGAAATCGCATTGCACGTCATGGGGGATCCCATGGTGTTGTCCAATCTGGGAGAGTATCTGGATTGCGCTTACGCATCGGGTTTTAAGGTAATGGTAACCACCAGCGGATTTTATTTGGACGCGTCCAAACGCGCAATGTTGTTTCACCCTGCTATTCGGCAAGTAAATATTTCTCTCAATAGTTTTAACACAAACAGTGTCGCGCGAAGTTTTGAGAGTTATCTTCAACCCATTTTGGATTTTTGTGACGAAAAACAGCGACAGTCACACGATTTTTTTAGTAATTTGCGTCTTTGGAATCTCGATGAGGTGCACAGTGCGGCGGATTTTAATCGTCAACTCTTTGCGGTACTGGAAAAACACTTTTCGGTGGAGACGATCGCTTCGCAGATCGTGGGTGAGCGTCAGTCGATCCGATTGGCACCCAAGACGTTGCTCCATTTTGACCGCTATTTTGAGTGGCCCAATCTGAACCATTCATCCCTTAGCCATGGCTATTGTCAGGGTCTTATGAAACAAATCGCGATTTTGGCGGATGGTCGGGTGGTGCCATGTTGTTTGGATGGGGAGGGAATTATGACCCTTGGTAATGTGATGGAGACAAATTTGGATAAAATCCTAACATCCAAACGTGCTGTGTCGATCCGTGAAGGATTTATGCAGGGGCAGTGCCATGAAGAACTGTGTCAAAAATGTACGTACAAAGCGCGATTTAGTAACTAAGGTGGTGAGATGATTAAATGTTTTATCAAAAATGAAAATGCTATTGTCCCCATAGAGAGTATGTCCGAGTTGGAAGGGGAGACCATCAACAGAGTCATTTGGATCGATATGTTGATGCCAACCTACGATGAAATTGTCTTTATTGAAAATACGTTCGAGATTAAATTTCCCACCAAACAAGAGACCGAAGAGATTGAGATTAGTTCACGTTATTGGGAAGAGGGGGATCGGATTGAGATTAATACGTTCTTTTTGGTCAATACGGACAATAACTCTCATAATGAGACCGTCTCGTTTATCCTTCATAAGAATCTATTGATCTCAATTCGGTATACGTCATTGTACGCATTTGATGAGTTTAATCGCAAATTTTTTGCTACCCCAAAACAGTTTGAGAGTGGTTATGATATTTTTTGCCAAATTTTGGACATTCGTATTGATGCGGATGCCGATATTATCGAAAAACTCTCCCGCGACATCACCCGATTACGTAAACACGTGTTTACCGATTATACCAATGATGATGAAGAGATATTGGAGCGTATTTCGTCGTTGGAGGATTTGAACATGCAGTTGCGGGAGAATCTCAACGATAAACAGCGGATTTTCAGCTCCTTTTTGAAATCAACGAAATATAAAAGTGCGTTAAAACATGATGTGGCTATTATGCTCAAAGACATTAAATCGTTGATTGATTATACCGATTTTAATTTTGAGCGGTTGGAGTATCTCCAAAATATTTTCGTGGGGTTGTTGAGTATTGAACAAAACAAGGTCATTAAGATGTTTACGATCATGAATGTTATTTTCTTACCACCCACCCTCATCGCCAGTATTTATGGGATGAACTTTGCATCGATGCCCGAATTGCAGTGGCAGTATGGATACGTTATCTCACTTATACTGATGGTGGGATCGTCAATATTACCCTTATACCTTTTCAAACGAAAAGGGTGGGTATAATTTTTTACATCTAATTACAAAAGGATACTATCTTGGACAGGCGAATTCGCTATTTTATCGAAGACTATTGGGATATTTTTATTGGAATAACAGCCGTAGGTATAGCGCTGTTTTTTAATCAGCATGGTCAAGCAATTTTTGCGACGAGTGCTGCTGCGATTGGAATTGCGTCGCTTTCACTGAGTGTCGCGGAAGTGGCGGACATTCTTTCCGAACGGTTGCATGAACCTTATGGTAGTTTTGTCTTGACCTTTAGTTCCGTTGTGGTGGAAATCATCTTACTGTATGTTATTTTACTGGAAGTTCGACACTCCCCAGAGGTGCTTGAGACCGTTAAGGGGGGGATTATCTCTGCGGTGATTGTCGATTTGAACGTGTTACTGGGGCTATCCGTTTTTGTGGGGGGGCTTGCGTTTAGTCAGCAACAACATAACAAAGAGACCTCCAGTGCCTACAGCACGGTATTATTTGTTGCTTCATCGGCACTTTTGGTACCAGGATTATTGACCCATACCGATCATACCCCCGAGGTGTTGACCCAAGTGAGTCGTTTGATCGCAGGACTGTTGCTCTTTTTTTATCTCATTATTTTTATTTTTCAAACGCGTACCCATACCCACTTTTTTAAAGCAACCGCACGAAGCCGTTTTTTTAGGCTTAAGCGTAAACTCCAAGAAGCGGAAGGGGAGATTGATGAAAATGATTCGAGTGATTATGTTTTTGAACATCTTAGTACGGCGGTTAATTTTATTACCATCTTTGGACTGATTGCGGTGATTGCGGTTGGGGCAGAAATCTTTGCTGGTAATGGGGTGAAAATTGCCCATGAATACAATGTTTCGGCAGGATTGGCGGGATTAATTATCGCCATTATTAGTGTCTCTCCTGAGATTTTTACCGCCGTACGTGCCGCACGTAATGACCAGATTCAACGGGTGGTGAATATCGCCATGGGGGCATCGACCGTTTCGGTTATTTTAACGGTTCCCTTTTTAATGATTTTGGCTTATTTTTCAGGGATTAATTTGACCCTTAATTTTAACCCTCTTCAAATAGGGGCGTTGTTGTTGACGATTATTTTGGTGTGGAAAACGACCGAGGAGGGGGAGACCAACTATTTTGAAGGAGCCTCTCACTTGATGTTTTTTCTCAGCTATGCGATCATTGTGGCATACTATTAACCATGATGATCTTATTCTCTCCCAGTGAAGGAAAACGGCATGGCGGGGGCTTACCCCCGATAAACCCTTCGTCTTTTATTTTTCCAGAACTCTATACCAAACGATGTGAGATCATTGATACGTATCAAAAAGTGATTCAAGAGGGGGATCTTCCTACTCTCCAAACCCTCTTTGGGATTAAAGACACACGTCTCTTTGAACATTATACAACCCCTCTTCAAAGTGCATTGACCCTAAAAGCCATTGAGCGTTACGATGGGGTAGCGTATGAGTATTTAGATTATCCTACCCTCTCTTCTAAGGCACAGGGGTATATTGATGAACACGTGATTATTTTTTCCAACCTTTTTGGGGCAGTTTTAGCCAGCGATAGTCTCCCTGAGTATAAACTCAAGCAAGGTGCAACGATTACTGGGCTAGCACCGGAGAAATTTTACAAAGAGCATTTTAGTGAAGCACTGGATACGATGATAGGGGATCAGGAGATATTGGATCTTCGTGCAGGGTTTTACGATAAATTTTATACCCCAAAGCACCACGTGACGACATTAACCTTTTTAAAAGGGGGTAAGGTGGTGAGTCATTGGGCAAAAGCCTATCGAGGAGTGGTGTTACGAACGGTAGCTCAGCACACTATTTCTTCTTTAGCGTCTTTTATCGCGTTACCTATTGAGGGGTTAGCATTAGCTGCTATCAAAGAGGGAAAGAAAAAAAGGGAAATTATTTACGAAATTGTTTAATTTTTTCAAATCTCTTGACTTATGCAAAAAAATAGTCTATAATTTCGGCTCCATTTCGGATATATGCCGGCATAGCTCAGTTGGCTAGAGCAGCTGATTTGTAATCAGCAGGCCCGGGGTTCAAGTCCTCGTGCCGGCACCATACACGAAATCGGAATTTTATCAGTGTTAGACCAGATACGGCCGTGGTGAGATACTCAAGTGGCCAACGAGGGCAGACTGTAAATCTGCTGATTTTTATCTTCGAAGGTTCGAATCCTTCTCTCACCACCATCTGCGGGAATAGCTCAGTTGGCTAGAGCGTCAGCCTTCCAAGCTGAATGTCGCGAGTTCGAGTCTCGTTTCCCGCTCCACTGGGAGCTGAAGTATACATTTCGTAATAACTACTTCATCATTACCTTAAAACGTAAAATAGTTTTTAAGCTTCCAAAATAACTGTCATTATTGTCTATATGCTCACGTGGCTCAGGGGTAGAGCACTTCCTTGGTAAGGAAGAGGTCGGCGGTTCAAATCCGCTCGTGAGCTCCAGTAACAATAGTAATGATTTTTTGAAAGCTTGAAAGCTATTTTAGCTATTTTTAGGTATAATTCCATTTTCGTTTATAATATTAAGTCGGAGGACACTATGGCAAAAGAAAAGTTTACGCGTACTAAACCACACTGTAACATCGGTACAATTGGTCACGTTGACCACGGTAAAACTACATTGACTGCAGCAATTACCGCTGTTTTGGCAACTAAAACAGGCGCGAAATTTATGGATTACGATCAAATCGATAATGCACCTGAAGAGCGTGAACGCGGTATTACTATCGCTACTTCACACGTTGAGTACGAAACTGAAAATCGTCACTACGCACACGTTGACTGTCCAGGTCACGCCGACTATGTTAAAAACATGATTACGGGTGCTGCTCAAATGGATGGAGCGATTCTTGTTGTTTCTGCAGCAGATGGCCCAATGCCACAAACACGTGAGCATATCCTTCTTTCTCGTCAAGTAGGTGTTCCTTACATCGTTGTTTTCATGAACAAAGAAGACTTGGTTGATGATGAAGAGCTTCTTGAACTCGTTGAGATGGAAATTCGTGAGCTTTTAGATATGTATGATTTCCCCGGTGATGATACTCCTATCGTTGCAGGTTCTGCTTATCAAGCACTTGAAGAAGCTAAAAAAGGTGTTATCGGTGATTGGGCTGCTAAAATCATTAAATTGATGGATGAAGTGGATCGTTATATCCCTCAACCAATCCGTGAAACAGAAAGAGATTTCTTGATGCCTGTAGAGGATGTTTTCTCTATCTCTGGTCGTGGAACCGTTGTTACGGGTCGTATCGAGCGTGGTACTATCAAAATTGGTGAAACTATCGAAATCGTTGGTATCCGTGACACTCAAACAACAACTGTAACTGGTGTTGAAATGTTCCACAAAGAAATGGAAATGGGTGAAGCTGGCGATAACTGTGGTGTATTGCTTCGTGGAATCAAAAAAGAAGATGTTGAGCGTGGTCAAGTTCTTTGTAAACCTAAATCAATCACTCCTCACACAAAATTTGAGGCTGAGATTTACGTATTGAGCAAAGAAGAGGGTGGGCGTCACACTCCATTCTTCAGTAATTATCGTCCACAATTCTACGTTCGTACAACAGACTGTACAGGTGCTATCACCTTGCAAGAAGGTACCGAAATGGTTATGCCAGGCGATAACGTTAAAATTGTTGCTGAATTGATTCATCCAATCGCGATGGAAGAGGGAACGCGTTTCGCTATCCGTGAAGGTGGTCGTACTGTAGGCGCTGGGGTTGTTTCTAAAATCCTTGCATAATTTTTCCCAACCTTAGGGTTGGATTATAGGGGTAAAAATGCGCGAAAATATCCATTTAGCATGTGAAAAGTGTACACGTCGTAACTATCACACAACTAAAAACAAAAAAACTCACACTGAAAAATTTTCAGTCAAAAAGTTTTGTAAATTTTGTCGTGAACACACGATTCATAAAGAAGCAAAACTTTAATATCAGTTCCCTCTTTTGAGGGGTTTTTTTTATAGGTCAGTAGCTCCAATGGTAGAGCGCCGGATTCCAAATCCGATGGTTGCGGGTTCGAATCCCCCCTGGCCTGCCACACCCATTTTTAACTAATGATGCCCAAGGGCTTTATTGGTTTTAAATGTCCTAAGGATAAGATAATGAAAAACAGTGTTACTCATACGTTTCGACAAGCAAAGTCGGAGCTTGCAAAAGTTATTTTTCCCACAAAACCACAAGTTAAGCAGGCTTTTTTTGCCGTTCTTATCGTTGTAAGTGTGGTTGTCTTGTTTTTGGCATTTGTCGATTTTGTTATGTCCGCTACTGTTTCAGCGATTTTGAGTTAAGGAAAAAATATGGCACATCTTTGGTACTCAATTCAAACCTATTCAGGCAGTGAGCGTAGTGTGAAGTCGGCTATTTTAAATATGATCACTGAAAATCGTCTTGAAGATGTGATTACTGAAGTTATCGTTCCCACTGAAGATGTCATTGAAGTAAAAAATGGAAAAAAGAAAATTTCTGAGCGTTCTCTTTACTCTGGTTATGTTTTTGCTTTGATGGATTTGAGTGTTGACTTGCAACATCGGATTCAATCTCTTCCCCGTGTTGCAGGTTTTATTGGTGAATCCAATAAGCCGACTCCTCTAAGTGAGCGTGATATCGCGGTCATTTTAGATCGTGTTACCAACCGTTCTGCCCCTAAACCCAAAGTGTTTTTTGACAGTGGGGAGATGGTTCGTATCGTTGATGGACCGTTTGCAAACTTTACCGGTACCGTGGATGAATATGACCTTGAACATGGCACATTGAAACTTAATGTTTCTATTTTTGGACGTAGTACTCCGGTGGATATTTCGTATACCCAAGTCGAAAAAATTATTTAATCTCAAAAAAAGGAAGCACAAATGGCAAAGAAAATTACGGGCTACATCAAGCTGCAAGTTAATGCTGGCGCAGCCAATCCAGCACCTCCCGTTGGACCAGCATTGGGTCAACGTGGTGTTAATATTATGGAATTTTGTAAAGCGTTCAATGAGCGTACAAAAGATAAAGCAGGTTTTAAACTCCCTGTTGTTATTACGGTGTACGCAGATAAAACGTTCTCTTTCATCACAAAACAACCCCCTGCATCTGCCCTCATCATGAGAGCAGCAGGTCTTAAAAAAGGGACAGATAATCCCATGAAAAACAAAGTGGGTAAAATCACTAAAGCGCAATTGATGGAAATTGTTAAGCAAAAAATTCAAGATATGAATACCGATGATGTTGATGCAGCTGCTGCAACTATTGCTGGTTCATGTCGTTCAATGGGTGTTGATATTATCGACTAAATGCTATTCTCGTTAACGAGAATATTTTTACAGTGCTCTTCGACCGCAAAGAGATTAAACCTTGCGGCAGATTCTATGAATGGAGAATTAAAATGGCTGGAAAACGTTACAAACAGCTTAGTGAAAAAGTTGATATGGCTAAAAGCTATTCCGTAGTCGAAGCTTCAGAATTCATTTCAGAGCTTAAATCGGCAAAATTTGACGAAACCGTTGAAATTGCTTTAAACTTAAATGTCGATCCTCGTCATGCGGACCAAATGATTCGTGGTGCGGTAGTGCTTCCTCACGGTACGGGTAAAGTGGTTCGTGTTGCGGTTTTTGCTAAAGGGGTTAAAGCCGATGAAGCAAGAGCAGCAGGTGCAGACATTGTTGGAACGGATGATTTGGTTGAGCAAATCAAAGCAGGAAACATTAACTTCGATATCGTCGTTGCTGCCCCTGATTGTATGGGTCTTGTTGGGCAAGTAGGTCGTATTCTTGGACCTAAAGGGATGATGCCAAATCCTAAAACAGGAACAGTTACTGCAGACGTTGCAAAAGCGGTTGGTAACGTTAAGGGCGGTCAGGTAAATTTCCGTGTTGACAAAAAAGGGAATATTCACGCAGGTATCGGTAAAGTAAGTTTTGATGCGGATAAAATTGCGGAAAACATCAAAGCCTTTGTCGGTGCAATCAACCGTGCGAAACCTTCAACGGCGAAAGGTCGTTACATTAAAAATGCAGCACTTTCATTAACGATGAGTCCTGCCATTAAGTTCGATATTCAAGAACTTTTAGATATCCGTTAAGGGTATCACCCAAAAATTTTATCTTATGGACTGAAGACAGTAGGGGGTGAAAGCCTTAATCGGAACCATTCCGCCCCGCTTGAAGTTGTTATGTCTGGAAAGGAGAAATAATGAATAAAACACAAAAAGCTGAGATCGTTAATGCACTAACTGAAGAGTTTACAACGGCTAAAGCGGTTGTAATGTGTGATTATCGTGGTTTGACTGTGGGCAATCTTGAGTCTCTTCGTAAAATCGCGCGTGGTAAAGAGACGAAAGTTCAAGTGGTTAAAAACACCCTTGCAACCATCGCTCTTTCAAACGCGGGTATGACTGGTGTTGATATCGTTGATACGAATATCTTTATCTGGAGTGATGACGCGATTGCTGCGGCAAAAACGGTTGTTGAATTTGCAAAAGAGAATGATAAATTCTCGCTTCGCACCGCATACATCGATGGTCAAGCAGCGGATGAAGCAAAAGTTCGTGCGTTTGCTACCTTGCCAGGACGTGAAGAGTTGCTTGGAATGTTGGCATCCGTATGGATGGGACCTGTTCGTAACTTTACCATTGGTCTTGATGCCCTTAAACGTAAAAAAGAAGAAGCGGCTTAATACCCCCTTCAAATCGCCGATGTTACTATCGGCATAAAAAACTATAATTCCTACAGGAGAATACTATGGCTGTAACAAAAGAAGATGTTCTTGAGTTTATCTCAAACTTGTCTGTTCTTGAGCTTTCTGAGCTTGTAAAAGAATTTGAAGAAAAATTTGGTGTATCTGCTCAACCCGTAGCAGTAGCTGGCGCTGCCGTTGCCGCAGTTGAAGTAGAAGAGCAAACTGAATTTGACGTTATCCTTAAAGACGCGGGTGAGAAAAAAATCAACGTTATTAAAGTAGTACGCGCAATGACAGGTCTTGGTCTTAAAGAGGCTAAAGATGCGGTTGAAGGTGCACCTACAACCATCAAAGAAGGTATCTCTAAACAAGATGCTGAAGCAGCGAAAAAAGAGCTTGAAGAAGCGGGTGCTGCGGTCGAAATCAAATAATTATTTGATGCTTGGAGGCACTTGCCTCCATATTATTCAGGGCGCTTTTCCGAATTGATTTTTTCATTTCGGAAGAGTGCCCATCCGTCGTTATAGGGTTGGGGATGCTCAACTTTTAGACTTTACACTTTACCTCCCTACTTACAGGGATCAAAAATTTCGATTGAGGTAGCCTAATGTTAAATACTCTTCACTCTGGAAACCGCTTGCGCGTTGATTTCGCGAAAACCCCCCAACAAATTGAAGTTCCAAATCTTTTACAACTTCAACAAAGTTCATACGAATCATTCTTGATGTTAGATCAAAAAGATCGCACCAAAAGTGGTATTGAACGGGTGTTCCGATCCGCTTTTCCTATTCATGACACCCAAAATCGTCTCTCTTTAGAATATTTGGGTTCTGAGGTGGGTCGCCCAAAATACACCGTGCGTGAATGTATGGAGCGGGGATTAACCTATTCGGTTTCGTTGCGTATGAAAACCCGTTTGATGATTTGGGATCGTGACGAAAACACCAAAGAGAAAATGGGTGTCAAAGACATTAAAGAGCAAACTATTTTTATTCGTGATATTCCTTTAATGACCGATCGCACCTCTTTTGTTATCAATGGGGTTGAACGGGTTGTGGTAAACCAATTGCACCGTTCACCAGGGGTTATTTTCAAAGAAGAAGAGTCAACCACTGCCGGAAGCAAAATGATTTTTACCGGTCAAATTATCCCTGACCGTGGTTCATGGCTCTATTTTGAGTACGATCCCAAAGATATTTTGTACATGCGTATTAATAAGCGCCGTAAAGTTCCTGTTACTATTATGTTCCGTGCATTGGGTTATAGCAAACAAGATATTTTAAAAATGTTTTATCCTCTCCAAAAAATTCGTATTGAAGAGAACAAATATTTGATGGATTTTGATCCGGAACATTTCGCAGGTCGTCTTGATTATGACCTTATTGATGCAGAGGGGAAACTTTTAGTCGCAGCGGGTAAACGTCTCTCTACCAAAAAAGCGGAAAAAATGATTGCCGATGGGGTCAAAGCGATTCAATATCCGATTGAAACGTTGATTGAGCGTCATTTGGCAGAGCCGATCATCGATAGTATGACGGGTGAAGTGATGTTTGACACCATGACCCCTTTGGATGAGACCAAGTTGAAAAAAATGGTTGACGCAGGTGTGTCGGAGTTTGTTATCGCCAATGACCTAGCTGAGGGGCATGATAGCTCGATCATTAATGCCTTTATTGCCGATGTCGATTCCTTAAAACTCTTAAAACAAACCGAAAACATCGAAGATGAAAACGATCTTGCGGCGATTCGTATCTATAAAGTGATGCGTCCGGGTGAACCTGTTACCAAAGAAGCAGCAAAAGTATTTGTCAATCAACTCTTTTTTGATCCAGAGCGTTACGATTTGACCCGCGTTGGTCGTATGAAAATGAACCATAAACTGGGATTGAATACCCCTGTGTATGTGACCGTTTTGACCAATGAAGATATTATTAATACCGTTAAATACGTCATTAAAGTCAAAAATGGGCAAGGTCACATCGATGATCGTGACCACTTGGGTAACCGACGTATCCGTTCAATCGGAGAATTGCTGGGTAATGAATTACACAACGGTCTTGTGAAAATGCAAAAAGCGATCAAAGACAAACTCTCCACCATGAGTGGCCCGACAACGGAACTTATGCCTCATGATTTGATTAACTCCAAAATGATCACCTCGACCATCATGGAATTCTTCAGTGGCGGGCAATTGTCTCAGTTTATGGATCAAACCAATCCTCTCTCTGAAGTAACCCACAAACGTCGTCTTTCCGCATTGGGTGAGGGTGGTTTGGTTAAAGAGCGTGCAGGCTTTGAAGTGCGTGACGTTCACCCGACGCATTATGGTCGTATCTGTCCGATTGAGACCCCTGAGGGACAAAACATCGGTTTGATCAATACCTTGGCGACCTACTCAAAAGTTAATGAGCATGGATTTATCGAAGCTCCGTATAACGTGGTTAAAGAGGGACTTGTTACTGATGAAGTGGTCTATTTAACCGCAACCCAAGAAGAGGGGAAAATTATCGCCGCGGCATCAAGCCGTTTGGGTGAGAATGGAACCTTTATTGATGATTTGGTTGAAATTCGTAAAGACGGCGAAGTGATGCTCAAATCACCCAAAGAGTGTGAATTGCGCGATTTAACTCCTCACATGGTCGTTGGGGTTGCGGGAAGTTTGATTCCGTTCTTGGAACACGATGATGCGAACCGTGCGTTGATGGGATCGAATATGCAACGTCAAGCCGTCCCTTTGCTTCGCCCACAAGCCCCTATGGTAGGAACGGGGGTTGAAAAACTGGTCGCTCGTGATTCATGGGAGTGTGTGAAAGCGCAACGCAGTGGTATCATCGAAAAAGTGGATAGCAAACATATCTATGTGATGGGGGAAGATGAAGAGGGGACGTTTATCGATTATTATCCTCTTGAAAAAAATCTTCGTACCAACCAAAATACCTGTTTTATGCAAAAACCGATCGTTAAAGAGGGTCAAGCGGTGCATAAAGGGCAAATTATTGCCGATGGTCCAAATATGGATCAAGGGGAGTTGGCATTGGGGATCAATGCGTTGGTTGCCTTTACCCCATGGAACGGATACAACTACGAAGATGCGATCGTTATGTCGGAGCGAATGATTCGTGAAGATGCGTTTACTTCGGTACATATCTATGAAAAAGAGGCAGAAGCCCGCGAACTCAAACACGGGGTTGAAGAGATCACCCGTGATATTCCCAATGTACGGGACGATGAACTCTCTCACCTTGATGAAAGTGGTATTGTAAAAATCGGTACGTACGTTAAAGGGGGGATGATCCTTGTGGGGAAAGTTTCTCCTAAAGGGGAAGTTAAACCTACCCCTGAAGAGCGATTATTACGCGCTATCTTCGGGGAAAAAGCGGGTCACGTGGTGAACAAATCACTCTACTGCGCCCAAAGTATGGAAGGGGTGGTCGTTGATATTAAAGTCTTCACCAAAAAAGGATACGACAAAGATCCGCGTACCCTCGAATTGGAAAAACACGAGCGGGATGAGTTAGAACGCGAACATTATGACCGCTTGTTGATGATCGATAAAGAGGAGATGTTACGTATTGCCTCGTTGTTGACCAAACACCCACTTCGTGGAGCGGTGACAATCAATGGTCATGAATACGGCGCAGGAGAGATCGTCAATGGGGAAGATCTCAAAGAGGTAAACCGTTTTGCGATGAATACCATTGTTAAAGCGTACAGCGACGATGTGCAAGAAAAATACAATCAAACCAAAAATCATTTCCAAAAAGAGAAGAAAAAATTCCGTGATGAACACGAAGAGAAACTCTCTATCTTGGAAAAAGATGACATCCTCCCTAATGGTGTGGTGAAATTGGTTAAAGTCTATATTGCGACCAAACGTAAACTCAAAGTTGGGGATAAAATGGCGGGTCGTCACGGGAACAAAGGTATTGTTTCGATCATCGTTCCTCAAGTCGATATGCCTTACATGGCCAATGGTCGTACGGTTGATGTCTGTTTGAATCCGCTTGGGGTTCCCTCACGTATGAACATCGGACAAGTGTTGGAGATGCACCTTGGGATGGTGGGACGTGAATTGGGTCTTCAAATCCAAGACATTTTTGACACTAAGCAAAAAGAGTTTATCCAAGAACTTCGTACCAAGATGATCACCATTGCCGATATAGCCAGTCTCATGGATGCTGCTACGGCGATTGGGGCGATGGACGATGCGACATTGCTTGCGTATGCACGTGATTGGGCGCAAGGGGTGAAATTTGCTACCCCTATTTTCGAAGGAGTCACTGAAGCAGAATTTGGTAAATTGTTTGAATTGGCCAAACTTGACAGCGATGGAAAAATGGAGTTGTACGACGGTAAAACAGGGGAAAAACTCAAAGAGCGCGTAAATGTAGGGTATATGTATGTCCTTAAATTGCACCATCTTGTCGATGAAAAAGTGCATGCTCGTTCTACGGGACCATACTCTTTGGTCACGCAACAACCCGTTGGGGGTAAAGCGCTCTTCGGCGGACAACGTTTTGGAGAGATGGAGGTTTGGGCGCTTGAAGCGTACGGTGCTTCTGCGGTTCTTAAAGAGATGTTGACCATTAAATCCGATGATGTCGATGGTCGTGTTCGTGCCTATAAAGCGATTACCAAAGGGGAGAGTGTACCACCATCTGGTATCCCAGAGACCCTATTTGTATTAACCAAAGAGCTTCAAGCCCTTGCGCTTGATGTTGAGATTTTTGACGAGGTAAATGACAATGAGTAAAATAATACCAATTACGGTCGTGGATGAAACTCGTCCTACGGACATCAAACAATTGCAATTTCGTCTTGCAAGCCCTGAGAAGATCCTTTCATGGAGTCACGGGGAGGTAAAAAAACCTGAAACGATTAACTACCGTACCCTTAAACCGGAACGTGATGGATTGTTTTGTGCCAAAATTTTTGGACCCGTACGTGACTATGAGTGTTTGTGCGGAAAATACAAAAAGATGCGTTACAAAGGGGTGGTGTGTGAAAAATGTGGCGTAGAGGTCACCTCTTCCAACGTCCGTCGTAACCGCATGGGGCATATCGATTTGGTCACTCCTGTGGCACATATTTGGTATGTAAGCTCACTTCCAAGTCGTATTGGTACGTTATTGGGTGTCAAAATGAAAGACCTTGAACGCGTATTGTATTACGAAGCGTACATCGTTAAAAGCGGTGGCGAAGCGTGTTACGATGGGGCGCAAACCTCGGCGGTACTTAAATACGATGTTCTCAACGAAGAGCAATACCGTACGTTGGTACAACGGTATGGTGAGAGTGGTTTTGTGGCAGAGATGGGGGGTCAAGCGGTTCGTGATCTATTGGATGAACTCGATTTGGTTGATTTGTTCTCGTCGCTTAAAGAAGAGGTGCAAAAAACCAATTCTGAAGCCAAACGTAAAACGATTGTCAAACGTCTTAAAGTCATCGAATCTTTCTTGAACTCGGGGAACAATCCTGCATGGATGATGTTGACCGTATTGCCAGTACTTCCTCCTGAATTGCGTCCATTGGTCAGTCTTGATGGGGGTAAATTTGCAGTATCGGATGTCAATGACCTCTACCGTCGTGTTATCAACCGTAACCAACGTCTTAAACGTCTTATCGAGCTTGAAGCACCTGAAATTATTGTCCGTAACGAAAAACGGATGTTGCAAGAAGCGGTTGATGCGTTGTTTGATAATGGTCGTCGTGCCAATGCGGTAAAAGGGGCAAACAAACGTCCTCTTAAATCGCTTTCGGAGATCATTAAAGGGAAACAAGGGCGTTTCCGTCAAAATCTTCTCGGAAAACGGGTTGACTTTTCAGGACGTTCGGTCATCGTTGTTGGTCCTAATTTGCGTATGGATCAATGTGGATTGCCTAAACAAATGGCATTGGAACTTTTCAAACCCCATTTGATTGCCAAACTCGAAGACAAAGGGTACGCAACGACCGTGAAAGCGGCGAAAAAAATGATCGAAGAGAAAACCAATGAAGTGTGGGAATGTTTAGCAGAAATCGTTGATGGGTATCCGATTATGCTGAACCGTGCGCCAACATTGCACAAACTCTCTATCCAAGCGTTCCACCCAAAACTCATTGATGGGAAAGCGATTCAATTGCATCCGCTTGTGTGTGCGGCGTTTAATGCCGACTTCGATGGTGACCAAATGGCGGTGCATATCCCTCTTAGTGCCGAAGCGATTGCAGAGTGTAAAGTATTGATGCTCTCAAGCATGAACATTTTGCTTCCAGCATCGGGTAAAGCGATTGCTACCCCTTCGCAAGATATGGTCTTGGGGCTGTATTACCTCTCCTTGGAAAAAAATGAGGTGAAAGGTTCCAACAAACTTTTCAGCTGTGTTGATGAGATTATGATTGCCCTAGAACATAAAGCCCTTGATTTGCACGCCAAAGTACGTACCCGTGTCGATGGTCATATTATCCATACGACTGCTGGGCGGATGATTTTTAAATCGATTCTTCCTGAGTTCGTTCCGGTTGAGTTGTGGAACGTCACGATGAAGAAGAAAAACATCAATGCCATCGTTGACCATGTCAATAAACATGGGGGAATCGCCATTACTGCGGGCTTCTTGGATGACCTTAAAGATTTAGGATTTAAATACGCGACCGCTGCGGGGGTCTCTATTTCGATTGCCGACATCATTATTCCTGAAATGAAAGCGGGATTAATTATCGCCTCTAAAAATCGGGTTAAAGAGATCCAAAAACAGTTTGAAGCGGGTCTCTTGACGGAACAAGAACGTTACAATAAAATCATTGACGTGTGGACGGATACCAATAATACCGTTGCAAGCGGAATGATGGATTTGGTGAAAAGTGATAAAGACGGATTTAACTCCATCTTTATGATGGCAGATTCGGGTGCTCGGGGATCGGCAGCTCAAATTCGTCAGTTGGCAGGTATGCGGGGATTGATGGCAAAACCGGATGGTTCGATCATTGAAACCCCTATTATCTCCAACTTTAAAGAGGGTCTAAACGTTTTAGAATACTTTATTTCGACCCACGGTGCCCGTAAAGGTCTTGCTGATACCGCCCTTAAAACGGCGAATGCGGGATACTTGACCCGTAAATTGGTGGATGTTGCCCAAAATGTGAAAATTGTGGAACACGACTGCGGAACCCACGAAGGGATTGAACTTACTGACATCTCTGTCGGTAATGAGTTGATTGAGCCATTGGAAGACCGTATTTATGGTCGTGTTTTGGCAGATGATGCCATTGATCCCATTACCAACGAAATTTTGTACCCTGAGGGTACCTTGATCGATGAGATTAAGGCCGCGAAAATTTCAGAAGCGGGTATTCGCGCGGTGCATATCCGTACAGCAACTACCTGTAAATCCGTAGATGGAGTGTGTGCCTTGTGTTATGGGCTGAACCTTGGTAGTGGCGGTATCGTCCAACGGGGTGAAGCAGTTGGTATTTTGGCGGCGCAGTCCATTGGGGAACCGGGAACACAGTTGACCCTTCGTACCTTCCACGTGGGGGGAACAGCATCAAGTACCCGTGAAGAGCGTCAAGTTGTTGCGACCAAAGAGGGATTCATCCGTTATTACAACATGAAAACGTATCTCTCCAAAGAGGGAAAACACATTGTTGCGAATCGTCGTAATGCGGCTATTTTGTTGGTTGAACCCAAAATTAAAGCCCCTTTTACCGGACGTATTGAGATTCAAACCATCCACGATGAAATTATTGTAAGTATTAAAGGTGAAACTCAAACCCAACGCTATACCTTACGTAAAAATGAGGTAGCAAAACCCAATGAACTTGCAGGGGTAAGCGGTAAAATTGAGGGTAAATTCTATCTTCCGTATGAAACAGGTGCGGTGGTTCAAGAAGATGAATCCATTGTAGAGACGATTCGTGATGGATGGAATATCCCTAACCGAATCCCGTATGCCTCTGAAATTCAGGTTAAAGATGGCGCGCCTGTGACCCAAAAGATTTTCGCCAAAGAGAAAGGGATGGTCAAATACTATCTTCTCAAAGGGGATTATTTAGAGCGTCATTATGAAATTGCTAAAGGACATCCTGTTGATGTCAAAGGTCTCTTTGCTGTGGTGGTCGATAGCGAAAACCATGAAGCAGCCCGTCACTACATTGCGCGTGGATCGTTGATTGAAGTCAATGACAATGAGATGGTAAAAGCCGATACGTTGATTGCCAAACCTCAAAAAGAGGAGTCGGTTGTTATTGCGGAATGGGATCCCTATTCCAATCCGATTATTTCAGAAACCAATGGGGTTATTACCTTTGAAGACATTATCCCAGGGGTGACCGCTTCAGAACAATTTGATGAATTGACCGGCAAAACTCGTTTGATGATCAATGAGTATGTTGCACCGGAATACAAACCGACCATCGTTTTGGCATCGCATGATGGGACGATTATCCGTTATGCGGTTGAACCCAAAACCGCTATTTTCGCCCAAGATCGTGCGGAAGTAAAAGTGGCGGATGTCTTGGCGCGTACTCCTAAAGCGCTTCAAAAATCACGGGATATTACTGGGGGTCTTCCTCGGGTCTCTGAATTGTTTGAAGCACGTAAACCCAAAGAGGTCGCATTGATTGCAGAGCTTGATGGGGTAGTGAGTTTTGGTAAACCGCTTCGTGGTAAAGAGCGTATTATGATCACCAGTGAAAACGGTATGGTCAAAGAGTACTTTGTGGATAAAAGTCTAACGGCGATGGTACATACGGGTGAGTTCGTTCACTCCGGTGAACCATTGACCGATGGATTGCACAGTTCGCATGAAATTTTACGTGTTTCTGGGGTTAAAGCGTTGTATCACTACTTGGTAAGTGAAGTGCAACAAGTGTATCGCCGTCAAGGGGTTAATATTGCCGATAAACACATTGAGGTTATCTTTACCCAAATGTTGCGACAAATTAAAATCCTCCGATCCGGGGATACCAAATTCATTGAGGGTGATGTTGCCTCTAAAGTGCAGTTCAAAGCGGAAAATGAAAAAATTCTCCGTTTGGGTGGAGAGCCTGCCATCGCTGAACCATACCTTGTAGGGATTACCCGTGCTGCGGTCAGTGCCGATTCGATTATTTCCGCCGCATCATTCCAAGATACGACCAAAGTATTGACCGAAGCTGCCGTTGCCGCGAAAATCGATGATTTGACCGATCTTAAAGAAAATGTCATTATTGGTCGTACCATCCCTGTGGGAACCGGTATTTATAAAAACCAAACGATTATGTTTAACGAATAATTTCTCTCCCTCGTGGGAGGAAATCTCCTTTTTCTTTTTTTCCTTTCCCTTTTTTTAGCTACTCTAAAACACTCTTTTGAGAGACTTTTTGATTTTTTTGCATCAGTTTTATGAAAAGTAGTTTTTAGGATTCCTTTTAATAAGGAAGTAAAAAAGTATTTTTATTCAATTTCATCCCCAAAATCATTGACCAAAATCCCCTATATTGCTATAATTCCGCTCGCCTTATTATAGTCAGCAATTAGACTGACGAGTTCTTTATAGAGGAAAAATTATGGAAAAGATTCGTTTGAAACTTAGAGCATACGATCACCGTGTGCTTGACCGTTCAGTAGCTTCTATCGTTGAAGCCGTAAAGCGTACCGGTGCGGAAATCCGTGGCCCAATCCCTTTGCCAACTAAGATTCGTAAGTATACGGTTCTCAAATCCCCTCACGTTAACAAAAGTTCACGTGAACAATTTGAAATTCGTATGCACGCACGTTTGATCGACATCGTTTCAGCTACGCCTGATACCGTTGATTCATTAATGAAGCTTGACTTGGCTCCGGAAGTGGACGTAGAAGTTCGCTCTATGGACAAGTAAGGAGTGGGTATGGAATACATTGTAGAAAAAATCGGTATGAGCCGAACAATCGGTGCAAGCAGCCAAGCGGTCACTCTTTTAAAAGTAAAAGAGGTTAAAGTTTGTAGCGTAGTAGATGGCGTAGCGTTAGTCGCTTACAGCCAAGGAAAAGGACACAATAAGCCAATTGAGGGTCAGCAAAAGAAATATAACCTTTCTGCTGAATTCAATAAATTTGCTACGTTGGAAGTGGCTAACACGGAAGCAGGGGATCAAGATATGACTCCTCTTGTCGAAGCTAAAGTCGTTAAAAGTGCCTTTAATACTAAAGGTCGCGGTTTTACCGGCGTTATGAAACGTTGGAATTTTGCTGGTGGACCAGGGGCGCACGGTCACCGTTTCCACCGTACTGGTGGATCTATCGGTAACCGCGAATGGCCAGGTAAAGTCCAAAAAGGGCGTAAAATGTCTGGTCAATACGGTGACGAACTTGTTACCGTAAAAAACAAAGTGATGTCTTTTGACGCACAAAACGGTGTATTGGTTGTCGTGGGCGCTGTCCCAGGTGCAAACGGTGCGCTAGGTCGAGTAAAGGTTGTTAAACAATGAGTGCTATTGTCTTAAACGAAAAATTCGAAACAACGGGCGAATTGGCACTACCGGAGAGCTTTAGTGGTATTCATACCCATAACCTCTACTTGTATGTTAAATCGTATCAAGCAAGTCTTCGTGCAGATACTGCATCGGCTAAAACGCGTTCGATGATCAATGGTGGTGGTAAAAAACCATGGGCTCAAAAAGGTAAAGGGGGCGCGCGTGCTGGTTCACGTCGTTCACCAATCTTTGTGGGTGGTGCGATTGCACACGGTCCAAATACGGGTCGTAACTACGATCAAAAGATCAACAAAAAGCAAAAGAAATTGGCGCTTAAATGTGCGTTGGATGCTTTGGCGACTGCTGGGCAATTGTTTGTTGTTGATTCGATTGAAGTTCCAAGTGGAAAAACCAAAGACGCAAAAGTATTGTTCGATACGTTGAACGTACGTGATGCGTTGTTGGTAAAACAAATTCTTGATGAGAATACTTATCTTGCATTCCGTAACATTGCCTCTACCTACGTTGTAGAAGCCAATGAACTCAACGCCTTTTTGGCTGCGACATACCGTTCGGTGGTTATCGAAAAAGCGGTATGGGAAAATCTGACTAAAGAGAGCTGAGATGGCAGATATTACTGATATCAAATCGATCCTGTATACAGAGAAGACCCTTGGTCTTCAAGAAGATGGGGTCGTTGTAGTTCAAACGTCGACACGTATGACTAAAAACGGCCTTAAAGAGGTGTTTAGAGAGTATTTTGGAATTGTTCCATCACGTATTAATTCTCTTAACCAAAGCGGAAAAGTAAAACGTTTCCGTGGTCTTACTGGAAAGCAAAATGACTTTAAAAAGTTTTATGTGAAGCTTCCAGAAGGCGCACAAATTGATAGTTTGGCGGTGTAATTATGGCAATCAAAACCTATAAACCAACTACCCCTAGCCGACGTTTTATGACCAATGTTGACAACTCGGATATTACGGCAAAAGCCAGTGTCCGTTCTTTGTTGACCAAACTTCCTTCCCACGCAGGTCGTAACAATAATGGTCGTATCACGTCACGCCATAAAGAGGCAGGGGCGAAAAAGCTTTACCGTATCATCGATTTCAAGCGTAATAAATTTGGTATCTCCGGTACCGTTGCTGCGATTGAGTATGATCCGTACCGTAACTGTCGTATCGCCTTGATCAACTATGCTGATGGAGACAAACGTTATATCCTTCAACCAAAAGGATTGGTAGTAGGTGATGTTGTCATCTCTGCTGAGAGTGGTTTGGATATTAAAGCGGGTAACGCAATGAAATTGATGAACATCCCTGTGGGGACAACCGTTCACAATATCGAGCTTAAACCGGGTAAAGGTGGACAAATCGTCCGTTCAGCAGGAACTTCTGCGCAAATCATGGGTCGTGAGGGGAAATACGTTTCTCTTCGTCTTCCATCCAGTGAAATGCGTTATATTTTGGGTGAATGTATGGCAACGGTCGGTATTGTCGGTAACGAAGAGTTTATCAATATTGTTATTGGTAAAGCAGGTCGTTCACGCCACTTGGGTATCCGCCCTCAAACACGTGGTTCGGCAATGAACCCTATCGATCACCCTCACGGTGGTGGTGAAGGTAAAACAAATTCAGGACGACATCCGGTTACTCCATGGGGTAAACCAACTAAGGGTGCTAAAACACGTCATAAAAAAGCAAGTGATAGACTTATTATTACTCGCCGTAAATCCAATCCGAAGAGGTAGAGTATGGCTAGATCAGTAAAAAAAGGACCATTCGTCGATGGCCACCTTATCAAAAAAGTGATTGCTGCCAAAGAGACGAAAAGCAACAAGCCTATTAAAACATGGTCACGCCGTAGCATGATCTTGCCAGATATGATTGGCTTGACGTTTACCGTCCACAATGGCCGTCAGTTTGTGCCCGTTTTCGTAACCGAAAACCATGTGGGTTACAAACTTGGTGAATTTGCACCAACACGTACGTTTAAGGGCCATAAAGGTTCTGTACAAAAGAAAATCGGGAAATAAGGAAGAGATATGGCAAGAGCATTATTAAAATTCGTTCGCGTATCTCCGACTAAATCTCGTTTGATCGCTCGTGAAGTTCAAGGTATGAATGCAGAGCAAGCATTGGCAGCGTTAGAGTTTACTCCTAACAAAGCAGCAAAAATCATCGCTAAAGTGGTTGCATCTGCAGTCGCTAACAGCGGTATCGAAGCGGAAGATTGTGTGATTAAATCATGCCGTGTTGACAATGGTCCCGTCTTGAAGCGTTTTACGCAACGAGCGCGTGGTACTGCATCAGGCATCCGCAAACCGACTGCGCACATTTTGGTAGAAGTAGAGGGTAAATAATTATGGGTCATAAAGTTAATCCTATTGGACTTCGTCTTGGTATCAACCGCAACTGGGAATCTCGTTGGTTTCCTAACTTTAAAACAGCTGCGGTATCTTTAGGTGAAGATCATAAAATCCGTACATTTTTGAAAAAAGAACTCTACTACGCGGGTGTGAGCAACATCGTTATCGAACGTACCGCTAAACGCCTTCGTGTTACGATTATCGCAGCTCGTCCGGGAATTATCATTGGTAAAAAAGGTTCTGATATTGAGAAAATCAAAGATTCTCTTAATAAATTGATCGGAAAACCGGTTGCCCTTAACATCAAGGAAGAGAAAAAAGCACAAGCTTCTGCCCAATTGGTCGCAGAAAATGTCGCTACTCAACTTGAAAAACGGGTTGCTTTCCGTCGTGCAATGAAAAAAGTTATGCAAAATGCACAACGTGCTGGCGCAAAAGGGATCAAAGTTTCCGTAGCAGGTCGTCTTGGCGGTGCTGAGATCGCTCGTACGGAATGGTACCTTGAGGGACGTGTTCCTCTTCATACCCTTCGTGCAAAAATCGATTACGGTTTTGCCGAAGCGCACACCACTTACGGTGTAATCGGAATTAAAGTTTGGATTTTCAAAGGTGAGGTTCTCACTAAAGGTATCCAACCAGAAGCAAAAGAAACTAAAGAAGAGGGTCGTGACGATAAAGCACGTCGTCCTCGTCGAAAGGCTGACTAATCATGTTGATGCCAAAGCGTACGAAATATCGTAAAATGATGAAAGGGCGTAACCGTGGTTACGCTACAGCTGGAAACAAACTTGAGTTTGGTTCTATCGGATTTAAAGCAACGGAAGCGGGACGTATTAACTCTCGTCAAATCGAAGCGGCTCGTATCTCAGCTACCCGTCACATCAAACGTAACGGTAAAATCTGGATTCGTGTTTTCCCAGCTAAACCTTTGACTGCCAAACCACTTGAAGTGCGTATGGGTAAAGGTAAAGGGGCTGTGGATCAATGGGTTATGAACATCAAACCTGGCCGTATTATTTTTGAAATGGGCGGCGTTGAAGAAGGTTTGGCGCGTGAAGCGTTAGCACTAGCAATGCAAAAACTCCCCTTCAAAACAAAAATTGTGACTGCGGAGATGAGCAATGAAATATACTGAGTTAAACGGTAAAACCGCTGCTGAACTTCAAGGGATGCTCAAAGAGAAAAAGATTGAGCTTTTCACTTTGAAAATCAAGCAAAAAATGATGCAATTGACTAACACCAGCGAACTTCGCACGGCGAAAAAAGATATTGCACGTATCAACACCGCGCTTAGCGCAGTGAAGTAAGGGTGAACCTATGACACATAAACGTGAAATTCAAGGTATCGTAGTAACTAACGGGGCGGATAAATCAGCAACTATTCTTGTTGAGCGTCGTGTTATGCACCCACGCTACCACAAAACGGTAAAACGTTTTAAAAAGTACATGATTCATGATGAAAACAACCAATTGAACATTGGTGATGAAGTGATTGCTATTGAGTGCCGACCACTCAGTAAAAGCAAATCATTCCGCCTTAAAACTGTGGTTAAAGCAGGGGTGAGCGCATGATTCAAAGTTTTACTCGCTTAGCCGTAGCGGATAATACCGGCGCAAAAGAGGTCATGTGTATTAAGGTTCTTGGCGGTTCAAAACGTCGTTATGCAACCGTAGGTGATGTTATCATCGCTTCGGTTAAAAAAGCGACTCCAACCGGTAAAGTAAAAAAAGGTCAAGTTGTAACTGCGGTTGTTGTTCGTACCAAAAAAGAGATTCACCGTGAAAACGGTTCGTTGATCCGTTTTGACGAAAATGCAGCGGTCATTCTTGATAAAAAACGTGAGCCAGTGGGTACACGTATTTTCGGACCTATCGGACGTGAAGTTCGTCATGCTGGTTTCATGAAAATTGTATCCCTTGCTCCAGAGGTTGTATGATGGCAAAATTTAATTTCAAAAAAGGTGACATTGTTGAAGTGATCGCCGGAGATGACAAAGGTACACAAGCAGAATTGCTTGCGGTTATGCCTAAGAAAAACAAAGTAATCGTTAAGGGTGTTCGCGTTGCTAAAAAAGCGATCAAACCTACCGAGCAAAATCCACAAGGCGGATTCTTGAGCAAAGAGATGCCTGTTGATGCATCAAATGTCCGTAAAGTTGAGGCGTAATCATGGCACGACTAAAAGATAAATATTTGGCACTTAAGCCTGAGCTTCAAGCTTCATTGGGTATTGCCAATGTTATGCAAGTTCCTGCACTTGAAAAAGTGATCATCTCTGTTGGTTGTGGTTTTGCCATGAAAGACAACAAATTGATCCAAAGTATCCAAGATACTATCAGTAACATTGCTGGTCAACGTGCATCCGTTGTTGTTGCTCGTAAATCAGTAGCTGGTTTTAAAGTACGTGAAGGGATGCCTGTAGGTGTTAAAGTTACCCTTCGTGGCGCGCAAATGTACGATTTCATGGATAAATTGATCTCCGTATCTCTTCCTCGTATGAAAGACTTCCGTGGTATTCCACGTAACGGTTTCGACGGTCGCGGAAACTACAACTTCGGTCTTTCTGAGCAGTTGATTTTCCCTGAAGTTGATTACGATTCAATTATGCAAATCCACGGGATGAATATCACCGTCGTAACGAATACCACTGCGGATCGAGATGCTTTTAAACTTCTTGAAATGCTTGGTATGCCGTTTGCAAAAGGGAGAGAATAATGGCTAAAAAGTCAATGATCGCTAAAGCGAAACGCACACCTAAGTTTGCGGTTCGCGCGTATACTCGCTGTCAGATTTGTGGTCGTCCACACTCTGTTATCAGTGATTTTGGAATTTGTCGCGTTTGCTTCCGTAAAATGGCAAACGAAGGGTTACTCCCAGGCGTAAGAAAGTCAAGCTGGTAAGTCCAGTTTGATACTACTTACGATTTAGATAAGGAAAATTGTATGGTTAATGATTTAATCGCGGATTCGTTGACGCGTATCCGTAATGCGGCTATGCGTCGTTTGGATTCAACTACACTTATGCACTCAAAAACCGTTGAGGCAGTGGTTGCTATTTTGGCAGACAAAGGGTACATTGAAAGTTTTAACGTTGTTGAAAACGGCGTTAAGAAAACCATCAATGTAGTATTGAAATACGACGTTAACGGTCGTACAGTAATTAATGAAGTAAAACGTGTTTCTAAATCAGGACGACGTGTTTACAAGGGCAAAGACGAACTAAAGCGTTTCAAAAACGGTTACGGTACGATCATCGTCAGCAGTTCAAAAGGGGTTCTTCCTAACGATAAAGCATTCGAGCTTGGCGTTGGTGGTGAAGTCCTTTGTACAATTTGGTAAGGGGATAAGATGTCACGTATTGGAAAACTTCCTGTTGCGATCCCGGCTGATGTAACTGCTACCCTTGAAAATGGTGTTATCACGTTTGTAAAAGGTGCGACTACGCATACTCTTGATACGCGTGGAAACTGTATGGTAACCCTTGAAGATAATGTTTTAAGCTTTGCTACAAACTCTGATGACCGTGCTGACCGTGCGTTTTGGGGAACCTACCGTGCTTTGGCAAACAACATTATTGTTGGTTTGACAACAGGGTATGAGAAAAAACTCGAAATCAATGGTGTTGGTTACCGTGCTGCGGTTGAAGGTGCTGTTTTGAAACTTCAATTGGGCTTTAGCCATGATATCCTTTTTGATATTCCCGTAGGTGTGACTATGGCAGTTGAGAAAAACGTTATCAGTATCAAAGGTTCTGACAAACAACAAATTGGACAACTTGCAGCGGTTATCCGTTCATTCCGTCCACCTGAGCCGTATAAAGGTAAAGGTGTTAAATACTCCGATGAGATTATCCGACGTAAAGCCGGTAAGACATCTAAGAAATAAGGGGCGAGGATATGACAGGTAAAACACTTAAGATTAAAGCGGCAAAACGTTTACAACGTAAACGCCGTATTCGCTCTAAAATTTCAGGATGCGCGACTTTGCCACGTATCTCAGTATTTCGCTCTAACCGCTTTATCAGCGCACAAGCGATTAATGATGAGCAAGGGGTAACTCTTGCCGCCGTACACTCAAAAACTTTGGGTCTTAAAGCCAACATTGAAAGCGCGCAAAAAGCGGGTGAAGTGTTTGCAAAAACCTTAAAAGATGCTGGGATTAATGAAGTGACGTTTGACCGTAACGGATTTTTGTATCACGGTGTCGTAAAAGCGTTTGCCGAAGCACTTCGTGCAAATGAAATTAAGTTTTAAGGGCTGATGAATGAATCCTATTAATAGAGAAGAATTTTCAGAAGCGATCGTTAACATCGGTCGTGTAACCAAAGTTGTAAAAGGTGGACGACGTTTCCGTTTTACAGCACTTGTAGTCGTCGGAAATAAAAAAGGGACTGTCGGTTACGGCGTTGGTAAAGCCAAAGAAGTTCCTGATGCAATCCGTAAAGCGGTTGATGAAGCGTTCAAAAATCTCACCGTTGTGAAGATCAAAGGAACCACCATCGCGCACGACATTGAAGTAAAATACAACGCAAGTCGTATGTTGCTTAAACCTGCATCTGAAGGTACAGGGGTCATCGCCGGTGGTGCTGCTCGTCCTGTTCTTGAGCTTGCAGGAATCCAAGACATCTTGACGAAGTCTTTGGGTTCAAACAATCCAAACACCGTGGTTCGTGCAACAGTTGATGCACTTTCACGTATTAAAGGATAAGGTATGGCACTTGAAAATTTAACCCCCGCTGAGGGTTCCACTCGCAACACAAAACGTCTTGGGCGTGGTGCGGGTAGTGGACAAGGTAAAACTGCTGGTAAAGGTCATAAAGGTCAAAAAGCACGTGGCGGTTACAATGAAAAACGTAACTTTGAGGGTGGACAACAACCCCTTGCTCGCCGTTTGCCAAAAATTGGATTTACCTCTCGTGTGGTAAAACCAACCATTATCAACGTTGAAAAAGTAAAAGAGATTGCAGAACTCTCAGAAATCACCATGGAAACCATCCGTAGCGTATACCGTTTGAAAAAAGCGGTCACTCAAGTGAAACTTGTGGGTGCAAGCGCGAAAGATTACGCATCTAAAATTAAAGACGAAAACGTTACAACCACTGGTAAGTAATGAATCAGCAACTTGTAAACAAGATCTTAATAACGATCGGTTTTCTCTTTATCTACCGTCTACTGGCATACGTGCCAGTTCCGGGTGTTGACACCGCTGTCATCGCTTCTTTCTTTAACTCCCACCAAGCAGATGCACTCGGTATGTTTAATATGTTTAGCGGTAATGCCGTCGAACGTCTCTCTATTATCTCGTTGGGGATTATGCCTTATATCACTGCCTCCATTATTATGGAACTTCTCGCTGCCACTTTTCCAAATTTAGCGCAAATGAAAAAAGAACGTGATGGTATGGTGAAATACATGCAAATCATCCGATACGCGACTATCGTTATTACGATTGTTCAAGCTGTTGGGGTGAGTGTTGGATTACAAAGCATGACCGGTAAAGATGGTGCGAGTGCTATATTAGTCGATCAACAAACATTTATGCTGTTAGCTGTTATTTCGATGTTAGCAGGAACGATGTTGTTGATGTGGATTGGGGAACAAATCACCCAAAGCGGTATTGGTAATGGAGTCTCTTTGATCATTTTTGCAGGGATTGTTTCGGCTATTCCCAGTGCTATTGGTCATATGATCACCATGCTTAACACGGGAGCGATGAGTTTTATTACGGTTTTGGCAATTTTTGGTTTGGTCGTAGGGACAATCTTGGTGATTATCTATGTGGAATTGGGTGAACGTCGTATCCCCATTACCTATGCTAAAAAGACCATGCTCCAAAATCAAAATAAACGGGTTATGAACTATATTCCCGTTAAAGTGAATCTTTCAGGGGTTATTCCCGTTATTTTTGCTTCGGCAATTTTGATGTTTCCGATGACGATTCTCTCTAGCAGTACGAATCCTACAATTCAAGCGATTGCAGATGTATTGAATCCGAATCATTATTTCTTTAATGTATTGCAATTTACGTTTGTGGTGTTCTTTGCCTTTTTCTATGCATCCATTGTGTTTAATGCCAAAGACATTGCCGATAACCTCAAACGTCAAGGGGGCTTTATCCCCGGTGTTCGTCCGGGGGATTCAACCAAAGCGTTCTTGAATGAGACCGCAGGGCGTTTGACCATCACCGGTGCAATCTACCTTGGTTTGATCGCAACCTTGCCATGGGTTATCGTTAAAGCGATGGGGGTACCCTTTTTCTTTGGAGGGACAGCGGTTTTGATCGTGGTTCAAGTTGCTTTGGATACGATGCGTAAAGTGGAAGCCCAAGTTTATACCTCTAAATATCAAACCCTTAGCGCGGTTGGCCTGTAATTATGGCGATTGCGCTACGTAAACATGATGAAATAGCCAAACTACGCTCTGCCAATAAAATTGTGGCAGAGACCTTGGCGTTATTACGTGAAAATGCCAAAGTAGGGGTTTCCTTAAAAGAGTTAGATGCGATGGGGGAGGAGTATATCCGAAGCCAAAATGCCAAACCCTCATTTAAGGGGCTGTATGGCTTCCCCAATGCGGTGTGTACTTCGCTCAATCAAGTGATTATTCATGGTATTCCTAGTGAGTATCGACTTCAAGAGGGTGATATCATCGGCTTTGATGTGGGTACTCACAAAAATGGGTATTTTGGTGATGCTGCCATTACGGTGGGTGTTGGTCACATTAGTCATGAAGATGAGGCATTGATTGCGTGCGCAAAAGATACCCTCTACCATGCGATTGAAATTATTGAAGATGGAATGCGTTTCAAAGAGCTTTCATACGAAATGGAGAAATTCATTCTGAACCGAGGTTATGTCCCTTTACGCAATTTTTGTGGACATGGGATCGGGAAAAAGCCGCATGAAGAGCCTGAAATTCCCAATTATTTTGATGGAACCAACCCAAAAGCGGGACCAAAGATTAAAAATGGAATGGTTTTTTGTTTGGAACCGATGATTTGTCAAAAAGAGGGGACTCCCAAAATTTTGACCAATGGTTGGGATGTGGTGAGTGTGGATGAGCTGAGAGGCTCTCATTACGAGCATACGGTTGCAATTATCAACGGTAGAGCTGAAATATTATCAATCATATAAAGGGATTTTATGGCAAAAGATGATGTCATCGAAGTTGATGGAAAGATTGTTGAAGCACTACCAAACGCTACGTTTCGTGTGGAGCTTCCAAATGGGCATGTGATTTTATGTCATATCGCCGGTAAAATGCGTATGCACTATATCAAAATTCTTCCAGGGGATACGGTAAAACTTGAACTTACCCCTTACAGTCTTGATAAAGGGCGTATTACTTATCGTTACAAGTAAGTTCACTTTTGTCATTGCGGGCTTGATCCGCAATCTAAGATCCTGAATCAAGTTCAGGATGACAGAAATGATATTTCTACTTCACAAAACTACAGCAATAATCACTGATCGTCTTCACTTTTAAATGAAAAGCACTCTTAGGCGGAACATCAAAGCTTTGTGGAGCAATGATACTGATCCACTCGGATGAATCGGGAAGTTGCACCTCCATCTCACCACTCATAATCTCCATAATCTCTTTATCGCCGGTATTAAAGGTATATTCACCGGGCAACATGATTCCCAATGTTTTAATGCTTCCATCCTCAAAATGGAGGGTACGACTGGTAACATTCCCCCCAAAATAGACATTGGCGTTTTTCTCTACGGTGACGTTGTTAAACTGTGACATGACAATCCCTTACTCAAAATAGGGTGAGATTATAGCGGATTGAGTTCTTGTTTGATCTTTTTTGGGAGATGGGCAAAGGGATATTTTGGATCCGTTCGCTCGTGACCCTCTTCTTTGATGATCACCTCTAGGGTCATTTCACTGCGATCGAAGCTTACCAACGTATAGAGTTTATCGTCTTCTTGGTAGCTAATGCGTCGCCCTTGAAGGTTCATAAAGGCTCTCTTTTTAGGTCTATATCCCATAAATACCACTCTCCTTAATCGTTATTTTTTGGTTTTCCTGAAGCTTGGTGAGGGCTGCTTTAAAATTTTTCTTACTCATTCCCAACATCTGTTGGATGATATTGGGATCACTTTTGTAGTTGCAGGGGAGCATTCCCCCATTTTCGTGGAGGAGAGAAAGGATTTTTTCACTGGCATCACTTGATTTGTCTCTCCCCGTTTTTTGGAGCGAGAGATCGAGTTTACCATCTTCGCGGTGAAGTTTGATAAAACCGTGTTTGATGTCTCCGGTACGGATGGATTCAAAAATTTCATTGGCATACAACATCCCCTCGTAGCGATGATCAACAATGGCTTTGTATCCCATAGGTGTTTTAGCGATGATCATAAAGCTCACGGGGGTATTGGGGTAAAATTTTTGGGGAGGAAGTTCCAGCGCGGCACTGATTTTTTCCGTACCGATAAGACGATTGGTTTTTTGGTCTAAAACAATCCGAAGAATCCGTTTTTCCCCGATACGAAAAGGGCGTTTTTGGTAAATTTTGGGGACAAAGAGATCTTTGGGTAATCCCCAGTCCACAAAGGCACCAATGTCAGTGGTATCAATCACCTCAACAAAGGTAAGTTGATTGAGGATCCCTTTGGGGGTAAGTGTTGTGGCAACGGGTCGATCTTCAGAGTCCGTATAGACGAAAACATCAATCGTGTTCCCGATATGCATGGTCTCTGTGACGTACTGATTGGGCAATAAAACATCGTTCCCCTCTAACGTACGTAAAAAAAGCCCTGGAGCGGTCATTCTATCAATGATAAGGGTATTGATTTCCCCAATGTGTAGTGTTTCATTCATACGTGCCATTATATCGACTTTAAGAAAGTATTATCGAATAAACACTATAATGTGATCAAATGGGATCAACGAAGGGGTTAGAATATGAAAAAAATGATGGCATTTTTGGTCATGGTCGCCATGACATCCTTAGCGGTAATGGCAGGGGAAAAATACGATGCGATGGTGCAAAAAGCCAATACGGCGTATCAAGCGGGAGATAAAGAGAAGGCTAAAAAGCTCTATGAAAGTGCAGCTGCATTGGGGAGTCCCGAAGCTCATTATGCCCTTGCGTATCAGTATACCTTAACCCCAGAAGAGGGGGTCTATCATTTTTCGGAAGCGGCGAAAAAAGGGAACCAAGATGCGTTAGAATACGCCTTGGATGGGTTATTCTTTCGTGCCAATAGCCTCAAAATCGGCGATCCTCAAAAAGCGTTAGAGGTCTATACGATGGCTAAAAAAGCCAATCCGACCATCACGTACGATGAGAAAAAACTTAGAGTCATCACCCAATGTGCCGAGTCCAAAGGGTTTGATGGGGTAGCGTTTATGCAACGTTATGGTCTGAATGATAAAGGATTGGATCATTTTTATTCGGTATGGGAATTAGCTGAAGAGGCATCGCATAAAGGGAAATTTGGGGATGCCAATGCCACCTTGGTCTTTGATTTGGTATGTCGTGGGGGAGAAGTTCCCAATGAGATGGAGCTAGCGGTTGATGAGACCTATACCAAATGGAAAAAAGGATCAACCGAAGAGTTTGATCTGTGTAACAGCGTAATGAGTGGTGTGGGGATGGGGTATTGCGCCCAACAAGCGCAAGGAAAAGCTGATATCAAACGACAACGTCAGTATGATGCCCTAAGTACTGCATTGGATGCTCCGACAAAAAAACTCTTAGAGGGTGCCACTGCTACTGCGTTTGGTTACATAAACGCCAAAGCGTTACTGGAAGAGGGGCATGGCGGGAGTATCGCAGGTGCCGATATTATCGCCTCACAAACCCAACAAAAACAAGAGTATGTCGATTTGGTGGCAAAAGTGCAAAAGAAATTTTCCCCATCACTGAGTGGTACATTTGCCAAAAATGATCAACAACTTAACCAAGTCTACCAACAAGTGATCAAAAAATTGGGGACGAAAAAAGCGCAGTACGATGGGCAAGTGAATGCCACGAATGTTAAAAATGTTCAACGACAATGGATAGCTTATCGTGATAGCTCCGCTAAAGTGTTTGCAACGCTGAACCCTGCTGTCTCTGAGGAGAACTGGAAAAATTATTTGACCCAACTTCGGATTGATGCCCTTAAATCCTTAGCGCAATAACCTCAACGCTTCCCCTTAAGTCCTAAGGGGCTTTTGTGGGATTACTCTGCGTACTTCTAGCCTCTTTAAGAGACAAAATACTATACTTCACCAATTTTTACAAGGGCGATATTGCCCCCAAGGATGAGGTATGATTATCGACAGCGTGTGTACGTATTGTGGTGTAGGATGTGATATTGCTGCTGAGGTTGACGATAATAAAATCATTAAAATAGGTGCCAAAGAGGAGGGAACGGTCTCTCAAGGGCGTTTGTGCATCAAGGGAAAACAGGGATGGGATTTTGTTACCCATCCCAAACGGCTGCGCAATGCCCGTGTTCGCAAATCTTTTTTAGCCAAAAATAGCGCACTCTTTGCCGATTTTGATATGGATTATCTCGAACCCGTGGATCACGATTTTTATGAAATCAGCTATGAAAGTGCTTACGAACTCGCTGCTCGTAAACTTAAAGCCATTACCGATGAACATACTCCCTATGCGTTTGCTGCCATTGGGGGGGCGCGTACAAGTTGTGAGGGGTCGTATCTTTTTCAACATTTTACCCGTCACGTAGTGGGGTCTCCCCATGTCGATAACTGCGCCCGTGTGTGTCACTCCCCCTCCCTTAAAGGGATGCGTACGACCATCGGTGAGGGGGCGGCAACCAACCCATTTGATGATATTTACGAAACCGAGTTTATGATCGTCATGGGATCCAATACGACAGAGGGGCATCCCATTGTCGCCAATCGGATGTTGGATGTGATTAAAAAGGATCAAGCCCAATTGGCGGTGTTGGATGTTCGTCGTATCCAACTCTCCAAATCGGCGCAGTATCATCTAAGCATCCCTTACGAAGCCAACTTGATGATCCTTAATATGATGGCATACGTCATTATCCGTGAAGGTTTGGTAAATGCCGAGTTTATCGCCTCCCGTACCAAAGGGTATGAGGGGTATAAAGAGGCGATTTTAAATGATCCCTATGCCAATCCCGACTATCTACTCCAAATCGCAGGGTACGAATCGCTGGTGCAGGAGCTTAAAACCGTAGCCCGACTTTATGCAACCCGTAAAAGTCTCTTTTTTTGGGGACTTGGGATTACCGAACATCTCGATGGGTCGTATGCAGTGATGGCGATTACCCATTTGGCACTTTTGACCGGTAATATCGGCAAACGGGGGGCGGGATTGATGCCTTTACGAGGTCAAAATAATGTTCAAGGGACGTGCGATGTGGGGATGCTCCCCTATTACGCACCCGATTACCAACCCCCCAAAGAGGTGGGGATGATGACCCCTGATCTGATCAATGCGATGGAGGAGGGGAGTATCAAAGCATTGTTCAATATCAGTGAAGATATTGCCCATATCCACCCCAACCAAAACAAAGTCCATAAAGCCCTTGGGAATCTTGAGTTACTCATTGTCAATGAGCTGTTTGATAATGAGATGACCCAATTTGCCGATATTATTTTTGGGGTCAAAAGTGCCTACGAAAAAACAGGGGTTTATGTCAACGCCGAGCGACGATTGCACCTCTCGCAACCTTTGGTAAATGTGACGATGCCCGATGATTGGGAGGTGATTGCTGAAATTTCCAAACGGTATGGAACCGACTTAGGGGTCAAAAGTTCCCACGAGGTGTGGGAAAAAGTGCGCGTTGATGCCCCCATCCGTTTTGGGGGGGCAAGTTACGCCAAATTAGAGGCAAACCGTTTGACTGGGTTGCAATGGCCGGTTCAAGAGGAGGATACTCCCATATTGCATTTGAGTGATTTTAGAACCAAAGATGGGTTAGGGTCGTTTCACTATCACCAATACACCCCACGAGGGCAAGTAGCGGAGTTGGTGAAAAATGCGACACACGAAGGGTATTATCTCACGACAGGGCGGGTGTTGGTACACTATAACAACGCGGCACAAACCAACCATTGTGAAAAACTCAGTCGCAGTCACACCGAAGATACCCTCTTGGTGAGTGTGGAAGATGAAGAGTTTTTTGAGTATAAAGATTTTGTGGTACTGAAAAGTCAATACGGTCAAAGCGCACCTTTGCGGGTCAAAGTGAGTTCCACGGTCAAAAAAGGGACGCTCTTTACGACGTTTCACCACGCAAAAAGTCGGATTAACTTTCTCTTTGGGGATGAGAGTGATGAATTGATTAAAACCGCCCGCTTTAAATCGATCAAAGTGGAGATTGTGAAACCCGATTATCTGGACTAAAGGGTGACTACCAAAGCTAAAGGGGACATCGCCGAAGAAAAAGGGTGTCATTATCTTCGCGCACGGGAGTGTCGTATTATCGATCGAAACGTCTATAACCGTTTTGGGGAGATTGATATTATCGCGATCAAAGGGGAGGTTTTGCATTTTGTTGAGGTGAAAAGCGCGCAAAGTTATGAACAAGCGGTAAACAATATGAGCCGTACCAAACTTCAAAAACTTCATCGTACTATCCAAGGGTATCTTCAGCAAAAGAGACTCACCTTGGCGTATTGTTTGGATCTCTTAATCGTCGTTGATGAGGAGATTGAGTGGATTGAAAACATCACTTTATAGCCATTTTCCTTAGAAAAATAGGGGAAATTCTCTAATAAGACATTTTAAAGCATGAGGCGTTATAATTGCCCATCAGAATAAAACCTAAGGAAATAAAATGGGTAAATATACCGAATTAACCGCAGCGAATTTCGCAGATGTAACCAAAGAGGGTGTGAGTTTAGTGGATTTTTGGGCACCATGGTGTGGACCTTGTCGTATGATCGCCCCTGTGATTGAAGAGTTGGCAAATGATTTTGAAGGTAAAGCAAACATTTGTAAAGTAAACACCGATGAAGAACAAGATATCGCCGTAAAATACGGTATCCGTTCTATCCCTACCATCCTTTTCTTCAAAGATGGAGTTAAAGTAGATCAAATGGTTGGCGCAGCTTCCAAGCAAGCGTTCGCTGATAAACTTAACGCCCTTCTTTAATCTCCCCTTCTCTCCGATTTTTGGTCGGAGATGAATAATCTCTCTTCTTTTTTTTCAAAACCACCGTTTATCTCAATCGAAAATTTCTTTTATACACATTTTGTCTTCATGTATTCGTAATGGTATGAGCGGAATCAGTCGTGTGACTTGGAACGATTATTAATCCATATTCGCACCAATTATGGTATGATTAAAACCATAATTCTTACCATTTGAACCATAAGGGAATCGTGATTATGAAACGTTGGATATGGGAACAAGAGGCTTATCCTGATTTTACGTATGACGTGAAGGCACTTGAGCCGTTAGTGCAAGCCATTTTGTTAGAGCAGGGGTATCTTAGTGCGATAACCCAAACGATGGATCGAAACACGATCGCACAAAGACAACTTGAAGCACTCATGTATGAAGCGATAAGTACCGCGGCAATAGAGGGGGAAATACTTAATCGTGATAGCGTCAAAGCCTCAATACAAAGGAAGCTTGGGATCGTTGCTCTGGATGGGTCAAAGCGGGATGTTTCGACCGATTATCTGATCGAAATACTCATTGATGCCAATACCAATTACGATCAGGAGTTAACCCTTGAACGGCTTTTTGGGTGGCATAATGCCCTTTTTCCCAATGGGTACAGTGGGCTTACGAAAATTAATGTCGCCACACTCAGGGGTGAAGAGACCATGGAAGTGGTTGGGGGGGCTATTGGAAAAGAGAAAACCTATTACGTTGCACCTCCACGGGTATATCTTGAGGGGGAAATGGATCGGTATGTGCGATGGTTTAATGATACGCCTGCTAGTTTAGTGAAAGCGTGCATAGCCCATCTTTGGTTTGTAATCCTTCACCCTTTTGATGATGGGAATGGGAGGATCGCCCGGGCTATCACCGATTTGGTCTTATCCAAAATTGAACAATCGACCACTTCACGACTCTATTCGATGTCGGGTGCTATCAATAATGATCGCGTAGGGTATTACAAAGCATTGGAAAAGACGACAGGATTTGTGCGAAAAGAGCGCGACCATTTGAACATCACGCAGTGGTGTGAATGGTTCCTCTCGACATTGTCTACTGCATTAGGGGAGACCAAAAAAAAGTTAGGCTATATCGTACAAAAAACGGTGTTTTGGGATACCTACCAAGAGTATCATCTCAATGCTAGACAGATAAAAGTCCTTAACAAGATACTGGATATAGGAGCTGAAAACTTTCAAGGGTCACTGAGTAAAAAGAAATATATGCGTATAGCCGATTGTGCATCCACTACCGCATCACGGGACATGACACACTTACTAAATATTGGCTGTATTGGTCATATTGAGGGGACGAATGGGAGAAATGTTCGGTATGAGATCGTTTTTGGAGGGAAAAAAAGCTCTTAGGGATCACTCCCTAGAGGTTTTTTTACGATTACTCTTCTTTGCGGTTGAGGGCGATGAGTACCCCCTCAATCATCTCATCAATATCCCCATCCAACATGGCGTTGATATTGGAATAAGGGATCCCTGAACGGGTATCTTTGATCTGTTGATAGGGGGCTAGGACGTACGAACGGATTTGGTGACCCCATCCGTTTTCACTTTTTTCGATCCCATCGACGGCGGCCTGTTTTTTCTCCATCTCCAGTTCGTAGAGGCGAGATTTGAGCATTTTAAATGCGGTCGCTTTGTTTTTGTGCTGACTACGGTCATTTTGACACTGTACGACGATACCACTGGGGATATGGGTGATGCGGATAGCCGATTCGGTTTTATTGACGTGTTGCCCCCCCGCCCCTGAAGCACGATAGGTGTCGATCCGAATATCACGGTCTTCGATTTCAATATCGATGTCATCATCCAGCTCAGGAGAGACCATGACGGAAGTAAAACTGGTGTGCCGTTTTGCCGCAGAATCGTAGGGACTGATACGGACAAGACGATGGATACCGTTTTCATTTTTCAAGTAACCATAGACATTGATCCCTTTGATCAGCAAAGCAGCATCCTTGATCCCCGCCTCTTCCCCCGCTTGGTAATCCAGCACCTCAACGGTAAAATCTCTCCGCTCTGCCCAACGGGTATACATCCGCAACAGCATCGATGCCCAATCTTGGGATTCGGTTCCCCCCGCACCCGGATGGATGGTGATAATGGCGTTGTGACCATCATGCTCACCGCTTAGGAGTACTTCGACCTCCATGGATTTGACCTCGTTTTCCAAACTCACCGCATCGTTAAAAAGGGAGTCGATGGTCTCTTCATCCCCCTCTTCTTTGGCCATTTCGTACAAATCCATCGTATCATTGAGGAGATTGTTGGTTTTAGAATAACGGCTTAAGCGTCGTTCGAGTTGCGTTTTTTCTTTTTGAATTATCCCAGCGTATGTCGCATCGTTCCAAAATCCTTCCGAATTTTCCAATTCACTAATCGCGTTTAAACGCGATTGAATCTCCTGTGGGCGCACCACATCGGTAACATTTTGCATTTTGACGGTCAATGTTTTTAATAATTCGGTATATTCGTAGTGATCCATAAAAGAATATCCTCTAACTGTATTATAATGGCGATTATAGTATAGATCCCCTGCATAAAGGCTAAAACAATGATCATTGCACGTACGCTCACCCAATTACGAGAGGCTTTGGATGGTGTATCCGAGTCGATTGGTTTTGTCCCCACGATGGGTGCATTACACAGTGGTCACCGCACTCTCATTGAGACGGCACGTAACGAAAATGGGTGTGTGGTCGTATCAATTTACGTCAATCCCACCCAATTTTTGGCGGGGGAAGATTTAAGTAGCTATCCCCGTAAAGAGGAAGCCGATTTTAAAATCTGTGAACTTTCAGGGGTGGATGTGTTGTTTTATCCTCAAACGTTGTACGGAACCGATGAGGTAAGTGTCAAGGCTCCTGATATACGAGGATATATCCTTGAGGGGGCTTCTCGTCCGGGGCATTTTGATGGGGTACTGACGGTGGTGATGAAATTGTTTAACAGTGTCCGTCCCACGCGTGCTTATTTTGGGAAAAAAGATGCCCAGCAACTTGCCCTCATTACCCAAATGGTGGAGAATTTTGGCATTCCAGTAGCCATTAGACCCCAAGAGACGGTGCGAGAAAGCGATGGTCTTGCGCTTTCTAGTCGTAACGTCTATTTGAACCCTTCTCAGCGTCAGGAGGCATTGAAACTCTCATGCGCTCTTAAAGAATCAACCAAACTGGTGATGGGAGGGGTGTTAAGTACCGCAACCATCACCGAGGCAATGTACGCGATCTTAGAGCCTTTGGAGGTCGAATACGTTGCTATTGTCAACCGTGCATTTGAGGCGATCTCTGAGGTTGTGGTGGGGGATACGATTGTCTTGGTAGCCGCACGCGTGGGGACAACGCGACTAATTGACAACGTGTGGATGTGATTTTTTTCCCTTAGTTTTTGGGTGTTTTTTGGGAGCGGTGCTATTGCGATCAGGGGTTAAATAGTGCTGCTCCACCATCATATCGACAATCCCTTTGAAGACGGGAACGGCGGTATCGGCGGCAAAATAGCCCTGTTTGGGGTTGATGATAAAAATTCCAATGGTGTATGCATGGGTTTTGTCGTTGGCAAATCCGACAAAGGAGCTGTGATAGGTATTGCTATACCCCCCATTCTTAGCAATATGGGCAGTTCCCGTTTTCCCCCCAATCTCCAATCCTGCCGTTCTTGCTCCCGTTCCTGTCCCTTTGTTGACCGTCTTGATTAAAATTTGCTTCATTTGATCCGCCGTTGCGGGGGTGATAATCTGAAGTGGTGGGGTAACGTGCATCGAAGACACTTTCCCTTTTTCGGTGAGAATCGTATCCACAACCATGGGATTGACCAGTGTACCGTGATTGTTGAAGGCGTTAAAAGCTTTAAGGATTTGCAACGCATTGGCACGCATCCCATACCCATACGCCGTAATGGCTTTATAGAGATAGTTGTTCAGTTGCAGGGGGCTTGGGATGGTTCCTCGTTTTTCGTAGGGTAAATCAACTCCGCTAAAATGGGTAAATCCAAACCGCTCCAACCCTTCATGGTACTCACCACCCGTGAGTTTTTGTGCCAGTTGGGCAATCCCGATATTGGAGGAGTGGACGATCACATCTTCGGCACTGATGAGTTTAAAGGGGTGTTCGTCTACGATGGTTTTGCGTCCCATGGTGTAGCGTCCGTTGTGACCGTTGACCAAATCGTTCAAATGTACCAGATGGTGGTCCAGTAAGAGGGCGAAGATAATGGGCTTAATGACCGATCCGGGTTCATAACTGTACTCAATGGCATTGGTATTGAGTGAGGGGTAGTCATTTTTGTGGATGCTGCTGGGATCAAAACGGTTGGAGCTTGCCAATACCAAAATTTTCCCCGTTTTTGCCTCCATGACTGTGGCGATGATCTCATCGGCTTGAAGTTTGGCATTGATCGAACGGGTAATCATCTCAGCGCGCGCTTGGAGGGCGATGGGAATATTGAGTTTAAGGCTTAGACCGTTGATTTGTGGGGTAATGGAGCTTTGTTTATTAAGAATCAAATAGCCATTGACATCCCGTATGGCACGTTGCGATTTGTTTTGTTGGGGATTGAGTTCTTGATCAAAATATTTTTCAAGCCCTTTAATACCATACGTTCGGGTATAGCCATCCTCTTCGATTTTGCGGGTATATCCCACAAGGGGGGTGAGGAGATTGCCATAGGGGTACTCGCGTGCTTCACCGCTTTCTAAAATATTTAATCCCTGTAAAACCCGTTGGTGATTGGGCAATTCGTATTCGATAAAAACATGAAGACTGCGCAACTCAAACGCAAGGGTACGAAGGTACATTGCCTCTTTGGGGGGGATATGATAACTAAGGGTGACGGATCCTTTTTTGCTGTGGATACGTTTGCGTACCTCTTTGGGACTCATCCCACTGTAGATACTAAAAAGTTGGATAAACAGTTCCTCTTTTTGGGGATCAATGTTATGGGTATTGACCACCGCTTTGTAGAGTTTTTGGGTAGTAGCGATGTGAAATCCATCGGCACTGATAATGTTTCCCCGTTGGGCTTTGGAGGTCTCTTCGGAGTAAATGGAGGGGATGGCGCGTTGGTGAAGGGCAGTGTAGAGCATAACCGCCAAAAAGAGGACAAATCCGAACGTCAAAACGCTAAAAAGGGCAAAAATTTTCTTGAACTTATTGGAATGACGCATCAAACTACTTCGTCATAAAAAAGCATGGGGGGTATAGTATCCAAAGCACGGGGTATTCTTTTTGCACGATTTACTCTACTTTCATTTTATTGACATCAACAGCTTGGTATACTGCCAAAAATTATACCCCAAACAAGATAAAAACACCATGCCTGATAAAAAATTATTTAGTTTAACCGCCACGCTTATTGCAATAGGGATTCTTTGTTCCTATACCCTCTCAGCGTACGCCGTGGTTCTTTTCGACTATGGGAGTTTCCATTTTGTGGTGCGTGAAGTCGTTATTGCCCTTCTCTCGCTCACTTTGATGTGGATCATTGCCCGATTGGACAGTGACCAATGGCTCCACCCTTTGGGATTAACCCTGTTTTGGGGGGGGATTTTTTTGATGCTTATTATGCCCTTTCTCCCCGCTTCGTTGGTAAGTGAAGTCAATGGTGCCAAACGGTGGATCAAAATTTTAGGGTTATCCATCGCCCCTGTGGAATTTTTTAAAGTGGGATTTGTTTACTTTTTAGCGTGGAGTTTTTCCCGTAAATTGGGGCATCATGGGGGGATGGGGCTGATTGAAGAGTTTAAGCGGTTCGCCCCTTACGCGGGGGTTTTTGTGGTCGTGATGTTTTTGATTGCGGTCGTCCAAAACGATTTGGGACAAGTGGTCGTATTGTCACTGACCTTAGCATTTATGCTCTTTTTTGCGGGGAGCAGTTTTCGCTTTTTTATGAGTTTGATTATGGGGGCCGTTGCCTTTTTTCTCCTTTTTATTGCCATTGCTCCGCATCGAATTGACCGTATTTTGTCGTGGTGGGCATCGGCACAAAGTACCATATTGGCATTTTTCCCCGAAGTGATTGCCAAACATTTACGCATTGCCAAAGTCGAAGAGGCATATCAGATTGGTCACTCCATGAATGCCATCTACAATGGGGGAATTTTTGGGGTGGGGTTGGGCAATGGAACCTTCAAATTGGGATTTTTGAGCGAAGTGCATACCGATTTTGTGTTAGCGGGGATTGCGGAAGAGTTTGGCTTTGTCGGTATTGTGGTGGTCACATTGCTGTTTGTGGCGTTGTTGCAACGGGTGTTTCGGATCGCCAACCGTTCGGTCAAAGACATCGAATACCTTTTTAGTCTGGGAGTAGGGTTGTTGATTACCTTTGCGTTTTTGATGAATGCGTATGGGATTAGCGGTCTCACCCCCATCAAGGGAATTTCCGTCCCTTTTTTAAGCTACGGAGGCTCTTCGATGCTGGCATCGAGTATCGCTATCGGGATGGTTTTAATGATCTCCCAAAAAATAACTACCGCACAGGGGAGATAAATCATGAACATTGTTTTAACCGGAGGCGGTACGGGGGGGCATTTGGTGATCGCCTCTGCTTTGGCAACGGAAGCCAAAAAACGGGGGCATCGTGTCGTTTTTATTGGTTCACAATCGGGACAAGATTACCAATGGTTTGGGGAGAGTACCCTGTTTGAAACCACCTATTTTTTAGAGACGACCGGCGTTGTCAATAAAACAGGGTTGGGAAAAGTGGGTGCGGTGTGGAAGATTATCAAAGCCGTTGTCCTCTCCAAAGCCATTTTGCGGGAGTTTAACGCCGATGTTGTCATCAGTGTCGGAGGATTTTCCGCTGCACCCGCAGCGTTAGCCGCAGTGGTGAGTAAAACTCCCTTGTACATCCACGAACAAAATGCGGTGATGGGAACTCTTAATCGTCTCCTTCGCCCTTACGCCAAAGGATTTTACAGCTCGTATGAGGGGGGAGAACACCATTGTGACTATCCCGTGCGAGAGACCTATTTTCACCATCGACGTACCCGTAAAAAAGTAAAAACGGTCATTTTCTTGGGGGGATCGCAAGGGGCGATGTTTATTAATGATTTAGCTTTGGAATTAGCCGCATGGTTGGATGAAAAAGGGATCAAAATCATCCACCAATGCGGTGCCAAAGAGGAGGAACGGATTAAAGCTGCGTACCACGCATTGGGGATTAACGCAGAGGTGTATGGCTTCACTTCCCGTATTGGGGAACTCATTATCCGCAGTGATTTTGCCATCAGTCGTTCGGGTGCAAGTACCCTTTGGGAGCTGTGTGCTACGGGAATTCCTGCCTTTTATATCCCTTATCCCAGTGCAGCTGGGGATCATCAATACCACAATGCCTCGTACGTTATTGAGCATCAAGCAGGGTGGTGTGAGCGTCAGGGAGAAGGATTGGCCGAAAAACTTAAAAAGGCGATGGGGGAAACGATTGAACCCATGAGCAAACGTGCCATGGCATTGATCGCCCCCAATGGAGCCAAAACGATTATTGAAAAAATCGAAATACTCGAAGAGAACGCACACTAAGAAAGCGGTGTCGTTTCCTTAACATACACCCAAAAGCGTTGACCTTGGGTTGACCAAAAATTCGCAGCCTCCGCAAAAATCTCTTTTACTATCGTTGTGTCGGTATCGCTTAGATGCAACGGTGGAAACACCCAAAGAACCCCTTTTTTCTCGGTCGGCAAATCACATAGCGCATCCGCTAGGGCATCCCAGTTGGTCGGAAAAGGATCATAAAATCCTCCCGCTTGGGCAAGGGCATGGATGAGGTTTTCTTTGGTCGTAAGGTTTTCACCCTTCACGTCAAACAAGGCTAAATTTTCCACTTCTGCCATCAAACGCATCGCCTCAAAGGAGAGGGTCGTGGTTGCAAAAGGTTTATAGTCGGAGGTGAATAAATGGTTCATTTAGTGGGTGATCCGTTGGAAAGATTGGTAATGATCTTGGGTGTAGTAGTATTCCCCGACACTGCCACTGATGATACGACGCGTTCCCCGATTGGAGGCACCCGGAGTAGTAACGGTATATTCATGGTAATACCCTTTGGGGTAGATGGGGAGAAGGTGTTCTCGATTTTGAAACACGATTCCATCCCGCGGATAGGGAAAAGGGCCGCCTCGTTGAATGAGGCTTAAGGTTGTTTTAGCCTCTGGTGGGAGCATGGTGATGGATACGGTTGAGGGGGCATTGTTGTTATGGTTAAAATCGTATCCATAACTGCTTCCTGTGAGTCCGAAAAAGAGGGCAAGGGTAAGAAGAAGGTTTTGAATGAATCGCATTGGGTTAAATTCCTTTGACTTTTGATAGATGGCATGATACCTAAAAATTCAATTTTTTATTTTAGGTGGGCTAGAGAGGTCACTTTTGCTATAATTGCGCCACTTATTGCCATGAGCAAGGGGAATAAGAAGAGATTGTTATAGGAGTTTAGCATGAAAAACGGATCCACAGGAAAATATCGCCCGTATCCACAAGTTGATTTACCCCATCGTAGTTGGCCTACCAAGACCATCACGCACACCCCGATATGGTGCAGTGTCGATCTTCGCGACGGAAACCAAGCGTTGATCACCCCCATGAACTTGGAACAAAAACTCTCTCTTTTTACCCTCTTGCTGAAACTTGGATTTAAAACCATTGAGGTGGGATTCCCCTCCGCATCCAAGGTAGAGTTTGATTTTTTACGCACTTTGGTCGAGCAAAAGCTTATTCCCGATGATGTGACCGTTCAAGTCCTTGTCCAAGCGCGGGAACATTTGATCGACAAAACCTTTGAATCACTCGCGGGAGTCAAAAAAGCGATTGTCCATTTGTACAACTCCACCTCGGTCGCCCAGCGTAAAATCGTGTTTGGCAAAGAACAAGACGAGATTATTGCGCTTGCGTTAGAGGGGGTCGATATGGTCAAAGAGCGTGCAGCGAAGCATGAGGGTGAAATTATGTTGGAGTACTCCCCTGAGAGTTTTACGGGGACGGAATTGGAATTTGCCGCTCGTATTTGTAATGCGGTCACCGATCGATGGGGGATCAGCGCAGAGCGAAAAGTGGTGATCAATCTCCCCGCAACGGTCGAAATGGCAACCCCCAATGTTTACGCCGATCAAATTGAGTGGATGGGTGAACACCTTACCAACCGTGAACACGTGCTTATTTCGACCCACACCCATAATGACCGCGGAACCTCGGTTGCCGCGACCGAATTGGCGTTGTTGGCGGGGGCAGATCGTGTCGAGGGGACATTGCTTAGCAACGGTGAACGGACGGGGAATGTGGACATTATCACACTGGCACTCAATATGTACACTCAAGGGGTTGATCCTGAACTTGATTTTAGTGATTTAGAGCGTGTGGTGGAGGTGGTCGAAGCGTGTACTGACATGAAAACCCATGAACGTCATCCGTACGTCGGGGAGTTGGTCTACACCGCCTTTTCAGGGTCGCATCAAGACGCGATTAACAAAGGGTTGGCGTACCAACGTGCCAAAGCGGATGAATTTTGGGAAGTGCCGTATTTGCCGATTGACCCTTCCGATGTGGGGCGCAATTATGAGGGGATTATCCGTATTAACTCCCAATCGGGTAAGGGGGGAATCGCCTATCTCCTTGAAGAAAATTTTGGCTACGCGTTACCCAAAAAAATGCACCCTGAAATTGGGCGTATTGTCCAAAAAGTGACCGATGAGGTGGGACGCGAACTCACCGCTGAGGAGATTTTGAGTATTTTTGAACAAACCTATTTTGGGGAACCACACGACATCGAATTTGTCGATTATTCTATCGTCTCTGAGCGGGCCAAAGAGCATTCGGCTAAATGTGTCTTGGAATATACCCACAATGGAATCTTAATCCAAAGCGAAGGGGAGGGGAATGGCCCTATCGATGCGTGCCGAAAAGCATTGCGAAAAGAGTATTCGCATGAGTTCAAAATTCTCTCCTATTTTGAACATTCACGCGGGGAACTCTCCAGTGCTGAAGCGGTCGCGTACATCGAAATTCAAACGGAGAGTTTGGAGAAATTTTTCGGGGTAGGGTGTGATAATGACATCACGGTTGCCTCGATTAAGGCGATGTTTAGCGCGCTGAATCGGGCGTTTTCGTAAGTTTTTCGTCATTCCCGCGAAGGCGGGAATCCAATTTTTCCAAGCATACACTAATTTCACAGGTATGGTAAAGCGTATTTTACAGAATCGTATTTGGCTATTACGTATCCATCTTACAAATAATCGCCCCAATCTCTTGTCCTAGGGATCGGGAAACGACGGCACATTTGACTTTGAGTAAAAAACAAATATCCTGACGCATCACAGGGGTCATGCACTCATAATTACCCATCCCTTTGGCAATAATTACCTCTGCGGTATCAAAAAGGTGTTGCGCTTGAGGTGTGGCAAGGTTGTAGACAAATCCCGGCGTGGGGACACCGCTGTCCATCACATCGCACACCGTTTCGATCTGTGCTTCACGTGCTTCGCCCATCGTCACATCATTGATAATGAAATGACCCCGTACCATATAGGTGATTTTTAGCTGAGGAAAGCGTGTTGTGAGGTGTTGGATAGCGAGTTTATCAAAGAGATGTTCTCCCGTATTATCCCCGATATACACAAGGGTTGTTGCTTGGGAGAGGCGAGTTTTGAGTCTATCCGTATCATCATGGGCAAAAGGGGTATGGTACACTGACGTGATCGCTTCATGCAGATCAAAATGTACTTCAGCGGCTAAATCAATCACATTGCCCACCACCGCCGTTTTGAGTATCGCGACAAAAGGATCATCACTGTGGGAAATAGCCGTATCGCAAAAGGGAAGATAGTGGCGTGCTTGTTGCGTGGCGTGAGCTTTTTGCACATCATAGAGGTCGATTTTTCCCGCAAGTTGCGCCATTTTTTCGTATAAAGGTGCTGCGATTACGGGTGGTGATAGGGTAAAATCGGCATATTGCAGGGCATCATCAATCGCAGTAGTGATGGTATGGATAAGCGGTGCATCCGCACCGATCGCCTCGCACACACGACGTGCTTGAGACGCGATACAATTGATGCACTCAGGTTGAATGGTCATTTAGAGGATGGTTTCGATCTCTAAGGAATCCATCTCTACTTGTTTGGCTTTGGCGATACGATCTTCTTGGAGTTTCATCCGCAAGTCATCGTTTTCCAAGGCCAAAATTTGCATGGCAAGATACGCGGAGTTAATTGCCCCTGCTTTGCCGATAGCGACTGTAGCAACCGGCATCCCTGCGGGCATTTGGACGGTGGAGAGCATCGCATCCATCCCATCCATTGCGCCCCCTTTCATGGGGACACCGATGATGGGTTTGGTCGTTTTAGACGCCAATACGCCTGCTAAATGGGCAGCCATTCCCGCTGCAGCGATGAAGACCTGCGCCCCTTTGGCTTCAGCGGTGGTAATGTACTCTTTGGTACGTTCAGGGCTTCGGTGTGCGGAGGAGATGATCAGTTCGTACGATACGCCAAATGCTTCGAGGGTATCCGAACACGATTTCATCACGTCATAATCATTTTTACTTCCCATAATGATGGAGACAAATTTCATTTTTTTCCTTTTTTTTGAATTAAAATTGCTGACATTACGTCCGAATCTATGATTAACAGTTATAGACTATCCTCATTCCCCAAAGAGCGGAACATTAACTGGATTCCCCCCTTGAAGGGAATGAGGGAGAGTCGAAAATTGAGAAAGAGAAAGATTATTCAGTAGGAAGTTGCGGTCCTGCTGCGGAATAGTCAAAATCACTTTGACCTTCGGTGTATTTTTGGAAGTTTTTGATAAACAGTGCGGCTAAACTATCACGTTGAATAATATACGCATCACGATCCGCCCACGCATTACGGGGATTGAGGATAATAGGATCAATATCTCCCAACGTTTTTGGGATATGGAACCCAAACGTATTGGTGATGTCAAATTCACTTTCTCGGATAGAACCATCCAAAATAGCATTGATGCACGCACGGGTATCTTTAATACTCATCCGTTTACCCACACCATAACCACCGCCTGTCCAGCCTGTATTGACCAAATAGACATTTACCCCATGCTGATCAATTTTTTCACCCAACAATTTGGCATAAACCGTAGGATGAAGGGGGAGAAAGGCTTCTCCAAAACAGGAGCTAAACGTTGCTACAGGTTCGGTAATTCCCCGCTCTGTACCCGCCACTTTGGCGGTATAGCCACTGAGGAAATAGTACATCGCTTGCTCTTTGGAGAGTTTACTCACCGGAGGCAATACCCCAAAGGCATCGGCAGAGAGGAAGATGATATTTTTAGGATGCGCCGCCATAAGGGAGGGTTGAAAGTTATCAATGTGTTCTATTGGGTACGAAACGCGGGTATTTTCAGTTTTAGAGCCATCGGCGTAGTTGACGACACCATTCTCATCCACGACCACGTTTTCAAGGAGTGCGCCACGTCGTATTGCCCCATAAATTTCAGGCTCACTAGAAGGGTCAAGGTTAATGACTTTGGCATAACATCCCCCCTCGAAATTAAAGACCCCCTCATCGTCCCATCCATGCTCATCATCACCGATCAATGCCCGTTGCGGATCGGTAGAGAGGGTGGTTTTCCCCGTACCACTCAGACCGAAGAAGAGACACGTATCGCCCTCTTTCCCGACATTCGCCGAGCAGTGCATGGAGAGTTTCCCCTCCAGTGGCAACCAGTAGTTCATCATAGAGAAGATCCCTTTTTTCATCTCTCCCCCATACCATGTGCCACCGATGATCGCCAGATTTTCTTCTACATCAAAAACGACAAAGACATCCGAATTTAACCCTTGCTCTTTGTACGAAGGGTTCACCGTTTTGCACGCATTTAACACCGTAAACGCGGGTTTAAACGTTTCTAGCTCTTCTGAGCTGGGACGGATAAACATATTGGTGACAAAATGGGCTTGCCATGCAATCTCAGAGACAAAACGGATCGAACGCTTACTTGCGGGGCTTGAACCACAATAGGCATCGGTAAGGTAAAGGTCTTTGTTCGAGAGTTGGTGTTGTGCCAGTGACAAAAGCTCCTCAAAAATGGCTTTATCTACCTTTTTGTTCACATCTCCCCACGCGATATAACGATTAGAAGGGTCTTGATTAACGAAATATTTATCTTTGGGACTGCGACCCGTAAAAATGCCCGTATCCACAGCTGTTGCGCCACTTTTGGTCATAACACATTCGCCATTGCGAAGTTCATGTTCTATTAATTCATCAAAACTCAAATTACGAAAAATCGTTTGAGCATTTTTTATCCCAATTTCGCTAATTTCTGCCTTATTCATAATCGCTTACCCTTTGTATTCGCCCATTGAAGGCGATAATTGTGAGCTGAATTATACGCCCCCAATGTTTAATCGTAATTAAAAGCTATTTTAAGTACTTTGTAAGAGTAAGAAGTTCATAATGCTTACCAGAGTTGCTAGTGCAACTACTTTTTTTCTACAGGAGCTTTCTATGAAACGTTCAGGTTTTACAATGATCGAGTTGATCTTTGTTATCGTTATTCTTGGTATTTTGGCAGCAGTAGCTATCCCAAAATTGGCAGCAACACGTTCAGATGCGACATCCGCTAAAGTGACATCTAATCTTGGAACTGTGATTTCAGATATTGGATCTCGTTGGACGTCTCAAGGGTCATGGCCTGCTAAATGGACGGATATGACAAACGTTGCCCTCACTACTACCGCGGGTGGAAATACGGTTGCAACTACCCTTAGCGCTGGTACTAAATACTACTTGCAAACGAAAAACACGGGTGCTGCTGCAGCGGATGCATGTTTCTCTGTTCAAGTTGATGCTAATGGTACAATGGAAATAACTGCACTTACTAATGGTAATTCAGCGGAATGTAAATTGGCAAAAACTGCTGCACAAAAAAGCAATATGTCAGCAGGAGATAATGTGGTTAAATATACTGACTTAGCTGGTGCTGGTGTAGCTTACTAAATCGCTTTTCTCAAGCTCTTGGGCTTGGGAATTGGATTGATTTTTAGAGATTATGGAATAATCGTAAAACTCAGTGCAATAGGGATTCATGGATGAAGCGTTTGGGTGTCAGTATGTTGGAGTTAGTATTTGTTATTGTTATCATGGGGATTTTGGCAGCCGTTGCTCTTCCAAAACTCAATGCTACGCGCGATGATGCCCATATTGCCAAAGGGCGTAGTGATGTCTCTGCGATTCGTGCGGCGATTGTCAATGAGCGTCAAGGACGGCTTATGAAAGGGCAGTCCAATTACATTAACAAACTTCATAGAATAACAACGACTTTATTTGATAATAATGGAACAACGACAAGTACTTTATTGCAGTATGGAATTGTCACTAAAAGCAATTCCAATGGTCATTGGCAACCTTCAGCTACGTTAAGTGGTACCAATTGGGTGTATAAATACCGTATTAAAAATGTTGATAATACCTTTACCTATAATCCCACCGATGGTACCTTTAAGTGTACTAGTGGAACGTACTGTAGTCAATTGACGAATTGAATCTTTTTTATTATACCATCGCCCTTTTGGGCAATCCTCTTGATCCGCTTACCTATTCATCGACACGGCAACTTCCTATTGGGAGTAAGGTTGGTGTGACGTTATCCCATCGGTCATGCGAGGGTGTTATCCTTTCTGACGTGGAAAAACCCTTTTTTCAAACACAACCTATCGTTGAAGCATTATCGTTTACGTATAGTGATTTTCAACGTAAAATTTCCCATTTTGTGGCAACCTATTATGGGTGTTCGATGGGGGAAGCGTTAACGCTTTTTGTGCCGTTTCCCAATGATGTTGTGAATAATGAAATCCGTCATTCCCGCGAAGGCGGGAATCCAGCTAAACTTGTTCCTGCTGAGGAGAATGGGAACGGTGATGCTAATGAACAGGAGCATTCCCACTCAACAGAGTGGGAACGAGCGAAAACATCAAGTCAGATTCCCACCTACGCGGGAATGACCATTGATATTACCCTCTCCCCCACCCAAAATGAGGCATTGAATTTTCTCCGAAGTCATCCCCTTGCACTTCTTTTTGGGGATACGGGTGCGGGAAAAAGTGAAATTTACATGAAACGGATGGAAGAAATTCTTTGTGCGGGGAAACGTGCGGTATTATTGTTACCCGAAATTGCCCTCACTCCCCAAATGGAATCCCGTTTTAAAGCCCATTTTGGAGAAGCGTTTGTGTTGTGGCACTCCAAAATGACCCCAAAGCAAAAAACCCTCACCCTTGAAAAAATCCACACAGGAACAGCGCACATTATCGCAGGACCTCGCTCGGCACTTTTTTTACCGATTCACGATATGGGATTGATTATTGTCGATGAAGAACACGATGAGAGTTACAAATCCTCCTCCCGTCCCCGCTATCATGCTCGTGATATGGCGATCTACATGGGAAAACTCCTCTCAATCCCTGTCATCTTGGGGAGTGCAACACCCAGCGTAACCAGTTACGCCAAAGTCCCTTTTTTCCGTTTACGGGGGGGATATTATCCCACCCATCGAACGTTTGTCTTTGAACCTTCCCTCGAGACATTGAGTCCACTAATGGATGAGGCAGTAGCGCGAAATTATCATGCGGGTCATCAAGGGATCGTGTTTATTCCCACCCGTGCCAATTTTAAAACCATGGTGTGCGATGGGTGTGGAACAACCCTTGAATGTCCCTTTTGCAGTGTGGGGATGTCGTTGCATAAAAATGCACGCGCGTTAAAATGCCACTATTGTAACTATACGGAGATGATCCCCTCGGTATGTCCCAAATGCCACAGTGGTCACCTAAGCTCCCTACGGTTGGGAACCGCAGAAGCCTTAGCGCATTTTGAAACCACCCTTCCTGCCCTAAAAGTTCAACAATTTGATCGGGATGTCATCACGACCCAAACAAAACTCATTGACGTACTCAAACGATTTAATCATCGAGAGATTGATCTCTTGGTCGGGACACAAATGCTCTCCAAAGGGCATGATTATCACGATATTGCCCTTGCGGTCGTGATGGGGATTGACCATCTTTTGGGACAAACCGATTATCGCGCGCGGGAAAAAGCGTTGTCCTTATTGCTCCAAATTGCGGGGCGAAGTGGTCGAAAACACGATTCGACCGTAATGGTTCAAAGTTTTAATGAATCTTTTTTTCGTCCCTATTTGGACGATTACGAACGTTTTTTGCAGGAAGAATTACGCCATCGACAAGGGCGTTATCCCCCCTATACCAAACTTGCCCGTTTACTCTTTGCCCATACCAATGGCACCAAAGCCAAAGCCCAAATGGACAGTGCTTTAGCGCATCTAAGAACCATCGTCTCGGTGGAGATAGTGGGCTATGGGGCTTCGCCGATTGAAAAAATTGGTTCTAAATATCGGTTCCAAATTCTTTTGCGTAGCCTTAAAAGCACCGATGTGATTCGCGCCATTAAGGCCATCAAACCCCCTATCATGGAAATCGATATGGACCCCATCGAGTTTACGTAAAATTAACATCGCTCACGCTACAATCCCCCCATGATTACACGTTACCCTACCCAAAAAATTTACGTTGGCTCTGTGGCTATTGGTGGAGATGCCCCCATCTCGGTACAATCGATGACCTATTCACGCACCTCGGATGTGGCTGCTACGGTGGAACAGATCAATCGACTCCATTTTGCCGGAGCCGATATTGTCCGTGTGGCAGTTCCTGATATTGAGGACGCATACGCCCTCAAATCGATTAAAGAACACGTATCGCTTCCGTTGGTCGCCGACATCCATTTTAATTACAAACTGGCATTGATTGCTGCTGAAGTGGTCGATTGTATCCGTTTTAATCCGGGAAATATCGGAGAAAAATCACGTATTCGTGAGATTGTCAAAGCGTGTCAAGAGCGTCATATCCCCGTACGCATTGGGGTCAATGCGGGAAGTTTGGAAAAAGAGTTTGAACAGCGTTACGGTCAGACCGCTCAAGGGATGGTCGCTTCCGCGGAATACAACATCAAATTTTTGGAAGATTTAGGATTTACCGACATCAAAGTCTCGCTCAAAGCCAGTGATGTCCAACGTACCGTAGAGGCGTATCGACTGTTGCGTCCCAAAAATCATTACCCTTTTCATCTGGGGGTCACCGAAGCGGGAACCATTTTTCATGCGACGGTCAAAAGTGCTATTGGGTTGGGATCATTACTCCTTGATGGGATCGGGGATACGATGCGCGTCTCCATCACAGGGGAATTGGAAGAGGAGATCAACGTAGGTCGCGCCATTCTCAAAGACAGTGGCGTTGCCAAAGAGGGGCTAAATATCATCTCCTGTCCTACGTGTGGACGAATTGAAGCCGATTTGGTCAGTGCTGTCGCCCTCATCGAACAGCGCACCAGCCACATCAAAAAACCGCTCAATGTCTCGGTGATGGGATGCGTGGTCAATGCCATTGGGGAAGCCAAACACGCCGATGTCGCCATTGCGTATGGCAAAGAATCAGGGCTTGTCATGGTTCAGGGGGAAGTGGTTGCCCGACTCAAAGAAGGAGAATTGGTCGATCGGTTTATCCAAGAAGTGGAAAAAATGGCGGCGCGATAATGGAAGCCTCCTTGTATAATTTGGCGTTTGAGCGGGCGATTCTGAGTTCCATTATTTTTGATCCTGCCCAATTTGATGACTTTGAATCCCGACTTAATCCCGAAGATTTTTACCTTGCCGCCCATCAAGAGGTCTTTAAGGCGATGCTTTCGTTAGCCCATCGTGATCTTCCCATCGATGAAGAGTTTCTCCAAAAAGAGCTGAGTGGGAAGAAAAAACTCGATGAGCGGGTATTGGTCGATATTCTCACCGCCAATCCCATTGCCAATACCACCGCCTACATTGAAGAGATTAAAGACAAAGCGATTAAACGTCACCTTCTTACCCTCACCACCGAAATCAAGCGGGTGACCTTAGAGGAGAATCTTAATGGGCATGATGTGGTCGATTTGGTCGAACAAAAGCTCTATGAAATCACTCAAGATGCCCAATCGGTTGATTTTAAAGATGCTCCCGAAATTGCCGATAAAACCATGGCGTATATCGAAGAGATGAAAGCACGGGGTGATGCGATTTTGGTCGGAGTCGATACGGGGTATGCCGAACTTAACAAAATGACGACAGGATTTGGTAAAGGGGATCTGGTCATTATCGCTGCCCGTCCTGCAATGGGGAAAACCTCTTTTGCCCTTAACATGGTGCAAAATCTTATTGATAAAGGCAGAGGGGTCGCATTTTTTTCTCTGGAAATGCCATCAGAACAGTTAATGTTGCGATTGCTGAGTGTCCAAACCTCCATCCAATTGCAACGCCTTCGGGTGGGAGACATGAATCCCCAAGAGTACCAACAGCTTAACGATGCGGTGGATAAAATGCGCCATGCTAAGCTCTTCGTCGATGATCATGGGTCGATTAATATTCATCAGCTCCGCTCCAAATTGCGTAAACTCAAAAGCCGTCACCCTGAAATCGAACTGGCGGTGATCGATTACCTCCAAATCATGAACGGTACGGGGGGAAAAGATCGCCACCTTGAAGTGAGTGAAATTTCACGTGGGCTTAAAATGCTCGCCCGTGAACTCGAAATCCCCATCGTTGCCCTCTCACAGCTCAATCGGGGACTTGAATCGCGTTCTGACAAGCGTCCGATGCTCAGTGATATTCGTGAATCGGGGTCGATTGAACAAGATGCCGATATTATTTTATTCGTCTACCGTAATGATGTTTATCTGTACAAAGAGGAAAAAGAGCGGGAAAAAGAGGCGATAGCAGCAGGCAAAGAATTCATCTCCAAATACGTCGAAAAAGAGGATGAAGAGGCAGAAATCATCATTGGAAAACAGCGTAATGGTCCCACGGGTCATGTAAAACTTCTGTTCCAAAAAAAGTTCACCCGTTTTATCGATAAACCCGCGTTTGGGGGGATGCAAATTGTGTATGAAAATGTCGATATGAAATCTGCGTCGATGAATATTGATACCCCTACGGTCTCAATGCCGATTATTTAAGAGATTTTGTCACCCCGAAGGTGATTCGGGGTCTAGGGAGAGAGAAGATACTGAATCGTATTCAGTATGACAAAGCGAGGCGATTAAATCGCTTCGCTATCCGTTTCACCCGTACGGATACGGACGATTTTATTAATGTCACTGACAAAGATTTTGCCATCACCGATTTTACCGGTACGGGCAGCTTCTACGACGGTATTGACCACTTGATCCACCATCGCATCATCAACGACCATCTCCATTTTGATTTTAGGTAAGAAGTCGACCACGTATTCTGCACCGCGATACAATTCGCTATGCCCTTTTTGACGACCGTACCCTTTGACCTCGCTTACCGTCATACCGGTAATCCCGATCTCCGCTAACGCATCTTTGACATCTTCAAGTTTAAAGGGTTTGATTACCGCTTCGATTTTTTTCATGTTCTATTCCTTCTTATAAATTAAATCCACGTTCACCGTGTACTGATTCGTCAAGACCCATGCTCTCTTCTTCTTCATTCACACGTGATCCGCCCGTTAAAGCCATAGCGATATAATACACTACAACCGTACCAATCAAGGTAAATGCGCCAACAATTGCAACCGATTGGAATTGAACAACGACTTGTCCCATACGATCGCCCGCATCTTTAAGGGGGCCTGCCCAAAGAAGTGCTTTATCACTCACTGCGAAGATACCGGTTGCAATCGCACCCCAAAGACCCGCAAGGAAGTGAACCCCAAACGCATCCAAAGAGTCATCGTAACCCAATTTTTTCTTCATTACCATTACACCAAAGAACGCGATCATCGCACCCATGATACCGATGATAAAGGCACCCTCAACCAAAACAAACCCAGCAGCAGGGGTAATAGCAACCAATCCTGCAATCGCACCGGAAGCGGCACCCAACAAGGTCGCTTTTTTGAAGACCATATACTCTAAGGCAATCCACGTAATCGTCGCAACCGCTGCAGCAATCGTAGTCGATAACATCGCAACACCCGCAATCGCATTAGCACCAAACGCAGAACCCGCATTAAAGCCATACCAACCAAACCAAAGCATACCTGCACCTACGGCAGTCAATACAACACTTGCAGGTTTCATCGCTGTTTTAGGATAACCAACACGTTTACCGACCAATAGCGCAAGGATAAGACCCGCCAAACCGCCGTTCATATGAACAACTGTACCACCCGCAAAGTCAAGCGCACCTAAGTTAAAGAGGTATCCACCACCCCATACCATATGGGCAATTGGAGCATAAACAACGACCGTCCAAAGGGCAACGAAAACCATCCATGTCGAAAATTTCAAACGCTCAATCACTGAACCAGACGCGATGGCTACGGTAATAGCGGCAAATGTCCCTTGGAACACAACAAAGACGTATTTAGGATAGAGTTGTCCCAATTCAACACTGGTGAAATCATTCCATTTGATACCATTAAGCATTACATTGCCAAAACCACCAATAATTTGGTTCATTGACCCATCCGCGGTTCCAAACGCAATGGAAAACCCTACGATAATCCAAACGATAAATCCAACCGCAAATGCACCAAAGACCATCGCATACGTATTAAGGATATTTTTAGCACGGGTCATCCCGCCATAAAACAGTGCCAAACCAATCGGTGTCATCAACATAACTAAGGCAGTTGAGATCAACATCCACGCCGTGTCTCCTGAGTTAAGCACGGGTGCTGCAGCTGCGGCTGTACCATCTGCCAATGCCAACAGTGGCAAAAGCAATAACATGAATTTCTTCATCGTCGTTTCTCCTTTTTTTTGTCTAACTTCAAACACAATTCTACAAAAATAACAAAGATTAATAATCATATCTATGCCTAAATTTTAATCATTGTAGTGCTTCATTGGTTATAGGTATCCATGCGTTCATAGTGCGTTAAGGTGTCCTAGTTAATTGTGTGTTATTTACGAAAACCACCCAAAAAGGGTGGGGATCATGCACGCTACCGCAAAAAAAAGTACCGAAGTGACCAATACCCCCACTGTGACATGACGTACCGAGCATCCATACAAGGAAGCAAGATTGACATTTGCTACTGCTAAGGGGACAAGAAACGCCAAAAAGACCATCTCTTTGATCACCAACGGGAGGGTCATGGTGTATAACACCCCAAAAGCGATAAGGGGTACGAGTATAAATTTGGCAAACGTTATCCACAGAGTCAAACGAAGCTTGAGATGGGTAATTTTGATTCCATACAGATAAATCCCCAACAACACCAGCTGAATGGTCATCGACGCATACGCCCCCATCATCAGGGTCTTATCGACCGTAGCACTGGGGTGATAGCCGTTTAGATTCAATGCAATTGCCACAGAGGCTGCCCATAAAACAGGGAGTTTAAGAATATTCATCAGCGAATCGCGAACGCTAAATTCCCCTCGGGAATAGTAAAAAACCCCAAAGGTATAGACCACGAAGACGTTGACCAAATTGATCAACGTCAAATACGCCACACTCCCCTCGCCAAACAACGTAATCCCCAAAGGGATACCCAAATTTCCCGTATTCCCAATGAGTGCGGCAACCGTAGCAATCGAACGCTCTTTTATGTCATCGGCAAACAATCCTCGGGCAAGGGGGATCATGATAAGTAATGCGATAAGGGTAATGACACAATACAGCGCGGGGGCAAGGAGGAGTTGGGTATCGATGGGGCGTTTTAAGAGTCCCCAAAAGGTAAGAAAAATTTGGAGAAAATAGACACTCAATAGCACTAAGGTTTTGTCGTCTATTTTTTCTTTGAACGCCCACTTGGCACCAAATCCCACCCCAATAAAGAGGTAAATCCCCGCAAGGGAGAGAAAGGTTTCAAGGTTCATGTGAGGTTAAATGGCACGTTTGAATTCTGGGTAGGCTTCCAATCCGCATTCGCTCACATCCAGCCCTTGCATCTGATCTTCATCACTGGCACGGAAAGGGAAAACTTTATTGATCAGATAAATAATGACATAGGAGATCGTAAACACAAAGACCGCGATTTCCGCCACCCCTTTGAGCTGATTCATAAAAGTGACATTATGTGCAGGATCACTGGCAAAAATACCTACTGCTAACGTCCCCCAAATACCATTAATAAGATGCACTGACAATGCCCCAACCGGATCATCAATACGCACTTTATCAAACAAAGGAACCGCAAAAACGACCAATGCCCCGCCAATAAGACCGACCATAATGGAATCGTACAGTGTAAACAAATGCGCCCCTGCGGTAATGGCGACCAATCCCCCTAATGCCCCATTGAGAATCATCGTAATATCAAACAGTTTATACCGAATATAGATGATAATCCCTGCGATAATTGCCCCTGATAACCCTGCGACGTTGGTATTAAAGATGGTCAAGGCAACGCTATTGGCAGCCTCTTTGGTCGCGATGCTTCCGACCGATCCGCCATTGAACCCAAACCATCCAATCCACAATAACATGGCACCCAGTACTACCAATGGGATATTTGAGGCGGGAATAACCCGAATGTGATTCCCTGCATAACGCCCTTTTCGGGATCCAATAATCAAAATAGCGGCCAGCAAGGCCCATCCTCCTGTGGAGTGGATCACCGTCGAGCCTGCTAAATCGACCATATTAATATCCAATAGGGTATCTTTGAACCAATCACTTCCCCACGTAATATTGACCGCTGTAGGATAGATAAAGCCCCCCATGACAATGGTAAAAAGGCTCAAGGGGAGAAGTCGCGCCCGTTCACCAACCCCTCCACTCATAATGTTGATCGCTTTGCCCACAAATGCCATTTGGAACATAAAAAATGCCCATTTACTCATGGTCTCATTGTGCAACTCCCCAAACGCAAGGGTATACCCAATAAGAATGAATGCCATAGAGGCGACCGCATAAATCATTACATTGACCGTTAAAACACTCGAAACATTCTTGGTGCGCACCAAGCCTGCTTCCAACATAGCAAACCCTGGTACCATAAGAATAATTAACGTAATGGCAAAGAGGGTGAACAGGGTATTAATTACATAAGCTGTATCCATAACACTACACCTTTGATGGGGGATAAAGGTGTATATTATAGTGGCAATTTTGTGAAATGAAGCGGAAAGCGTGATTAAATTTTAATCACTAAGCGTTATTTTTTGCACTCTCTTGTTTAATGTTTGAACAAAAACCCAAATTTAAGCAGCAATTCTTTGACTTTGGGGGAAATATCCCCTTGAAATTCCATCCACCCCTCTTTGTAGGTTCCGCCGCACGCCAAGGATTTTTTTAAAGAGGAGAGGGTTTTTTGGGCATCTTCTTCGCTGAGGCTAAATGAACCTACTAACGTAACGATCTTCCCTTTGCGTTTTTCTTTTTTGAAGGTTAAGCGGTGGGCGGAAGGATCCAATAGGTTAAGGGAGGGGATAGCTTTGTCGGTTTGGAGTGTCCATCCCTCCCCCCATGATGCGCCAAAATCGAGGGTCATTTTAGCCACGAACGACCTTTTGGCGTAAGTAACTCATCTTCTCGGTGGTGAAATTACCCTCTTGCGCCATTCTGACCATGGTTTCTGGGGTATAGAGGGTACCATCGTAGGCAACGACGATAATCTCATCCCCTTCGTGGACAAAGTTGGTTTCCCCAAAGGGGGTATAGCGGGTTGCCCCGATGCTAATAATGACATTTTGAGGGGAGTGGGCATCACGAATATACGCTCCTATGGCTTCAAGGGGTCCTTGGTCGATTTGGGTATTGATCTGATTTTTGATCCATGCTAACAATTGGGTATAAAAATAGCTATACCCCAAAAGTTCTACATCCTCACCATAGGCAACCACTTCCCCCTCACGTCGCACAAACGAGGCGATACGGTAGGTGTCCATAATGCCACCGTTTTCAAAACGATCGATAGGGATGAGATTTTGGCTAATCCCTTTGGAAGAAGCACCCCAATTTTTTTTATGACTGATCTTCGCTGCCCCCTCTTTACGGAGGGAACAGTCATTATAGGCACCAAAAAAGGTGGGTTGGATATGGGTTACTTTTCCCTCGTCATCATACGTAAGGGTACATACTAGGGCAACCTCAGGTTCAGGCTGGACATTGCACGATTCAAGGGGGAGGATAATGGTCGTATGACTGAGGGGATAAACACCCAATTGCCCCGTGCGTTGGGGGATATAAAAAGGGAACATCCCCTTAGGTCCATTGGGGTCTTGGGTAATTACGTCTTTGAAATCGGCACTTTCACCTGCTTGCTCAAGATGGAGGGCAAAATTACCCGCGATCCCAAGACCTATATACGATGTGTAATCATTCATGTTGTGTCCCTTTCTCGTCGTTCCCTTATTCCGTTATCCTGAATGTAATTCAGGATCTTGAGATTGCGGATCACGTCCGCAATGACAAACAAACTTATAATGTACCGCTCGCTTTTGCTTCGGCAAACTCTTCATACGTTCCTGTAAAGTCGGTGTAGCTTCCATCAGCGTGCAATTCGATGACACGACTGGCAAACGCATCAAGCAATTCACGGTCATGACTCACACAAATAACATTTCCCTCAAAATTGTACAAGGCTTCGCCCAGTGCCACAATCGCTTCAAGGTCAAGGTGGTTGGTTGGTTCATCGAGAACGAGGAAATTCCCCCCCTCCAACATCATCTTGGAGAGCATCATACGGTGCTTTTCCCCTCCGCTGATTTTTTCAACACTTTTCTCTTGCTGTTCTCCATTAAAAAGCATTCGCCCCAAACAGTTGCGAATCTCTGAAATTTCCCGTTTAGGATCATACCCCCGTAACCAATCGTAGAGGGTTCCTGTCCCTTTGATCTTATCGGCGGTATCTTGGGGAAAATAGCTAGGTTCGATGGTCGCGCCCCATTTGACACTCCCTTCTGAAGGGGTAATCTCCTCCATGAGAATTTTGCAAAGGGTTGTTTTACCTACCCCATTGGCACCAATGACGGCAATTTTTTCATTGGGAGCAATTTTTAAATTGATGGAGTGTAAGACGTTTAACTCACCATAGTTATGGGAAATATCCACCACTTCGAGAGCTTCATCACCCATTTGACGTTTGGCTTTGAACACGATACTGGGGTCACGACGCGATGAGGGTTTAATGTCTTCAATGGTCAATTTATCCAATTGTTTTTGACGAGAAGTCGCTTGTTTTGCTTTGGACGCATTGGCAGAGAATCGGCGGACGAACGCTTCGAGCTGCTCTTTTTCTTTTACTTTTTTATCGCGATCCAGTTGCGCTTGGTTTGCCATAACGGTTGAAGCAAGGTACCAATCGTCATACGTCCCTGTGAATTCACGAATTTTTTGGAAATCGACATCCAAAATATTGGTCACAACGGCGTTGATAAAGTGACGGTCATGGGAGATGATGACTAAGGTTCCCTCGTGACGTTGCAGTTCGCGCTCCAACCATCCGATTGTTTCGATATCAAGGTTATTGGTCGGCTCATCGAGGAACAAAACATCGGGTTTTGGGTACAACACTTGCGCCAATAACACTTTAAATTTTTCCGAAGAGGGGAGGCTTGACATCAAATTGTGATGATTTTCTGCTGCAATCCCGACATTCTCCAAAATTTTTGCAATTTGAACATCGTATTCATAAGTAGGATCTTCTTCGACTGAAATCATCTCTAGCTCTGCTAATCGGTCGTTGACCTTATCGTCTTCAAAATCACCCGTAGCGTAAAGAATTTCTTTCTCTTTAATTGCATCAAAAAGGCGTTTGTTTCCCCACAATACCGCATCGGCGATGGTGAAATCTTCAAAGGCAAATTGATTTTGTCCCAAAATTCCCACTTTGAGACCCGGTTCAATGGAAATATCCCCCTCGTACTCTTTAATCTCTCCACTAAGAATTTTCAAAAAAGTGGTTTTCCCCGCACCATTGGCTCCGATGAGACCATATCGTTTGTGACGGTCAAGTTTAAGATTGATCCCCTCAAATAAAATTCGACTTCCAAAACGCATTGTTAATTTTGTGACTTGTACCATAATAAAAATTTCTGCCTTATGCTTGTGATAATGGCACGATTATAGCCAAGCACAGATAAGAAGATGCTTTTAGCTTCTCTCCTTTCCTCTCCCCATTTTTTAACATTAGCCTAAGATTTTAGCAGATAAAATAACCTTAAGGATTATGCTGGTTATAGTTCGATTTTTCTCACGGAGCACAATGTGACACAAATTTATGTCGGGAATATTCCCTACGGAAAAAATGAAAATGATCTTAAAGATCTTTTCGGACAATACGGAGCGGTGAATTCAGTTAAGTTCGTTAATGATAAAGAGACAGGCCGTTTTCGTGGTTTCGGTTTCGTTGAAATGGTAAACAAAGACGAAGCGAATAAAGCAATTACCGCACTTGAAAACAGTGATTTTGGTGGACGAACCCTTCGTGTGAACGAAGCGCGTGAGCGTGCTCCACGACCTCCACGTGAGCGTAACAATAACTGGTAAGTACCACTGACCATCTCGTATTTCGGGATGGTTTCTCCTCTTTAGTGCCGTATATTTTCTACCTTTTTTATCCATCTTGTTTTATTTTAGGAAACTATTAGCATGACTTTTACCTTAACTGATGACTATATCGAACTTTTTAAATTATTAAAAGTATTAGACCTTGTAGACTCTGGCGGACAAGCAAAATTTCTGATTGAAGAGGGTCATGTACGGCGTAATGGTGAGGTCGAAACCCGTAAGCGGGCTAAAATACGTACCGGAGATACCATCCAGATCGTGGATGTTACTATTGTGGTGAATTGATTATTAATAGAGTTTTAACTATAATTCTCAAAACACCCAACAGTAGTAAAAAAGGTTTAATAACGTATGAAAAATAAAAAAGTGATGCTGATGGGATTTGTGAGCGCACTTATGCTTAGTGTTCTCCTTTCCCCCTCTTTGGTTGCCAAAAGTGATACTTCCCAAGAAGAAGAATCTTCCCGTCTACAGTCATTGGCTAAGTTTACTAAGGTCCTTGGTATTGTTGAGGAATATAATGTTGATAGTTTGGGGGTTGATCAACTGATTGATAAATCGTTGCAAGGGCTTTTGTCAAATTTAGATGCCCACTCGAATTTTTTGGACAAAAAAAGTTTTGATTCCCTTAAAAGTCAAACCGATGGGGAGTTTGGTGGATTAGGCATTACGGTGGGGATGCGGGATAATGCGTTGACCGTTATCTCCCCTATTGAGGGAACCCCTGCGGATAAAGCGGGGATTAAATCGGGAGATATTATCCTTAAAGTGAATAATAAATCCACGTTAGGGATGGCGATTGATGATGCCGTTGTCCTTATGCGCGGTGTCCCCAAAACCCCCGTTGATCTAACCATCGTCCGAAAAGGGGAGGCTGAACCCCTAAAATTCCATATTATTCGTCAAATTATTACCGTTGAGTCGGTCTATACCCGTATGATTGATACCAATATTTTGTACATTCGTGTGACGAGTTTTGATAAAAAAGTGGCTAATGATGTAAAAGTTGCATTGCAAAAATACGCCCCAAAAAGCAAAGGTATTATCCTTGATTTGCGTAATAACCCCGGTGGATTACTCGAACAAGCGGTCGAATTGACCGATTTATTTGTGACCAAAGGGGTAATCGTCTCCCAAAAAGGGCGGAATAAAAATGATGATACGGTTTACAGTGCGACAGGTAAAGCGATGATGCCCGATATTCCGTTGGTCGTTTTGGTCAATGAAGGATCTGCCAGTGCTTCGGAGATTGTCAGTGGTGCTATGCAAGATCTCAAACGAGGGATCATTGTGGGGACGAAAACCTTTGGTAAAGGGTCGGTGCAAGTGGTAATGCCCATTAGTGAGACAGAGGGGATTAAACTCACCATCGCCCGTTATTATCTCCCCAGTGGTCGAACCATTCAAGCTGTTGGCGTCATTCCCGATGTCGAAGTGGATGAGGGGGAGATTAAAAAACATGACAATAAATTTAACATTAAAGAAGCCGACCTCAAAAAGCATCTCGAAAGCGAATTGGAAAAAACTACGGGGATGGTGGATGTGACCGAAGCCAATGCTACGAATAAAACCATTATTACCAAAGAACAACTTAGCAAAGATATTCAACTCAAAGAGGGTGTGGGTATCCTTAAAGCACTTATTATCAGTAAAGGAAAATAGTCATGGAAAAACGGGAATTAATTTATGAGGGGAAGGCTAAGCGCCTTTTTAATACCGACGATGTTAATGTGGTGATCGCAGAATTTAAAGATGATTTAACAGCGTTTAATGGGGCTAAAAAAGATAGCGAAGCGGGTAAAGGGGCGTTGAATAATAAAATTTCAACGGAACTGTTTAAAATGTTAGCAAACGAAGGGGTAGAATCCCATTTTGTTGCCATGCTCGATGATAATCATATGGTGTGTAAAAAAGTGGACATTATTATGATCGAAGTCATCGTTCGTAATGTTGCTACAGGGAGTTTGAGCAAAAATTTGGGTATTCCTGATGGAAAAATTCTCCCTTTTACACTGGTAGAGTTTGACTATAAAAATGATGCGCTTGGGGATCCAAAACTCAATGATCAACATTGTCTTATTTTGGAATTGGTCAAAAATGAAGCTGAATTGGATCAATTACGCTCCATGGCACGTCATATCAATGACATTTTACGCCCCTATTTCCATGCACGTGGACTCAATTTGGTCGATTTTAAACTCGAATTTGGACGAGATTCGGAGGGTAAAATTATTCTTGCCGATGAGATCAGCCCCGATAATTGCCGTTTTTGGGATTTAGAGACCGGTGAAAAAATGGATAAAGATCGTTTTCGTCAAGGGATGGGGGGACTTAAAGTTGCCTATGAAGAAGTGTTAAAAAGAATTTTGAACTAAGTATAAGGAAGAGCATGAAAGCGATTGTGAATGTATTTTTAAAAAATGGTGTCCTTGACTCTCAAGGGAAAGCGGTGTTGCACGCCCTCTCTCATCATGGCTTTGAAAGTGTTACCGATGTTCGAGTAGGGAAGCAAATCATTGTTGAGATGGATGAAACCGATTCTGTTGTAGCGCAAGAGAAAGTGTCCCATATGTGCGAAGAGTTATTAGCCAATATGGTTATTGAAGAGTATGCGATTGAGATTGTGGCATGAGTACACCAACCAAAGTAGGGATTATCCAATTTCCTGGCACCAATTGTGAATATGATACCCAACACGCTTTTGAAAATTTTGGGTGTGAAACGGTCATTTTGTGGCATAAAGAGGAATTGATCCCTCAAGGAATTGATTTGCTTGTGGTCGCTGGGGGATTTAGCTATGGGGATTATCTCCGTAGCGGTGCCATTGCCAAAATGTCTCCTATTATGAAAGCACTCAAAGTGTACGCGGATGAGGGGGGAAAAGTATTGGGTATTTGTAACGGATTTCAGGTACTGACCGAAATTGGACTTCTCCCTGGGGCATTGAAACGGAATGAGGGGTTGCACTTTATCTCTCGTCATCACCATCTCACTGTCGTTTCCAATAATAATGTTTTTTTACAGCACTGTGAAGCAGGTGAGGTGATTCATATCCCCATCGCGCATCATGATGGAAATTATTATATTGACGATGCTGGCTTGGAAATGCTTCGCGCAAATGATCAGATACTGCTTCGCTATACCGATGCCAATGGGGTCATAGACAATCCCAATGGATCGATTGAGAGCATTGCTGGGGTTTGTAACCAAAACAAAACCGTCTTTGGATTGATGCCTCACCCGGAACGGGCAATGGAATCATTATTAGGAAGCAGCGACGGTCGTCGAATGCTTGAGGGCTTTTTATCCGCTTGAAAAAGTTACTTCTTATCTTATTATCGCTGTGTACACTTATTTGGGGAGAGCCTTCTGTGGCGACTGATGTCGCTTCACCTCTCTCTGCACCTCAAGAGGAAGTGACCCCTGCTGTCGATGATCCTGTTGTTGTCCCTGTAGCATCGGATAGTGTTCCTAGTATCTCTCAAGGTGCTAGAGGGGGGATATCTTTAAAGCTCTCTTCAATCCCCAATCATCTTCATATTGGTGAAATTTTTCCCGTGACGTTGAAAGTTACCCCTATTGATGTCGCTTCGGGGAACATTGAATACTCTTTACAAGGGGAAGAGGGGATACGTATTTTTAGTCAAACGCCTGTGCGCCGTGTGCGGGATGATGGGGTATACGATACATTTTATTTTTTGGTTCAATCCGATACGGTACGTATTCCTGATATAGCTGCGATGGTCACTTCTACAGGGGAAGTTTCTCCCACCTTAGAGGGGATGGTGCTTAGTGCTTCGCCCTTAAGTCCCCCCGCTACTTACGCTAATGTATTGGCAGATTCGTTTAAAGTGATCGATTATAAAACAACGGCGTATAACCAAACCAGTAACATCGTGGTCTTTACGGTCAAAGCAAAGCGGTGTAATATTGCTACTTTTTCGCTTGCTAATGTCTTAAGCCAAGGGTTTGAATCCAAGCTCCCCAATGTCGATGAATCGGTTATGACCTATTATGCGATTATTCCTAATAATGTAAAAAGTCTTGATTTTACGATTTTTAACCTTAGTAAAAATCGGTATGAATCGATGAATATCCCGATTGTTGTTGTTGATGATGCTGTCTCTACCCAAAGTGATCTCTCCCCTACCGATTTTCGTCATACGGAACTCAAAGTAGGGGCGGCCTTATTTGTTGCAGCGATAAGTATCGGGATCTATTTTTGGAGACGTTCGCGATGGTATCTGTATTTTTCTGTTTTACCTCTTGTGTATGTTGTTATGGTATTTCTCCCTAATTCGACGGTATGTGTCAAGAAAGGGACTCCTGTTTATCTTTTACCCATTACCCATGGGACAGTCTTTGAAACCACTGCGCAAGAATCGAAGCTGGAGACAGAAAACCGTGTTGGCAATTTTGTGAAAGTTCGTCTTGAGAATGAAAAAGTAGGGTGGGTGAATGAACACGATTTTTGCTCGAATTAGGTGGCTTTATGCCATTGGTATTATCTTTTTGGGGATGACACTAATGATTGGAACATTTTATTTCCTCCCCAAGCCCTATTCGGTAAAATTTTCATCGTGGTTTATCCGTTTGTTTATTTTTTCCCCCGTCCGTGTTCGTGGATACAGTGATCCTGAGACCCAAATGTTTCTCATCAACCATCAAAGTGATATGGATATTGGGGTAATGGAGACCATCAGCTCGCACGATTTGGCGTGGGTAGCCAAAAAAGAGCTTTTTGATGTCCCCTTTTTTGGATTGGTATTGCGCTTACCCAAAGACATCGCCTTGGAACGGGAGAGTAAAACCTCGTTAATTGGGTTGCTTAAAGATACTAAGCGGGAATTGGATAAGGGACGAACCATTACCATCTTTCCTGAGGGGACACGGAGTGAAAGTGGTCTCATGAAGCCCTTTAAAGCAGGGGCAAAAATGGTTGCGGACAAATATTCTCTTAAAGTGCAACCCGTGGTACTCATTGCAACCGCCACCTATTTTAGCAATAAGAAAAAAGATTTTCGCCCTGGAACCGTCACGGCGATCTTTTTAGATCCTTTTGTTGCCGATAAAAAAGACCCTGAGTGGCTTAAAAATACCCAAATTCAGATGCAAAAGGTCTATGATGATGAGTGGGCAAACCATCCTCGCAATCGGTAGTGGAGCATTTTTAGGGGCAGTTTTTCGTGCTTATCTCAATGGTGTGGTCAATCATCATCTCCCCCATACTCTCCCTTTTGGAACCTTGTCGGTCAATCTTTTGGGCAGTTTTATGATCGGATCGCTTTTAGCCTATTTTACCCACACCACGTTATTTAGTGTTCCCATGAAATCGTTTTTAACCACCGGTTTTTTGGGGGGATTAACGACGTATTCCACCTTTGCGATGGAGACTTTTTTATTACTAAGTGGAGGGCATCTTTTGATGGCAATGGTCAATATGGCACTTAATACCTTTGGCACCGTTGCCATGGCGGCTTCCGGATATTATCTTTTTAGCCGTCATTTAGCCTGATGGGTACGAAAGTAGTAATAAAACGGAACGCCCATAAGCATCAATCCAAGACCGCTGAGTGATTCAAGGGGTCGGGTATAGATTGCATTGCCCACAATAATCGTACAGCTCAGTAAAAACAAAATCGGGACAAAGGGGTACCCAAACGTGAGGGTGATCTTACCCATTTGTTTGAGCCGTATCACCGCGATGGCTCCTAACCCATAAAAAATAAATGCCGCAAAAATAAGCATATCGGTGAGTTGATCAAACGTACCACTGATAATGAGCAAACACGCCCAGATCATTTGTCCCACTAACGAGATATGAGGGGTGCGAAAACGGCTATGAATAGCGGAAAACGGTTTAAAAAAATAGCCCTCTTTGGACATTTGGTAGTACACCCGTGCTGCAGACATGGTGCTAGCTTGGGTCGCTCCAAACGTCGAAATCATGATGAGCAGTGAAATGATGGTCACCCCCAAAGAACCCATAGCGACTTTTGCCACTTCTACAGCAGCAATTTTTCCCTCTTGGGTACTGAGTTGGGCAAAATCGTTGGGGCTTAGGACATGGAGGTAAGCATAATTGACCAAAAGATAGAGGGTCATGGTTAATGCGGTGCCGATAATGATGGCACGGGGGACATTCTTAGTGGGGTTTTTAAATTCACTTGCCATATTGGTGATATTAACCCATCCATCATACGCCCAAAATGCCCCTAACATAGCGGTAAAAAAGGCACTGATACGGAGTATATCCCCCATATCTGAGGGGGACGAGGGGGTAGCTGTTGGGGTGGTAGGGGTACCACTGTAGCTTAATCCCACGACCACGAGTAGTACAATCCCCAAAATTTTGGCACTGGTGACTAGATTGCTTAACCATCCTCCCCCCTCGACCCCTCGAATATTAAAGAGGGTCAAAAAGATCAAGGTACTTAACGCAATGAGTTTAATGGAAGCGTTTTGAAATGGGAAAATAACCCCTGCAATGCAGTAGTGACTGTACCCTTCCAAGATCGGGGGGATTGGGATTAACGCATTGAGCGATTCGGCAAAAACGTAGGCAATGGAGGCAATGGAAGCGGTGCTAATAACGGTAAAAAAACTCCATCCATACATAAAGCCAAAAAAGCCCCCAAAAACATTTTTGAAGTATTGAAATTGCCCCCCCGCCTCTTTGGTAGTACTGGCAAGCGAGGCAAAACTAAACGCCCCCAGCATGGTAATAAGACCAGCTACTGCCCATGCCCAAAGGATGAGGGAACCGTTGTGAAGTTCAGAGGACATGGGGGTGATTTTTTTGAAGACTCCCGACCCGATCATGTTTCCAGCGACCAATAAAATGGCGGTACCCAGTCCGAGGACTTGGCGGAGGGAGGGGTTGTTTTTGTTCATAAACGTAGGGTTTCCTAGTGGATAGATGGGGTAGGGTGTAAAAAAATTAAAGTATAATCTGTAAGCGCATCAATCCCGCACGTCCAAATTGTTCTTCATAATAGTCACTGCGTTTCTCATCAATGAGATCAAAGCCCAATTTTTTGTAGAGAAGTTCATTTTCTGTTGAGCCAATCTCCAACATAGTCTGCACTTTTCGGTACCCTTTAAGCCGGGCGGTGAGAAGGCTTTTGGCAATGAGTTCTTTAAACAGTTCAAAACTTTTGTATTCAGGTTCTGCGACCATCACTTCGCACACCCAAGTTTTATTATCAATTTCAGGCTCACACAACAAATAGCCCGCGATACGTTCATGATAGCTCTCATCAATCCCCACCTCCTCTAAGGCACGGGCGAAAATATCATGGGTAGCGATACGAGGTTCGTAGCCACAAATGGTACCGAGGAGATTTTTCTCCGACTGAGCAATAAGAAAATTGGAGAAATGGCAATAACTTTTGGTTGTGGTTAAGGTGAGTTTACGAAGCGATTCCAACAATGCCGTCTCATCGGAGGTATTAAAAATATAATCAAAAACTCCCACTTTTTTATCCGCACGAGAGTTCTTTAGCAGTGACTGCGCAATAAATAACGCGTCACTTTCCAAAGCTTTCCGCATAGTGATACTCATAACTCCCTACCCCCCCTCATGATTTTCATTATGCTATACTACCTCACTTTAAAACAAACTAAGTTAGGGGAAAAATAGGGTGAAATGGAGAATCTTTGTGGGTGTATCTCTTTTTATCGCCCCCTTGTGGGGATTTCAGCAGTTGGTTGTCGTTATGGCTCCTGAGATGAATGCGACAACGGGGTGGTTGCAACGGTACGAAAAAGGGAGAGTATGGGAAAAACGGGGGGAACCCATTGCGGTTACCCTTGGGCGAAAGGGGCTTGGATGGGAGGGGGATCGGTTCCCCCAAAAGCGGGAGGGGGATGGTCGCTCCCCCTTGGGAGTTTTTCCGATCGTTAGCACTTTTGGGTATGCGACTACGGGACTTTCAGCTATGCCGTATTGGTATGCTAATGATCAATTGATCTGTGTGGATGAGGTCAATGATGCGCGCTATAACACCATGGTGATCCTCAAAGAGGGTGAAATATTGCCCAAAAGCTATGAGCAAATGTACCGAAAAGATAATGTCTATCGCTACGGTGCGGTCATTGGGTACAATCCAACGGGAGAGAAGGGGAGAGGGTCGTGCCTCTTTTTTCATCTCAATCATTCCAACCATCGTCCCACCGCAGGGTGTACCGCGATGGAGGAAAAACCACTTATAGAACTCTTGCGATGGCTTGACCCCTTTCAAAAACCGCACCTATTGCAAATACCCCAAAGCGAATGCCTGGTGTATCAAAAAGTGTTTGAGGGGATTGTATGTGTACCCAAAAATTAAATTTTCTATCACGGGAATGGTGAATTCAACAGTTATTCGGATTTATTTTACAAAAAAAGAGGCTGGATTCCCGCCTACGCGGGAATGACAGATATTAGCAAGAGTAGGTGGTTTTAAACTCGTACGCGGTTGGACGACCCTCATCTGGCCATACATCACGCTCAAATCGGTAATGACGATACGCTTCTAGGAACTCATCGGTAAAGACAGGTTTCAAGAAATCGTTATCACGAATAAGTGACTCTAATGAACCACGAAGGGTATGCGGCATTTGAGGGATCCCTTTTTCACGGATTTCATCCAATGAAAGCTCGTACAAATCTTCATCCATTGGACCAATAGGGATCTCTTTGTTTTGGATGCCATCAAGACCTGCCATCATCATAACGGCAAAGGCAAGATAAGGACACGCCGTAGAATCAGGGAAACGCATCTCAATACGCGTTGCTTTTTCACCCGCACCGTAAGGGATACGACATGATGCTGAACGGTTTTGAGAAGAGTAGGTCAAAACGCTTGGTGCTTCAAATCCCGGAAGCAATCGTTTGTACGAGTTGGTTGTTGGGTTGGTAAAAGCTGCCACTGAACGCGCGTGCTTAAAGATACCACCTACATAGTTGAGACCCATTTCAGAGATATTGGCGTAGTTCCCCTCTTTGTAGAAAAGGTTTTTGCCCTCTTTCCAAAGTGATTGGTGAACGTGCATACCATTCCCATTGTCCCCAAACATTGGCTTAGGCATAAATGTAGCCGTTTTACCATTAAGGTGTGCCACCATTTTGACCACGTATTTGTATTTTTGAACGTTATCGGCTGCACCAATGATGTCAGAGAAAACTACGCCGATTTCATGTTGTCCTTGTGCTACTTCATGGTGACCCAAAATAACTTCAAGACCCACTTGTTCTAATACTTGCATCATTTCCGCACGGATATCCACACCCGAATCGGTTGGTGCTACGGGGAAATAACCCCCTTTTGTTCCCGGTCGGTGACCGGAATTGTAATTGTCTGGGTAAGGATTATTGGAGTTCCAGCCACCCTCTTCGGTATCGATTTTATAGCCTGCTTCATTGATATTATCCACAAAAGTGATGGAATCGAACATGAAAAATTCATTTTCAGGACCAAAGTACGCAGCATCGGCAATACCTAAAGACTCAGCGTGTTTAAGGGCAGCTTTTGCAATGGAACGTGGGCAACGCTCATACGCCTGTTTTTTGTAAATGTCAAATACATCACAGAAAACGATCACGGTTGGATCAGCCGTAAAAGGATCCATAAATGCTGAATCAGCATCGGGGATAAGCAACATATCTGATTTATTGATTGGTTGCCATGCGTCGATGGATGACCCATCAAAAGGTAATCCACCCTCGAAATGACCCGCATTGACCGCACTCATTCGGTAAGAAACATGGTGCCATGCACCTTTAATGTCTGTAAATCTAAAATCTACAAATTGAACATCATTTTCTTTACAAAAGGTAAAGAACTCATCGACACTGTTTACAAATTTTCCCATACATCTCACCTCTAAAAAATAAAGTTCAAGCAGTATAGCAAATTAAATGTTAATTCTAAAAAAGCAAAGTGCTTAAAATTTAACCATCGCTCGATCTCTGTTGCGATAAGTGGCACCGTACTCATATCCAACACTGCGGGCAAGGGTTTGCGCTTCGTGGGTAAACAGCCCCACTTGATCGGGACGATGGGCATCCGAACCAAAGGTAATGGGAATTTCAAGCTCGGCGATGGACTCTAAAAGAGAAGGTGAGGGGTAAATCTCTTCTACGGGTTTTCGCAATCCTGCGACATTAATCTCTATGGTCATATTGGCTTTTTTAATCGCTAAAAGGGCATTTTTTGCCAAGATTCGCACATCGGTTTTGGGAAAAAAGTTAAACACTTTGAGCAAATCCAAATGCCCTACAATATCGAAACGACCACTTTTTGCCATCTCCTCAATCAATTTAAAATAGCGAATGTACATCTCATCGCTCTCTACCTCTTGATAACGATGAAAATATTCAGGGTTATCAAACCCCCACTGATCGATAAAATGGACACTTCCAATACGGTAATCACAGGGTCGATTTAAGACACTTGGCTCCATATAATTGGGTAAAAAATCGACCTCATACCCCAACAAAATCGTTATGCGATCAGCGTACTTCTCTTGGGCTTTACGAATCCACCGTTCATACAGCCCCATTTGAGAAATGCTCATCCGATACTCAGGGTCAAACCGCATGGGAGCATGATCCGAAAAGCCAAAATAGTGCGTCCCTGCTGCAATAGCGGCTTCAATATATTCATCCACCGTTCCTGTGGCGTGGTTACACAATACCGTATGATTATGGAGGTCAATGGTCATCGTCATTTCCTATTTAAAAAATAATCGTTTTCATGTTATTATAGTGCCATCTTTTCCATTAAGGTAGCTAACAATGACCCAAGAAGAACTTGATGCGTTTATGAATGAAACCAATGAACCCCTTAGTGCTGTTGAAGAGGGTGAACCTAAAAAAATCAAACTGGGGGATCTAATCGAAACGATCAGTGAAGAGATTGCGTTAAGTGAGCATTATGCGGGGGAGATTGATACCGTTCTTGACGCAAATATCGCCCTATTGACCACCTTAACCCTCAAATTTCCCAATGTTGAAAGTTTTGAGACACAGCTTGCTGCCAATCGCGATGCCAAAAAAAGTATGGAACTTCTTGCTTTGACCCTCAAAGAGATAGCGCTTCAATTATAACTACACGTGCATACGGTAAAATTAGGGATAAAATTAATACGAAACGGGTAAAAAGCGTTTGAAAAAAGTAGAGCTTCTCTCCCCAGCGGGGAATTTAGAAAAATTAAAAATCGCCATTGATTATGGTGCCGATGCGGTTTATGGAGGGGTGAGTCACTTCTCTTTGCGCATCCGTTCGGGTAAAGAGTTCGATTTGGAAAGCTTTAAAGAGGGGATTGATTACGCCCACGCACGAGGCAAAAAGGTCTATGTGACCATCAATGGTTTCCCTTTTAACTCCCAACTCAAACTCCTTAAAGAACATATCGCTACCATGGCTGCCTTAGAACCCGATGCGTTTATCGTCGCAACCCCAGGGGTGCTCAAACTTGCGCATCAAATTGCCCCGCATATCCCCCTGCACCTCTCTACCCAAGCCAATGTGATGAATATTTTAGATGCCCAAGTCTACTACGACATGGGGGCGCGTCGTATCATCGCCGCACGGGAAATTTCCCTCAAAGATCTCAAGCAAATCAAACAAGAACTCCCTGAGTTGGAAATTGAAGTGTTTGTCCATGGTTCGATGTGTTTTGCCTACAGCGGACGCTGTCTTATCTCTACGCTCCAAAGCGGTAGGGTTCCCAATCGAGGCAGTTGCGCCAACGATTGCCGTTTTCCTTACGAAATGTACGCTGCCAATCCCGATACGGGGACGCTGTTTAAACTGGTAGAAGATGAAGGGGTCGGAACCTATATCATGAATTCCAAAGACCTCAATTTAGCCAGCCATATCCAAGAGATTTTAGATGCAGGGTGCATTGACTCGGTTAAAATTGAGGGGCGTACCAAAGCTCCGTATTATGCGGCAATTACGGCCAAAACGTATCGTCGTGCCATCGATGACTATTATGACCATACCTCGGATGCCCAAAGTTACCAAAAAGAGTTAGGAACCATGCAAAATCGGGGCTTTACCGACGCGTATTTGGTCAATCGCCCTTTTGAAAAACACGATACCCAGAATCTTGATTACACCATGATGATGGGAACCCACCAAGTTTCAGGGATGGTGGATGGCTCAGGAGAGTTTTTTGAGTGCAAATACAAAACGTTTCCCAATGATACCATGGAGATTGTCGCCCCTCGTGATGCGCTGATTGAAGCCATTGACAACGCAATCGGTACAATTGAATACCATGAGGGTCAGTGGGTTATCCGCTTTAAACAACTCCTTGCGGAAAATGGTAAAGTATGGGATCAAATTCACAGTGGGAATCTCAACCGTTTTACCCTCCCCTGTAAACTTCCCCCTTTTACCTTTTTTCGGATCCCTGCAACCGAAGCGATGGGGATAGGGACGAGGTGTTAATACCGCCATCGTATGTACATCGTAGCGCAGTAAATGGGAGAGTTTAAGTCTCTATTTTCAGCATTAAGAAGACATTAGACGGATTATCTACACTGAAAATTCAGAACCCTAACGAAAACCAAAGCCACTTTTCCCAACGAGGAGAGCTTGTTAAAATTACTCTTTATGGGGATTGTGAATGCACAGACAAAATGAACAATACCCATGCGACATTGGAGCCTGACAATCTCTCAGCCGAAGAAGTCTTCTTTGATAGAATTACAAAAATCTTATTCTGTAGCTTAATTTAAATGGGGAAAGTGTAAAAATAGGGGGGGATGGCTCCGAATACTGGATTCGAACCAGTGACCAAGTGATTAACAGTCACCTACTCTACCGCTGAGCTAATTCGGAATAAAACAATGGATAAATCTCTAAACGTGGCTCCGAATACTGGATTCGAACCAGTGACCAAGTGATTAACAGTCACCTACTCTACCGCTGAGCTAATTCGGAATGTTTATGAGGGCGTAATTATACGGTATTTAAGCACTATTGTCAATGAAGAATAGACTATTTCGTCCGTTTTCGACCACTATTTGCACTCGGCGTGAAGAAAAGGACATTTGAACGTTCTACAGAGATGATTTTTCCGTGTTCTACAAGGGATTCAAACCGTTGGCGTGAGTCATCATCCATAAGTGCATGAATATCATCAGTTGTTAATGGGCGTTTATCAAGGGTGGTGAGGATCTCTTCTTCGCTGTAGGCACTCTCTTTTGCCGTTGCATGGGTACGTGAAACGATATGAATCGGTAACTCTGAATCAAAATAGCACGAAAGGGCATAGAGTTCCTCAAAACGCAATCCTTGAACGTTATACGCAGGAGGACGGTCAATGGTGCCAATATCAATCCGCGTACAAGGGATACCCATCAAAGCCCCATTTAACGCCTCAATCTCACATAAGCTATCGTTTACCCCTTTGACAAACAAAATTTCCAAAAATAATTTTCCGTGAAAACAATCCGCAAAACGGGTGATAGATTGAATGATGGTCTCAATGGTAATCCCCTCAGCGGGACGATCTATCTTTTTGAACGTTTCAGGGGTTGCCGCATCCAACGAAAGCTTCACTTGATCAAGCTTCAAAAGAGCCTCAAAAATTTTAGGGTCACTTAAACAGGCACTGTTAGAGAGGATTAAGGTTTGGATATCCCCTTTGATGGTATCAATATGATCCGTAAGTTCACGTAAATGGGGGTACATGGTAGGTTCGCCATTGGCAGTAAGGGTGATTACATCAATGGCAGGATGGTTGCTCAGAGCTACGGTTAAATCTGTGATAATGGTCTCTACGGGGGTGATGGTGTGTTGATGCTCCATCGCTTTCATGGGGGCAAGTTCGCAATAGAGACAATCAAAATTACACTGCTTACCGATACTGGAGAGATCAATCCCAAGCGATACCCCAAAACGGCGTGAAGGGATGGGACCAAAGATAGTAGACATGATTAAATACTCTCATCCTCGGGCTTGCCCCAGGGATCCATTTTAAAATTTCTTAGCTGGATTCCCGCCTTCGCGGGAAGGACGAAAGAAAGATTCACTTTGTACTGACTCTCTGGCATTCAGCGACAAAGTGTTGCGCATTTTCCACCGGAACATCGGGTAAAATTCCATGACCAAGGTTAAAGATGTGCCGTTTTCCCCCCATGATTGCGTGTAGAGCTTTCACACACGCGGTGGTTTCCTCTTTGGAATACAAGCGGCACGGTTCCATGTTCCCTTGGAGAACGTAACGATCGCCCAGTTTTTCTTTGGCTAAAGCCATGGGGGTACTCCAATCGACCCCAAAAACATCAAAATTGCCATACACTTGATCCAAGAAAGCGGGTATCCCTTTGGGAAACATAATCACAGGGACATGAGGGTATTTCTCTTTGAGATACTCGGCAATTTCGACCATGTAGCTCCATGAAAATTCATTGTAGTTACTAGGTTCGATAGCCGCAGCCCAACTGTCGAAAATTTGCACCACATCGATACCCGATTGAATTTGTTTTTCCATGTACAATTTGACGACATCGGTCACTTTACGCAATATTTTGTGGAGCAATGCAGGGTTGGAATACATCATTTTTTTACAAATATTGTACGTTTTGGTTCCTTGACCCTCGATCATATAGGTTGCCAATGTCCATGGCGCACCGGTAAATCCAATCAACGCTTTATTATCTCCGCGTGCATCCAGTTGTGTGCGTAAAAGTTTGATTGTTTCATAGACGTAGGTCAATTTAGACGCTGCTGCTTCTCCACCAATGAGTCCATCTAAATCGGACTCAGTAGCAATAGGATGGTCAAAAACAGGACCCTCACCTTTGATGAAATCCAATTGCATCCCCATCTCATTGGGAACGACCAAAATATCACTAAACAAAATGGCAGCATCGACCCCCACAATATCCAGAGGTTGCAACGTCACTTCCGCTGCCATATCGGGAGCATGACAGAGATTAAGAAAATTTCCCGCCCGTTTACGTACGGCCATGTATTCAGGGAGATAACGTCCTGCTTGACGCATCATCCAAACGGGGGTATGGGGGGTCTCTTTTCCAAAACACGCATCCACAAAAATTTTAGACATAGTATTTCCTTTGTATGCACCCCAAAAGGGCTACGTTTTACTTAATGGTCGTGATGACCCACTTTACTCAAAAAGTACAATCCTACCGAAACCGCCGTAATGGAAAGGGCGAGATAAAAAAGCTCTAATGCCCCTGTAAAAATGGTGTGTCCCACTTTTTGAAAAAAGCCCACCACCAGTACCATGACAATAACCTTGGAAATTTTATCTTTGAGCTGATCCAACGAGTGAATCGCTAAAACTTTGTTTTTATTCCCCTCTTCATCACTGGCAGGATCAATTTCCGAGATAAACAACTCATACAATCCAAATGAGAAGATGATCATTACCACGCCGATGAGATAAAAATCAATCGCGCCAATAATTCCCCCAATGACATTTTCATGAAAATGTTCAGGGTGTTCATGGTTAAAATAGGCATTGATCACGTAGGTAATCGTGTCATAAATATCGACACTGGCAATGACAAACAATAATATTGCTCCCAAAAGTCCAAAAATAACCGCCAAAATAATAATAAAGCGAGAATTCCATAATCCGCCCTCAAAAATATTTTCGATCCAATTCATACTTTATTCTCCTTGCATTTCTACCCATTTTTGGGCGATTCTCACGGCATTGGTCGCCGCACCGACACGGAGGTTATCGGCAACCACCCACAAGTGAAGGACATTTTCCCGATACAAATCGTTGCGAATACGCCCCACAAAAGTCTCATTGTGATCCATACACAATGAAGGCATAGGATAAATACTCTCATACGGCTCATCAAGGACGATAATATTGGGTGCTTTTGCCAATAATTCCCGTGCTTCATTGGCATCCACCGCCCCATCAAATGTGAGGGTCAATGTCTCTGCATGACCGCGAAGCGTCGGGATACGAACACACGTCGCACTCACTTCAATGTCTTTGTGCATGATTTTTTGGGTCTCATTGACCATTTTGAGTTCTTCTTTGGTGTAACCCGTATCGGTAAAAGAGTCAATTTGGGGAATGGCATTAAGGGCAATGCGGTGAGGGAATTTTTTGGGTTCTACGTCATCGAGTTTAAACGCAAAAAACGCTTGCATTTGCTCCACTAACTCTTCCATCGCCGATTTACCTGCCCCTGAGGTCGCTTGGTAGGTACTCACATCGATACGTTGTAAATCGTACGCATCATCGAGAGGTTTAATGGCTTGTACCATTTGGATGGTCGAGCAGTTAGGATTGGCAATGATTCCACGGTTACGCCATTGGGCAATATCTTCGGGATTGACTTCAGGGACAACAAGCGGAATATCTTCCATCATCCGAAAATGGCTGGTATTATCAATCACTACCGCACCCGCTGCAGCAGCATACGGGGCAAATTCCGCTGATACACTTCCGCCGGCACTAAAAAGGGCGATCTGAATCTTCTCTTCTTCAAATACTGTCGCGGTCAACTCTTGAATCGGGAGTTCTTGGTCATTAAATACGACCGTTTTTCCGACACTGCGCGTACTGGCAAGGGGGATTAAGGTAGCAAGAGGGAAGTCAATCTCTTCCAAAACACGTAAAATTTCTTCTCCGACAGCACCATTGGCACCGACAACGGCAACATTATAACGTTTCATTCGTATGTTCCTAAAAAGGGGGGATTAATGGCGCGATTATAGCGAAGGAAGACTTGGAAAGGATTAATGTACCCATTAGAAGTGAATAGCAAAAAAGTTTATTGACACTGTCTATACCTAATGGCTACAATAAGGGGATGAAATTTGAGTGGAATGATGCCAAAAACCGTACCAATATTCTTAAGCATGGAATCAGTTTTGAAGAAGCTTCTGAAATCTTTAATGATCCGATGATTATTTCCAAACTTGATGTCCGTTATGATTATGGAGAAGAGCGGTGGTTTAGTGTAGGTTCAACCAAAAAAGGGATGGTCACTATGGTGGCGCATCTCTACTTTGATGAAAAGCAAGAACCGATTATTCGTATTATCTCTGCACGAAAAGCAACCCAAAGCGAGGTGAAAGCGTATGCGTAAGGTACTAGAAACCATGGAAGAAACGTATGACATTCCCGATGAAGTTGATATGTCAGAGGCGATTCGAGGGTATTTTTATACCCCACATAAAGTTTCTGTGAATATCCGTTTGGATGATGACATCGTGATCTATTTTAAAAAACGTTCGTTAGCGGAAAAACAAGGGTATCAAACTCTCATGAATACTGCCCTTCGATACTATATTCAAACTCATGACAAGGCGATTTAAGGAGCCTCGCAATACAGCTCTTTAAACATCGCTACATTGTCCTCTTCTCCAATAGGATCCATCTCTTTGCCCTGAGGGCTAATCAACCAATACCAATCGTAACTCCCCCCTGCTAGAAAATATTTATGGCGTTGGACAATGAGATGATTTTTGTATTTTCCCACAGGGACAACTTCTAACGAATTTCCCGTCGTTATAAGGTGGAGTTGATGCGTTATCCGATTCACTTGGTAAATTCCCCCCTCTACGACGGCTAATGCCGCTTCAAAGGCGATGTCTTGATTGTTGGGAAAAAATTGGGGATGGTGAATCATTGAGATGGAATAGGCTTGATTTTTACCATACGTCACCAGTCGCTGGGCGTTTTTGCCCTCCGTTGTGATCACCCACAGCTCATTGGCAACCTCAGAAACCATAGCAGAACTGGGGGAGAGGGTATCTTTTTTGCTGGGAATATCACGGACAAAGGCAATCCATTTGCCATCGGAAGAGAGTGTGGGATCATGATCATGACCCGTATGGGTCACAAAATAGGGTTTAGCATGAAGAGGATGAAAGAGAATCGATCCTGATTTAACCGACACCTTGGGTAAAGCCTCCGCCGAAAACGCACAGACACCGATCATAAGCACCGCGATTACCCATTTCATCGTTCTACCTCCTTATTCGTCGTCGAGTAGTTCTTCGTCCTCTTCTTTTTTCGGACAACGGGAGATGCTTTTCACATCATCCCCTTTGATAATGTACACGCCACTGGTGTTACGTCCCGATTTGGCAATGGTTTGCATATCGACACGGATCATTTTACCCGCTTTGGTCAATGCCATCATGTCCATGGTCTCATCCACCATGAGACACCCTACAACGGTTGAACCGGTTTTATTGTTGAGTTTCATCGCAATAACGCCTGTTCCTGCACGGTTAGTAAGGCGATACTCTTCGGCGGTAGTCCGTTTTCCGATCCCTTTTTCACTCACCATTAAGATCTCTTGCTCATCATTTTCGATGATATTGGCATCAACAACCACATCATCGTCAATTTTGAATTTAATTCCTCGAACCCCACGGGTACTACGCCCTTGGTCACGGGTTTTATCGATCTCGAATTTGATACATTGGGCATATTTGGTGACGATAAAGAGGTATTTCACCGCTTCGGTCGCAATATACGCCGTAATCAGTGCATCCTCTTCATCCAAAATAATGGCACGAACGCCGTTACTGCGGACATTGGAAAACTCATTGAGCGCGGTACGTTTGACAATCCCGTTTTGGGTAAAGAAGACCAACGATTTATTCTCATCAAAATCACTGGTTGGAATGATTGAGCGAATCTTTTCGTTTTCTTCAAGATTGATAAGATTGACCACCGCTTTACCTTTGGCCGTACGTGACCCCTCAGGAATTTTGTACACTTTAAGCCAGTGCAATTGCCCTCGATCGGTGACGAACATTAAGGTATCGTGGGTGTTGCAGGTGAAGAATTTTTCGATAAAGTCATCATCGTAGGTGGTAACCGCAATTTTCCCTTTTCCGCCACGACGTTGTTTTTCGTACGCCACCAACGGTACGCGTTTGATATACCCACGATGGGAAATCGTTACGACCATGGGTTCATTGGGGATCAAATCTTCGATATTGATGTCATCGTAATTGTCTTCAATTTCGGTCACACGGTCAATATCGAAATACTCCACCAATTCGGTGAGTTCCCCTTTGATAATCTCCATAAGGATTGCTTCACTGCGCAAAATACCTTCTAAAAACTCAATGAGCGAGAGTACTTCTCGAAGTTCATTTTCGATTTTTTCCCGCTCTAACCCTGTAAGACGTTGAAGACGCATATCCAAAATTGCTTGAGCTTGGATAGGGGAGAACCCAAATTCGGAAATAAGTCCCTCTTTGGCAGCTTCACCATTGGCACTGGCACGGATAAGCTTGATGATCGCTTCGATATGGTCAAGGGCTTTTTTTAACCCTTCCAAAATATGGGCGCGGGCGCGAGCTTTTTCCAAATCAAAGATGGTACGACGGATAATGACCGTTTTACGGTGATTAATAAAATGACCCAACATCTCCAACAACGTAAAAATACGCGGCTCTTGGTTAAAGACTGAGAGCATAATAATCCCAAAGGTCGTTTCCATATTGGTCGATTTATAGAGATTATTGAGGACGATTTCACTCATCGCATCCCGTTTGAGTTCGATAACGACCCGAATCCCCTCACGATCCGACTCATCCCGAATCTCACTGATCCCCTCGATTACTTTATCTTTGACCAAATCGGCGATGGTCTCAATGAGACGCGCTTTATTGACTTGATACGGAAGTTCATCGATAACGATCACATCTTTATTGGCTTTTTTCTCGATATGAATTTTGGCACGGATACGGATACGACCACGACCCGTTTGGTACGCATCTAAAATCCCTTTTTTACCGTAAATCGTCCCCCCTGTTGGGAAATCAGGCGCTTTGATAAACTGCATAATATCGATCAAAGAGGCATTGGGATGATCGACCAAATAGACCAAGGCACGCAGCACTTCTTTGGGATTATGGGGAGGGATATTGGTTGCCATCCCTACGGCAATACCGCTGGAACCGTTAATCAAAAGATTGGGGACACGGGTAGGGAGAACATCAGGTTCAACGGTCGTACCATCGTAGTTTTCCACCATATTGACGGTATCTTTGTCCAAATCTTTGAGCAACTCTCCCGCATAACGGGTCATACGCGCTTCGGTATACCGCATCGCTGCTGCATTATCCCCATCGACCGAACCGAAGTTTCCTTGACCATCGACCAAAGGGGCGCGCATCGCAAAGGGTTGTGCCATACGAACCAACGCATCGTATACTGACGTATCTCCATGCGGATGGTATTGTCCGATGACATCCCCGACGATACGTGCCGATTTTTTGTACTTGGCTCCTGCGGAGAGACTGAGTTTATCCATCGCATACAAGATACGACGGTGGACGGGTTTAAGACCATCTCGTACATCAGGAAGTGCGCGTCCGATAATAACGCTCATAGAATAATCAAGATAACTGCTTTTAAGCGTGTCTTCTATATTGATGTTGTGAATTTCACTGTTGTCTAGCAAATGGTTCATGTACGCCCCGAAAAAGTGAAGATTAAAGTCTTTATTATATCTTAGTGTCTCTTAATCTCTGTTCTTCCTCGAGCATCTCATAATTTGTAATAAAAACGTGTTAACGGTTTAGAAAGTTAGTATGAATTAAGATTGCTAAGATTATAATGACGATCAAATTTTTATACGGAGAAACAAATGAAAAAAATTGCTCTTGCAATCCTATTCGCGGGTGTATCATTGATGGCTGCTGATGGCAAAGCCCTAACAACTAAATGTGTTGCATGTCACGGTGCAAACTTTGAAAAAGCGGCTCTTGGCAAATCAGGTATCGTAAAAGGTCAAAAAGCAGCTGCTATTGAAGCGTCATTGAAAGCATACAAAGCAGGTACTCAAAATAAAGCTGGTATGGGTAACTTGATGAAAGGTCAAGTCGCTACTATGTCAGATGCTGACATCAAAACTGTTGCTGCTTACGTCGCTGCAATCAAATAATTCTCCGCTCACCGCTTAAGGCGGTGAGTTCCTCTTTTATTCGGGTTTATAGACTTTTTTTCTCAACTCTTCTTTTTTTCGCTCTTGATTTACGGCATCGTTGAGTTCAGATTCATCGTCATAATGGACTTGATTCATCATTTTGGTCTCATCATCAAATTGACCGTTTTTAATTCCCCATAAAAAAGCAATTAATGCAATTCCTCCCAAAAAAATCGACGCTCCCAACATCATTGCAATGACCCAACTGTCCATAATTTCCCCTTTATTTGTACATCCAACGGCTACGCATGGAGTTACCCACCACCAGTAACGAGCTTAACGACATCGACACTGCGGCAATGAGCGGGATAATATACCCCATCATTGCCAACGGGATCGTAATGGAATTATAGATCAACGAAATCCCCAAATTTTGTTGAATCAATCCATACGTTCGTTTCCCTATGGTAAAGGCTTCGACCAAGGAGGAAAGGGAATCATTGAGTAAGACCACATCGCTCACTTCAATGGCAATATCACTTCCATTCCCCATAGCAATCCCAATGTCAGCACGTGCAAGAGCCAAAAGGTCGTTCACTCCATCCCCTGCCATCACCACAATCTCCCCTCGGTCGTGGAGTTTTTGAATAAAAAGTGCTTTTTCTTCAGGATTAAGGTGGGGATGCACTTCACCTATCCCTATTTCTTGTGCCACACGATGGGCAGCAGAGGGGTGATCACCGGTGAGCATGATCACGCGCAAACCACTTTTTTGGAGGTGATGGATCGCTTGGGATGCCCCCTCTTTGGGCAAATCACGGAGATGGTAGGTGGCGCATAATTGCCCCTCTATGGCGTAATAAAAAAGGCTTGCATCGCTAAGCGAATCAACAACAATCCCCATCTCCTCCATCAAAAGGGCATTTCCCCCCGCAATCATAACCCCATCGATACGCGCCACAATCCCACGGGCAGGAATCTCACGGCTCTCTTGAAGGGGATATTCACGAACCTCATACTGTTTTTGGAGATACGCTTTGACCCCACGACTAATGGGATGATTCGACAACGACACGAGAGAGTATAGGTAGTCTATTGCTCCTGAGGGGGTAATCTCCTCTTTGATCACTTCAGGACGACCAAGGGTTAGGGTTCCGGTTTTGTCCACTACCAACACCGTTGCTTTGGCAATGGTCTCAATTTGGGCAGCGGATTTAAACAAAATCCCCCGCTTCGCCCCCAAAGCCAACCCAATCAACGTTGCCACAGGGGTAGCAAGGGCAAGGGCGCAGGGACAGGCAATGATAATGACCGAAATAGCGACCATCAAGGAGCGATCAAAACTGTGGGGATAGAGATACCACCCCCCAAAAGTGATGAGGGCTAACACCAAAATAACCGAAGAGAAATATTGGGAGAGACGATTCGCCAATTGTTCAATGGCAGGTTTATGGGTCAACGCATTTTCCAATAAATTGACCAATGCCGAAAGGGTCGAATGGGCAAAGTCTTTGGTCGCTTGATACTGCAACAGGGCATCGATACTGGTGGTGCCGCTAATAATTGCGTCCCCTTGCCGTTTAAAGATCGGTTCGGATTCTCCCGTCAAATTGGATTCATCAAAATTTCCCTCACCGCTGATGACCACACCATCAATCGCACATCGTTCACCACTGCGCACTTGAAGTATTTCACCTACCTTAACGTCATTGACCGAGACACTTTTAATCCCCTCTTCCTCGACGCGGTTCACCTCTTGGGGGATATGTTTTGCCATAATGTCCAACGTATCGGCGGCATTTTTGCGACTGAGCACCTCCAAAAATTTCCCAAAAAGGACAAACGCAATAATCATCGCCACCGAATCAAAATAGGCTTCCCCTTTTTCTAAAAGGGTGATGTAAATGGAATAAACATAAGCTAAACTTGCCCCCGTTGCCACGAGTAAATCCATCGTGATTGTTTTGTTTTTGAGACCGTAATAGGCACCCCGATAAAAAACCCATCCACTGTAAAACAGCACAGGGGTAGCCAATGCCCACTCAGCAATGTTTAAAATGGTCTTGATCTCTTGGGTAATACCGGTAAAGTACCCCGCGTATTGCGCCACCGCCACCCACATAATGTTCATCACCGCAAAGGTCGCCACCGCCATACGAAGATAATACTCTTTGCGCTCTTTATTGACACGCGATTCTTGCAAGGAGATATCGTAGGGAAAAGCGTTGTACCCAATGGCACGGATCATATCAATAATCGCCGAGAGCGCGACCGTATCGTTATCCCACGTAATGCGGGCTTTGTTATTGGTATAGTTAATATGGGCTTCAATCACCCCCGCCATCTTATGCAACGCTTTTTCATTGAGCCATACACACGCCGCACAGTGGATCCCCTCAATCACTAAGGAGACTTGGGAAAATCCTTCCTGATCGTGGGTCACAAACCGTTCGTGAAAAGCAAGACTATCAAAATTACTGCTGGCTTCAAACTGTTCTAGGGGCGGTGCTAAGGTAGTCTCCCCCATTTTGGTATAAAAACTCTCTAGCCCTTCGTCTTTGAGGAGATGAAAAATCCCTTGACACCCTTTGCAACAAAACCGATACGTCCCATCGTGAATCATCACCGCATCGGTAAATTCCAAATGACAATGGTCACATTTGATGTTAGACATAGTCAAATCTTCCTACGGTTTTATTTTTTGCCACACGGTCATACGACCCCATCACCCCTTGCATCACGATATAAACACCATTTTCTCGATTGGCTGCATACCCAATCGCCATAGCTAGATTAGCGGTTGCTTCAATGGAATCAACGCTAAAGGGAACCATTGCCCCTGTGAAAACGACGCATTTATCCAATCCCATTTGCGCAACTTTCGCTGTGCTTTTATCCATTGTATCTGTTCCGTGAACAACGATAATAACTTTTTCTTCGGCGGTAGCAATGGTTTGGGCTAGCAACTCTCTATCCTTATCATCCATTTCTAATGAGTCTTTAAAAATAATCCCTTGAATAGTACTAGAGATAACCCAACGTCTGACAATGGTCTCAATCGCATGATTATCGCTCGGGACAAAAAGCTCTCCCGTGAGGGGATTGTATCGTTTGTTAAAGGTTCCGCCAGTGTTGAGTATTAACATCAGATTAACTCCAATTCTTCTGAGATGTCTTTGATAAGTTTGGAAAGTGGTCGTTTGTGGAGGTCGTCGTCACGCACATATCCGCAAGTAATCAGCCTCGGCGAATTTTAGTTTTTTTAGGAATAACAAATTATTTTTTATTGTCTGATTTCTTGGGGTAGTATAGTCTTTGGGCGTAATCGTTAAATTTTCGCCGTCATAATTACAGTCCAATCTCGGACTAAAATTAAACTCTTGATTTTTAATATTTTTATAATCCTCAACCCACAAATAGACAAGTTCCATTACAATCCTTTCAATCTCTTGACTAATCCAAACCCAAACCACTTCTTTCCAAAATCTTTCAAACGCGCCCAGATATGATAAATCTCTTTTTCATCAATAATTAGAAATCTATCGTGGGGGTTGAGGCAACCTGTTCCAAAATGGAACAGGTTGGATTTTTATCCAGTTCTTTAAATAAGCTCTCCTAAAGAGTGGATAATGGCAGTAGCTCTTGAATCAACAACGGATGAAGACAATAGATAATTCGTTTGCACTCCCGCTTTGAGGGCAGCTTCAATGTCCCGTTCATTATCCCCAATCATCACCGATGCTGCCATGTTTAAATCATACGCTTGTTGCGCTGCTATAAACATCCCTGCATTGGGCTTACGGCATTCACATTCCCCATTAATGCTCTCATGATGCGGACAGTGATAAATATGGGTTAATGTCACCCCAAGGGTGTTAAAATATTCTACCATCCAGTCACTCAATCGGGAAAAATCCGCTTCGGTGTACAATCCGCGCGCAATGCCCGATTGGTTGGTCACGATAATAATCACGTACCCTTGGGCTTGATAGTGGCGACATACCTCGACAATCCCCTCCATCAGCTCAAAATCTTCAATCGTATGGAGATAATTTTTCTCGACGTTGACCACCCCATCCCGATCCAGAAAGAGGGCTTTACGCAACACCGCCCCCAAAAAGCTCTTTTTCGATAATGTCACAGAGGATATGCCCGATCAAAATATGGGATTCTTGGATACGGGGAGTTGCATTGGAGGGGATAATAATTGCATAATCAGCTATTTGAGCCATTTTTCCCCCATCACGCCCCACCAACGCTACGGTGGTGATCCCTTTATGGTGTGCTGATTCAAACGCATTGATGATATTTTGCGAATTACCCGAAGTGGAGATTCCAATAAAGAGATCCCCCTCTTGCCCCATCCCCTCAAGTTGACGGGAAAAGACTTTGTCATACCCATAATCGTTCCCAATCGCGGTGAGATTGGACGTATCGGTCGTCAATGCTAACGAGGGGATAGAGGGACGATCAAACCCATAACGCCCCACCAACTCTGCTGCAATATGTTGCGCATCGGCAGCCGAACCACCATTACCCGCTAAAAGGGTTTTTTTCCCCTGTCGATAGACCTCTACGCACGCTTTGGCAACGGTGACAATGGTCTCCAAAAGGGGTTCATTCTCCAAAATAGCCTGTTTGGTCGCTGCAGATTCGGCGATTTGTTTGATGATGTAGTTTTTCATAAATTCTCCTGTTTGTATCTTATCCTGAAGGGGAATCAGGATCGTTAGAATGACGATTAATAGCGAATCCCACTCACTGAGCGCACTTTTTCCATGATCGGTTGCGCAATGGCACGGGCTTTGGTGGCTCCCAATGCCAAAATATCACGTACCTCGTCTTGATGCGTTTCGTAATACGCCCGCTTTTCACGGTACACAGCGAAGTAGTCCCACATCACTTCAGCGAGATAGAGCTTAAAGTGACCATGCCCCTCACCACCGCGTGTATAACGATCTTGCAACGCCCTAAGCGCGTTCTCATCCAAAAAAAGTTTTACGATATTATAGACATTACAATTTTCAAAATTTTTGGGTTCTTCTACCCCGACCACTTCGGTCACAATTTTTTTGATGGTTTTGAGTTGCGCCTTCTCTTCCCCGAAAATAGTGATGGTATTGCCATAACTTTTGGACATTTTTTGCCCATCCGTTCCGGGGACGGTAGCGACATTCTCATCAACACGAAATTGGGGCATGGTAAAAATATCACCGTATTGATTATTAAATTTCATCGCAATGTCCCGTGCCATTTCGACGTGCTGGATTTGATCTTTCCCCACAGGCACCACATTCGTACCAAAGAGCAAAATATCGGCTGCCATCAAGACCGGATAGGAAAAAAGGTTATGATTGCTGGCAATTCCACGGGCTGTTTTGTCTTTGTAACTGTGCGCCCTCTCTAGCAATCCCATGGGGGTAAATGCAGAAAGTACCCAATACAGTTCCAACACCTCTTTAACGTCCGACTGTACCCAAAAGGTGCTTTTGTGAGGATCCATCCCCAGTGCCAAAAAATCACTCGCAGCTTGCATAGTCAGTCCCGCCAAGCGCGCACCATCGCTGCTTAAGGAGGTCATCGCGTGATAATTGGCGATAAAAGCAAAGACCTCATGTTCCCCTTGGGATTGAATCATGGGTAAAATCGACCCAAAATAATTCCCAATATGCAAATCACCTGATGGTTGAATACCTGTTAAAACGCGCACGGTTACTCCTTGAATAAGGATAATTTTACCAAATAGTGACTTAAGCTTCCTCTTAAGAAAAAATGTGCTACATTATCGCCATATCAACAAAAAAGGATCCAATATGAACGTTCAAATTCGCGCCAAAGAAATTACGCTTACCTCCCATTTAAACGATCACATTGCTGCGGCGATTGACAATTTCAAACGATACCACCTTGATATTACGACGGTTAACGTCATGATCCAAAAAGAGAAACAAGCCATTCAAGTAGAGTTTGATATTCGTATCGCCCATGCACAGCCGGTAGTCATTACTGATAGCGATGCCAATATTGATGCTGCCATTGATTTGGCCATTGAACGTGCTAACAAAGCCCTTCGTCGATTGCACGACAAAATGAAAGACCATCAAGCCACTTCATTACGCGATATGGAAGTAGCCCAAGAACCTGAGGCGGAAGCGGAGTAACCAACGATGGATAAGATCAACGTCGTTTGCCCCCATTGCGGGGGCGTTAATGCCATCCCTCTCAAAGCAACCTACGCCAAAGCCGCGTGTGGTCATTGTAAAAACTCTCTTTTAGAGACCAAACCGCTCCCTGTCACGGTAACGTCGTTTGATCGACTGATGGTCAATGATGATCGCGTCATTATCGCCGATTTTTGGGCTCCGTGGTGTGGTCCGTGCCGTAGTATGGCACCTTCGTTTGAAGAAGCTGCACGCCATTTCCCCCTCAAAGCACACTTTATCAAAATCAATACCGAAGAGGTGCCAGAACTGGGGTCACGTTTTGGTATCCGCTCAATCCCTACTGTCATCGCGTTTAAAAAGAATCGCATCCTCGATCAGTTCAGCGGTGCTTTACCCACACCTCAAATTATTGCTTTTGTCCAGAAACATCTGTAGCGATTAATCTCTTTTCGCTACACTTCCCCCACTTTATTACGAGGAAAAAAAATGTACAATTGGATCATTTGGTTCCATATTATCTCTATGGTGTCGTGGTTTGCGGTTTTATTTTATCTTCCGCGATTGTTTGTGTATCATGCGGAAAACAGTACCAATCAAGGCTTTATCGACGTGGTCGAAGTGATGGAGATGAAGATTTACACCTACATCGGTGTCCCCGCTTTTTGGGCGACGGTACTCTCGGGTAGCGCATTGATCGTCCTATCCACCCAACACTATGGCGGTGTCAATGTCTTTGCCATGGGGGGATGGATGCACGCTAAGCTCACCCTTGTTGCCTTTTTGACCCTCTACTTCTTCTCTTTGGGACGCTTTCGCCTGAAACTCAAAGCCAATCCTACCTACAAAAATGGGAAATTTTTTCGCTTTTACAACGAAATTCCTACTTTATTACTGATGGGAATTGTCGCTTTGGTCGTAATTAAGCCGTTTTAAATGTACTCACATAAAACTGTAAAATAATGCCAACCACCCTCATCGGTCAAATCGATAAAATTATCTACGAACGGGATGAGTTTTTCGTCGCTGCCCTTAAAAGCGGTGAGCGGTTTACCGCCCATTATCTCCAAAGTGAGGTGAGTCATCTTCTAGGAACCGCCATCACCCTCACCGGTGAATGGGAAAATCACCCCAACTACGGCAAAACGTTCAACGCCCAATCCCTTGTGGTCAATCAAAACGAACTTTTCTTTTTTCTCAATCGGGTGGTCAAAGGGTTTACCAAAAAACTCACCGCCGATCTCATCGAAAAATATTCGCAAGAGGGATTCATTGCGATGTTGGAAAACGATCCCAATCAACTCTTGCAGCTCAAAGGGATGAGTGCTACTCGCGTGGAACGGCTCACTCAGAGTTGGAAACAATTTCGTTCCTTACGTCTTTTGGGGGAGTTTTTAGCCCCTTTTGGGGTCACCCCTACGTTGCTTCGTCTCATTGCTACGGGACTCAAAGAGGTCAAAAATCCCATTGAGACCATCAAAAATAACCCCTATGGTCTTATGCGCCTAAGGGGGATTGGGTTTAAAAAAGCCGATGAGATTGCCATTGCTATGAATCTCTCTCCTCACGACCCGCGCCGTATTCAAGCGGCAATGGAGTATGCCCTTGGTGAGTATTGTGATACCGAGGGGAACAGTTGTATCGATAAAGCGACCCTTTTTGCCAAACTTTCCACCCTTATCCCCCTATCCGAATCGACATGGTATGAGATGGCACTGCTCGATCGTCTCCATGAGGGGAGCATTGTCGTTTTACCCAGTGGGAAATTGGCGTTGGATCGGATCTATGAAGCGGAAACGTTTTTGCACACGACCCTCAAACACTGGGCGACCAAAAAAGATAAACCCCTTACCGAGGATTTGGAGGGGTTTTTAACGAAGCATATTTTGACGTTGGGAGAGCAACAACGCCACGCACTGCAACGGATCAATCAAGGGCATAAACTCTTACTCCTTGTGGGGTATGCAGGGACGGGGAAAAGTACCACTGCCAAAGCCCTTTTAGACCTACTGCATACCCGCCACCCCAAAGAGACCATTATGACCTGTGCCTTAAGCGGCATCGCGGCACAACGGATTAAAGAGCGAAGTGGCTACGAAAGCAGCACCCTCCAAAGTTTATTGGTACGCTTTGAAGCCTACGATACGCTTCCCTACACGGTGTTGCTTATCGATGAAGCTTCGATGATCAATTCCGCCCTTTTTGCCCATCTTTTAGCCAAAATGGACGACGAGACTACCCTTATTATCGTGGGAGATGATGCCCAACTTCCCCCCATTGGGGCAGGGGATCCTTTGCGCGATTTTATGGCACTTGATCCCACTTCGACCATCACCCTCACCCATATCTACCGCCAACGCAGTGATCAAGCCATTAGCATCATCGCCAATGAGATACGGCAGGGAATACTCCCTGAGTATGACCATATTTATGATGATTTTACCTTTACTGCCATTGATCTGCCCAACCGTTATCACCTCAAAAAAACCCTTAGCAGCAGTGAGTTTGAAGAGGTAATCCGTTCCCACACCGACCAACTTTTAGCCTCCATCGCCCAAACGACTCTCCACTATCTCCCCGTTTCCCGTGACCATCTCCAACACAAACGGATCAAAGAGTATCTCAACCATTTTCAAGTGATCTCTCCTATGCGGGGCAATGCACTGGGGGTCGATAATCTCAACAAAGTCTTGCAACACTATTTCAATCCCAATCCCAAAAAACGATTCCACAGTCACAAAGGGGAGTTTCGCTTGTTGGATAAAGTTGTCCATATCCGTAACGAAAATATGCTCACCCTCACGCCCCAAGGGTTCAAAGACAACGACGAACCCACCCAACGTCGCATTGTCAATGGAATGTGTGGATTGCTGTTTCAACTTGATGAAGACGAAGAGGTCGCCAGTGTCTATTTTCCCAATGAAGAACTCATCGTCTTGTACCCTTACGACACGGTGTTTGAACTTCTTCAACTCTCCTACGCCCTAAGTGTCCACAAAGTCCAAGGGATGGAGTACGAAAACGTCCTACTAGTGATGAGCTTTGCACACCTCGTTATGCTTAATACTAAACTCCTCTACACCGCTATCACCCGCGCCAAAAAACAGTGCATTATCATAGGGGAATCGGGAGCATTTGAGAGGGGATGTCGCCGATTAGAGACCACCAAACGCCATACCGTGATGCAGGAGTTGGGGTAAACTCTGTGCTATACTTACACCCTCTATCCCCTATTTTTTTAAAGGAATATCCCATGAAAACCTTATTTCTCTCTGCCATCGTTGCTACTTCGGTTATGGGTGCAACCCTTGCCAATGAAGCCAAAAAAGCGGGATTACAACCGATCCCCTCAAACGCAAAAACACTCGGAAAACTCACCTCTAACCCCAAAAATCCCACTACCTCTGCCAAAGTCGAATTGGGGAAAATGCTCTATTTTGATCCCCGTCTCTCGAAAAGTGGGTTGATTAGTTGTAACACCTGTCATAATCTTGCCATCGGAGGAGTGGATGGAATGTCCGCTGCGATCGGGCATAAATGGACGGCCAATCCTCATGGTCTAAGCTCGCCAACGGTCTACAATGCGGTCTTTTACAGCCAACAATTTTGGGATGGACGCTCTCCTCACCTCGAAGATCAAGCCCAAGGTCCCATCCAAGCAGCCCCAGAGATGGCAGCGTCCAAAGACTATGTGACCGGTGTTGTCACCTCAATCCCTCAGTACGTCACCGCATTCCAAAAAGCGTACGGCAAAAATACCCCTATCACCTTTGAAAAAGTGACCGATACCATCGCCGTCTTCGAGCGTACTTTGGTCACCCCCTCACGCTACGATGCGTTTTTACAAGGCAACCTAAAAGCCCTCACCCCTGCGGAACAAAAAGGGCTTAAGACCTTTATCGACAAAGGGTGTGTTAGTTGTCATAATGGTATTGCGTTGGGCGGAACCATGCAGGCGTTTGGGGTTGTAGCACCCTACAAACACGCCAATGTAGGCGATTTTAAAGGGGATAAAAACGGTATGGTACGGGTACCAACGTTGCGTAACATCATCCAAACGGCACCCTATTTCCATAATGGACAAATCGCTACACTTAGCGAAGCGATGATCAAAGAGATGGGACGTATCCAATTGGGCATCGATCTAAGCGACCAAGAGACCACCGAGATTGAAACGTTCCTCAAATCTTTAGAAGGTAAAAAACCCGCCGTGACCTATCCAATCCTCCCCGCGTCTACGGCTAAAACGCCTAAAGTGGATGCGGTAAATTAATTCTCACCTTCTCTAAAATCCTCTCGTCACCCTGAGCTTGACTCAGGGTCTAATAGCGCTGCCCATCCTATTTATCATCACTTACTATACTATTGCCATAAGTATAACAGTGCGCACTTTCTCCCAAAAATTTCTCAATTGTTCGTAATATCGCGATTAACCTTTTACGACGACTTAAGTTCTTAACTTTTAAGCAGGCTATTCGTCTCATCGCTGGAAATATTCATACTATTGGAAAACTACTAAAATAAATCAGTCGAGTGGAATTGATATTTTGGGTGTGAAACTCTTTTAATAATGTATACAGAGTAAAAAAGAGTAAAGATAGTTAAATTTTTTCTAACA
>DYMK01000054.1 GCA_020721585.1 Sulfuricurvum sp.
GCAAAGGCAAAACATTCACGGCATGGCGGCTCATCTTAGTGGACGGACTACGCGATGCCTCCGATGCTTAGGATTTATTCGTTATGCAGTGAGGGTGGTGTGCAGCAGTGTCTTGATTGTGAGGGGGAGTGTAGGAATGTGAGAGTTAGCCCCGTTGCTTTCTGACTTTGGAGGCATGTCTGGCGATGAAGTGGCGGCGCGCTATACTGGCCTTGAAATAAGAATTAGAGGCCGAGCCTTTAAATTAACGCATTTTGGAGATTTTGTATGAAGTTGGTATCCGCAAAAGTTGGTCCGTTCCGCTCAATCAATACTGAGCAGGCAATAAGTATCGACCCAGAAGTAACGGTGTTCGTGGGCATGAATGAGGCTGGTAAAACTGTATTTCTCAAAGCATTGCATAAGTCGAATGATGCGATGGGAATTGAGCAATTCAACCCTGTCGAAGACTATCCTCGCAAAAATCTTACTGCTTACAACAAAAAACATGCTACCGAACCAGAGGCGGCCACAAAACTTACCTATCAACCGACAGCGGAGCTAATAGCAAAAATAAATGCCGAACTTCATACCGAATTGAAACCGGAGTTTCTGTTCTCTGTTGATTACAAATACGACAATGAGCAATACATTTCAATTGAGGTTGATGAGTTGCCTGTGATCAGAGCGTTAGCAAACTTACCTGGGTTGAGCACAGACACGGTAGCGGACGTCAAGAAAGCCCAATCAGTGCGTCAGATTGCTGAGTTACTGGCGGCTGGCGAGCGAACCGAGGCAGACAAGGCATTTCTTGCTACCATCGTGGCACGGATTGCAAAGACCGAGTGGACGAACGTCGTCCAAAGCGAAGTCTATACGCGCCTTAGCATTCACATCCCTAAATATCTCTATTTTAGCGACTATGACCTTCTTCCTGGGAAGCTAAACCTCGTTGACTTAGCCAATCGAGTTGCCTCTGCAAAAGCAAATCCAGCTACTGCCCAGGCTCAAATTAAGCCACAACACCAAGCCGTCCTCGCACTACTTCGCATGGCCGATGTTGATCTATCTGAAATTACAGGCACCAACGGCTATGAGGTAATGAAAGCCAAGATAGAGGCTGTATCGATAAGTCTCACCGATCAAGTTCTGGAATTCTGGAAGCAGAACGAGGATCTCGAAGTCGAGGTAGACATTAAGCCGGATTCGACAGATGAGGCTCCGTTTAATAATGGCCCTAATTTATATCTGCGCATCAAGAATCGCCGCCACCGTGGTGTTAGTACGCCGTTTGATCAACGTAGCCGGGGCTTCATCTGGTTCTTCAGTTTCCTGGTCTGGTTCGATAGTGTTCAACATCAGCTCAACCCCGCTGGAACAACAAAACACGCCAATCTGATTTTACTGTTGGACGAACCCGGCCTAGCACTGCATGCTTTGGCACAGGCTGACTTCTTGCGCTATATCGATAGTTTGTCTAAACAGCACCAAGTCCTATGCACCACGCACTCACCTTTCATGGTGAATTCTGATCGACTTCACCAAGTCCGAGTTGTTGAAGATCAAGCAACTATTGGTACGGTGATATCAGATAATTTATCCGGCTCAGACCAACGTACCATTTTCCCTTTACAAGCGGCACTTGGATGGACTGTTGCTCAAAATCTCTTTATATCAAAACAAAACTTGCTTGTTGAAGGGCCATCCGAGTTGACATACCTCCAGTGTGTGTCGGCACTGTTGGAGGCACAAGGCGCTACAGGACTGATGGATGGTATAACAATCGTTCCAGTCGGTGGCCTTAGCAATTTGGTAACGTTTGTATCACTGTTGGGGGCAAGCGGATTGCAGTTAGGCATACTGCATGATTACAGTGGCCATACTGATCAAAAACTTGAAGACTTGGTGCGGCAGAAGCTGCTCGCTAGAAAGTCCATCTTTAATGTTTCACAATTCCGCGATATTGAGAAATTTGGGCAGGACACAATAGCTACCGACATCGAGGATTTATTCGAGCCATCGGTTTACTTGGACTATTTCAATAAGACTTATGCCAAGCAGTTGGATGGTAAACAAATTAAATTGGAAGACCTTCCAAAGGGGGATCGCATCGTACATCGTATCGAGCGTACCCTTGCAGACAAGGATATCAAGGTTCGCCCTTCTGGCGGTTTTAATCACTACTCTGTCGCGGCAAAGTTTGGCAGCTCACCTCCAACGAAAATCGACGAATTTACAGCGACCCGATTCAGTGCACTCTTTGATGCAATAAACAGCAATTTCGAGAAATAATACCAAAGGCATTGGAGTCAAAATATTTTAATTTGAATTGAATATTTAAAAGCCTCCGGTATCGTTTTCTATTTGATTGTCCACCTTTTGAATTGACTTCCCGACCGGTTTGGAAATGGCATTGGGGTCAGACTCAATGCCATTAAGTTAAGCCCCAACCCATTGATATATAATGCCTAATCATCAAGTGCAACAACATGAGGAACTACCACAATGACCATCACCAGTCTAATTTGAAAACACTTATACCCGCATAAACAAACTAATTCACTCGCCCGAGT
>DYMK01000027.1:0-11519 GCA_020721585.1 Sulfuricurvum sp.
GGTTTGGATGGTAGAATATTGGCAATGGGTATTCGTTAATGATGCGAATTCGCCTGTTTTAATAACCAAAAAAGTTTATCGGCGATGGAATCACTGACATTAAGCATAATAGTTTGTATAAATACACCCTTTAAAGAAAAGTACAAACATTATAACGGAAGAAAAAAAGGGAGTCAAGAGAGATTTTTCCAGTACCTTCACAAAAGCGAAGAGCTAGCTGGATTCCCGCCTTCGCGGGAATGACGAGGAAGAAAAATTAGAAGTTAAGTTTCAACATTGCAAGAACGCTGTCATAACGAGAACCTTCTGCCCCAACAGTTTTAACATTTTGATCCGTTGCTTTAGTAGAATAGTACGCCAACATTGCATTCAAAGGTCCAAATGATTTAGACGCAGTCAATACTGCTTCTTGAACTTTCGTATCCGTTAGAACATTTGCAGCACGAACAATTACATTCGTATATTGCGCACCCAATGTTGCGATATTACCAAGCTTGTACTCAGCATCAAGGTGATACGCACGAGCACCAGCAGCTCCTACGTAACCATACGACATGAATGCTTCAGTGTACAATTTAGACTGAGCTCCAGCCAAGTTATTCGTTGCTGTGTTAGCAATTTTCAAAAAACCATCTTTATTGGTTTTTGAACCCGAAACAGAAACTTTAAGGTTTTCAACACCTTCGTATGCCAATTTACCAGCATAACCGTTAGAGTTACTCAATTTAGTAGCCCCACCCAAAAGACCTTTTGGATTTAAATCAGCGTATTGCGCACCAATTTTAAGCCCTTTAACCAATGAACAATCAACATCTGCTTGTGCCCATACAGCATTTGCAACGTTAACAACATTGTAATCCCATACTTGAAGCGTCAAAGGTTTAAAAGAGTTGTTGATTGCTGCTACTGCATACGCACCATCATTCATATAGGTGTTAAAGTTAGCACCCACAGCAACAACACCATCAGCACCAATAACATTATTATAAGTAGGATGAAGTGCATTGGTACCATTTCCTTTACCAATCCATGCACCTACTACTGTCGTATCAGGGATGTCTTGGTTGATCAATACCGCTGCTTCAAAGGTATTAGGAACGATTGACCATTTTTCAGAGAATGCTAAAGGCGTATCCAATTCCATACGTCCGATTTTAGCGGTAGTTTTACCCGCTGTCGCAGCCATCCACGCTTCAGCTACCCATGATGCATCATTTACTTGTGCGCCAAATTGTGAACCATTACCTGGTGCAGCGTGTGCGCCTGTCCAAGTGTTACTTACAAGGTTGTTCTCAAGACCAAGGGTACTAACATAGTAACCTGTTACGCCAAAAGAAACACCTTTCATCAAATCACCGGTAACACCCAAACGAACTGCTGTATCAGCAGCACTGTTTTCTTTATTGAAAAGACCACCTTTTCCTGTATTACCTGCTGTAGTATTTGTTCCTGCAAATCCACCAGTACCAAGAACTCGGTTTAGACTAGCATTACTTGTACCGTAGAACAAACTTGCATCACCTGTTACTTTAACATTTTCAAGAGCAAACGCACTCGTTGCACCAACTACCATTGCAGCTACTAAACTCATTTTAACTAATTTCATCTGATTCTCCTTAAATAAAACTTGAACAATGGAGCTACCCGTATTCAGTTTTGCGACCATTATTGTAACGCCCAAAATCTTAATTTATCCTGTAAGACCCCGTTTGCATTTACTATCCGTTTACTCATTCGTCGCTAATAGAGCCTCTTTCCTTCGGTATTCTCCACTGTTTTGTGCTATAGTATGCTCCTCTTTGGTAAATGCCAAATCAATTATGGATGACAGAAAGGAATTTTTCGTATGACCCTCAAACCCTACCTTTACGCTACCGTTTCAGCCCTTGTATTAAGTGGATGTTTTGCCAATACGGTGGGAATGACCCCCTCTCAAAACACAACACTTCGAGCCGTTTCCCCCAGCGATACCGCCGCTTCCCAAAAAGAGGGGATGATGCAACGCTCCCTTGATGGTTGGCTTAAAGAGGAGTGGAAACCCCTCTCAAGCCCCACAACTGCTGTAGTCAAGACCATCACTACCTCGGATGGTTCCATCGTTCAAACCAAAACCGAAGCAACCCAAATCATCACCACTACTACCGCACCCAGTGGTGAAGTGACTACGACCACCACCCCTGTGGTCGATGAACCTGAAGATACCACCCCGTTTACCTTACAAAAATACGCGGACAAATGGAAAGTGTATAATGAGAATAAAGAGAAGATGAAAGCAGGAAAACCGCAAGAGCCTTCACATGTCGGTAAAATACAACAAATGCCCGTCATTGGAAAGTAACATTTCGTAACACAGAGGATTCTGTGTCATCCCGAGACAGAGAAAATAACGTTTCCCCGTCATTCCCTAGAGAACAGGAATCCAGCTTTTTCTCCGTCATTCCCTAGAGAGTAGGAATCCAGCTTCTTCCCGTCATTCCCGCGAAGGCGGGAATCCAGCTTCTAAACAATATCTTCATATAAATCCTTCCATTGAGGATTGAACTCTTCGATAATTCTCAATTTCCAATTACGATGCCATTTTTTTATCGCTTTTTCTCGTAAGATAGCACTTTCCATAGTATTATGCAATTCATACCATACCAATAGATGGGTATGGTATTTTGCGCTAAAACTTTCTACTGCATGACTTTTGTGTTCATAAATACGTTTTGAGAGATTAGAAGTTACCCCAATGTACAGAGTGCCATTTGGTTGAGAAGCTAACAGATAAACAGCAGGTTGTTTCACAAAAAACCTTTTTGAGCTGGATTCCCGCCTTCGCGGGAATGACGAGAAGAAGCTGGATTCCCGCCTTCGCGGGAATGACGAGAAGAAGCTGAATTCCTACTCTCTAGGGAATGACGGGGAAACGTTATTTTCTCTGTCTCAGGGATAACGAAATTCAAATACTATTGTATGAATGGATTACCCTCTATTTTCCCACACAAAAACCGTTTTGCCTTCATCGTTTTTTTCGACTGCAGGCATTGCCATGATGTTATACCCCGCATCAACGTAGTGAACTTCACCGCTTACTCCACTGGCCAAATCACTCAATAAATACAAAGCCGAATTTCCCACCTCTTCGATGGTCACGTTTTTGCGTAAAGGGGCATTGGCTTCATTCCAATTAAGAATTTGTTTAAAATCACCGATACCACTGGCAGCCAACGTTTTAATGGGTCCTGCACTGATAGCATTAACCCGTTGCCCTTTGGTCTCACCCAGTTCAACTGCCATATAACGGACACTAGCTTCCAAGGCTGCTTTCGCAACACCCATAACATTATAATGGGGGATGTATTTAGCTCCACCCAAATAACTCAGGGTGATAATAGACGCTTTGGGGGCTAAAACACCCTCTAAACGGTTGGTTAAATCAATAAAGGAGTAGACCGAAATATCCATAGCGACTTGAAACGCCGCTTGAGAGGTTTTCATAAATCCTTCACTGAGTGCCTCTTTGGGGGCAAAAGCAACCGAATGCACCAAGAAATCAATCTCGCCAAAATCACGTGCGACCAAATCCGCAATCGCTTCCATATCGGTCTCATCGGAGACATCCAATTTGTAGACAGGGGAGTTATCAAATTTTAACGCAATGGGTTCTACCCGTTTTTTAAGCGAATCATTGAGATAGGTAAAAGCCATTTTTGCACCGTGTGCGTGAAGTGCTTGCGCAATTCCATACGCGATGGATTTATCGTTTGCCAACCCAACAATGAGCCCTTTTTTTCCTTGCATTAACATTTTTTATTCTCCTTTAGTTGTTAATTCGGTCGCTTGCGCGATCATTTCACAAAAATCAGAGGCACTTAACGCCGCTGATCCCACCAAAACACCATCAACATTGCTCAATGCCATAATCTCTTGAGCATTCTCCACTTTCACACTCCCTCCATACAAAAGAGGGGCGGAGGTTTTAGCGCGTATGCTTGCATGGACGGCTTGGATTTGATCATTGGTCGGAACCAATCCTGTCCCAATCGCCCAAACAGGCTCGTAGGCGATAATCAAATCGGGATACGTTAAATCAATGCCAACGTACTGCGCGTCCACATACGCCATCAATGCTTCATCTCCCGCTTCGCGTACCTCAAGAGGTTCCCCCACACAATAGACAATCACAAATCCCTCTTGGGCAAAAAAGCGAAATTTTTGGGCAATCTCCTCTTGGGTTTCCCCCAAAATGTGGCGACGCTCACTGTGACCGATGAGAATTGTTTTGACATCAAATTCATCAAGTTGTTCAAGGGTGATCTCCCCCGTAAATGCCCCTTTGAGTGCGGGATACGCGTTTTGTACCCCGATCAAAACGTTACGGGGATCATGTTCCAACGCCGTAAACGGAGGAAAAACAATCACGGTATCCCTAATCTCATTCGCAAAAACAAAGGATTCAACCACTGCCATATACGCTCTTGTCTCTTGTCTGGTTTTATTCGCTTTAAAATTGGCACATAAAATCATTGCGGCTCCTTTATTTTTACGGTATTTATTTCATCAAGGGTTTGACCCCTGGGAGTACTTTTCCCTCTAATAATTCCAAAGAAGCACCCCCCCCTGTGGAGATAAAGCTCATATCTTCATCAACGCCCACTCGTTGTACCAAATCGGCGGTATCTCCCCCCCCTACAACGGTCGTTGCGTCCATATCGGCAACAATATGGGCAATTTTATTGGAACCTTTGGCAAATTTTTCCATCTCAAAAACCCCCATAGGCCCATTCCACAGAACCGTTTCGACATTTTCAAGGACTTGGCGATACAACTCCACCGTAGCACGTCCAATATCCAATCCCATCCATCCATCAGGGATCTCTTGGATGCTCACCGCGCGGGTATGGGCATCGGATTGAAATTTATCGGCGATAATGACATCAACGGGGAGATAAAACTTCACTCCCAAGGTACGCGCTTCTGCCATAACCTCTTTGGCTTCTTCCATCAACTCATCTTCCACTAAGGAGTTTCCAACATCATGACCCAATGCTTTGAGGAACGTAAATGCCATCCCTCCCCCAATAAGGATTTTATCCACGCGCGGTAAAAGATGCAGCAACGCTTGCAATTTTCCAGAGACTTTTGACCCTCCGACAATTGCGGCAAAAGGACGGGTTGGACGTTCTAGGAGGGTATCGAAAAATTCGATCTCTTTGAGCAACAAAAACCCTGCGGCTTTATGCTGTGCATCAAAATGGTCGGTAATCCCCGCAACCGAAGCGTGTGCACGATGACTCACCCCAAACGCATCATTGATATACACTTCTGCCAACGATGCCAATTGCGCGCTCAAAGCCGCATCATTTTTGGTCTCACCAATCTCGAAGCGAAGATTTTCAAGCAATAAAATTTCTCCGTGTTTGAGGTTAGCAGCGAGTGCTTTGGTCTCATCCCCGACCACATCGGGAGCAAGCGTTACGTCCATTTTGAGCAATTGATGCAATCGACGTGCGACATGGTGCAACGAATCCTCTTGACTAAAAACGCCCCCTTTGGGTCGACCAAAATGGGATGCCAAAATAATGGCGCACTCTTGATCCAAACAGTATTTAATGGTTGCCAATGCCGAACGGATTCGACGATCATCGGTAATATTCCCAAACTCATCCATTGGTACGTTAAAGTCACATCGGATAAAGACCTTTTTTTGGAATAACTCACACTCTTTAATGCTTAACAGTTTCATACTTCCCCCTTGTAATTTGAAATAAATTGTGCCATCTCAATGAGTCGATTGGAATATCCCCACTCATTGTCATACCACGCCATAATTTTAACCAAATCGCCATCCACTACTTGCACCAAATCTTCCGCGACGGTTGCACTGTAGGGTGACCCCACAAAATCTTGGGATACCCGATACCGCGTATCGACCTCCAAAATGCCCCGCAATTCACCGTGTGCCTTTGAGCTAAAAAGGGCGATAAGCTCCTCTTTGGTGGTATTTCGACCCACCAAAACATTTAAATCGACCATGGAGACATCGGGAGTGGGGACACGAACACTTTGCCCGTGCAATTTACCCTCTAATGAGGGCAATACCAACGAGAGTGCTTTTGCCGCGCCCGTCGTGGTGGGAACCATATTGACCCCTGCAGCACGGGAACGACGCTTATCATTGGCATGGGCGGTATCAATAATGGCTTGACCATTGGTATACGCATGCACGGTGGTCATCAACCCCTTTTTGATCCCAAGGGCATCATCGATAATCTTAGCAATGGGTCCCAAACAATTGGTGGTACACGAGGCATTAGAGATAATAGACTCCCCCCGATAGTCATGCGCATTGACCCCCAAGACAAACGTTGGGATAGCACTGTCCGCCGTTGGGGCAGAGAGGATCACCTTCTTAACCCCTTTGGAAAGGTGATGTCGTGTCGTATCGCCGGTTAAGAATAATCCACTGCACTCTAAAACAACCTCAGCCCCGCACGCACCAAAATCAAGATTTTCGGGATTTTTTTCACAAAACAGTGCAATAGAGCGATTACCACAACGAAGGGTATTTTCCTGAATAGACAAAGCATCCCCCACAAATTGCCCATGAACCGAATCGTTTTGCACTAAATAAAGCATCATCTCAGGGGTTGCCATATCATTAATAGCAACCAATTCTACTTTCGATTGTGCAAGAATGAGCCGTGTTACGCAACGACCAATTCTCCCAAAACCATTAATTGCTATTTTCAGTGCCATTGTCTTTTGTCCTAGTTACCGTATATAGGGGGATTTTACCAAAAATCGGTTATAATTTCGTTTAAAAAAAGTGGTAGCGCAATGAATATCGCACTCTACGGTGGTAGTTTTGATCCTCCCCATCGTGGTCATGTTCACGTCGCTTTGGAGGCACTGAAGCGCTTAGACATCGATAAACTCATCCTTGTCCCTGCGTATAAAAATCCGTTCAAATCTTCGGTCTGCGCCGAGGGGAAACAGCGACTTCACTGGCTCAAGCACCTCTTTGATCCTTATCCGAAAATTGAGATCAGCTCTTTTGAACTCGATTTAGGCCGAAGCGTCTATACCATCGAAACCGTGTTGCATTACGCCCAAATGGCCAAGAAACTCTACGTGATTATCGGTGCGGATAATCTCTCTAGCTTGCCTCACTGGAAAGAGAGCCAGCGACTACAGGACATAGCAACCTTGGTGGTCGCTTCACGTGATGGCATTGCCATCCCTGATACCATGTTGCGACTGAATGTGGATGAACCTGTAAGTTCAACCCATTTTCGGACAACCTTTACCCCTCTTAACCTCAGTCATCCCATTGAGCAAGAGATTATACTTTACTACAAAAGGAAACTTATGAACCCACGAATTGAAAAAATTCACTCCGTTTTAGATATAAACAAAGCCGAAGACATTCAAGTCTTTGAATTAACCGGCAGTGACTATTTCGCTGATTATGTTGTCTTAGCCTCGTCACTGGGTGAGCGTCACACCCTCGCGTTGCTCGATCACCTACGAAAAGGGCTAAAACCGGAAGAACAATTTTTATACGTTGATGAGAGTGGCGACTGGGTTGCGATTGACTTGGGTGACATCCTTATCCACATTTTGACCCCTCAATACCGTCTCAAATACGATTTGGAAAGTTTTTTAGCGGACGTAAGTGCGCGTAAAAACAAACACTAAATCAAACGGTTAAGCCAGATTCAGTGACATCGGTGCTATGCACATCGATGCCCCGCTTCAAGCTAAAAATGATAAGAAATTACCATTTTTTACGCTTTACACCCTTCGCGAGAATGACGAAATTGAAATACCCCTAAAAAGTATATACTCGCATAACGGAGGCAAGGTCAGTTGGTAATTAATAAAAGTTGAAGAAGATGTGATAATTACGGTGTTTGTAAGTGGTGCGCCCGAAGGAATTCGAATCCCTGACCGCCGGTACCGCAAACCGGTGCTCTATCCAGCTGAGCTACGGACGCATATTTTAAAGAGAACGAAATTATAGCTCAAAACTCTTAAAGAAACATTAATTTAATCAATCTTTCAAACCAACCATTAATGCGCCTCATCGCCCACAGAAACAGGGATTAGTACACTATGAAGTTGCTCTTCTAGGGTATACAAACGATTTTCCACTCGCTCTTTATAGACACCCAAAGCCTTTTCAAACGACTCCAACGATTCCATGATAGGCTGTGAGAGTTCCTCAATATCATATACAGGTGCTTCATACCGTTGGGCGACTATCTCAGCGTATTTGGCTTCTTGCTGCGCGCTGATCGATTTCATCTCTGCAGAGAATTTTTTCTCTATCTCATACAACTCACGATGCAGTTCATCAATAGAATGGGAGATCGTTCGGATACGATTGGTCATCTCGTATTTACTACGGATCGAATAATACATCACCCCCACCAATACCACATTCATCACTATCACTAAAGCTACCATCACATTACCTCCTGTTGCGTCATACGTTTAATTAAAGACCGTATCGAGGATGATACACCCAAAAAACACAAAGCCCAAATACCCATTGACCGTAAAAAAAGCGCGATCAATCTTCGTAAAATCTTTACGCACCAAATAGTGTTCATACCCCAACATCAGCAGTGCTAGTATAACCCCCAACTGGGCAACCATCCCCAACACAGCAGACTGCACAAAAAGTTCCCAAAAAACAAGGGTGGCTCCATGCAATACCAACGAGAGGTTCAACGTAACACGACTTCCGTATCGAGAAGGGATGGAGTGCAGTCCATTGGCTTTATCAAACGCCATATCTTGCAACGAGTAAAGCAAATCAAACCCCGCCACCCAAAACATCACCCCGATGCTTAAGTACAATGACCATAACGGAACAAAAGCACTCACCGCAATCGTCCCCGCCATGGGGGCAAGTCCCAACGAAAGCCCCAAGACCAAATGCGCCATGGCACTAAAGCGTTTAAAATAGGAGTAACTTAATAACACGATCAAGACAGGGAGACTCACCGCAAACGCAACGCTATTAATCGTATACGCAACGCCGATAAAAAGAGCCGCATTGACAAACGTAAACGCAATAATGGCATTTCCCCCTATGCGACCATCCACACTGGGACGATTGGCGGTTCGGGGATTATGGGCATCGAAACGCCGATCCACATAGCGGTTAAATCCCATGGCGGCATTGCGCGCACTCACCGCAGCCAATCCCCCTAATACGAGTAAGTTAAACCCAAACCACCCCTTTGCTGAGACCACCATCGCAATAAAAATAAACGGCAACGAAAAAATAGAGTGTTGGAACATTACCAATTCATTGAAATTTTTCAGAGATTCTCGTATTTTCCCCACAAACAGACCTTTGTATTCGTTTATTTTATTTTATCGTAATTTTTCTTTACCCTTTCGCCCCAAATTCACGAGCGAACCTCTACCATGGTATAATACCGCCATGAAACAACTCGCCATTATCGGATCAACCGCCTCAGGAAAAAGTGACTTCGCCCTCACCCTCGCCCAAGAGATGAACGCCCTTATCCTCTCCATCGACTCCTTAAGCATCTATAAAACCATTGATATTGCTTCTGCCAAACCCTCCCCAAAAGAGCGTGCGACCATTGAGCATTTCGGGATTGATGTGTTGCTCCCCCATGAGACCGCTAGCGTATTTACCTTTATCGACGAATATCACCGTATTATCCAAACCGCTGCCGAACACGAAAAAAATGTGATTATTGTGGGAGGAAGCAGTTTTTATCTCAAAAGTATGCTCGATGGACTCTCCTATCTCCCCCCAATCACCCAAGAGACCAAAACCATCGCCTCTAATATGCTCCATGATGTGGAAAAAAGTTACCATTTTTTAGCCGCTGTGGATCCTGTGACCATGACCAAAATTGCCCCCACCGATCCCTATCGTATCGAAAAAATGCTCCACCTCTATCTCCAAACCTCGATTCCCCCCTCTCAATGGTTTGCGACCCATCCCCCCAAACCAATCATCACCCACTGCCCCATCCTCGCTTTAACCATGGAGCGATCACTGTTACGCGAACGGATTGCTCTGCGTACCACCAAGATGATAGCTTCGGGATTAATCGATGAAGTAGCACAGCTTGAACGTCTCTATGGACGAAGCCCCAACAGCATGAAAGCCATCGGGATGATCGAAACACTCGATTTTTTAGATGGTAAAATCTCCCTAGACCACTTAGTCACCCTCATTTCAACCCATACCGCCCAATTGGCAAAACGGCAGAACACCTTTAATACCCATCAATTTTCCGCAGCACACCACGGGAGTGTTGAGGGGTTGTATGACATCGGTAAAGCGTTATTAACATTTTAATTTTTCTCGTAAGGTGTATTGAATAGACCCCGAATCGAGTTCGGGGTGACGATCTCCGTCATTCCCGCGAAGGCGGGAATCCAGCTTCAGGGTGACGACGTTAAAACCTTTAAGAGATTTTTGAGTACACTGTGTGACCCTAAAAATAGTTGGAGTAGTAGATGGTAGAGTGGTTTTTGGATAAAGATAATCGTGAACTACTCACATGGGCTTGGCGGTGGTGCTGTCACCGTCATTGGAGGTGGTTGGACATGGTACAATGCCCAAAAAGATACCTCCTCCACTCCACCAACTCCCCCCCAATCTGCCACCGCGGGTCACAGTGGAATAGCTTTTAATATTTCAGGTGATGGTCACCATACCGTCAATATTACCCAAACAGCTGATCATACCGAAGTTTTGGCGATGCTTACCCAACTCATTGCCAAAGAACACACCCATGATACGCACCAACAGCTTCAAAGGGAGAACCAACAGCTCAAAGAACAGATGGAGCAACTCTCCCAACAACTCGCCCGTGCCACTGCTAATCACAATGCCGACGCGATCCAAGCAGTGGAAGGATTGCATAAAGGGAACCTCACACCCACCGCCGAGTATTTGCGCGCCATTGCCCAAAAAGTACCCACTGTTGGGACTAAAAAGGATTCAAAAGCCGCCCAAGCGATGCGCCAGCTCGCCTCCATCAGCACCACACTAGAGGCACTAAAAGCCCTCAAAAGCGCGTGTGACTATGAGCCTGATAACACGCTCAATTGGCAGTTATTGGGCGATATACACCTCCAAGCAGGTGATGTCGCACGTGCTGAGGGGGCGTATACGCAGATGCTCACATTGGCACGCACTTCTACCCGATCCCACCCCAATGACCTTAATGCCCAACGTGATCTGAGTATCGCGTACAACAACATCGGCACCATCCAAAAAGCCCAAGGGGATCTAAAAGGGGCATTGGCTTCGTATCGCGCCAGTCTTGCTATCCGCCAACCCCTCGCCCAAAAGGATACAGGAAACACTCAAGCCCAACGTGATCTGAGTGTCTCGTACGACAACATCGGCACCATCCAACACGCTCAAGGGGATCTAAAAGGAGCATTGGCTTCGTATCGCGCGAGTCTTGCTATTCGCCAACCCCTCGCCCAAAAGGATACAGGAAACACTCAAGCCCAACGTGATCTGA
>DYMK01000027.1:11619-12813 GCA_020721585.1 Sulfuricurvum sp.
GTGTCTCGTACGAAAAAATCGGCGACATCCAAAAAGCCCAAGGGGATCTAAAAGGAGCATTGGCTTCGTATCAAGCTGATCTTGCTATTCGCCAACCTCTCGCCCAAAAGGATAAAGGAAATGTGCAAGGACAAACGGATTTGGTAGTCTCCTACTGGAAATTAGCACTTTTAAAAGGGAACAATGGTGTAACGACGAAAGAGGCGAATGATTATCTGCATCGTGCAATTGAGATTATGGTGCGTTTGAAAAAAGAGGGGAAATTAAACGCAGAGCAAAAAGGTTGGGAACAAAGACTGCGTAATTTGTTGGTGGATTAATACATCATAGTGAATAAGACCCTGAATCAAGTTCAGGGTGACAGGGGACTGTTCAGGGTGACGAGTTAGCTTGCCTTATGTACCACTTGCTCTAACTTTAACCGTTCTGCAATCCATACTTTGATAATCGATTGGCGCGTTACGCCGATCTTTTTGGCTTCGCTATCGAGGGCATTAATGATCCATTGAGGAAAATCGACATTGACTTTTTTAGGTTGCAATCCGATCCGTTTTGCAGACGTGAGGTCAAGATAGTCACTTATATCTCCCCCTTCATCAAAAAGGGTATCCAATTCTTCAGCTTTCATCATAAATCCTTTTTTCATTTTCTCGTGTTCTACGGACAGAAATCAGTCGAATTGTATCTCCACGATAGGTATAAAATGCAATCCATAGTTTGTCATCAATTCTACCAATGAGGGCAAAACGGTTTTCGGTATCACTTTTTGCCCTTATCTCTAACGCATTGGCATCTTGCCACACCAATTGAGCTTCATCAAAATTAATACCATGTTTGACCAAATTGGAAGCACTTTTATCAGGATCGTATTCAAATCTCATTACAGCACTTTACTTTTATTTAGTAAAAACAATACCTTTTTTATACTTTTATATCAATAAAGTGGATATTCGAGCTGTATTACGGCTAAATTATGGTGCGTTTGAAAAAAGAGGGGAAATTAAACGCAAAGCAAAAAGATTGGGAACAAAGACTGCGTAATTTGTTGGTGGATTAATACACCCTAGTGAACGAGACCCCGAATCGAGTTCGGGGTGACGGTAGTCAAGTTCAGGATGATGGGGTTTCGTCATTCCCGCGAAGACGGGAGTCTAGCTGGATTTAGTGACATCGGTGCTATTGCACATCGATGCC
>DYMK01000028.1 GCA_020721585.1 Sulfuricurvum sp.
TCTATTTTTATAATCTCATTATGTACCTTGTCAATGATATTTATAAGACTAAAGATAAGTGGCAATTTGCTAATTTGTATGAAATTGGGAATAAACATAAGCTCTATATCAAAAGTGGTGTTGAGACTGTAACAACAATCAAAACCTTTTATAGTAATAACAGTGGAGATATTGAAAGCGTTGGTAATAAAATTAGACAACGATTTGAGGTCTTGCTTTATGAATTTTCTAAGTTACTCATGGTCGGAGCGGTTGAAGATAGTAAGAAGATTATGCAACGAATCGAAAATGGTCAAAATATTTATTTTAAAAATAAAGTAGTCAAGAATGATATCAATAAAACAGCTTCGGATTTAATAGATGAAATTATTGGCTTGCAAAATAACATAGATGTTAGTAACAAAATATCCGAATATAAAAAAGATGGATTTCAAGATTTTCAAAGAATTGTAAGGGATTTAAAACTTTATCAAAAAGTGACCTTACACCCTTTATCCCATGGAACAATGGGGCAAAGTGCGTTTACCACTACTGACCTAAACCAATCTTTGGAGTTATTGGAAAAGTTTGAATTCTATATCAAAGATTTAATTGGGAGTGATGTTGATGGGGCATGATCAAGCATGACTCTCCTCCACCTTCACCTCCTCCAAAATGGGAAAAAATCGCTCCTCGCCTTTTCCGGTGGAGTCGATTCCACTGCCCTCTTCCATCTCCTCCTTGAAAACAACATCGCATTTGACATTGCTCATGTCAATTACCATACGCGTCCCACCAGTGATGCAGAAGAAAGCAGTGCGATTGCGTTAGCGTCAAAAAATAATCTTAAATGCCATGTTCATTCGTGTACATTAGAAAAGGGAGATTTTGAAAACAAAGCACGAAGAGAACGCTATACATTTTTTGAAAAATTGATACAACTTCATGGCTATGAATATCTCCTCACCGCCCATCAGCTTAATGATCGGTTGGAGTGGTTTATGATGCAATTGACCCGCGGAGCAGGACTTCCTGAAATGATGGGGATGGGGTCATACAATCAGCGCGATGGATTTATCATCCTTCGTCCTTTGTTGGAATGGGATCGAACACGCATTGAGACGTATCTCAAAGAGAACGCTCTTACGCATCATATCGACCCAAGCAATAGCGATGAGAAGCACACCCGTAACCGTTTTCGTCACCGTTGGACAAACCCCATCATGGCTGAATACGCGCACGGAATTCGACGTAGTTTTGCTTATCTTGATGCGGATACAGAGAATCTGATTGAACCCATGCACTTTACAACCTTAAAGGCGTTTGCGTATGCCAAAAATCCCACCACACTGCGGTCACGGGTCTATGGAATCGACCAGTTTTTTAAAACCCAAGGCTATATCTTAAGCCAGCACGATAAAGGACATCTCAAACACGAAGGTGAGCTTATTATCGCGCGACGATGGGTGGTATCACAAGAGGGTGAGTATACGTTTATCGCCCCCTATGTGAAACTTTTAGGAATGGATAAAACGTTTAAAGAGCAATGTCGAGCGTTAAAAATCGGAGTGAAACTTCGGGGCTATGTGTTTGGTACACCCGAAGTGATGGCACTTATCCCTCGATTAAAAGGGTAGAGAGTACCTCTTCGATACGACTCACTCCCCGGATCTGAAGGCTGTTTTTTACCTCATCGGGGATGTCGACCAAATCACGGTCGTAATTTTTTTGGGGAATCAATGCCAATTTCATCCCTGCACGGTGGGCGGCGATGAGTTTTTCTTTGAGTCCTCCGATAGGAAGGACATTCCCCGTTAACGAAACCTCTCCCGTCATAGCAATATCGGCACGCACTTTTTTATTGGTCAAAATGGAGGCGATAACGGTCGACATCGCAATCCCCGCACTGGGACCATCTTTAGGCGTTGCCCCATCGGGGACGTGAAGGTGCAGATCAAAGCGTTTGTACACTTCGCTGGCTTCCACAGGTATACCACTTTCGCGTTCCGTGACACTGAGGGGGATAATCGAGTGATCGACGGTGAGTTTACCCGTATCAATGAGGGTTTTGACCACCGATAAAGCAATTCGGGCGGATTCTTTCATCACATCACCCAAACTTCCCGTGAGCTGCAATCCCCCTTTGCCATTGATCCGAATCGCTTCGATTTTAAGGACATCGCCCCCAACCGCCGTCCAAGCAAGCCCATTGACCACCCCGACACGATCCACATGGTCGGTTTTTTCGATCTCAAAGATGGTTTTATCGAGAAACTCTTTAAGATTTTTGACCGTGACGCTTACTTTGGTCGTTTGAGGCTCTTCCAAAAACTTTTGGGCGGTTTTACGGACAATATCGGCAATACGACGGCGTAGATTACGTACCCCCGCTTCTCGGGTATGTTTTTCGATTACATCGATCAAAGCGGTTTTTGAAATCGACAATTCCGACCCCTTAAGACCATGTTTTTTGAGCTCTTGGGGGATGAGATATTGTTTGGCTATCTCATATTTTTCTTGCGGGGTGTAGGAACTCATCGCAATAAATTCCATCCGATCGCGCAAAGGTCCTGGGATTTGCCCCACGTCATTGGCCGTAGCGATAAAAATCGCTTTGCTCAAATCAAGGTTAAAATTGAGATAGTAGTCTCTAAAATGGCTGTTTTGTTCAGGGTCAAGGATCTCCAGTAACACGGCGGTGGGATCCCCCCGATGCGATTTTGCCACTTTGTCAATCTCATCCAAAACAATAATCGGATTCATTTTTTTGGCTTCAATCACCCCTTGGACAATGCGTCCGGGCATCGCACCAATGTAGGTACGTCGGTGACCACGAAGCTCATTGACATCCTCCAATCCCCCCAAAGCAATCCGTACCAACGGGCGTTTTAACGCCGTAGCAATGGAGTTTGCTAACGAGGTTTTCCCCACCCCCGGAGGTCCCGCAAAACACAAAATGGCACCACGCCCTTCTTTATCGGCATGACCTCGCAACTCCAGTAATTCCCGCACTGAAAAATACTCTAAAATCCGTTTTTTGGGTTTTTGGATCGAAAAATGGTCTTTATTGAGTTGCGCTTGAACATCATGCACATTGAGCGGTTTTTTCGCCTCTTCCCCAAACGGAATCTCCAATACGTACTCCAAATAGGTTTGCAGCATACTCGCATCCCCACTATCAGGGTGCATACGGGCAAAACGTTCAAGCTGTTTGTTCACCTCTTTGTAGGCATCGGCGTGCATTTTATCTTTTTTGGCTTCGAGTTTTTTACGAAATTCTTCAATCTCTTCCTCACGATGGGAATCGGTGCCTAGCTCTTTTTGGATCTGTTTGAGCTGCTCTTTGAGGAAATATTCTTTGTTCACCTTTTCGATGCGGGTGTGGACTTTGGAACGGATCTCTTTTTGGAGTTTATTGGCTTCGGTCTCTTCGATGAGTTCATCAATGAGCATCAAAAACCGTTTTTCAGGGTCACGCTCGACAAAAAGTTTATAGGCGGTCTCCCGTTTCATTTTGATGGAGCTGCACACCAAATCGACAATACGGTTGTACTCATCATTTTCTTCGATGGTATGGAGTAAATCGGGGGGAAAGTAGTTGCTTACTTGAGAAAGGGCGCGCACTTTTTCCCGCAAAATTTCCAAAATCGCCTCCATTTTTAACCCATTAACGTCCAAAGAGTGGATCAAATCGACCTGCGCGCGGAGGGGATTTTCCGACAAAAATGCGACAATATTTCCCCGTGCCAACCCTTGGAACAAGATTTTAATCCGTCCATCGGGCAACACTACTTTACGCATAATGGAGCCAATAACCCCCGCTTCATAAATCGCCTCTTTATCGCGAGAACCTTCACAATCAGGTTTCACAGGGCATACTAAAATTAAGGAGTTATTTTCGACCGCTTCGGTTGCAGCGGCGATGTTTTTCTCATCACTCAAAAAGAGGGGAGAAATCATAAAAGGGTAGAGAAAAAGGTTGTCTTCCACAATGATGGGAAGATCGGTGGGAAACGCATCATAATTGGTTAATTGCATACTTAAAAATTCCTATTTTTTAATCAAAATTTTCCCGCTGAAAGTAACTCCAGAAGGTTAGTATTATTCGCTTGGTCTATCATCCATAGAGACAACACTGCGCGTTTTTGGGATCATAAAGGCATACCAACTACTGGTGCCATCCCCCTCAAAGAGCCGTTTATACCACACAATTTTGGGTTTCACAATCGCCGATGGGTCAACCCATCCAATGGGGGCGATATGGGAATAATACTCCGCCCCTTTGGGTTTACCTAAGCGGGTGTACAACTGAGCGATATTATCGTTTAATACCCCTTTTGCCAATTGTAATTGGGTCTCCATGGTGTTGATCAAAGGCATATACGCTGAGTAAGGATAACTGGTTTTAAACCCATCCACCCCTTTTAACGCATCATCGATCAACCCTTGATCCCGCCCCGCATTGGGCAATGCCAAAAATTTCGCTTTGACTTTGGAAAATTCCGCATACTCACGACCCTCAGGGGAAGCATAGCGACGGTTGTATTCATCCAAAAAGTGTTCACTGAGCAAATACTCTTCGGATGCCATGTGGGCTTGCGCCATAATCAAGGTTGCTTCAACCAATAGAGGGGAACTAACGTGTTCACTTTGGAGTGAGCTAAAATAACTGTCCGCTTTTTCAAGTCTTCCGCTGGCAACGGAACTGACCATTTTTTCATACCAGTACTCAGCGGGTTTGTTGTATTCGTTAACCTCTTTGCCTGCACAACCACCGAGTAGAAAAATCACCGCAACCACCGCTATAACGCCTTGAAGTATTTTCATCGTTTATCCGTTTTCTAGTAAAGTAGCAACAATTTTACCAAAAAGAGATTAATTAGACCATTGTTTGACCATTTTTGTGTTAGAATCGACCCCATTTCTAAAGAATAAAGAGAGTTCATGACAAAAACCGCTATTACCCTTATCGGCAATGGAAAAATGGCCCTTGCCCTTGCCCATGGATTAAAAGATCGCTACGACCTTGAAGTGATTGGACGAAGTGCTAAGCGACTCGCTCACTTTGAAACAGCACTGGGGGTCAGTGTCCAAAAAACCCTCTATTCGGAGGCTTCTTGTACCAACAAAACCCTCATAGTGTGCGTTAAACCTGCCAATCTTGGGGAAGTTTCAGCGCAACTGTATGGAAAAGCAACCGCTGTGTATTCGGTTTTAGCCGGTACCTCGTTGGCTTCACTGCGTGCCATTGATGCCCACCATTACGTCCGTGCTATGCCCAATTTGGCCGCCGAAAAAGCCCTCTCCATGACCGCCTTGGTGGGAGATATGGAGTTACGAGACGATGCCATAGCCCTTTTTTCCTCCATTGGGAGCAGTGTATGGCTTAGCAGTGAAAAAGAGCTGGATATTGCCACCGCCCTAAGTGGGAGTGGCCCTGCCTATTTGGCACTCATTGCCGAAGCGTTATGTGATGGAGCGGTACGTGAGGGGCTTAAACGGGAGGATGCAATGACCCTCATGCGGGGATTGTTCCAAGGGTTTGGGGAACTGATTCAAACCACCCATCCCGCCATTCTCAAAGATAATGTCATGAGTCCGGGAGGGACAACTGCTGCGGGATATGGAGCATTGGAACGTGCCAATGTCCGTCTTGGGTGCATGGAGGCAATACACTGTGCGCACGAAAGAGCCAAAGGGATGAAATGAATTTTTTTAGGAGGGCAAAAAAAAAGGTCGGAAGGTAATTACTCCCCCGACCTTTCTCTACCGCTCCATTGAACTCACAGACAGATATATTCGCGCGAAAATTATAACACAGTTTTTAGACGAAATGGTTTATTTTTTCTGACACAACGGGTGGGCGTGTTGATACTGATCCATCTTAAGGGAATTGCCTAATTTCGTATAAATTTGGGTCGATGCCATACTTTTATGCCCCAAAAGTTCACTCACATCGGCAATACGCGCCCCATGATTAAGCAACTCGGTCGCATACGAATGGCGTAATTGGTGGGGAGTGACCGCTAACCCAACACGGGAAAAAGCGCGACTAAGACGATAGCGCAAATGGCTCTCAGAACACCGTTTTCCCCCTGATTCAAAAACATACGTTCCGTGATCTTCCCGCATCGTTTGAAACAGTGTATACACCTGAGGCAGCATGGGAATGTCCCGCTCTTTTCCCCCTTTACCCCTAACGCGGCACCATTGATTCCCCACATCAGCAACGTTTAGATGGGAAAGTTCTGCAATACGTAATCCCATCGAATAGATCAAAAATATCATCAGTTTTTCTTCCCCATTTGCCTGTTCTATTGCCCGCATAATATGGTCATGCGGGATCGGTTTGGGGAGGGTTTGGGGGATTTTGATCGCGCTGTCACCATACAATTGCACCGTTTTGGTCGTCCGTAGATAGGTGATGAAACTGCGAATGGCACTGAGTTTTGCGGCGATACTTTTGGCTTTGAGTGGGGCAATGTGGAGACGAAGGGGGGTAAGATTGATGGTGAGAATCCCCTCCTCGTCGACTATCTCTGAGAGACGAATCATCTGCGTAAGGGCATTATCATAACTGCGTACGGTGAGGAGAGAATATCCCCGCATCCCCTCTAAATAGCGTAAAAATTTCTCTTTATCGTAGTGTAAAGCAGTACGAATATCAAAGGGCATGGCGCATTAAGTGCGTATGGATGAGGGTTTTTGCCCCCTCTTTATCCATTCCCACCACATCAAGAGGTTCGGAGGCATAAAAGTGGAGGGTTCCAAAAGGTTTAGGGATGACAAAACGATCCCAACTCCCCAGTTGCCAATAGCGTGAGGGGTGGCAGTGAAAGACTATAATCTTCGCCTTACACCGTTGCGCCATAAGGACAATCCCCTCATTTAGGGTGTAGCGAGGTCCTTTTGGCCCATCGGGGGTGATCCCAATGTCGTACCCCTCTTCCAAAAAACGGATCCCTTGTATCAACACTTTAGCACCCCCACGGGTGGTTGATCCATGAATCGACCCTAACCCAAAAAATCGGATAATCCCTGCGATGAGTTGACCATCAAAATGTTCACTAATGATCACTTTGGCATTGGGTTTATCCCGAAAATGGTAATACAAATACGGTTGCATCAACAAATCCCCATGCCAACAGGCAAAAATAACCGGTTCAGGGGGGATGGTTGGGGGGAGATGCAACACTTTTTTAGAGAGAAGATAGAGCAGTCGGATCAGCAATCCCCCCACCAAGGGGACAAGCCAAAGGGCAAGTCGTCGAAGCAGTTTTTTACGCAACAATTTCCCCATACGCCACGGCGCGGGAAACTTCGGTAATTTTAACCTTAGCCATCGTCCCTAAATACTCCTGTGAGCCTTTGACTTTGACGCTGACATTGTTATCGGTGCGTCCTGCTACGTAGCCATCACTGCGTAACTCTTCAAAATAGACTTCAACCACCTTATCCATAGTTGCCCATTTGAGTTCATCCAAGATCGCATCTTGACGCGTTTGCAACTGATGAAGACGTTGGGAGGCTATCTCAGGATCAACAACATTGGTAAAATGTTCCGCTTCAGTCAGCGGTCGAGGGGAGTATTTAAAGCTAAAGACCTGTTCAAATCGGACAGCATTAAGCACCTCCATCGTCTGCGCAAAATCCTCTTCCGTTTCTCCGGGAAAAGCGACGATAATATCGGTACTAATGCTCACATTAGGGACCAATGCGCGTAATTTTGCGGCACGATTTAAAAACCACTCTTTGGTATAACCACGCTTCATCGCTTTGAGAATTTCGGTTGAACCACTTTGGAGGGGCATGTGCATTGATTTGCAAATTTTAGGGTTTGCGGCAAACTCTTCGATAAACTCATCATCCATGTGCAAAGGGTGCGGCGAAGTAAAACGAATCCGCTCCACCCCCTCAATGGCACTGACACGGCGAAGCAACTCAGTAAAATTAACCTTCTCATGCTCCCCCGAAAAGCGGCGACCGTAATGGTTGACATTTTGACCCAATAAAAAGATCTCTTTTGCCCCATTCTCTACTGCTTTACGCGCCTCAGCGACGATCAGCTCTGAGGGGATAGAGATCTCATCGCCACGGGTTTTGGGGACGATACAAAAGGTACATTGTTTGTCACACCCTATGGAAATATTAATATAGGCTTTGTAGGTCGTCGTCCGAAACTCTTTGAACGCAAACTGGGACTCATCGTAATCAATGTCGATTTCGACTGCTTTATCTTGGTGGATAATCGTCCCGATTTTGGAGACATTGCGCGCCCCCAAAACAAAATTGACGTACGGTGCGCGCTTGATAATCTCTTTACCCAAATGGGACGCAGTGCATCCGCACACCCCTATTTTGGCATCGGCTTTTTTCAATCGATTAAAAACCCCCAATTCCGAAAACAATTTATGCACCGGTTTTTCCCGCACCGAACAGGTATTGATCACAATCAAATCGGCTTGCGCAGCATCGGTGGTGAGTTCATACCCCTCATGCGCATGAAGCTCAGCGATAATGTGTTCCGAATCACGAACATTCATCGCGCACCCAAGGGTCTCAATAAAAAGCTTTTTAGCCATTATAAGATATGTACTTCGTAGAGGTATTCGCTCACGGAGAGGCTAAATTTCACCTCTCGCATGTAAAAGCTTTTTCCTTGTGCTTCAAAATGGTCTTGCAAGTTAAGAAGATCTTTATGCGAATTTTCACGATCAAAATAGAGGATCAACGAATGGTTTTTTTCCACCATCTCGGTGATCTTTTTGAGATCAATTTTTTTGGGTTTTGCCTCTAATTCTGTCCGTGCAAGCTTTAATTCCATGAATATATCCCTTTGATAACGTAGTGTTTTATGATTTTGGATTATATCCGTGTTTCAATAAATATCCTATTAAGTCTTTTTTTTGTATACTAGTCCCTCTTCATAAAAAAGCTTCCCATTGACCTTTATTTTTTTATGATCTACCCAAACAAGAGGATATTCTTATGGAAAATATACTAGATATTATTGATTCAATCGCCAGTGAAAAAGGGCTTAATCGTGAAAACGTCACCGAAGCGATCAAAACGGCTTTTATCCAGACCGCTAAACGGATTATTAACCCCACGTTTGCGTTTGAAGCGGACGTTGATGGGCGCACCAAACAGGTTAAATTACGCCAAGTGATCACCGTCGTTGCCGATGATGCGTACGAATTAGAAGGGGAAAAAGCGGGAGCGTATATGAGCATCACCGCCGCAAAAGCGATCGATGATGAAGCCGAAGTGGGGGATCAACTCCAAATGGAGCATGAATTAGAGACCTACGGTCGAAGCGCGTTTGCAGCATTGCACCGTGAAATCGAATTTCACATCCAACGCCTTGTCGAAAATGAGCTGTACGATAAATACAAAAACAAGATCAATACCATCGTCTCAGGGCGTGTTACCCGTGTCGATAATGACCAAAACACCACCATCGAAATCGATGAAATTCGTGCCGTCCTCACGATGAAAAATCGTATTAAAGGGGAAAAATTCAAAGTTGGTGATGTCGTCAGCGCCCTTGTCCGTCGTGTGAATGTCGATAAAGTGATGGGGATTTCGATGGAACTTTCCCGTACTGCCCCCAAATTTTTGGAAGAGCTTTTAGCCCTTGAAGTCCCTGAGATCAAAGATGGTATCGTCGTGATCGAAAAATGCGCTCGTATCCCCGGGGAGCGTGCCAAAATTGCCCTCTATACCAATCGACCGCAGATCGATCCTATCGGGGCGACTGTAGGGGTTCGTGGGGTTCGGATTAATTCGGTGAGTGAAGAGCTGTGTGGGGAAAATATCGACTGTATCGAATACTCGGCTTCTCCGGAATTGTTTATCTCCCGTGCCATGAGTCCTGCCATCATCAGCGCGGTCAATGTCAGTGAAGAACCCAATGGGGAGAAAAAAGCAATCGTCACCCTCCCCAGTGATCAAAAATCCAAAGCCATTGGAAAAAGCGGTATCAATATCCGTTTGGCATCGATGCTTACAGGGTATACCATCGAACTCAAAGAGCAAGGGGAATCCAAAGCACGCGAAGAGAAAAAAGAGGGGCTTAGTTCCCTTGAAGCCCTTTTTGGGAATTAATAACGTCGTCACTCCAACGTCATATTTTAGGTCTCCTCCGTCATTCCCGCGATTCCTCTGTCATTCCCGCGAAGGCGGGAATCCAGCTTCTCAACACTAACTTCGTACAAAAATCATTCCATCACGTTAAAAAGTTAACCAATAAACAGCAGATTGTTTCATGAAAAACCTTTTTAGCTGGATTCCCGCCTTCGCGGGAATGACGTATTTCGTCACCCTGAACTTCTCTCCTCCGTCACCCTAAGCTTAACTCAGGGTCTAAAAAGAGCTGGATTCCCGCCTTCGCGGGAATGACGTATTTCGTCACCCTGAACTTGATTCAGGGTCTAAGAAAAGAGATTCTGAGTCAAGCTCAGAATGACGAGGAACATTACCGTTTCACAAACGGATTAAGCTTCAGCAATACCCCATCGGCAATTTGATTCCCCACTAACGTCAAAAGTGCACTCATAATCAAAATCCCCATAATGACCGGATAATCACGACTCATAACACTGCTATAAAACAGTTGTCCCATCCCCTCGATCCCAAAAATGGACTCCAAAATCACCGATCCCCCAATAAATCCCGGAAGCGATAACCCCACCATCGTCACTACGGGGGGTAAAAGATTGGGCATGATAATTCGACGAATCAGAAGCTTCTCACTCACCCCTCTCACCCGTGCGAAATAGACATAGTCACTTTTTAAAATCTCCAGCGTCAAGGAACGCACCGTGAGAATCAAACTCCCCACCCCCACAAAAACAATGACCGTAATGGGAAGAACCAAATGCCATCCCATATCCCAATAATACCCCATACCACTGGGCGGTTGAAGCGAATGCAATCCCGCGATGGGAAACCACCCCAAGGTGACACTCCCCACCATCATCAACACCAATGCCAAATAATACGAAGGCATCGCAAAACTAAGTAATGACAATTGGGTCAAAAAACGATCACTGAGCATCTCATAACGCAATGCCGAGTGTATCCCAAAGTGTAACCCCATCCAAAAGGTGACTACAAACGCAATCCCATTCATCCACAACGTCACGGGAAGACGATCCATGATAACGTGCGAAACGGCTTCGCCACTGACAAAGGAGATACCAAAATCAAGGTGTGAGAGATTGATTATCCAGCTCAAATATTGTTGGGCTAAGGGTTTGTCCAGTCCATAGATGGATTTGAGATGCGCGATATTTTCGGGGGTCATATTGGGATTAAGGTCACTCCCCATAAAACTATTCGGAGCTGCGTGCATCGCCAAAAAGGAGATCAAGGAGATAAGAAACAACATCAAAAAGGTATACGAAAAGGAACGGAGTAGGTATTTCATGGGATGATTATACATCCATCCCTTTGATATAGAGCGTATCGGGGCAGAAATCTTGTCCATTAGGCCATTCTATGGTTCCATTAATGGCTTTAACTTTTTTGAAATACGTAATATCTTTGAGTTCTGTGAATATCCCTTTCTCCAAATAAGGAGAAAGATCAAATATTTTTTGTTCATGGGTATCAAATGTAATGGTAAGTTTTGGGTATTCCAAAATTTCAACAGAGTGTACGGTTAACATACACATCACTTAAGCGGTTCAATTTTAAATACTTGTTGACCACTACTGGCGAGTTCCCAATCTGCAATCAAATCTTCTTTATGAATCTCAATCCACGCCTCCACCAATTTAATCTTATTTTTCGGTAAATTTCCCTCAATTATATCTCCATTTAAAATATCAAATACTCCAGAAAATCCTTGATATTTAGCATGGATATGTGGCGTATGATGTTTTTCATTATCAAAATAATAGAGACTAATGACTATTCCATAAAAGAGACTGATCGTTGGCATAATACACCCTTTAAAGAAAAGTACAAACATTATAACGGAAGAAAAAAAGGGAGTCAAGAGAGATTTTTCCAGTACCTTCACAAAAGTGAAGAGCTAGCTGGATTCCCGCCTTCGCGGGAATGACGAGGATAATAACTTATTGTGCGTATAGTGAATATTAGCCTTGGGCATACTGTGTTCTAAAACCTTGGAATACTTCTTTGTGACTTAGTGGACTCACGGGAGAATTTATCCCTTTTTTGATTTCTGCTTCAAGTTCAACATCAAAAGAGATAATCTCTAACTCACTTTTATCAAAATGTGGCGAATTCGCATTGCAAAGGAATACCCCTAAAAGTTAGTTAATTTTTGTTGTT
>DYMK01000055.1 GCA_020721585.1 Sulfuricurvum sp.
TTCCAGCGGGTAGTCCTGAAAAGGAATTAGATATTTGTGTTCCTGTAGTAACTGGTCCTGCCGTAATTTGATAAGTATATACAGGGTTATCATTTCCTGCAGATAAATTTACTACTATGGTTCCATCTGATGCTCCACTACAAACTACAGGAGTTGTTACCGTGGTAAAAGTCACTGCTGTTGGTAGAGCAAGAGTAAGAGGTATATTTATTTGACAGTTGGTAACAGTATCTATAATTCTTATAATATAACTTCCAGCTGGTTGATTAGTAAATACATTTAAGGGCTGAGGTCCTACTATAATTGCAGAAGCAGAATCAAGAAGAGTATAAGAGTAATTTCCTGTACCTCCAGTTGCTGTAACTGTTATTTCTCCATCAGAATTAGTACAAATAGGGTCTGTTGTAAAAATAGCAGCTGCAACAAGTGGATCTGAAATTGTTACTGAAACTGTATTTCCACAGCTATTAAAATCTCGAACTTGAATAGTATGTGTTCCTGAATTTAACAATGTATAAGTAAAAGGAGTTGTTCTTGTAACAAAAGCACCTCCATCTAAACTGAAAGCATAAGGAGCAATTCCTGCAGTTGGCATAGTCACATCTATACTATAATTACCTTGGGTTACGCAAGCATCAGCTACTGAAGCATTAATTACTGGTGTAGGATCTAGAGGTAAAATAGTTATCGCTGTTGCCTGAATACAATTATATGCATCTTTAACATAAGCAATGTAGTTTCCTGATTCCGCATTTAATACATTAGAAGTTACCCATCCCGCAGAACTTGCAATTGGTGCAGGACTTGTAGATGGCAATATTTGATAAACATATGGTGCTGTTCCACCTGTAGCTGTTGCAACTATTTGTCCTGCATTTAAATTACAGTTATCATTTTGTGATACAGATGCAGTAATTGCTAGTATAGTTGCAGATTCTCTGATAATGAAGTTTGTAGATGTAATACCACAACCATCATTTGTACCTCCATTCTCCGTTAATCGAATGTTATAAGTTCCTGGCACTAGTGGTCCTAAGTTAGAAACTGTTATTGGAGATACAACTCCAACTGTTGGTATAGCAACTGTACCATTAATTGCAGGAACAACAGCTGTATTAGTTAAAGCATCAAATAATACGTAAGAAACAGAAGTCGCTGTGGTACTATAATTATTAAAAGTAAATGAAACAGTACCATTATCACTTCCTGTACAAGTTACATTATTAACAACATCAATTGTGTTAGTTAAGGTAGAATTTGTTGGAGTTGGAGAGGTCATTGTTTCAAAATAATAACAATTAGTAGTTATATCATGAACAACAAAAGTATATATTGCTCCCGTTGCTAATCCTGTGAAAACATGAGTAAGTGGTGGATTGCTTGGTGCACTAAACGTATTTGGAAACACTACATAAGGTAAATTTAAAGAATTTAATATTCCAAACTCATAGTTACTACCAACAACCGGGGCACCAACAGTTACGGTAACAGTAGCCCCTGTAAGACAAGATGGTACGGTTGGTGTTATAACAATATCTAAATCATTAGGTGGTGAAGTCATTAATAAATTAGATTTTACAAGAGTACAACCATTTACATCTGTAACTATTAAATTATAAGACCCATAATCTATATTTGGGAAACAATAATCTGCACCTGTTGCATCATTATGCACAACATTTGCTGTTCCACCAAGATTATCAACTAAGGTGTAAGTGAAAGGAGCTGTTCCTCCTGTTAAACCATTTACACAAATAGAACCTAAAGAAACACCCGATCCTGTACAAGTTAACGGATTTATCACTTCTGTATAAGCAATTACTGCTGGCTCTGTAATAACTATTGTTTCTGTATCTATACAAGATTTTGCATCGGTCAGAGTAATAGTATAGTTTCCTGCTGCCAAACCTGTTGTAGCAGTTCCATAATTAACTCCTGTCGTAGTATTTAAAATATTTAATACATAATTAGGCGTTCCAACTGCTGTATTAATAACTATGCTTATTGAAGCAGAACTATCTCCATGACATAAAATAGAAGCTGTTTGAGTTACAGAAGTTATCTCTGGAAGGGATAATGGATTAATGGTAATCATGCCAGCTTGAACAACACATCCTCTAGTATCTGTTACCTGAAATTGATAGGTTCCAGAAGTAGTAGCCATATAGGTAAAAGTAGATCCTGTTACTGTTTGCAATGCACCATAACCACCACCATTCACATTAACTTGGTATTGGTAACCTGGGTAGCCTCCAGCAATAGTTCCAGTAATAACAGCATTTGGTGAAGCCGTACAATCTAGATCTTTAGTAAGAGAGGTAGTAAGTGTAATTTGGTTATTAATAGTTTCTGCAGGAATTGTTACCGAACAACCATAACTATCTGTTACAACAATTGTATATGTATTTGGTGTTAAGTTTGAAAAAATATTACT
>DYMK01000056.1 GCA_020721585.1 Sulfuricurvum sp.
TCGCTACCTTAGGACCGTTATAGTTACGGCCGCCGTTTACTGGGGCTTCATTTCAAAGCTTCTCCACCTTGCGGCAGATGACATCTCCACTTAACCTTCCAGCACCGGGCAGGTGTCAGGCCTTATACTTCATCTTTCAATTTTGCAAAGCCATGTGTTTTTGTTAAACAGTCGCCTGGGCCATTTCTCTGCGGCCTCCATTGCTGAAGGCTCCCCTTATCCCGAAGTTACGGGGTTAATTTGCCTAGTTCCTTAGCCATGATTCACTCGAGCACCTTTGGATTCTCTCCTCGACTACCTGTGTCGGTTTGCGGTACGGGTACTTAATATCTTAATGTTTAGCGGTTTTTCTTGGAAGCCTGATTAGGCCAACTATCCACTCATCCGAAGACTCGCGGTACTATCGGGCTTTAGCATCTATCGCGGATTTGCCTACGATAAATTTACCTACACCCTTTAACGTACTATTCCGTCAGTACGCGTGGCTTTCACTTCTCCGTCCCCACTTCACAATATTAAGTAGTATCAGAATATTAACTGATGGTCCATCGACTTCGCCTTTCGGCTACGCCTTAGGTCCCGACTAACCCTGATCCGATTAGCGTTGATCAGGAAACCTTAGTCTTCCGGTGTGCAGGTTTCTCGCCTGCATTATCGTTACTTATGCCTACATTTGCTTTTCCAAAAACTCCACAATAAGTCACCTTACTGCTTCTACGTCCATTGGAATGCTCCCCTACCAATTTAATAAAATTAAATTCCATAGCTTCGGTAGTATGTTTTATGCCCGATTATTATCCACGCTCAATCGCTCGACTAGTGAGCTGTTACGCACTCTTTAAATGAATGGCTGCTTCCAAGCCAACATCCTAGCTGTCTGGGCAGACAAACCTCGTTCTTTCAACTTAGCATATATTTGGGGACCTTAGCTGATGGTCTGGGTTCTTTCCCTCTCGGCGCTGGACCTTAGCACCCAACGCCTCACTCCCGTGTAGTGTGTTATAGCATTCGGAGTTTGTCAGGATTTGGTAGGCGGTGAAGCCCCCTAGTCCAATCAGTAGCTCTACCTCTATAACAATTCGCACGAGGCTGTACCAAAATACATTTCGGGGAGTACGAGCTATCTCTCAGTTTGATTAGCCTTTCACCCCTACCCACAACTCATCCAAAGACTTTTCAACGTCAACTGGTTCGGTCCTCCATTCCGTGTTACCGGAACTTCAACCTGGTCATGGGTAGATCACAAAGTTTCGCGTCTACCCCCCCTGACTCTGCGCCCTATTAAGACTCGCTTTCGCTGCGGCTCCTCCCGTCTTCGGGATTAACCTTGCCAGAAAGGTGTAACTCGTAGGCTCATTATGCAAAAGGCACGCTGTCATCCTATCGCTAGGACTCCAACCGCTTGTAGGCGCACGGTTTCAGGTTCTATTTCACTCCTCTATTCGAGGTGCTTTTCACCTTTCCCTCACGGTACTTGTTCACTATCGGTCTCTCAGTAGTATTTAGCCTTAGCGGATGGTGCCGCTGGATTCAAACAGGATTTCTCCGGTCCCGCTTTACTCAGGATTACACTAACTCCTAAACTAAATTTCGTGTACGGGATTATCACCCCCTTTGATCGATCTTTCCATATCGTTCCACTATCTAATTTATTCGTATATCGTGGTCCTACAACCCCAGATTTGCCGTAACAAACCTGGTTTGGGCTTCTCCCCGTTCGCTCGCCACTACTTGGGGAATCACTTTTGTTTTCTACTCCTATGGGTACTTAGATGTTTCAGTTCCCCACGTTCGCCTCCTTATTCAAGGATATCCCGCCTTCAACGGGATGGGTTGCCCCATTCGGATATCTACGGATTATCGGATATTTGCTCCTCCCCGTAGCTTTTCGCAGCTTATCACGTCCTTCTTCGCCTCTGAGAGCCAAGGCATCCGCCATGCGCCCTTTGTAACTTTCTTCCACCTTCTCTCGGATATTAATATATCCAAAGGTTCTTATTTACTCTTGTGTTTCTACTCGTTTCTCTCTTGTCAATACGTCAATGAACTTCTCACTCTTGCGAGTAAGCTATTTAAAATGGAATCGAACCATCACCTAATTGCATAAAGCAATTTGCTCTTACCAATGAGCTATAAATAAAAAAAAATGAACTTAAGTGGAGAATAACGGAGTCGAACCGTTGACCTACTGCGTGCAAGGCAGTCGCTCTAGCCAGCTGAGCTAATCCCCCATTGAGCCGTAGGTTGGTAAAACAACTTAACTGAATTGTGTGTACTTGTCCTAAAGGCAATCAATGTAGTCTCGGGCAGACTCGAACTGCCGACCCCTACATTATCAGTGTAGTGCTCTAACCAACTGAGCTACGAGACTGAATATAAAAGAAAGCAGCAAGAGAAGAGTATCGATACCGATTGAGGGTTCGAGAAACTCTA
>DYMK01000057.1 GCA_020721585.1 Sulfuricurvum sp.
CCCTGGTCAAAATTGGACGCTGTTGGGTGGTCAATTTTCGATGCTGATTGACAACCTTGATATATGACGTGATTAACCTAGCCGTAGGGCGCGTTAGCGTAGCGTAACGCGCCGGATGCTGCACGGGTGACACCACCATTCGGCGGTTTACGCTACGCTAAACCGCCCTACGCGGGCTGCGCTTGACTCCCCCCCCCCCTGACGTAGGGTGCTCGAACCAATTTACCAAGGTGTATGTTATGAGAAAAGTTTATTTATCAGGTCTTGTGTTGTCCATTTTGCTGTCTGGTTGCGGTGGAGGGGGCGGTGATGGCGGAACAGCAAGCACCACCCCGCCCCCTAATACTGGAACACCGCCAACACCGCCGCCTGAAACTGGCAATCCTCCTCCGGGCAACGACACGGTGAAATTGATCGAGAGCTTTACCTACCTCAAGCCTCCATTTAGTAGAGGACTCAATCCCAATAGTTGGAATGCTACGGGAAATTCTGGGATTTTATATGACATGCCAAGTTGTCTTATAAGCTCATCTGCCCACACTACTGTTAAAGTCTATTCGGACGCCTCTGTTGAAACAACATTTAGCACAAAAAGGGGCGCATTCGATGATTTATGTTCTGTCAAGCGGGCGTTTGCAGTACAAGACCTTAATGATGGAAAAATAGAAGCGAACTATATTAATGGCTATACATTCTACGATCAGAATTCAAAAATATACTACGATGTCGATTACCCATCAAATGAAGTAACCAAGCTTAGTTCCATTACAAATGACGGACTAACCGCCGTAGTCCAATATCAATCAGGCAAGACAAGCAATACAAAAGTATACAGAGCTTACAAGCAAATAAATCTATCAGATATTGGCATGACACCAAAAACCGTTCCATTTTTCAACCAAGGAAAACCTGATGATATCATGGAACTTGGAGCCACAGACGGCTTCAGATGGTCTGATAGCATATACTCGCTTGTAGGAAATTTGTATTTGTACAAAACAGTAGGGGTGACGACCTATAGCTTCGACCCTAACGTATATATTATATACAATAATGCGCAAATCGAAACAAAAGAACTCGGCGCACCCAATTTTCAGCGTGGATACATATCTGAGGCATTTGAAGTGATTTACCCTGAAAATCAAAAAGCGATTAACGCTCAATATGTCAGTGCGTACACATTTTATGACTCAAAAACCAAGGTATTTTACGAAGTTAGTGGTTATGTAGGCGGCACCGATATGATTGTAGACATCACCAACGATGGCAACACAGCAGTACTTCAAGATGGATCGATTAAACAGATTGTTAGAAGCTATAAAAAGGTTTTTTAATCTACGAAATCCTCATGCAGGGCTGCTTTGCATAGGCACATCATAGCGTTTTATCATCATGAAGCACCTTGCATTCAGCCTGCGCCGTACCCGTTCAAATGTACTTTGAACATCCGCTTACAACTCATCTTACCCAACAGCTAGGAAACCACTTTGAAAAAACTAAAATTATGGATATTGACAGCATTGATTTTCTCAGTATCGGGATGCACGAGCCTACTAATAGCGACCAAGGAAGCTGATGAAAAATCAAAAACATTTAGTGCGCCGCCCGATAATAAGGCAGGGGTCTATATTTACAGGGAATATAGTCTTTTTGAAGCTGGCCAAACCAAGCTGATAAAAATGGATGGAAGAATAGTTGGAGCAACGGAGCCTTATGTTTATTACAACATTTCTGCCCCACCTGGAAAAAGAGTATTTCCCACTCAATCTGAGTTTGGAGAAAACAAAATTGAAATAGATACTGAGGGCGGAAAAAATTACTTCATAAAAAACTATATAAAAATCGGAATATTTAACGAAGGAGCAGACCTTGAATTGACTGACGAAAACAAAGCAAAAGAATATATCAAGAAAAATTGCAAGCTTGTTCTTCCTATTGAAGAAAAATAAATTGATTAAAATCACAATTAAAAAACAATCTTTGTGAACATTTTAATTTATTGTGATTTTTTTTGGCATTCAATCATTCCAAACATCTACCAAGCTAGGCAAGCCCTCAAAAAATTAATTTCTTATGCGCATTGTTTATCCAATACGAGTTAAACCAAAAATTAAGATACGGATATCTTTCATGCCAAGACTGTCAAAACACAGTTCTTCGACAGGCTTAGCGCGAACAGCTTCATGAATACATCGCTCCGAATCAATAGCATAAGGATTCCTGCGGGATTTCATTGTGGAAAGGTCGTATTCGGCTTTCATGGCTTTACCTGAAAAACTCACCCCAACCCCCTCACCAAATCCCCAATCAAATCCTCCGCATCCTCCAGCCCCACGGCCAGACGAATCAGCCCTTCCTTGATGCCCGCTGCGGCGCGTTGTTC
>DYMK01000058.1 GCA_020721585.1 Sulfuricurvum sp.
TCCATGCAATGTCTCCAATATATGAACTGAATATACAATATTATTTGTATAAAAGCAAATTCATATCATTTATCAAGAAACTATAATGAACTAATTTGACCAAGTTGAAGCGTTATAAACCTGTTGAGACCAAGATTTATATGTTTGTGCAGAATAGTCTATTGAAGCCATTACGGAATATGCAAAGGCATCAAAATTATCTGGAGATCCTACACCTCTATCCCTTGCCATTTCTTTACTTTCTAATACATATCTACCATACTTATCATAAAAGTATAATAGACTTGATCCCTCATTAATTAAATCTTGATTATTTGGAATGCTTCCTGTTTCTAACCATTCTTTTGCCCTTCCCCAAGCTCTTGCCCTTGTGTTTGAATATTTCTTATCGCTGTCTAATCCAAGATTTGCAAATGTAAATCTATAAACCTTATCTGGGCATAATTGATTTAATCTATCAGCAACTCCAGAACCAACACCGTTACCATCAATACAAACTACTTGAATATTCCAAGTTTGTATAGCATGGTAAGCTTCTTGTGCTAAGATCATTGTGTCACGAGTTTTCCATTTAATGATTTCTAATATCTTTTTCCCTTGTCTAATGACAAGCACTGACGCATCCCTAAACTGACCGACATCTAACCCGCCTACAATAGGTTCATTTTTATCTATTTCTACATATCTATTTACAGATGACATCAATATCTTTTCATTTATAAAAACATCAGAATCTGTTTCTGGAAATTGACCCAGTACACGAACTCTAAAAACATCAGACTCTTCTCCATATATATCTTTCATTTCATTTATCCAATTGGAGGAAATGAATGAACTATCATACGCTGAAATATGAGCATGATCGTAGTAATCTTTAGATTTATTGAACGCATCAAATAATCTTCCACGCCTATGCAAAGGATTCCCTAGAAGCAACTCTAAGCTATTTGGATGCATCATATTGCCAGCCCATGAATCAAATATTTTTGGATCAATTGCGCTTGCCTCGTCAGCGATTAAAGCTGGAGACATACAATGTATGCCAGCAAATGACTCTGGTTTATTGACATTCCAAGGCTGTAATTTAATCCAAGATCCATCAACCTGCTTTAAGGTAACTGACTCAGCTAATACGTCAAACCATTCTGATATGATAGACCTATTTATGACTGTTGATATTGTACCTCCAAAAGCACTTTTTAATTGTGATTCAGTAGCTGATGTTATCAGTGTTCTTGATTCTGGAAGGCAACAAATACGGTGTATAGAAATTCCTGAACCTATTAGAGTTTTACCAGAGCTATGGCAAGAAGCCCTAGCGACCTTTTTACCGCCCTTTCCGTCCGCCTGCGTACTTTTCAGAAATTGGATTTGCCAGTCATCTAATCTTTCAAAATTTAGGACATCATAAAAAAAACCGATTGAGTCGTTAGAAAACCTAGAGACAAGGTATTCTAGGTTTTTTGAGTTGAGTTTAGCTTTCATTGAGCCTTAGAATTTTTTGATATAATGTCTGCAAGAGACTGGCTAGCCTCATGTTCATGTTGCACCTTCGTCCTATATTTTGAAGCGAGATGCGACATACGCCACTTAGTAACGTCTATCCTAATTCTTTTTTGTTCTAAGTCTGTTCGATCTAGATACCCATCTGGAGTAATCCTAACCTCTTCTTGAGCGACTAATTCTAGTCTTTCCGCTTCATAGTCATACATGATTTCTCTTGCGTTCCTGTACGCATCTAAGAGGTTTAATTTACTAACCCAGTACAGGAATGTTTGAGGCAAAATACCATATTTTTCACAGGAAGAAAAGCTCGATATAAGCTCCTTAGAGTCATTTGGTTTGCGCATCATTTCGCACATGATGAGCGAGCACAATCTTTTTCTTCTCAAGTCTGATTTCACACGTTTTTGTGTGCGGGTGTTATCCCTCGTGGCGTTCATGTTGAACCTCCAATTATTCTTTGAATATAGAATTTATCAATAATGATGTCAACAAAAAAAGCACCACCTATTTTGGGTGATGCTCTTTAGAGCGGCCTAATTGGGGCAACTCTTCGATCGTTCAGTATTCTGATTTTAGCTTATAGTCGGAAAAAAGTCAAGTGGGGTTTCCTTCTAGCCTGGCATTCACGTCTCCCTCTACGATGCGTTTTAAGGTTCTATTTGCATTCAGTGCTACATTGGTTCTACCTGCACTGTTTTAGTGGCTAGAATCCAATCTATGAGGGAAATAGAGCTATTCTGACTTGTATCCTTGGGCGTCCATACAGGTTTTAAGATAACCACCACCCAAAGAAAAATCGCTTTTCTTTATTGTACGGTAGTACAATTTCTTTTATGCATATATCTTCTCATATCA
>DYMK01000059.1 GCA_020721585.1 Sulfuricurvum sp.
AAGTGACGCATAACGTCTTGAATATTTATAATACGACTCACGCATCAATCCTCTTTTATTTTACCAAAACCAAGATGGCGCTCAATTAAACCGAGTCGGCGCGCCATCGAATCAAGAGTCTTAAATCGCGCAGCATTACGACGCCATTGTTTATTGTCATCCAACGGTGTACCCGATGAATACACCCCCGATTGTTGAATGGACTTCGTCACCATTGACATTCCGGTGACATGCACCCTATCCGCAAGCTGCAAATGACCCGCAAGACCGACGCCACCCGCCAATAAGCAATATTCCCCCACGACAGAGCTTCCAGCCAAACCCGCACAGCCCGCAATAGCCGAATGCCTACCAATAACAACGTTATGCGCAATCTGTACCAAATTGTCTATTTTCACCCCATCCATAATCTGCGTATCCGCAAGCGTTCCACGATCAACCGTCGTATTGGCACCAATATCAACATCATCGCCAATAATAACCCGACCTAAATGCGGAACATGAGTCCAGGCACCTTGCTCCTGAACCAAACCAAAACCATCTGAGCCAATCACTGCACCAGATAAAATTCTACAACGAGACCCAATATGAACATTGTGCAAAATCGTTACCCGAGGAAACAATTGCGTTTCATCTGCAATGTGACTCATTGAACCAATATGACAGTGCGATCCAATCTGAACATCCCGACCAATAGAAACCTGATCTTCGATCACGACGTATGGACCAATCCACGCAGTGGAATCAATCGTTGCATCAGGACTCACAACCGCAGTCGGATGAACTCCATGGCGAGCTTTAATTGGATGAAGAATATTCACCGCTTTGGCGAAGGTAAGGTGGGGATGATCGCTTATTAGAAAATTAGAACACCTAGCTTTATCTATAAGTGGTAAGTGCTTGGATGAAATTATTAAAACACCACAACACGAATGAAGCGCCGCATCCAAGTAGGCACTATCTTGCACATAACAAAGCGAGGCACTTTCTGCGCGATCAAGCGCAGCAACGCCATCAACAACAAAAGAGGCATCCCCAATCAAGGGGATGCCTAATTCTTGAGCAAGCTCAGCAAGATTCACAATTAAAATAACTTAGTGGCTGAATGAATTACTTTGCAGATTGCAGACGTTCCAGGATTTTGCTGGTGATATCAACGCTTGGACTGGCAAAAACCACACCGTCGCTCAAAATCAAATCAAATTCTTCACTTTTAGCCATCTCGCTAATCACTTGATAAACCGTGCGCTGAAGCTTGGCCAATTCTTCGTTTTTACGAAGATTCAAGTCATCACGAAACTCCACTTGTTGGCGTTGAAGCTCACGCATACGACGGTTTAAATCACGTTCCTGGCGGGAACGCTCCGCATCGCTCATTGTGGCGCCATCTTTACCAAGTTTTTGCTCTATGGCTTGGGCTGCTTTTTGATTTGCAACCAAGTCTCGCTCACGCGAGGAAAACTCTTTCTCCAGCTGAACGCGGGCAACCTCAGCCTGAGGTGCCTTATCCAACAACATGGCCGAATTAACAAAGCCAACTTTAAGTTCTTTGGCAAAAACCGCACCGGAGGCAATTCCAGATAGAGCCAAAACAAACATAACCGATAAAACACGCGATTGCTTAATCACAAATACATCTCCAAGTAAAAATCAGAAACCAGAACCAACAGAAAACTGGAAAGCCTGTAGCCTGTCACCAGGCTGGTCATTAAACGGCAAGGCATAGCTCAAAATCAAAGGTCCAATCGGAGAAATCCAATTTAATGATACCCCGACAGACATACGCAACTCATTAGAGTCAAACGAACTGTAGTCATAATAGACGTTACCCACGTCATAGAACAAACTCAATCGAACGTTTTTCTCGACCTCAGCCCCTAGGAAAGGAAGTGGCGCAGAAAACTCAGCACCACCAACGACCTTAAAGGCACCGCCTTGTGGGTCACCATTGCTGTCAAGCGTAGCAGAGCCTGAGCTTAAGCTATAGTCTTCGTAACCACGAACCGAACGTACGCCACCGGCATAATAATTCTTGAAGGGTGGCAGGGGTGTTTCAACAGTAACGCCTTGGTTGTTGACGTAAGTGTAGCTTTTTCCATAACTATCCCCAAGGCCTACTGTGCCATATCCTTTTAAAACATAGTTTTTATAAACACTAAAGTACTGCGCATAGTCAGCATTGATTTTATAAAACTCCAAACCACTCCCTGGAACAGTAACGTCACCATATACGCCCGTGAAAATACCTGAATTCGGAAATACAACCCGATCACGCGTATCCATGGAGATACCAGGAGTAATCGACAAAAAATCATAATTAGTGTTAGTAACCCAATCAGGCGA
>DYMK01000060.1 GCA_020721585.1 Sulfuricurvum sp.
ATTGATGATTAAGCATTATAGATCAATTAGTTGAGTCTTAACTTAATGGCATTGGGTCTGTCCCCGTTTTCTAACTGTTTTGACTATTATGTTGTGGTTAGGTAATTCTTGATTTTAGTGGCTACTGATTCTCCAATCTTGTTTGCAAATGAACGGCAATGATCCACTAGTCTGACTCCAAACATTATGTTTAGTAATGTAGCGATAATTAATATAATAAATAAAATAGATTTTATACCAAGGCTTGTAAGGTCTGTCAAGGAGGTTGGTGATGTAAAAATCAAAGAATATAGTAATACAATTACCCAGGATAGTACTAAAGTAAAAAATACAAGTCGCCTTGTAATTGTATTTACAGATGAGGTTATGTTTTCAATTCGATTGACTTGAAGTGCGGAATATCGCTCTGCTTCAGTGAGCTTATTGCTTAATTCAATGGTGTATGCATGTTTTGCTTTTTCAAGGATATCTTGCACTGAGCCAAAAATATTATCATCAGAAGAGAATGCTTGATCCATTAAGTGCTCTCTAGCTGTTATGCTGTAAATGAGAACGTTATAGTCATTTTCATTGATGGTGCCGTCGTCCTTTAATTTGTTGACTTCTTTGATATAATCTGACCAAAGTGATTCGGAGGGTAGTAAGGCAGAATAACAGTTTGCGACAAGTCTGTCTTTTGGGATGTCAGGAGTCTTTTTAACTGACTTCATCCAAACTAGGGATGTAAAGACGTTATCTGCCATGCATACGGGGGCATTAGATATGCCGAAATTATCATTAAAATATAATGTGGATAGCCTGGCGAGTCGGGTATTTGTAGTGATAAAAATAGCCCTGCACCCCTCAAGAGAGTTTTGAGGACGTCCTTCTCTAATTTGGTGTACTGCTTGTAGGCAATCAATATCATGATTTCTTGCTTTATCACTTTGAAACTCAAAGGCGTCTGTTATGGCACTTTTTAGGGAGTTTTCATTAATTGAAAATGCCTCTATTATGCTTGGCATGTCTTCTAGGTAAATTTTTGATTTATTTAGTTTTTCTTCTAGGTTTTGTAGTATGACTAGTAAGTCAGATTGCGTTGTTCCTTTGCGGTTAAAGTAATCGAATACATCACCCGGTCTGTTTGGATTTAACCTGCCAAATGTAGTTAGCTGATTAAGTGCTGCTAGCAAGATTCCATGGAGTTCATCAAAGGTTTTTTTAAAACAGCGCATGCCAATTTGCATTTCGCCAAGCATTTCGTTTAGTTCTTTGCATGGGATGCATATGGACTCATCTGAGAATCCGAGAACACGTATCAAAAATTGAGTATCAAAGTATACGGTCACGCGCTTCAATGGTTTGTTTGTAATGTCTGAGATGTTTTGTGAATAGTAAAATGTCTCGGTTAACATTGATCCGCGAACGAAAGATAATATTGCCTCAAATGATTCATGATCAGATTTATTGGAATAATCGACAAATTTGGCAACTAGAAATTTATTGTTTTCCGAGGGTTTATCTTTAATTGTATCAATGTCGCTTATATTAAAGAACAATGAAGGTGAAATGTCGTATAAAACCTCAAAAAAATATACAGATGCTTTATCGGTCTCAATCTTAATATTTAAATCATTTTTACAGTACTCGATGAATTTATTAATAAGTCTATTGTATTTTCGTTGCTCGGCGTCTCTTGTTGCAAGGTAGTTGTTGTTTATGTTTTCTCTGTTTATTCTATATTCGCCTTTGGGTTGTCTTTCTAAGAGCTTGTATTTGTTCTCGCTTCTTTTTAAGAGACTTAAAATTGCTCCCGTTGGGATTTTAAATTCTGCTATTTCAATGAATTTAATTTTGAATTGATCTAAGGAGAATGTGTCGCTTTCGAGTTTGTCAAGAGCTTCTCGGACTAAAGGGATATAGTTATCAATAAAGTCTGTTCCTTTTTTATCAAAGTTTACTTTAATGATGGCCATATTTATGAGAAATCTATCCATTATCGTCCCTCTTGGATTTGTATTGCGCAATAAAAAAACTTTTACTTATCGAGTGTAAATGTCTTGATCGAAGATGTATATCCAGAGCGCTTTAGATCCATGTTTGAATTCCCTTACTCCCCATTCTCCTGCGCCCGCACCACCTGCCGCATCCTTAGCAAACTATCCGGGTTCAGCGACAAGCTATCAATCCCCTGCTCCACCAAAAAGCGGGTGATTTCCGGGAAGTCGGAGGGGGCCTGGCCGCAGATGCCGATGTATTTGTCTTGTGCCTTGCAGCGGGTTATCGCCATTTCGATCAGTTTGAGCACGGCGGGGTC
>DYMK01000061.1 GCA_020721585.1 Sulfuricurvum sp.
TCCATGCAATGTCTCCAATATATGAACTGAATATACAATATTATTTGTATAAAAGTAAATTTATATCACTTATCAAGAAACTATAATGAACTAATTTGACCATGCTGACGAGTTTATGCTAATTCTATTGAATGCCTGCATGGTTGCATTTGCATTTAGCATTGTCCTATCGGGTATCGCATAGGATAGCATTATAGCATCTAGCCAATTTGTGGAGCGTCCAAGTCTACTTCTTATTTCAGACTTTGGTTCTATTTGCCATCTATCGGAAACTGTTTTGTAGGCTCTTATTGTCGATAATTCTTCTATCAAAGTAGGTTCATCTGGCAAAGAAACACCCATTACAATAGCGTCCCTTACAGTCATTGCCATTTGCGCGCGCTTATTTGCGAATCCACCCATAGAAGCCGATTGACCGAAATTGATAGGCACTACTCTATCTTGTCCATACCTTGCAGATAAGTTCTGTGCGAAAGTGTACCCAAATCCTGTTGCGTCAGGCATTACCATTGCGACCGAATATTGATTTAGATAGTCAATAACATAGTCGATTAGCTTGTTGTGGTCAGATTCATTCCATTCTTTTAGAGCTATGAACTTACGCCCTTGCCTAATGTAGCACGCTGTTGGATCCCCAGTTGCTCCTATGTCGAGCCCTGCGAATACTTGATAAGGTTGATCCTCAATAGGTCTTTTGATGCAAGCTCTAATAGCGTCCATTTGGATTAGTGATTCAGATGAACTAGAAGCAAATTCACCAAGCCATATATGCTTATATGCTTCAAAATCTGTACGCTTGCAATATTCCATTTCGGCTTTGAGAACGTCTGGGAAAAACTTATTATCCTCTGGGAGAAGTTTTACAACTACTGTATCTTCTCTCTTGATATCATTTATCAGGAATGTTCTAGAGAATGGGTCTTGTTCAAAGCGTAGGTTAGCCGTCCAAATAAGTATAGAGCCTTGTTTTCTTATAGTAGGGAAAATGATATCAAGAGCTTCTTGGCTCGCAGTCTGTGCTTCTTCATACCAGAATATATCGACTCCCTCTGTCGATTTGAACTTTTGCGGATCATTGTCGATGCCACCAAAGTAGATTTCTGATGTCGTTAATTTGCATCTAATTGTGGACTTTGATTCTATCCAATCGTAATCTTCATATACTCCAAGCCTTATAGCACAGTCTTTGATTGTTTTCCAACTGGATTGAGTAAGCGAGTTCTGAACTGTTCTTGCGCAAAATACTCTACAATTGAATTCATGCGTATGGTATATTATGGATTCAGCAACAGCCCAAGATTTTCCTGTACCACGTCCAGATACTAGGACTATATGCCTGTACTCTTTTTTATAAAGGCAAGCGTATTTAGGAGACGAAAGTGTCAAATTTATATCTGACATCACCTATCCGCAAATGTCGGTACAATGCGATTGTTCTGTGTAATTTCTCCAGATAGTTCTACTTGAGATTTATCGGAGTAGCGTTTGGTGACTTTGCCAAGATACCATCTACGAGCTTCGATTTGCAGCTTCCTTTGTCCTAGTGCAGTTGGATCTAGTTTTCCGTCTGGAGCGCGTTCAATAGGCGCAAGCGTAAGGGCTTCAATTTCTTCGGCTAGCACGTCGTACATCTTGTTTCTAGCTTTCGCGTATTCTTCCGCTAGTCCATATTGATGTATGAACTCATGAATATGAGAGCCTCTAAGTCTAAACTTTTCGCATGCTTTGGCAAAAGATAATCCAAGTGCCATATGCTTCATAACTACTTTACATACAGCGATTCTGTATGCTTTGGATTTTCCTTTAAAAAGGCGGTATCCGTACCTCGTGGCGTTCATGTTGAACCTCCAATTATTCTTTGAATATAGAATTTATCAATAATGATGTCAACAAAAAAAGCACCACCTATTTTGGGTGATGCTCTTTAGAATTGCCTAATTGGGGCAACTCTTCGATCGTTCAGTATTCTGATTTTAGCTTATAGTTGGAAAAAAGTCAAGTGGGGCTTTCCCTCTATCCTGGTGTTCGTGCTTTCCTCTACGATGCGTTTTAAGGCTCTATTTGTATTCAGTGCTACATTGGTTCCACCTGCACTGTTTTAGTGGCTAGAATCCAATCTATGATGGAAATAGAGCTATTCTGACTTGTATCCTTGGGTATCCATGTAGGCTTAAGCTAACCACCACCCAAAGAAAAAGCGATTTTTCTTTATTGTACGGTAGTACAATTTCTTTTATGCATATATCTTCTCATATCA
>DYMK01000062.1 GCA_020721585.1 Sulfuricurvum sp.
TAGTTCCTCATGTTGTTGGGCTTGATGATTAAGTATTATATATCAATGGGTTGGGACTTAACTTAATGGCATTGAGTCTGACCCCAATGCCAGTCGGCGTGTCCAATAACGCCGTGATCACGCAAATCATGGTTGCGATGTGTGCCTATCTGCTCTTGGCGTATTTGAAGTTCACCGCAAAATTCAAACAGTCCTTGCAACAAATGATTCGACTGATTCGGGTGAATGTGTTCATCCGGCGATCTCTCTACGAACTATTCATTCCCCCAGATAACGTCAGCACAAGGCCACCACAGATGGGCTTGTTTTAAGCGGAGAAATTATCTGGGACAGCAGTGAGTCTGACCCTTATTCACTTCCGATGGCGTATGAGCCAAGCCCGGCCTACCTCAGCGATTAAGGTTTACGTTGGTTTTTTTCAATCGAGCCTGACCCCAATGCCAATACCAAGCATCATTAGCACGATTCGCTCTAACCATAAGATACTCGACCTGGCATTGGTAACGCTTCTAACAATACAAGCTTTGACTTGGCGACTCCCTCTTATTGGAATACCACTTATATCGGATCCTGCCATACGCGCACTTGTTTCACTAGAAATTCTCGAAGGCTCAATTCCATATCGGGATATATTCAACAACAAACCACCGTTTATTCTATACTCCGGCGCACTGTTTTCAAGCCTACTAAACGACCCTTCTCTTGGCTACTGGTTTATGGAAATAACCTTCGTCATGGTTGCGGCGATTATGATATTTGTAATGATTCGAAAAACCAACGGATCACTTGAGAGCTTTGCATTTACTTCATTATTTATTTTATTTTCAAACGTTTCAATTTATTACTACTTTACGCCAGGCTTCATTGAGTACCCCGCAGCCACCTTCACGATTCTGGCCTATTTTCTCACACTTTACGGCCATAGCAGATTCTCACATTTTTTGGCTGGTATATTAGTGGCACTCACTTTAATGTCCCATCAAATCTCTCTAATTGCCTGCGCACCCATCTGGCTTTGGCTTATTTTTCATCGTCGCTGGCAGGATCTGACACACCACTTACTAGGACTGCTCATTTTCGTAGGCGCTATTCTGACTTGGCTATATCTAAACGACACACTGCATGATTTTATTTACCAGGTATTTATATTCAGCTTATTCTACATCAAAGCCAATCCATCAGAACTAAAGGAATTCAGGCTGCCAACCCTTTTCTACCTGCTAGTTCCAATACCATTCATTATAATGAGTATCCCAGAGATAATCAGAAAAAATAAAGATTCAGTTTTAATTCTGCTCTGGCTTATTTTTGCATCAGCCGCGTTACTACTTACCGGACTTCGCCTATACGCGCACTACTTTGTAATTCTGGCGCCTCCAATTACGCTAGCCTTGGTGTATGCATGGAGCGCAACAGACGCCTCCTCCACACTTAAAAAATCGAGACTTAGGTTTGTACTTTCAGCAGTATTTATCAGCCTCCTTGCAGTTGTAACAGCATACTCATCTAAGGAGTATTTCAAGCGAATCCATAGCAACAACTTAACAACAATATTCACAACACATGAGTATTCAGAGTTAATAAAAACCATCAAAAACTTCCCTTTTGCAAATGAAAAAAGGGAAGTTCTTTACTTGGGATTTGCAAATCCAGCCGCAGAGGCCTTACTCACAAATACAACTACACCAAAACCTTATGTTTATTTTGGCGATTTTTACAACATACCCCATCCTCAACAAGATGCCATGAAAAAAAGATGGATTAAAGGAATAAAGTCAAAAACACCAACGCTCGTGGTCGAGAACAAATTATTATTTCACCGAACCCCAGAAGAGCTGCTTAACTGGATCAATGAAAGTTATAAAACAATATATGAATCCAATCAATTTCGCATCCTTGCTATACGGAAAAAATATTCCTGAATCCGTGGCTTCATGATCATGGGGTATTGATTACCTCTATTGAAATCAAGATATTAGGCCTTGTATTTGTTTCACCCAGCAGGTGAAGCAAGCACGGATTCAGATTGTTGGTTTTGTATATGCTGAAAGAGGCTACTCTGCTGTAAGCAGGCCAGTCAAGCCTTCGCCACCCGCAGCCGCAACCGCAACCAACTAATCCCCCCGGTCAACACCAACAACACCGCCCCAAAAATAAACAAATTGGCGGTAATCGACACGCCCATTTGGCTGAGCAGCAAATACAAGCCGACAAACAGCAGCATGGCCATGTTTTCCCATAGGT
>DYMK01000063.1 GCA_020721585.1 Sulfuricurvum sp.
ACACGCCAAACCATGACCTCCGTTATGGGATACGAAATTCGGGGGCAAGGTCAGTATGGCTCCTTGGATGATGCAGAAGGTGCACTCGAAAGGGAGGTCAACCAATTTCCAGGGCTTTCGTGAAATAGTGAAATGTGGGGGCATCTTGATGTTAGGTCACCTAGTTTTCTTGAGCTGAGGTGCGCCATGTAGCATCCAGATGCTATGCAACAAACCAAGACTAAGTCCTTTTTTATTTACTAAATAGCAGGTAATTGTATGAGATCAATTGTATTTTTTTCTTTGTTTTTTGTGGCTCATGTAAATGCTTCTGGTGCGCCTTTTCCATTGGAAATTAAAGGCTTAACTACGGGGGTGACGCCAGCTGAGTTTATCGCCAAGGTTAAGTCGATAAATAATGGGTGCGAGATACATGAAGATATTAAAAAATACAATTTAATACCTGGCTCTGTGGCTGAAATTAGACTATGGGGATCTGGCTGTAAATTTTCTGCCACGGCTAAATTTGGAATGGTAGACCAAAAGTCATTTTTTGTTAGCTTGAACGAAGGCATCCCCGTTGAAAAAAACGTTATTACTCAGGATGTTGCTAGTTCCTTGTTGGAAAAGTACGGTGATAAATATACGTACTCTTTTCAACAATCAAAACAAAATGGACCTACCCAATTTAAATGGTTTTTGCCGCCCGGTGGTGGCGAAGTAGTCCCATATGCAGAGTACAACTCAAGAGGACTTAATAACTGTGGGATGATGGGATACTACTTTATTGAGCAGCAATTAAATGATCCTAGATTTAGGCCTGATTCTAAAAAATTCAAGAATTGCGTGTCATTTGTGGAGGCGAGTATTGGGACTGGTTCTGGTAGACAAAGTGGTTTTTCAAGTGGTTATGGCGTAGCTATAACTGACGTGGATATTTTGAGAAAGTTCTGGGAAAACGATAGAAAGGTTATTCAGGAGTATGACGATAGGGTGAGAGAGCGGGCTGACAAGGCTTCAAAAGAAAATGCACCAAAAATTTAATTTTTGTGTATTTAGCCCGCGTAGGGCGGAATAACGCAGCGTATTCCGCCGGATGTTGCGAGATGGAAAGTCTCATTCGGTGCATTACGCATTCGCTAATGCACCCTACAAATTTTTATCGTTCCCACGCTCCAGTGTCACTGCCATTAAGTTAAGAAAAAGCTGTTCAAAAACAATGTTTTTTCTGTCGTTTATGGAAGCTCAACAACGCTCTCGCCGAGGTGTTTTTCCGTGGCGGGTTGCGATGACTCCGCGCCAGGCACGGGTTGGTGAGGAATAAGGCGGTCAGATGCTCTAATCGTGCGTCCGTTTCAAGCCCACCTCCCAATAACAGCCCGCGTAGTACGGAATAGCGCAGCGTATTCCGCCGGATGTTGCGAGATGGAAAACCTTATTCGGTGCATTACGCATTCCCTAATGCGTCCTACCAAGTTGCTGAAATACTTATTCAGCAACCTGCTATGTCTCGTTACAGCTTTTCTCCGTAAATCGCCCTGTGACGTATTTATGCAGCACGCTGGCGATTAGGGTCTGGTAGGGGAGTCCCTCTTGCAGAGCCTTGGTCTGAATGTCGCGCAAGTCGTTCGAGGATAGACGAATGTTGATGCGTTGATCCTTGATGGCCGTTGCCCGTGCGGCACTTTGCATCCGCTCCAGTTCAGCGCGTGTTGCGCCGGGTATCAGCTCACCTGATTCATAGGATTGCAGTATTTCCAATTCATAGGCATCAAGTTTCATGGCTTGCTCCCTAGTTCGTGATGTAGTCTCGCGTCGCTTTACTGCTTGGGATGATGGTTTTGAGGAAGAAATATTCATCCTCCTCAACGAAAGGCACGAGCCAAGCGTAGCCCTTGTGAGCGACGATCATGATGCTTTGCCGTGGATATTTTTCCGGATTGGGATGCGGCACAATCTGCACAAGCCCGCCAGTTTCAACGGCCACGGTGATGTGCTCGAAAGAAAGGCCGCGCTCGTGCAGCAATCGTTCGTTTTTTTCCAAATCCCAGCGAAATGGTTTTTCCATGTGGCGACATTAGGTCTGTGTCTGCCTAATGTCAACGGAAGATTGGGAGCGTAGTGGCTAGCAGACTGTCGGACTTGAGCGGCTGTAGCGAAAAAGTCGCCGTCCGAGGACAGATTTTGACGATTTTTTTGGCAATAGCGGGACTATTGGCCAAAAAA
>DYMK01000029.1 GCA_020721585.1 Sulfuricurvum sp.
ATAGCTTTTGAAGTGCCTAATACAGGACGTCTTTAGGGCTTTTCAGGGCTGACTATGCTAGAATGCACTAAAATAGGGGATAGTATGAGTGCGTTTTTTCATAGTGACCCTTTTATGGGGGTTATTATAAAATGAAGGGGCTAAACGGCTAATTTAAAGGGGATGCTTTGAAAAAGAGAAAAAGGTTAACCCATTTTTTTGGCGTACGCAATGACCTCTTTGAGAATTTTTTTGGCTACAGGGGCAATGCTTTTTTGGGTATTGGGGCAGCTTTCAATGAGCGCTATGGACGCGGCTATCTCTTCGGGTTTAAAGCGGGCAAGACCGTATTTGATCTGAATGGTTAGCTCTTCCAAATACGCTTTGGAAATGGTGGTATGCTCTTTGAGATACTCAACCATACCCAGTTGCCATTTTTTGTCTTGACGGGCAGTTTTCCAGCTTGTAGGGTCGATGAGAGGATACCCTTGTGCGGAAAAAATTTTGAGGACAAAGGTCGCGCAGGTAAGCCCTGAATGGCTTTTTTCGTTATGGAACGTTCCACTTTCATCAAAGTGGGAATCATCCATGGCAAGATTATAGGGGAGATTTTTCCCATTTTTAGCGTGTACAAGGGAGCAATAGGCTGCCAAATGGACTTTTTCAAACGCTTCAAGATCGATAGGAAGGACTTGATAGTGGGGATTGGGCGGGTCATTTCTAAGGGTTTCGTGCCATTGAAGATGGAGGAATTTGGGACGATTTTCTTCATTGAGATACAAAAAACCGATATGCTGATAATTTTTTGTGGTATCAGGTCGCCCTATGACCACCGAAATGGGGTCTGTGACGCAAGAGAGGGGGAAGAGCAAAGCTACACGAGTCCTCGTAAGAGTTTTTTCTCATCATAGCCTCGATGAAACAGCTCTTTACTGGCATCGACAAGGAGCGATGACCATGAGGGGAGGCGGTTTTTCCATTGATAGGTGAGGCGTAGTAAGCCGATGAGCAGCACATCGCTGAGGTCTTTGGTCTTGACACTTTTAAGCAACGCATCACACGTACCAAAATCGTTGTTCATGAGAAGTGCATCAATTTTTTTGTAGTAAGGGAGAATCGAGGGTACATCGGTGAGAAGGGAGGCTTTTTTGAAAAATTCTTCTGCCCAAGAGGCATTTTTTTGGAGTAAGGAAGAAGGGGGAGTGCTGTTTTTACGTATGACCAAAAGATGCTCCTCTTCGTGTACCAAAAGCCCCGATTTTTGGGAGCGTTGAACCCGCCACTCGATAAAGGTATTGGTGTAAAAAGTGTTTTTGACCGGAAGCTCTGCCAACATCTTTTGTACGCTCCTTTTGTAGCGGTTATTTAGGCGCGATTATACCATACGTTTTGTTAAATGGGTTGTTTTATGCTACACTTCTAGCCGTTTAAGAGGCGTTCTTAACGTTTATGAGCCTGAGGGGAGAGACCCCAAAAGCTCACACATTTACACTAAGGAGTTTAGTGATGCGATACGATTATCTTGTTTTTATTGGGCGATTTCAGCCTTTCCACACGGGTCACGAGAGTGTTATCCGCCACGCACTGCACCTATCTGACAAAATCATTGTTATGGTTGGTTCTTCCTATCAACCCCCTACTTTACGGAATCCATGGGATTTTAACGCACGTGAGACCCTTATCCGTTTGGCGTTTTCTCCGGAAGAGAATCGACGTATTTTGATTTTTCCCCTTTTGGACTATACCTACAATGATCCGTTGTGGATCAAATCGATTCAACAAATTGTGGGCGGGGTGGTGCATTCCAAAATCGCTTCCAAACCCCTCATCGGACTCATCGGTCATCACAAGGATGGCACTTCTGCCTATCTCACGCAGTTTCCCCAATGGGAGCGGGTCGAGGTGGACAATTATCACAATATCTCTTCGACCACGATTCGTGAAGCCTATTTTGCACGGGGGGAGTTAAGCGATGCACTTCCCCCTCCTATTGCCCGTGCATTGGAGATTTTTAAACAAACAAGCGATTACGAACGGGTTGCCAATGAGTACCATTTTGTCAAAAAATACCGATCCGCGTGGGAGCATTCCCCCTACGCGCCGATGTTTATAACCGTCGATGCGGTCGTGATCCAATCGGGGCATATTCTCCTCATCGAGCGCAAAGCGCAACCGGGAAAAGGGCTTATGGCACTGCCGGGGGGATTTTTAAACCCCACCGAAACCCTCAAAAATGCGGTCATTCGGGAATTGCGCGAAGAGACACGGATCAAAGTTCCCGCCCCCGTGCTAGCAGGGAGCATCACCAAAACACAGGTCTTCGATGACCCCTACCGTTCCGCGCGGGGACGCACGGTGACTCATGCGTATCTTATCGAGTTGCAGGGGGAGAGTTTACCCAAAGTCAAAGGGGGGGATGATGCAAGCCATGCGTTTTGGATCCCTTTTGCGGAGGTGCGACCGGAAACAATGTTTGAAGATCATTTCCATATCATTCAAGCCATGGTGGGATAACACCCCAAAACCTCAAGAGACCATAGAGGTCTTTTGCACCCAAAATAGAAGGATTTTCTATGAAAAACATACTCCTCAATACCGACAGTTACAAAGCCAGTCACTACTGCCAATACCCACCCAACAGTGAGTACATCTCCTCGTACATCGAAGCGCGCAGTGGAGAGGTAACCCTCTTTTTTGGGCTACAAGCGTTCATCAAAGCGTATCTCCTTACCCCCATCACCCAAGAGGACATTGACGAAGCCAAGTGCATCCTCACCGCCCATGGTCTCCCCTTCAACGAAGCGGGATGGAACACCATCTTACGCGACCATCAGGGCTATTTACCCCTTGAGATCACCGCTGTGGCAGAGGGGAGTATCCTCCCTACGCGATCCCCTTTGGTGCAGGTGGTCAATACCGATCCTTCGCTTCCATGGCTACCGTCGTACATCGAAACAGCGTTGCTTCGGGCGGTATGGTTTCCTACGACGGTGGCGACCATCTCGTACACCATCAAACAAATCATCCGCCATTTTTTGGAAGCCACCAGTGACCATGGGGTGGAGCAGCTTCCCTTTAAACTTCACGATTTTGGATCCCGTGGAACCTCCAGTGAAGCATCAGCGATGTTGGGGGGGATGGCGCATTTGGTCAATTTTTACGGCACTGATACCCTCTCTGCCATCCTCGGAGCCAAACGCTATTATGGCGCGGCAATGGCAGGATTTTCGATCCCTGCGGCAGAACATTCCACCATCACAGCATGGCAACGTCACGGCGAAGAGGATGCGTATGCCAATATGATCAAGCACTTTGGGGGAAAAGGAAAAATGTTTGCGGTGGTGTGCGATTCGTATGACATTTACCATGCTATTACCAATCTTTGGGGCAAAAAGCTCAAAAACGCGGTCAAAGAAAGCGGTGCCACCCTCATCATCCGCCCCGATTCGGGGGATCCGTGTACGATGGTCTTGGAGGTGATGAAACGGGTGTATGAAGCGTTTGGGGGGTATAAAAACACCAAAGGGTACCTTGTGCTGGATGATTCAGTGCGAATTATCCAAGGGGATGGGGTCGATGAACACACGATTCGCGCTATACTCACGCTCCTCCAAAAAGAGGGATTTTCAGCCGACAATATCGCCTTTGGGATGGGGGGTGCCTTGCTTCAAAAACCTCACCGTGATACCTTTGGGTTTGCGATGAAAGCCTCAGCAATTTGTGTGGAGGGGGTGTGGCATGATGTCTACAAAGACCCCATCACCGACTCTGGCAAACGATCCAAAAAAGGGCGATTGGCATTGACTGAGTCGTTTGAGACCGTACGGCTAGAAGAGCTTAAGGGACGTACCACGCTTTTAGAGACCATCTATAAAAATGGTCAATTACTCAAAGAGTATACGTTTGAGGAGATTCGTCACCACCAAAATAAGGAGATACCATGTTAGGAGCCATCGCTGGAGATATTATCGGATCGTGGTATGAGTTTCATCCCATCAAAACGACCATTTTTGAATTGTTTCCCCCAAAAAGTACCTTTACCGATGATACGACGCTGAGTATCGCCATGGCTAAAGCGATTTTGGAGGATCAACCCTATTTGGATCACGTGATCGATTTTGGGTTACGCTATTTGGAGGTGGGGTATGGAAGTTTTTTCAAACAATGGTTGCAAGGAAAAACCCACCAACCCTACAACTCATGGGGAAATGGTTCAGCGATGCGGGTCTCTGCGATAGGGTGGGCATTTGAAACCGAAGAACAAACCTTAGAAGAGGCGCACAAATCGGCAATGATTACCCACAATCACCCCGAGGGGATCAAAGGAGCCAAAGCCACCGCACTGGCGATTTTTATGGCACGCAACCAAGCGACCAAAGAGGCTATCCGATCACGGATAAGCGACGAATTTGGGTACGATTTAACCCGTACGCTGGAGTCCATACGCCCGACGTATCGGTTTGAAGTGAGTTGCCAAAAATCGGTTCCCGAATCACTGATTTGCTTTTTGGAGTCCACTTCGTATGAAACGTGTATCCGTAATTGCATCTCCTTGGGGGGCGATGCGGACACTATGGCCGCCATTGCGGGGGGAGTTGCTGAAGCCTATTATGGGATTCCCTCGGAGATAGAAACAAAAGTGTATGACTATTTGCCTCAGGAATTTAGGGAGATTGTGCAAGCGTTTCGAGGGAGGTTTGTGAGAGGATTCTAAGGCTAATTCGAGCTCATTTAGGAATAAGCAATTATTGTTTAGTGTCTCTGATTTCGTGGAGTAGTATAAACTTCAGCCCTTTTAGGTAGAATTCGCCCAAAAAAGGGGACTTTGGATGCACGCACCTCGTGGGTTTGGTAAAAACTATTTTTCGTTAATTGCCATCCAAGCGTACGCCTCTGAAGTTCGACTGCTCAAAAATATTACCCGCATAGAGCTTATCGTCCCCATTTGTCCTATCTATATTTATTCCAGTATCTCCCCTCCTAACGATTAAATTTTTTCCACTACTTAAGATTCTGAAATCATGTTCAAAATGACGTGATTCCCGCGACACTAAGAATCTGGCTTTAAAAAAATTATATATTTATCGTAAGGATACCCATGTTTAAAAAAACCACCTTTTCCCTTGTCGCTTTTACGACCCTTATTAGTACTTTGCAGGCTACCGATACCGCACTTGACCCTATCGTTGTTAGTGCGACCCAAACCGAACAATCGCTCAAAGAGGTTACTTCTAATATCGATATTATTACCGCTTCCCAATTGGAAGAAAAGCACATCACCTCGGTCATAGAGGCGCTGCGTAGCCTTGGTAATATCCCCATTGCCCAAAGTGGGGGAGTTGGGCAAAACAGCTCCTTTTTTCAACGGGGATTTAGTTCTGCTAATACCGTTGTGATGGTTGATGGCATCCGCTATAACGACCCCACCACCACCCAAGGGCAGGCACAACTGGAACACCTTATGGTCAATGATATTGAACGCATTGAGGTGATCCATGGGGCGCAAAGTGGTATTTGGGGAGCCAATGCGGTCGCTGGGGTGATTAATATCATCACCAAAAAAGCGACTAAGCAATTTCAAGCCTCTACGATACTGGAATATGGGACGTATGCAACGAGTAAACTAGGAGCCAATGTCTCCCAAAAAGTGGGGGATTTATCCTATTATGTTGGGGCCAATCAACTCAAAAGCGATGGAATTTCAACCCTCACCCCACGCGGTCAAAATCCCAAAAATTATGAACCCGATGGTTACCTCAACCAAACGGTTAATGCCAAAATATCCTACGATCTCACCTCTGCGGATACCCTTTCAGGACAGATGAATTTTAGTGATGCCAAAACCCATTATGATGGGTATGATGCTCTCACCTTTGCTCCCTTGCCTAACAGTGTTGCCAATGAGACCCACCAACTCAATCGCCTTGGAAGTGTGGGGTATCGTCACACCTTTACGAATGCCGATTTTATGGATGTGAGCTATAGCCGTGCGACGTTTGATAAAAGAGATCCCCTTGGGTGGACGCAGACTTTTAGGGGAACCAATAAAGAAGCCACTGTGTTGGGGAAATTTTCGTATACGGCGAATAGCTTTGTGGTGGTTGGGGGAAATACCCTTGAATCGCACGATACGATCGGTGACCATACCCTCCGATCCAAAGGGGTTTTTGCAACCAATACCAACCATCTTGGCAATCTTATCCTCACACAGTCGCTTCGCAACGATCGTTATGATACCTTCAAGGATAAAACGACGGGAAAAGTGGGGGCAAAATACCTTTTTGCGAATGATATTGCCCTTAGCAGCAATTATGGAACCGCGTATCGTGTGCCATCACTATATGAACTGTATGCGGGATTTTATGGTAACCCCAATCTACAGCCTGAAACGACCAAAAGTTTTGATGCAACACTTCGCTACCGTTCACTCACGTTTACCTATTACAATAATCGTGTGAACAATCTGATCGGTTATAACTCATTCTATGTCAACGAACAAGTTGAGGGAAAATCCCATCTCAAAGGGTACGAAGCGCGCTACCAACACACCTTTTTCGATACGGTCATGGTGAATGTCGCCTATAACCGACTCATTGCCAAAGACCAAAAGGGCAATGATTTGGCTCGACGACCGCACGATACTGCCAGTGGGGCATTGGGCTATTATCCGATTGACAAACTTTCGTTACTTGGTACCCTTAACTACATCGGAACACGTTATGATGATGCTGCACGAACCCTCCAAACAGGGCGTTACGTCCTCACAGGGGCAATCATTAACTATGAAGCAACCCTAAAACTCTCCCTCTATCTTCGTGGGGACAATCTCACTGACCGACGCTATCAAGAGGTAAATGGGTATGGAGCTTATGGTCGTACCCTTATGGTCGGGTTAAACGCGCAGTTTTAATGCTCCTCTCCTTCCGTCCCTATCTTCGGTATAAATTTTTCAATGCCCTCTTCACAGGGATGGTCGGAGGGTCGGTTTTTACCATTTATGCCACCCTTAGCCCCTCGACTTTTTCGATCGGGGGGATTGTTCTTGCTTTGGGGATGATGGGATTAGCATACGTTTATCATTCACTCATGACCTTACGCTATTTTTACTTTTTTACCCTTGCTACCGAGGTGATGATGCTCTTGATGATAGGGTATTATCTGCTTTTTTCCACCCATATTCTCAGTGCTTTGGTCATCTACAGTGCGTATCAACTCTCGTTTATCTTCGGGGGATATTTGGTGCGTGCGGAGACCCATTTTGCCTCTCGTGTGCGGATAATGGGGTGGATTGATATTGCCAAGCAACAAGGTTCACTTTCAGGGCTTGCTCTCTCGTATGGATTTTACAGGGTGCTAGACTATTATGGAATCACCCAAGCACGTGTTCAAGTGTATGATCTTCATTATCTCTTATTGGGGCTGGAAGTGGTGATTATTGTCTGTTTGATTAGGTCGTTTGGGAGGAGATAACACCTACTCCTCCCTTTTTGTTATTGCTTTTCGTCTGCGGGTTTAAGCGATTTGACATTGATACGACGGGGGGGTCGGGAGGGAGTCGCATCGGCTTTGGGTTTTGGTCTGTCGGTGTAGGGTTTTTTGTCACCATACGGTTTTTTATCTCCGAAGGGTTTTTTATCGCCAAACTCTTTTTTCTCGCCAAAAGGCTTCTTGTCTCCGTAAGGTTTTTTGTCACCATACGGTTTTTTATCTCCGAAGGGCTTTTTATCACCAAACTCTTTTTTCTCGCCAAAAGGCTTCTTGTCACCATACGGTTTTTTATCACCAAACTCTTTTTTCTTGCCAAAAGGCTTCTTGTCTCCGTAAGGTTTTTTATCCCCATACGGTTTTTTATCTTCTTGGGATTTTTCCTCTTTTTTCGCTGCGTCACCAAAAAAGACCGGTTTACTCACATATTTTGGGCGGGTTGCTTTTTCTTCTTGGGTACGGGGCGTTCCATCGATGTAGTGGTTACGTTCTCGTGTTTTTTGGGCGAAGATTGGTTTTCCACTCGCATCTTTTCCCAGAAACTCCGATTTTCCTTTCCCTTTTTTTGCCCATTTATCAGATTTAGCGGTCGCTTCTTCTTCCCGTTGAACCCGTCGTGCTAACGCTTCGGCTTTGTTTTTTTGTTCGATAGCGATCCCAAAATTGGGTTCAAACCCCACCAAACTCTCTTGGATAATGGTACGCCCTAAAAGTGTCTCAATCGGATAGAGATTTTTTTGATCTTCTTCACTCAATAAAATAATAGCCTGCTCACGTGCTTGAGCAAAACGGCTCATATACAGGATCGCTTTATCGGGAAGATCATAACTAATAAGAATATCGTAGCGATTTTTTTCGGAAATATTGAGGGTAGCATCATTGATAATGGTCACCAAAACTGATGGGGACATAGCAATACCTTCAACCTCATGCGCGGTCACAACTACGATTTTTTTGTCGGGATTTTTGTCGATTAAAAATTTCAAAAGGGAATTTTTTTGGTGGGCATTACAAGGGTGAATGCGGTGGTTTTTACGTTGAACTTCAGATGACATACGTGTCCTTTTGGGGTGGTTTCCTCAACCATTTTTAGTGGCGAGAGTATAGCCACTTCTTGCTTACAGAGACGATTTTGTGCTGACAAAAGGGGGATGCAAAGCCGATTGGTTTATAATAAAGGGGAGACTATTCACGATAAGGAGAATCACTCATGGAGGCAAAACGTTCTTTGGCGTTAGACCATTTTATAGCGATTGTTTTAGATCCCGAACGGGAAGATGCCCACAAACGGTTATCCGATAAAAGTTATTGGGGCGATACGGGGTATTGGGTTGTCGTTGCCATTGGGTACATCGAGGGGGCTATTCATCGCGTCCCTTTTACCCCAACGACCGATGTGAGTGTGTGGTTAGAGGGGGTAATAGAAGAAATTACCCACGCGCAGGAACAGTTCCGTCGTGAAGAAGAAGACCCCGATGGGTATGGAAGTGCTACTTTTAATGGAGCATTAGGACGGGTTTATGGGGTATTAGAAGCCCATCGTGAGGGGTAAAATGAAGTTTTTTTGCTTCTTTGTGATCCTTCATGGATGGCTGTATGGAGTGCAATGGAGTTGTACAAATCCCGATGTTGAGGTGATGTGTAGCGATAAAAAATGCGAAAGTCATACCGATTTCACCCCCATTAGTGTCACCTTTGAGGAGCGGGGAGCGTTGAGCATTTGTGCCTATTCAGGATGTTGGGAGGGGAGGGGTGAGATGCGAACCTTTCACGAATATCGGATCATTCGAGGCAACAATCTCCCCTTTTCCACGTCGCACGCACTATCCCACGAAGCATTTATCCTCCTTCTCAACACGCATGACCATAGCGCGATGATCCAAGGAGGGGGATTTTCGATGCCCTTGAGGTGTGAACGTACGCGGTCACATAAATGATGGCTTAGTTACTGCTCTTGACTTTTTACGTCGTATTTTAGCTTGTATATGTTAGTCTGCATTCCCAACGAGGACGTTGGGAACGAAGGAAAATTGAATATTGAATATCTGATCCTTGTATTTTGACAACTTTTTCAAGTTTAGTAGTATAATACACAAAATAGTATGTATTTAAGAAGGAGTCTTCTATGATTGCCTATGCTCGTGATGAAATCATCCCTGCTACTGAAATAGCCCGTAATTTTTCTTCTGTATTTAAAAGTCTTATTGATGGAGCAAAAGAGAGAATTGCTATCGCTAAAAATAATAAACTTGAGCTTGTATTACTACCAATCGAGGAATACGAACGTCTTAAAGAGATTGCCGATTTGGCTGAACATATTGAAATTTATAAGAGAGTAACAGAGCGTAGAGCGAAAGATACGGGTGTACGTATTGGATTGAGTGATATGATGAATCGCTTTGGAGTTAATGAAGTCGATGTACACGATTGAATTTTTCCCAGAGGTAGAAGATGACTTAGCGCAACTCGATCACCGTGTCCGCCTTTTGGTATTCAAACAACTTAATAAACTTGCAAACTCGCCACAGCTTGGTGATCTACTCGGTAATAAATCAGGGATGGATCTGTCAGGTTGTCGAAAAATGTATGTTGATCATAAACGGGTTCGGATTGTTTATCGAATTATCGAAGAGGTCATTGTCGTGGAAGTTATTGCGATAGCAGCTCGTGATGAAATGGCAGTCTATCGTGAAGCAGCACAAAGATTAAAGTAGCTTTAGTTTAATCTTTATTGGATAAAAAGGCGGTAGAGGTTTTCTTTTTTGATGAGAAAGGGAACGTGGTGAAAGCGGTGGCGCATTATTGTTGAGTAGCTAAAGGGTATGTCTCGCTCCCAAGCTCCAGCTTGGGAGTGTATACCATTAGTCTGCATTCCCAACGAGGACGTTGGACGAGGATCGCTTTTATCATTTTAGTTCAATTTCAAATGAATCTATAGTTAATCCAAAAAATGATTTATTTGTTCTAACTTTTACTGTAGTATTTAAAATTACTCTATTATATATTTCTCTACTAGGTAAACATTTTCTGATAATTGCTTCTTTATTTTTTAATTTAACTTCATATGTACAACTTAAAAAACTTGGATAAGGCGTATCTTTACTTAGAATAACGAAAGTTTCTTGATACTCATTTGCTATTATTTTATGAATTAGATATGCAGTTGGATATATAACAACACCAACTATAAAAAATAAAACAATTAAATTCACACGGCGAATTCGCATTGCAAAGGAATACCCCTAAAAGTTAGTTAATTTTTGTTGTT
>DYMK01000006.1:0-10439 GCA_020721585.1 Sulfuricurvum sp.
ACCGCTCCTAAATTGCGTTCGAGTTGTTTGTAGCTCTCTTGATAATTTTCTTTCAACTCAACCGCCACCCAAAAGACTTGGAAAAAATCTTTTAATGCACTGTCATAACATTGGGTCTCCTTGAAAACCGCATTGAGAAAATCATTGTTGATTTGCTTTTCTAACTTTTCACCAATTTCTTTAATCTGCTTCTCTGTTTTATCTGATAGTTTGACCACGATTTTATTGGAAACGGCATTTTTATTTTGAGGAAAAATAATTTCTGTGCCTTGAAATTCTTTTGAATCAAGCACTTTTCCCATCAACTGCGACAAAATCTCACTCCCTGCGAAGAGGTCTTGGGATTTTCGTGCTTGAGCGATGAAGCTTTGGACGGGGGAAATGGTGAGGGTGAAGAGGTAGGATTTCATAAAATTGCCTCCTTAAAAGCTTTTTGTCTTTTTAGCATCTCGTTAAAATCAACATATTTTTCACTCACACAATTTAGAGTTGTAATAACAGGTCGATAATCTTCTTCTCCAAATCTTAAAATCGACACATAAATAGGTGAAGCCATTCGTTCATCTTTAAAAAGATGTTTTCCACATTTTCCAGAAGTTGCTTTACTTATTTTATATAACAAATCATCCATTTTATTTACTTTTTGTCCTATGTCAATCTTTTTGATATAGGGATATTGAACATCTGATTTATAGTTAAAATCTGAATTAATTTCAGCAATTTTTGCTTTTATCTCTTGTTCTGTTTTTGGCGGTGTAAAATCCATGTCATCAATTTTAGTGATTTGCACACTCCCAAACCCTCTACGACTGCGTTGCCCAAAACCGCCCAAAGTGGTCGCAAGGATAAAAAGATTTTGGATAAGATTTAAATTTTGACCGCTGATAATGACCTCAAAAGTTTGATCTTGTTTAAAACCATACAACTTTACGACATTTGGTTTATGTGGTAAAGCTTCAATTTTTTGATTTTCTTGAGTTAAGTTATGAATGACTCGTAAAGTAAAACTACTCCTCTTATCCATACTCCCAAAAATCTCTCCCTCTTGCTCGTGCAAATCTTTAAGTGAAAGATTCCCATGAATCGCCCTCCACCAAAATCTCAAAATTCCTTTTATGGAAGCGGGGCGAAGTTCCGCACTAGCACCATCGGCTCCGTGCATAAGCATGGGGGTGATGGTTTTGCATTCAAACGTTAGGGATGGGGGCATTTTTTCTCCTTTTTAGATAAAACAATAGTCATAATAGGCGCATTTTTTGCATTTGGGTGCCAAAATTGGCTTGGGCGATTGCGGTTGATCGATGAGTGTCTCGATCTCCCCCACGACCCGCACCAAATCCGCTTCATTGTCGGGGGTAAGCTCGATAATCTCTGCGGGGGTAGCGTGGTTTTTTTCGATGTACTCGATGCGTCCTTTGCGCTCAATCCCTTTGGCACGGAGTTTGTAGAGGTACAGCAGCACTTGCCATTTCACCGCTTGGGGGTCGGAATCGGACTTTTTGACCTCGATGAGATAGTCGCGGGTGAGTCGGTCGATTTTGACATTATCGATGCTGATCTCGGTGTTTTTGCTTTTTTCTTCACGCAATTCATGGAGAACTTTGCCAATACGAACCTCTTCGCTGTTGTCTTCGAGATTGAGACGGTTGGCGAAGAGCCAACATTGGGTTGGGCAATGGACATAGTAGTTGATGAGGGTACCGGAGATATTCATAAAAACAACTCCTCTTTTTTGGCTAAATACGCCGCTCGATCAAATTTCCCCTCACAGATAAAATCCTCATAATTGGCGATAAAATAGTAACCGCCATACGCATAGCTGTAATAGGGGAGCGTTTGTTTGTCATTAAATTTCACGAGATTAAAGGTAAAAAACTGCATCAGCGCGTTGATTTTCGAGGCATAAATTTGTTTTTTGGCGTACCCTTGAATCGTCGTGAGGTCTTTAAACGTATCCCACACTTTTTGCCCATCGAGGTGTCCCTTGGTCAAAAATACCTCCTCCAAAGCGACAAACTCTTTGACCCCTTCATAGATCGACACATCGATTTGAAAGGGAAAGTAGAGGGTGAAATTTTGGGAATTGATGAGGGTCATAGTTTTGGAAATGGCTTTATAATTGAGTTTTGTGAGTAACGCAGAAAAATTTTCATGATTGGTCATAGTCCCATTTTGATATTTATCGCCACTTTTTTTGATCTGCGCTAGCACTTCGTGATAATAGTCACCGAAATTTTTGTTTTGTAAAATGGTTTGATACTTTTTATCTTTGAGGTCAAGACCTAAGCGGTGGTCATTCGTATAGATTTTGGCAACATCATCCATATTAAAAAAATAGACCTTCCCCTCACGTAGACAACTGCGGTTAATCCGCCCCATAAACTGCTCTTCCCCATCGAGCGTAGAGATGTCTTTAAACCCAATGTCCATATCAATGTCGACCCCCGCTTCGATCACTTGGGTAGCGACGAGGATGAGGGGGTGATCTTTTTTACTCTCATTGATGACATACTGACGATACGCTTTGTTATCATCACCGCTGAGTTCGTAGACGTTGTCGAAATCCTCTTTGATACGATTATAAAATTCCCTCGCACTTTGTTTTTTGATAAATTCAAAGAGGATTTTTTTCGCTTTGGATTGACACGCTAAAATCTCACCAAGGCGTTCAAAACTCATGGTTTCGTTCAGGAGTGAGAAATCTATCGCTACTCGATTTTTGAACAGGGTATTTTCAAAAAAATCGTTTCTTCGTTGTGGAGGAATGAGATCAACAAAGTTATTTTTAGTGTCTACGAAAAAATCAAGCTTAGGCAATGTCGCCGACATAATGATGATTTTCATATTGAGCAGTGTGGCGTATTTCTCGAAAAACTCCACCATATACCACCACAATTGATTGTTATAACTTTGAATTTCATCGAGGATGATGACGCTGTTTGATAGTTGCCACAGGGGGAAATTATCCTCTTTGCTGGTACCAAAAAGGATATTAAACAGTGCCACATGGGTGGTGATGATCGCAGGAGAGTGGAAAAAGAGGCGGTTCATATACGATTTTTGGTAGAGGCTTTCTTCCTCTTCTTGGCTCTTTTCCTCCACGGTGATGGGGGTAATCGCATTAATCACTTCGACCTTGAGCGCATCGCCAAAAATATCCTCAAAAACGTTTTTGGTCTGCTCCACCAACGTATTAAAAGGGAAGACGTAAAACAGCTTTCTCAGATGGGGATCATGCTCCAAAAGGGTCAGTGCTAGATTGATAGATGTGATGGTCTTCCCGCTTCCTGTAGGGGCTTCCAGATAAAAAATAGGCTTATCAAGGTTTTCTAGCAAGTTTTTTTCTGCTTCCTTGAACATCTCATTTCTAAGTTGATTTATCCCTGTTGGGTTTTTAAATTTTTGACTGTATTGAGTGAACTTTAGCATTAATTGTTCTTTGTCCCCTTTTGAAAATAGACCAAAATCATCTGTTTTTAATGCTGCCATGTACTCCGTCGTAGCGTAATAATCACACGAAACCACAAGGGAAAAAAGGAGTTTATTGAGGATGTAGAATTCAAAAGGGGGTATACCAAATTTCGTTAGATAGTTCCAATACGCTTTGGGGTCACTTTCCATTTTTCGGTATGTTTCAAACTCTCCTAATGCCCCATGATGTTTGGCTTGATGATACGAAAACGCATAGAGGATAAATTTGCATTTCTCGCGACTGAGTCGATCGTGGAGGGTTGCTATCTTGGGGAGATAGTAGGCGATAAAGTGATCCGAAGAGGCAAACGAGTGATCACTGCTGTGTGTTTGGTTTTTGTATTGGGCAAAAAGTGGATTATTCATCTTTTTGGCTTGAAAGTGGGGATTGGTCTTGCCCGCATCATGGAGGTAAATCGTATTAACAAACAGCTCTTTGAGCAAATGAACGTGGACAGCATCGATACGCAAAAGCAAATCATCGATAAGGGGAGTAAGATTTTTTGCTGTGGTTATTTTTTCCAAGTACTCCCGTGTTAGATGAGAGTGATCAATCAGGGTTTCATCGGGAGTATGGGCTAAATATCGTTCATCAATCCCCAGTACGGTTATATCAAGGCTCATTTATACACATCGCCACGACTACCCGCTTTGAGTAAAAAGATAAGAAGTATATCCTCTTTGACACGGTAAATAATTCGGTAATCTCGATAGCGTAATCGATAAGTGTCTTGCTCACCAAGATAGGCTGAAATATCCAATGATGGGTTATTGATGGGGTTTTCTGTTAAAAGCGTGAGTTTTTCATCAATCTTTTCTCGCTCTTTTGCGGTACGTTTTTTATAGAATTTTTCAAATTCTTTGGAGACTTTAAGAACATACATCGTTTTTCATCTCGTTAAAATCGACAAACTCACTAAAATCTCCCTTATCAATCATGGTATTATAGCGGTGAACACTCACTTGTTCTTCACGGGTAATGAGATCAGGGGTGTCTTCATAGACCTTAAACTCACTTTTGGGAAGAAGATTCAAAAACTGTAAGAAGGTCTCATAAACACCCTCGTGCATCTCTATTTTAATGGTTCTCATGTAACTCTCCTAAAAGAAACTGTAGTTCTTGTGATTATAACCAAAAAGGGTATTTGACCCATTTTCCACCTCACAATTGGTAAAAGCAAGGGTCTCATATTCGTAAAAATGGTGTTCTTTTTGAAGCCTCATCGGGGAAACTTCTTGAAATAAAAAAGGGGCTTCCCCCTCCTTCGCCCAACCTAACGAGGTAAAATCTTTGATAAAAAGGGAGTCTATATAATCCCCTTGAGGTTCCGATAACGTAATCATTTCCACCCCATCAATGGTAGCAGGATGGTCATTTTTGCCCAGATAGGGGATAAAGACCGATTTTTTATTCCTCAGATAGTGACACAGTTTTTGGTAACTTTCACTCCCATCATCGAGGATCATGATCTGCCATTGAGGCTTTTCCAGCCACTGCTCACGGACGACCAGATTCCCCCCTTGCTCTTGCGAAGCGTACCCCACGGAGTTATTAAAGGTCTGAATTTTTTTGGCAAAATAACCATTGGGGGCAAGCGGGGTGATGGAGATTTTAAGGGGATGCAGTTTTTCGTAAAATTCGGGAAATCCCTCATCGTAGCCCAATCGCCCTTTTTTGAATGCCGCATTTTTATCGTGCAATTGCGTATACCCTCCCAGTCCCATCACTGCCCCTAAAAGTCCCAAAAGGGCGGGTTTATGGATATTGTTATAGGTAAAATAGGCATACGCATTGACATCCGGTTTACGAAAACACGCCGTTTTACCGCTGAGCTTAAAACTAATCGCTTTCATTAGGCGATAGACTCTTGCGTAAAGATATTTTTGCACGGATACGTCGTTGTGACCGTGAGCTTATTAAAAGGGTTATAATAGACCTCTACGGTGGCTCTGTCCCCCACGATTTTCTCAATGGTACTAAGATCAATACGTCTGTTGCGACTATCAAAGGTGACATAATCGCTCAAATCGGGTAAATAGGTCTCATTGTCGTGACATTCGACAAACAACGCAAACTCATTGTCACACCCAAACTTGCTGTTAGTGCTATACGATGTTGCACTCACCAAAGCGACCCGTTTAAATTCGGCATAATCGGCTTCATTGTACCCTTGGAAATCTTCCCCCAAAAGGGTTTTATACTCATCGTAATTACGAGGGTTGATGCTAAAACCATAAAAATAGTGGGCTTCATCGACCGTGATTTTAGTCCCTAACGTCGATTGTTGACTATCGGCTTTATTGGAGTTTTGGAAAGGGGATAAAATATCTTGCACTTCGATATTGGTATCGTCAAATTTATTAAACCCTTGCCCAAACTGCACCGCACCCGTAATAGAGATATTTTGCCCCTCAACGGCAAAGGTCGCCCCAAAATTTTTAACATCAATCGCATTAAACAAGTTGTTCATCACTTCTTTCGTTTGAGTTTTTTTATCAATAGCTTCAAAAAGAGCGGTATATCGCTCCCCTAATTGATTAGGAACAATCGAGCCTTTATCCTCTTTCCAACTTTTGATAAAAAGGACTTTTTTCCCTTCGTTCTCCCACATTTTTTTCATCGGATATTTGAGGGCTTTATCACTGCCAAAGATAGTCCCATCACTGATTGATTTGGGGCGACCTGTAAAGTCTGCATTCCAGTTTGCCATTTTTGCCTTAATTCCGATTACGCCGTAGACTCTGTTCATTGTGTTGCTCCTTGTTGTTGTAGTTTTGGATAAATTATCCGTATAAAACTTTGATATTCATTGCCAAAGCTCTCATAAATATCCTCTAATGAGAGATTGGATAAATGTTTTAACGTTTCTGAAAGTTGCTTTCGAGTTTGACTTAGACCCTCATTCTCATTGCGACCAAGTTTAAAAATATCAATGGTGAAATTTGCTTTCTCATTATCGCTAATAGGCACTATCTCGCCTGTGAGTAAGTAGTCGAAATACTCATCAGGATTTTCATGAATAGGATTAACGATTTTTTCATACTCATTTTTGAATTTGATCTTGCTATCTTTGTGCGTCGAACATCTCCCTTCTGTGTTGCAGGATACGACCAAATTGGTATAATCCAACGTTTTTTCGGGAAATAAATGCCCCGCTTTGAGTTTAAAATGGTCAATATTAGAATTGTCACGATGGGAATCTATCTTTTTTTCACAATAGACACAAAGACCATTTTGTTCATGGTGTAAAATATGCTCTCTTAAGTGGGGACGAATAGCTTCTATTTCAGGATCACGCCACGCATCAGAGACAGAAGCTAGCGCCACTTTTGATTTGGCTTTGCTAAAAAAATCAGGTTCATTTTTAGTGATTTTGAACACTTTTTCTCCTTGAAGCAATTTCCAATTTTAAAAGTTTTAAATCCAAATAGTTTTCGCCAAAAATTTCTTCCAATTCTTGCCATTTCTCTTGAAATTCTGATGTGTCAAAATGGTTTTGTGCAATCATCTTTTTAAGAGTAGCTAATTTTTCAGCCACTTCAGGCGTTCGTAGATACTCTACACCCATAATTTCAGTCAAAATTTTATGAAATTCCAGTCCATAGCTTTGGGAAAAGTGATCAAGAGCTTCCATTTTTCCCTCCCTATTTTTTTGAAGCACTCGAATGGATTCGTTCTTCGCACTCCCTATAATATGGGGTGAATGGGTTGCGATGATGATTTGGCAATTGTTTTTGATGGCAAAGTTTTCATAGAGTTTGAGTACTCTGTTTTGCCATGCTGGGTGCAAGGAGAGTTCGGGTTCGTCGATGAGGATAATTTTGTTTTTTAACTCACTAAAATACAAATATAAAACTTTTGAAAGTAGTGTCTTTTCGCCTGTCGATAATGCTTCTGCTCCAAAAATTTCTCCATTAGCGTTTTTGAAAAAAACTTTTTTCTTATCGTCATCCACATCGCTGATTCTGAAAGTTAACTCTAAATCTTTAAAAATCGTATCCATGTAAGTTTGTAATTCGACTAAAGATTTTTTAAATGAATCATACTCTTTGGCTTTTTTCTTATAGTGTTCTGCTATTCGTTCTTCAACATCGTTTGTATCACCTACTTGTACAGGCAAATAGAGAATATGGTTTTTATATTCTGATTTTTTTTCTAAAATTCCATCCATCTTTTTTAGCAATTTAAAAGATTCTACAATAATTTCATCATCCGTAATGAAGGCATCCATCCTCTCAGCTTTTTTCGTTTTAAAAATTTCAATACAATCACCCTCATTGAGATTATAATCAGAAAGATATTCAAGAATCGATGTTTTTCCAGTACCATTTTTGCCAGCCAAAACAATTAAAGGCAAGGGTTTTTTATCTGTACCGACAAGATTGAGGGTGAAGTTTTTAAACATTTTAAAATCATCGATGAAGATATTGCTAATCTTATATTCATCAAGCGTTAAGGACTCTTGATTGTATTGTTTTTGTTGCAAAGAGAGATACCAATCGTATATATATTGATAGGTTTGTGTCTTTTTATCAAGAGCTTTTTTTAGAGTTCCCCTTGTATATGGAAAATCATTTTTTGGCTCACTGAGTATTTCTAAAATTTCAACTTTTCTTCTGTATCTAAACCAATCTACTGATGATTGGTTGCTTCCACTATCTATAAAATCTCCAATAACTTTAACTATAAAATCTCCAATAACTTTAACCAAAGCTATTGACTTTGCACCTTTATGGATTAAAACAATATCATTGATTTTCATTTCATCTCTAAATTGCTTTATTTGTGCTTCCCCTCCGTTCCAGCTATCCATTCCAATCAGTTTTGTTTCTTCTAATATTTCTTTAGGATCTATGCTCTCCTGTTTGCCAGTAGGATGCAGTTGCATATGCCAGTAGGTCATTCTTCACCCTCTTTGTCTTTTTTCATGTAAAAAATATTTTCTGACAAAATTCCAACCAATAAACTATCACTGTTAAAGACATCATCTTTTTCATAAGCCGTGATTAAAGAAAGTGCATTATTGAAATTTTTTTGATTAAGCCCTATCTCATGTTTGTATTTGAAGAAAGTAAATTTAATTTCATCTTTGAGTTTTCTAACTGATTTTGCTTTCAAAAATGGTTCTAGCATATCAGCCTCTTTTTTGCCTGCTTTACTTTTCGTAAGTAGATATTTCGCTACTTGCCCGCACAGATAAAAAAACTCTGTGTCGCTTATATCGCTATAATCGGATGTTTCAAGCTTCATCAGCACATTTTCTTGCATTTTTTTGATGTCCATAATCGTTTCTCCTTGGTGGTGTTTGAGTGAGAGGATGAGATTCATACTCTCTTTGGCTTTGTAGTCGCGGTCTTGTCGTAGATGCTCGGTGACAAAATGCGTTCCATATCGGTTAATGACCTGATAAAATTCTCTCGCATCGTATTTACGGAAGTAGTTTACCATAGCATCACGGGTCATGTAGATGAGATTGGCAAATCGGGTATCGAGTTTGTTATACACGTCACCATAATAATTATAAATGAGCTGATGGTTGTAGAGGATTTCATCCGCCACCGCTTCGAGGTGGGAAAGTGATTCGATTCTGAAATCATCGACGACGATTTTTTTGGTGGTCATCCCAAGATGATTGATGACCGTAATAGGGTTGGGTAATCGATCAATCTTGATGGGAAGATAGTCGAAATCCAACACCATATCTTTTTCTTTAAAGTCGCGATTGAGAAAAAATTGATCCCCCAGTGGGTATTTATTGGGATATTCTTGGAATTTGAGCCAATCAAAAAACTTTTTGATCATTAGGGCATCTTCCTCCCAAATCATAAAGGGGGCGGTAGTACGTTTGGTCTTGTGTTCCAAAAAGGGCTTTTTGGCATTGAGTCCCATATTGGAATCCGATAAGCCAAACATCTTGTCGTCGATTTTTTGAGAGTACCCAATATCGTTAAAAATTTTGATGGCGTAGTAATAGTTACTCTCTTTTTTGTATTCTGTAATATCGGCTTCAAAAAAAAGTTTAAGGTAATTGCTCACCCCTTTTTCTTGGGCGATTGCGACCATGTCATTACTATGTTTTTCGACAAAGCGGTATTTTGTAAGAATATCCTTACGTCGTTTTTTGGTCGTTAAGGCAGCATGGAATGTCTTGATAAGGGCAATTTCTTGCGGTTTTGTGAATTTTTTATAGTCACACAAGGCTTTATAGTGGTATTTGAGCGTCTCGGGATTGAGTAACTTTTTGGGATCCGTGGTGATGAAGCTTTCGAGTTTGATGAACAACGAGAGGTAATTAACGTTATGAATTTTTTTGTCATAAAAGGATTTATTGGAGTTGAGATACCCGCTGTAATAATCCCGTTCTTTGAACCATTCGTGCATCGTATGATTGACATTCCCCTCTAGTGTGGAGAACGTTTTTGCTTTTTTGACCGTTTGGGCAAGATAATACTCGATCGTCTCATCCTTATTGATCTTGACATACAGCCCGTCTTTAAGTTGATAATTATCAAGAATGAGCTTATCCCCTTTTTCCGTATAGGCTTGGGTAAAAACTTCCAATAAATCGTAGATCATCGCATCCCCTTAGCCAAACAAAATCCCCCGCCATAGCTGTTTTTTTCCCCCAATCCGCAGGAGAGGGCAAGGAACGCAAGGCGTTGGCTGATCTCATCTTCGTGGGGAATGATGGAGAATTTATTCCCAAAAAAGGTGATAAGTTTCTCCTCTTTATAGATGCGGATGTTTTGGGGTTTGGTATTTTTAAGCTCCAGTCGCTGGATGAAATTTTGCTCAGGTGTGATTTTTTCACCGTAAAAACTGTGGTATTTTTTGAGGAGATTATCATGGAGCTGTTGGTGAAGCTGGAGAATGTCCCCGCTTTTTTCCATCGTCCAATAGTTATCTCCCTCCATGGTGACGATGACGGGGGTCGCGCTGTAAAGTTCACTGAGCATCATCGCATTGA
>DYMK01000006.1:10539-27602 GCA_020721585.1 Sulfuricurvum sp.
GTATTTGCTAAGGGTCTCAAAACTTTCCCGAAAAGGGATGTCGCGTTTCAAATATGCGGTGCATGTCAGTTCAAAATAGTGCATGGGTGTCCTTTGTGGGTAATAGGGTGTTAGTATACTGCTTTTTCGTGTCAGGAGATGTCAAGATAGGCGCATTTTTGGGGAAAACGTTCCCCTTTGGGGGAGAAAATTAGCTTTGAGGATCGATGATTAAGGTATTGGGTAATTCGTCACGATCGTCGGCTTGGCGGGGAAATTCACGGGCTAAAATCTCACTGCAAGCGTTAATCGCATCCAAATACCCTTCTCCGAGTGTTTTGGTGGTGACCGTATGGCGAAAATCATCGATAATGGTTTGCCAAATGGCAGGATCAATGAGGGCATCGATCCCTGTATCGGTGAGAATGTGGGCGTAACGTTCATCAATGGAGACAAAAAACAAGATGGCGCGCCGTTTTTTGGTGCGATAAAGTCCAAATTTATGAAAACTTTGGTGCGCGACCAAGGAGGCTTGTTTGTGTTTGACGCGGGAAGGAACCAAATGGGTGAGAAAAAAAGGCAATTGTGCCAGCACCATAAAGACAATTAGCACAATAATTTGCACTTGAAAGAGAAACACGCTTTCTTGCCCATCATTGATCCAAAAAAGGAGATGGGGGAGTAACAATGCCCCCAGTGTCGCAAAGAATAACGGATAGATTTGATAATTACCACTTTTTTGGGTAATGATGGTGACAAATTCGCATGAACTGTTTTGCTCTGCGTGGAGAATTGCCGCTTTGATACGTTCTTTGAGCTGCTCATTTAACTGTTTCATAATTCCCCCAATCCATCTAAAAAATCGCCAATATCGATACTGGCACCACCGCCACCAAAACTTCCCCCTGCACCACTAAAAATATCGAAGGAATCACCACTTAGCGAACCCGAAAAATTTATCCCATCCAATGTAGTCCCAAAATCGGTCTCTTTGTTGGTCACAAAGTAGGTGATAACCGCAATAATGAGACCTAAAATCGCACTGATCATGATCCAATGGCTCATAACCCACGCTAGCAAACCCACTATGCCACCCATAAAAATTGAAAGCAAAATTCTGAAAAAAGAGACCATTCCTGCCCACAATACGATGACCAGCAAAGGGACAGCACTTAGGGAAAGGATATAAAAAAGGTTCGATTGGGTGTTTTTTTCGTCGATTATTGTGGGCTGAGCTTCAGAAGAGAGCGTTGTTTGAATCGCCCTTAGCGTAGCGTTAATCCCCCCATAGACATCGTGTTCTTTAAAACGGGGAAGCATCTGCGATTGGATTAGTTCATTGGCTTGGGCATCGGTAATCTCCCCTTCCAATCCATAGCCCACCTCAATACGAACTTTATGCTCATTGGGGGCAAGGAGGATAAGAATCCCATTGTTTTTCTCTTTTTGCCCCAATTTCCAATACCGCCCCAGTTGATTGCCATAGTCGGCAATATCATACCCCTCAAGGGAGGTAAGGGTAACAACGACCACTTGCGCGGTGGTATTGTCTTCGATAGATTGAGAAAGGTCAGAGAGCGATTTTTCGTGATCGGGAGTCAATAATCCCGCTTGATCCACGACTCTCCCCGTAAGGTCTGGAAACGTGGGAGCAGCACCCAAGGCAACCCCAAGCAGCAAGAGACAAAAGAGGAGAAACGGTTTCATCGTTTAAAACGACACGTTGGGGGCTTTTTGACTCTGAGGCGCAGCGGTAAAAGTCTCTTTAACCGTTGCATCGGGATAAAAAATCGCCGCTACCCATCGCCCCGGAACGGTGCGTAATTCGAGATTGTACGCTTGAACGGTTTGGATATAGTCACGACGGGCGACACTGATACGATTTTCGGTGCCCTCCAATTGGACTTGCAATGCCATAAAATTTTTATCGGCTTTAAGCTCAGGATACCGTTCACTCACCATCATAAGACGGGATAACGCACTGCTTAATTCCCCTTGCGCTTTTTCAAAATTAGCAAACGCTTTGGGGTCATTCAACACCGCTGGGGTGATGGTCATTTGTCCAACCTTAGCGCGCGCTTGGGTAACACCGACGAGAACCTCTTTTTCGTGGGAAGCGTATCCTTTGACCGTGGCGACCAAATTGGGGATCAAATCAGCACGACGTTGATACTGATTTTGGACTTGTGACCATGAGGCTTTGGACGATTCATCCAAAGTGGGAACCGTATTAATGTGTCCTACAATAACCATGATGATGGCGCCGATGATAATTGCCCCGATAATACCGCTGATGGCTTTCATACTAAGATCCTTTTTGACATACTTATGTGGTAGATTATAACGAATTTTTCGTTACACACTATCACAATAACTGCGTTCCCGTCTAATTAAAATTGTATAATGCTTTTTATGAAACCGACTAAAGAACATATTTTAGCTTACCTTCACGATCTCAAGTTGGAGCTACAACGGGATGGAATCGTCCAATTAGGACTTTTTGGCAGTTATGCACGGGGAGACAATACCCTTTATAGCGATATTGACATAGCCATTAAAAAAGAGATCAATTATCTCCAACATCGTAACGCGTACACCTATTTTGACGAAGTCGCAAAAATCAAACAACGGATATTTGAAACATTTCATTGCAGTAGTGATATTTTTGATTTGGACAGTAGCTCCCGCATGAAAGAATCAATTATGAAAGAGATTATTTATGTATAGTTCAAGAGCGATTACCTATCATCAAACAGGGAATTACTAAAATTTTCGCATAAAATTCCTTTTCCAAGCTTCTTGTATAATACGCTATTCACACGTGATAAGGAATGACACATGGACAAAGGTTGGGCAACAAACGCACTTTCATTAGGATTGGTAGCAGGATCATACGCACTTGGCGGTATGGGGTCAGAGGTGATGCGCAGTGCGGGGTTATTTGCCCTTTCAGGGGCGGTGACCAATCAATTGGCGATCCATATGCTGTTTGAAAAAGTCCCTTTTTTATACGGATCAGGGATTATTTTGGATCGGTTTGAATCGATTCGCGCGGCACTTAAAATCCTCATTATGGAGCAATTTTTTACCGCTGAAAAGATTGAAAGTTTCGTCCAATCGCAGGAGAAACAACTTGACCTAGCCCCCATTATCGAAGTAACCGACTTTACCCCCGCTTACAGTGCATTGGTCAAAAGTGTGATGGAATCAAGTCTGGGGGGGATGATTGGGATGTTTGGGGGGGAAGCGGTCATCGCTAAACTCAAAGAGCCATTTTTAGAAAAAATCAAAGCCTCTATCCTCGAAATTTCCCACAGTGAGTCGTTTATGAACGCCCTAAATGACCATATTGCGCAGGAAGGAAGCTCTTTGGTAGAGACCATTGAGACCATCGTGGAGAGCCGTTTGGGAGAATTGACCCCTGTGATGATCAAAGAGATGCTTTTTGGATTGATGAAAGACCATTTAGGCTGGTTGGTCGTGTGGGGTGGCGTTTTTGGCGGAGCCATTGGGATTGTAGGGGCGTTTTTTGGGTAGCTTAATAATGGGTGGCTTTATTCATTTTTTTCGCTTTTAGGGGAACAAAGATAAAGCAATTCAACAACCCGCGTCGTTCGTACGCCAAGACATACCCATGTTCCCGTAAAATGGCATCAACGATGTACAACCCTAATCCAAAACTGTCTTTGGTCGGGTGTTCTTTGGTAAACGGTTCCACATAATAGCGCAAGGGTTTGGTCAGCGGTACACCCTCATTGGCAAAAATGATCTCCCCTTTTTCCATAAAAATGGTCATCTTTTTTTCGTAGGAATATTTGATTCCATTGTCAATGAGATTTTTGACCGCCGTCACAAACAACCGATAATCGACCTCGACTTTAATCGACGCATCCACTGAACATTCTACCCAATCGTACTCCACCATCGCACCATCAATCGCTCCATCAATAATGTCGACCAAACGATACCCTTTTTTGGTGAGATACTGAGAACCGGAACTAATCTCTTCGATCAGAGCAAACTCCCCAATAAGCTCTTCGAGTTTTTCAAAAATACGCCCCAATCGTTCGCGCTGTTTCCCATCATTCATCATCGTCGTGACGATACGCCCTTTGGCAATGGGGGTTTTAAGCTCGTGCATAATGTTGCGCAAAAAGAGGGTGCGTGACTCAATAAGGGAGCGGATTTTCCCCTGTGCGGTCTCCAATTCATTGGCAATAAGGGCGATTTCATCCTCCCCTTCAGCGTAAAATCGTACCCCCATATCCCCCTCCCCAAAACGGGCAATTTGGCGACGGAGGCGACGGAGGGGAGAGAGTTTATAGATAATAAGTCCAAACGAAAAAAGCAAAATCAGAGTAATGGTCAAGTACGCGTATTTAAGTGTTGAGGGATTATAGGGTTTGACTTTATGATCTTCCAGTAACAACGAGTGGTGATCCGATTGAATCCAAAAATAGATTTTTTCGTGAAATTGGAGCATCCGAACATACGAATGGGAGGAAACAAAATCACTGTAAGGGGTTTCGCAAAAGAGATTTTGGGATACCAATTTCCCCTCTTCTTTGAGGAGTATCCCCTCGTGGGTAATTTTTTGGTACGCTTCGCCATTATTGACATTATAAACTTCGTATACCGCCAAATTTGCCTCTAACATGGGCAGTGACATCTGTTTTAACAAAAACGTGTTGTAAATTTGGGAGATAAGGGAGTAGCGGGTAAAAAGGTTATCGATATGTTTGGTACGATTGGTTTGGTACAACTGATAAAAGGTGTATCCAATACTCCCCATACTCACCACAAAAGCGAATAAGACCGTAAAAAAAACCCCGTTGCGTCGTACCATTATTTAAGAAGTTTGTACCCAATACCACGGATCGATTCAACAAGGGTTTTATCCCCCAACTTATTACGGATGCGCCCCATCATCACATCAATGCTTTTATTGGAAGAGTCCTCATTGATGGCACTGACGTTATGGATCAAATCCTCTCGGGAGACCACCAACCCTTGTTTTTTGACCATATGGGCAAGGATACCGTATTCGGCATTGGTCAGTTCCAGCATCCGCCCTTTGTAGCTAATTTGCATCGCCGATTCGATGAGTTTAAAATCAGAACTGTTTTCACTGGCAAGTTCCGATGCCGCATCGTAACGGCGCAATACCGAATGGATACGGGCTTCTAACTCGCGTGGGTCGTAGGGTTTGGGGAGGTAATCATCCGCACCTAATTCCAACGCATGAATTTTATCGGTCACATCCGATCGGGCGGAAGAGACGATAATGGGGATATTTTGGCGTTCACGGATCGCTTGACACACCTCTAAACCATCCATCCCAGGGAGGGTCAAATCCAAAATGACCGCATCAAATTTTTCCAATTTAAGGATACTTAACGCCTTAAACGGATCATCTTCGGTCGTCACCTCAAAATCGTACTGCTCCAAAAATTCGGTTAAAATCTCCGCCAGTTCCAAATCATCTTCAATCATTAATAGTCTGCTCATGGCGCAATTGTAACCCACAAACCATTAATGATTCACCAATAAGCAAAAAGATGGTAACATTTCCCCTATTTATAGGCTCTTTAGCCTCATGAGGAACTTGCTTGAAACTTTTTTTTTTCTTACTTTTTTCGCTCTGTTTTGCCTTTGGGGCAGAACCCGTTGCGGTCGTCAAAGAGCTTCAAGGGAATGCTACGGTAAAACGCAATGCTCTCTTGTATCCGCTCCATAAAGGGGATTATCTCTACCGTGGCGACACCCTTCAAACCACCAAAAATACCGATATAGGGCTTTCATTTAACGATGGTACCCGCATTGCCATTGGGTCTGAAACCCTCTTTGTCATCGATGAATACCTGTTTGCTCCCGCCCAAAAAGCGTTTCAATTTAATGTTCATCTCCCCAAAGGGTCGATGGTGTTTGAATCGGGACGGATAGGCAAACTCGCCCCTGAAAAAGTAAAAATCAAAGTACCCCAAGGAATCATCGGCATTCGGGGGACTAAATTTGCCGTGGAGGTGGAAGAATGAGTCCCCTAGTGGTCATTGTAGCCTTTGCAGCTTCCATCCCCTTGTGGTTCCATCCTCCCAAAAAAACGACCGTGGTATTGTTGGATAATGGATCCACCCACAACGCCGTCCTTGTCAGCAGCGATACGGGGGATGTGCTGGTCGATCACCCTTACAGCTATACCACCTTACATGACCACAACCAAAATCCCGCTTTGCTCCAAACAGGGGATCCCCAAACCATACGCAACCAATTTTCCCATGAGCTACACGCCCTTCCCCCCAAACCCGATTCCCTTCTGTTTTATTTTGACGCAGGTACCAGTACCTTAAGCGAAGATTCTAAAAATCAGCTTGATACGGTGTTAGCATTGATTAAACAACACGAACCCGCTGTAATTGATATTATCGGTCACTCCGACCGTTCTGGGGATGCCCAACTCAATGACACCCTAGCATTGGAACGGGCGCAACGGGTCAAAGCGTATCTAGTAGACCACAACATCACCTTAACCCATCTTAGTGTGGTCTCTCATGGGGAAAATGACCCGTTGATTTTTACCAAAGATGGTGTCTCTGAACCCAGAAATCGACGGGTTGAAGTGGTTATCCGTTAATATGATTCGACGCAATGTTGTGGTTATCGGGGCTTTTTTATTTACCTTTGGATTTTACTTTTTTTGGTGGCAAAGTACCCTTTTGTACGATCTTGATAACCAAATTTACGATCAGCTCACCCACGTCCACCCCACCTTACATACTCCAAACGCTACGGTGATTGTCGAGATTGATGACAAAAGTCTCAAAGTCTTGGGGCAATGGCCATGGTCACGCCTTATTACCGCTAAATTGGTCGAATCAATTGCCAGCAACTACCCCAAAGCCATTGTATTGGATATGGTTTTTTCCGAAAAAGATCGCACCTCCCCCTCGACCATAGAGAGCTTTTACCGATCGGTTTTGGAGACTAATATCACCATTAATGGTCTCCCCCAAGCCCTCAAAGATAATGATGCGATTTTATCCACAACGCTGGCTTATGCCCCCGTCGTATTGCCCATTTTTTCCGATACCCAACAACCCCATGGAGTGTGTATCCTCCCCCAAAATGTTACGTATCATCCCAAGCTTCGTGGCACACCCCTCTTCCCTTTGGTCAATATCGTCTGCAATTTACCCCGTTTTCAACAATCTGCCAAAGGGATTGGTCATATTCACGCTTCAGCCGATAATGATGGGATTTTACGTCGTTTATCCTTGGTGATGCGCAATCACGAGGTGTGGATTCCCACCCTTGGATTATCTGCCGTTGCCTCGCTCCATCCGGGGATTCATTTTAGCCCTGCCCCTTTTTTTTCGGGGGATATGCAACTCAATGTGGATCACAAAGTTTTTTTTCTCAATCGCTACAGTGATGCGTTATTATCTTTTTATCCCCTAGAACACCATGAAAAAATCTCCGCTATTGATGTACTCAATGGTTCTATCAACCCCCAACGCTTTAAGGGAAAATATGTCTTTATTGGCTCCACAGCATTGGGGTTGGATAATACCTATATCACCAGTGATGGATCGGTGCGTTCAGGGGTCTATGTTCATGCGACCATGGTGGAAAATATCCTTAATCGTGACTTAGGGGTACAACCCTCACTCTACCGCTTACTCAATATTATCCTCTCTTTTCTCATCGGGATGGGGATCTTGGTCTTAATGATTCAAAAGCACTATATCGGTGTAATAGTGACCTATTTTATCATCATCTTTGCCGATACCCTCGCTACGATCATGGCATGGAAACACCATTTTTATCTTTCGTTGGGGTACATGGTCGTCCCCCTCTCAAGCTATCTTTTTGTCATTGCATTGCTGATGTTTGTCATTCACTACCGCAACCAAGAAAAATTTATCCACGCCCTGAACCTCTCCACCTACCAAAAAGAGCATTTGCGTCGAGAACTCACAGACACCGAGAGTCAATTGGAGTACCAAAAAGCGTTACTCTATCAACAATCCAAACTCGCCGCCATGGGGGAGATGATCGATACCATCGCCCATCAGTGGAAACAACCGCTCAATCTGTTGGGGATGATCGTCCAACACGCCCCCCTAGCCTACGCCAAAGGGAAAATCGATGAGCAATACATCCAAAAACTCTCCGATAATGCCATGGAACAAATTTTATTTATGTCCCAAACCATCGAGGATTTCCGAAATTTTGTCAAACCTGACCGAAAAAATATCCCTTTTGATCTCAATCAATCCGTAGAGGAGTCTTTGCGTCTGTTATCGGGGATGTTTCGTTCCCATGGGATTACCATTACGGTACACTATTGCGATGACGAGGTTATTGTGATGGGGTCTCCCAGTGAGTTTAAACAGGTAATTATCAATTTACTCCAAAACGCGCGGGATGCGTTGCTGGACAACAACCCCACTAATCCGTTAATCTACGTCCATATCCTTGCCAGTGAACACGATGCAACGTTGATTTTGACCGATAATGGGGGAGGGATTCCTTCTGAAACCCTAAAACATATTTTTGATCCCTATTTCACGACCAAAGAAGAGGGGAAAGGGAGCGGTGTGGGACTGTACATCGCCGATGCGATTATTCGTACCAAGATGGGGGGGACGATCGAAGCTGCCAATACCAATAATGGCGCGATTTTTACGATCACCCTCCCTTTACAGTAGAGAGGCGATACCCCAATCCGTAGATACTGCTTAAGCAGTGTTCGGGGAGTTTTTTTCGCAACCGCATCATCATCCCCCGCAAACTTTCCGAACTAATATCGATGTCGTGCAAAAAGAAATGGTTAAGAATCTCCTCATTGCTGCAGACGTGCTCAAATTTGGAGGTTAACAGATTCATCAAATAGATTTCATATTTGGTCAACATGATGGGAAGACGGTTATGGGTAAGAACTTTTTTCTCTTTATCCCAAATCGCATTATCCCCAAAATCCAAAAGGTGGGAGGGGGTAGCTGGGGTTGTCTCTTTGGGGAGGGCATTCACCTTTTGCGCAACACGCCCCAACACACTGATCATCTCGTGATACTGAATGGGTTTGATGATAAATTGCGCCACCCCCATGTTAATCAACGCCAAAAGGTTGGGCGTTTCGGCGTGGGCAGAGAGGATAATAATGGGTTGATCGGGACGCAATTCGTAGAGGGCTTTGGTCAATTGGATCCCATTCATCCGTGGCATTTGAATATCAGAGATGACAATGTCGTAATAATGGCCTTTGAGATGGTGGTAATTTTTATACCGTTGCAAGGCATCAATCCCATCTTCTGCCACATCGACCCGATAAAAATAGTCCTCTAGCATCTCAGCTGTCCACGTCCGTAATTGCTCTTCATCCTCGACAAACAACACCGAAAGGTGTTTGGTCTGTTCATACGTTTGTTGTGTCTCTTTGGTCATTCCTCATCCTTTTATAAATAGCCAACCCTAGGAGAATCCCTAGAGCATCAGCAAACCAATCCCCCAACGAAAAAAACCGCCCTGGGATAAAATACTGGGTTACCTCAATTTGTAACCCCATCCCCATCAATAGAGCAATTTTGGCTGCTGTAGTAAGTCGATTGTACCCTAAACTCACTAAAAGGGACAAAACCATAAACGCCACAAGGTGGTTTTGTTTGTCCCAAAAGCTCTCTATGATCTGAAAACTTTGGGGGGTAAGCGCGAGATATTCAACGGCTATAAAGGTTATACCAAAAACGATTTTAAAAAAAGTTTGTTTCATCATTTCTCTTCTAAAAAGGGTTCATCCCCGTATAATTTTTACACTCTATGTACTCAATCGTATCCACTTTTCCCCCATTTAACCAAATATCGTGAGTTTTGAGTAAATGGGTCTCTTCGCATCGCAAAGGCTTGGGAGAGTCCACAAAATGGGATTTGAGAATAATAAGATCGTATCCGATAGGGGAACCTTTCTCCCACAACGCAAACTGCCGATTGTAGTCATCCAATACAAAGGTTTTAACGTGATACGGGAGCGCATAATAAGCCAAACGACTCCCATAGCTCCAGTTGGTGACCACTAACGCTTTTTTTGATGATTCTAAAGTCGTGAGCAGTTTTACCCCCTCAGCGACCTGAGATTCATAGCCGTAAATGTCCCGAAAAGGGGAAGAATAGTCGGGAAATTTTCCCCATTTTCCCCACAATTCCAGATGAATCGCGCCACTAAGTAACAGGGAAAAAATTACCACCCCTTGGGTTAGTTTTTGATAATTTCCTTTTTTTTGGAGTAAAAACACCACGCCAAAAGGGATAAACAGAAGATAAAACAGGGCTGGCCAATGGGGCAATACGGGCTTTAAAAACGAGGTTCCAATAAAAAATAGCTCCACTGCTAACCCTATCCACAACGCCAATTGGATACGAGCATCCGATGAACGCCACGCAACAACGACCCCATACAGTGCTATGATCACCAAAAAGGGGTTATACGCCCCCCATTGCACCCCCAACGAGCGGATAAAAGGGCTAAAAGAGAGGGTTGTTCCCCCCGTCACGTGCGCCGATTGGTAGGCAAAACTGACCCACTCATGATGAACGTTCCACACAATAACGGGAGAAACAGATACTAATCCCACAAAAATCGTCCACAGCAAACGGGGATTCAACACGAATCGCCACTCCCCTTGAATCAGTAAATACCCCATAATCGGGGGGAGAAACAGCACCGCAGAGTATTTTCCTAATCCTGCTAATCCCAACCACACCCCCAAAAGGATAAAATCGCGGGTGCGTGCATGGCGTTGCAGTTGGATAAGGGTGTTCATGATGGGGAAAATCAGTGCCAGTAAAAACGTATCGGGCAAGAGCATCAGCCCAAATGCCCCAAAAATAAACGCGCCATTGAGCGCACTCACCCCCCATAATGCTTCGGTTTCACTGGCTTCTATTGTCCGTAAAAAACGGTAACTCTCCCACGAAATAAATGCCATAAGCAGTATCGCACTCAACCGTGCAGCAAAAACTCCCTCCCCCAATACCCACGCAAAAAACGCTTGCGTCCACCCCACCAACGGGGGATGATCGACATAGCTTAGATCGAGATAATGACCGTACAACACATAATGGGCTTCATCCACCCCCAACCCAAACGAGGGGGCAACAAGGAGTCGAATAAGGGTAAAAACCCCAATGAGATAAAAAATGGTGGGTTTCATGCTATCTCTTTTTTAGGCACTAACCTTATGCACTTTATACAATTAGGTATTTTTACGTCGTATTTGCGTTTCGTCATTCCCGCGTAGGCGGGAATCCAGCTAGACTCCCGCCTACGCGGGAATGACGGACAGTGGTGATTGTGGTTATAATTGTAGGATTTCGATACAAAAAACAATGTACTATGTACCATCCCTTAAGCTAACCGACGCGTCATAAGTGAGGGTTCCAAGAGTTCATAGACCACATCGACGCTGAGTACTTGCAAGCAGACATTATCGTTACACGCTGTCTTACGATGATTGGCCGCACTCACACACGGAGAGCAGGCAAGCTGGGCATAAATGGGGGTCGTAATCCCCAAAGAGCCATACAGTGCGGGGGTCTCAGGGCCAAAAAAGACAAACGAAGGCATCGACGTAATGGCGGAAAAATGACCCGGACCTGAATCGTTGGTGAGCATAAACTCAGAAACTTCGTACAAAGCGACCAGTTGGGCAAACGACGTTTTCCCTGCGAAATTGATGCAACGGGGAGAGCCAAGGGCATCGGGGATCCGTTGTAACCCCTCATATTCGGATGGCGCACCCGTAAGAAGGATAATAATGTCAGGATAGTTTTCCAAAATACGCGACGCAAGGGCAATGTAATTGGCACGATCCCATCGACGTAGCGGCATCAAATCACTGGCGTTGGCATTAAACAAGACAATACGGTGTGCTTTAGGGTCATAAAGTGGGCAATGGTGGTGAATCAACGCACGCATCGCGGTTTTGGATGTCTCAGAGACCACAACGCGATTCAAGACAATCTCGTCCTCTTCTATAACCGTTTTACTGTAGGGGATTTGGGGCGTTTTAATCAACACCGCATTGACCAATGCGATAAAATTTTTGGCAATATGGATATGGGGATTGTACGCCACTTTATGGGTGAGCATCGATCCTCGATAGAGTCCCTCATTAAAAAAGGGGTGAAAACCCACCCGCGTAGAAGCTCCCGAAAAGCCACTCAAAAGGGCGGTAAAACGGGAAAAAAGTTCCAAATCGATCACCGTACCAATCTTACGCTGCCGTGTCCAGATAAAAAATCGGAGCGTATCACGCATCAATGACCCCATACTTCCCTCATCAATGGTGAAAATATTTTCTGAAGGAACCGTCCCCAAAAGATCAAGACTGGGTTTGTTTTTTTTGAAAATCACAAAAAAGAGGTTCGCTTCCCACTGCTGTTTGAGTTTTTGCATCGCAGGATCGACCAAAATGGTACTCCCCATCTCCGATAGCTCAATGAGTAGGACATTTTTGGCCTCTTTTTTCCCGAAGGAGGGGAAAAGACGCGCCACTTTTTGCACACAACTCCCCACAAAACACAACGGAACCCCCACCCAATAATCAATCCACCGCATCGTATCAACGTGCATCTTTATTCTCCACCTTTACGCTATTACACAAATTTTTTTCCTCGTACCCAAATCCACAATCCGGGTAAACTCGTCCCAATCAACAACAACCCATACAGCACCGAAACCGATAAAATCCCCTCTTTGGACGCGCCCAAAAGGAGAAAAATCCCCACCAACGCGCTCTCTCTCACCCCCCAACCTGCCAATGACAAGGGGATAATGGTCAACAAAAAGACCGGAGGAACCGCCACCAAAAAGGTACTCAAAGGGAAAACAACCCCCAACGCTTGGGCTAAGGCGTAGAGTGCCAAAATTGAGAAAAAGTGGATGATCATCGATAAGGTTACCTGAATGAAGATGGCTTGCTTGGTGCGATACACTTGTCGAAAACGGTGTGAAAGATCGGCAAAAACACGCGTCACGCGATATTTTTGGAGCCACGCTATTTTACGTAAAAGGATCAATACCCCAAATCCACCAATCCCCCCCACACAGATCATCGTGATAAGATGAAACAGCCATGGGGGGAACAAATCATCATTAAGTAAATTTGCCCCCAAGTTAAGGACTAATAACCCCGCAAGCCCCACAATGCGATCCAAAAAAATGCCAAAAAACGCCTCTTTTTTGCGGTATCCCATCGCTCCTAATTCTAACCCTCGAACGGCATCTCCACCAATACTACCGGGAAGCGCTTGGTTAAAAAATGCCCCCTTAAAATAACTCCCCACATAAAAACGAAACGGTTCGTGAAACGCAAGGCTCTCCATAATCAGTGACCACCGATAGGCGGCCAAAACGGTACTGATCCACTGGAACACCATTGCCCATCCGATATACATCCACGTCGCGTTTGCAATCAAATGACCAATGGCGGTAAAATCAACCATCCGAAATAGGAGTAACAGCAATCCTGTGGAAAAAAAAAATTTAAGGAACGTGATCATCTCACAAACCACTTAGGTGACCAATAGATGACCAAAAGATGGACACTCACCACCCCGACCATGGCTCCTGCAATCACATCACTCACATAGTGCATACTCACCATCACCCGACTTATCCCCACCGCAAGGGCGATAGCCCATCCGATCAGGGCGTATTTGGGATAGAGTTTTGAGATCACCATCGCCAACGAAAACGCCGTAGCGGTATGACCGGAGGGAAACGAGATCATCGAGGCAGTAACGTGAAAAAAATCAAAGCCATACAACCCTTCATTGAACCATTTTTCAGGACGAAACCGTCCCGCAATTACCTTAATAATATCCGTTGCAATCCCCGAAACCGCCACCGAAGCAAACACAAACGCAAAACGATGCGCATACAAAGGATACCGTTTTACGTAGCGAAAAAAACCAAATGCCACCGCACTTCCTACCAAATACCACGTCGATCCCCCAAGCTGGGTGATAGCAACAAAGAGGGTATTTACCTCCCCCACACACTCAGACTTAACCCAACGTGCCACAGGACGGTCAATCCATTGATAACTCCCTGCCAAAAGGAGGATAATCCCGATGCTAATACGAAAAGATTGCCAATAATATTTCATAATCCCTGACGTTAACCCTTAAAAATTTTCACCCTATCTCATGCCATGCATCGGTTCTAAACATTCGTCCATCATCGAAAATTTTGAGCTTAAAAGCGTGGGTACACGCCCCACCTTCCAAGGTCATAATGGCAATTTGCAGTATCTTTTTGCATTTTTCGGGAACTTCAAACCGTCCTGAAACGCCCGTTAAAAACCGTTCAAGGGGGACTTTGGCTTCCATCCCGATCACATTATCCCGACAGCCACTTAACCCAATATCACTAAGATACGCCGTCCCTTTAGTAATCATAAAATCATCGCTCCCCACATGGGTATGGGTACCGATAATGGCACTTACCTCCCCTTGCAGCAACATCATCATGGCACGCTTTTCACTGCTGGCTTCGGCATGAAAATCGATAAAAATATGGTCAATGCCTTGTGCTTTAAGCGATGCGACCGTCTCTTGCGCACAGCGAAAGACATTGTCCACGTAGGGCATACCATAATGCCCCATGAGATTGATCACGGCTAGTTTTTCCCCCGAAACCTCAAAAATTTTACACCCTGTCCCTGCAACCCCTTGGGGATAATTGTGCGGGCGTAAGAGCGGAAGATTCTCAAGCAAGGGGAGAATATCTTTTTTATCCCACGTATGATTTCCCCCACTCATCACATCGATCCCACAGGAGAATAACTCTTGGGCATTTTTGAGGGTAAGACCAAAACCGTGTGAGGCATTTTCGTAATTGGCAATCACCCAATCAATCCCATGCTCTTTTTTCAAAGCGCGGAGGTGTTCTTTGATCATCGCGCGCCCTGGACGACCCACAATATCCCCAATAAATGCTATTTTCACCCCGACTGCCCCCGTATTTAATCGTGGAAGTGTAGCATGATGCTATAATGCCCTCTCTTAAACCCTAGCAAAAGTGTCTTGATGCCAAAAACAACCCCTTTTTTACCCTACCGTATTTTACTTTTAGAAGATGATTTCACCCTCTCGACCATCCTTGATGAATTCCTTACCGATCACGGATACGAAGTGACGTGTGTTTATGATGGGGAAAAGGCACTGGATAGGGGGTATGAAAAAACATTTGACCTTTTTTTACTGGACGTTAAAGTCCCTTATTATAGTGGATTTGATGTTTTGCGTGAATTGCGCTTGCGTCACAAAAACACCCCCGCTATTTTTATCACCTCGCTTGGGGGGTTGGATGATCTTTCGTTGGCGTACGAAGTGGGATGCGACGATTATCTCAAAAAACCATTTGAACTCAAAGAGCTTGAGTTACGGATCAAAGCGTTGCTAAGACGTACCTCTGGGATGTTATCCGAGACGATCATTACCCTCCGTAAAAGCCTCACCTTTGATACCCTCTCAGGACGACTCACAACCCCCGAAAATTCGTTTATCCTCCCAAAAAAAGAGGCAAAAATTCTTAAACTTCTCCTCTCGACCCCCAATGTGATGGTAACGATCCAAGCCCTCATAGAATCCGCATGGGATTTTAACGAAGAGGTCACCGAAGAGAATCTTCGTACTCACATCAAAAATTTGCGCAAATACGTGGGGAAAGAGACCATCCAAAACATTCGTGGTCAAGGATACCTGATTGAAAAATCCTGAACGCAAAGCCCTTATCCGTTTTGTCTTACTCTTTGTTACGCTCAATTCCCTTTTTTTAATCCTAACCTCTTGGATGTACTATTCGTACCAAAAAAATACCTTTATTGATATGCGCCAAGACTCTATGATTCATTATGCTGAAACACTCCAAAACAACATTATGAATGTACATTCTCTCCCTGAACTTCAAGAATACATTGTTCCTAATTCCCGTATTGAAGTAGCTTTTTTGGATCGTCATAAAAAAGTCCTTTATTCCACATTTCATATCCCTGTTTTTTTGTTTCACTTAGGTTATACCCACCACAAAGGAAACTATTTTTATGTGGATACCATAAAATTAGATCATCTCAAAAAAATTCACTATTTTATATTACGAACCAATGGCATAGAGGAACAGTTAGAAGAAACCCGTCAAAGTATCTTCCTTTTTTTGCTTTTTGCGATTTTTTTTATGGCGATTGCCATCTATCTGTTAGGAAAACTTTTTTTGCAACCCGTACAACATACAATTGAAAAATTGGATCACTTTATTCGCGACACTACCCATGAACTCAATACCCCCCTCTCGGTCATCACGATGAGTATTGAACAACTCAATACATTACCCCTTGACCCCATCCAATCCAAACATATTCAACGGATCAACATCGCTTCTCGAACCATTTCTAACCTTTATAACGATTTGGCTTTTTTGATGATGTATGAACATAGCAACAATCAAGACATTGCCATTGAACTTCTCCCTTTTATCGAAGAGCGAATAGACTACTTCCGTCCCCTAGCAGAGTCCAAAAAAATCACTCTCCACCTCAATTTACACCCCTCAATTCTTGTAATGGATCGGGAAAAATTGACCCGAATTGTCGATAATTTACTCTCTAATGCGATTAAATACAATAAACCTTTTGGAGACATTCGTATCACAGTCACACCCCATGCTTTACGTATTGAAGATACAGGGATCGGGATTCCAAAAGAGCGATTCAAAGAAATTTTTAACCGTTATTCTCGCTTTGATGAAGCCAATGGGGGGTTTGGAATTGGATTAAATATTATTCAACTGATTTGTAACGAGTATCATTTTACGATAGACGTTGACTCTCGTGTGGGTGAGGGAACCATTTTTACGATTTTTTGGCAAAAAACTTCACACTAAGTTCACGCTTTTTAACTAGAATTTCACACGTACATTAATAACTTTTATTAGTGTAACATAATTACGTAAGGATTTATTTTATGAAAAAAATTGTTGCTCTCATGATGGCATTTGGTCTTGTTTCTGTGTTTGCTGCTGATGCTGC
>DYMK01000006.1:27702-74800 GCA_020721585.1 Sulfuricurvum sp.
TTGTTGCTCTCATGATGGCATTTGGTCTTGTTTCTGTGTTTGCTGCTGATGCTGCTAAAGTTGCTACTCCTGCAAAAGCTGATGCAAAAGTTGCTACACCTGCAAAAGCTGATGCTAAAGTTGCTACACCTGCAAAAGCTGATGCTAAAGCTGCTACTCCTGCAAAAGCTGATGCTAAAGCTGCTACTCCTGCAAAAGCTGATGCTAAAGCTGCTACTCCTGCAAAAGCTGATGCTAAAGCTGCTACTCCTGCAAAAGCTGATGCTAAAGCTGCTACTCCTGCAAAAGCTGCTACACCTGCTAAAGCAAAATAATTCTATTTTTTCTCAACCTACCTTAAGCAAGGTGGGTTGATCCCCTTCTCGATTTTTTAAAGATGTCTGATTTTGAGTTTGGAGTTAAGTAAAATTCCAATAATAATCATACTCACCAATACCCCAATCCAGCTGATAAACGGTGTGCTAACGTACGCAATCCACAACAAAATCGCCCCCAATGGGGTAGGGACACCGGTAAAATATTTCGCCACTTCCCCCGCATCGGCTTGGATGTTAAACTGAATAAGTCGTCGAAGTCCACTAATGACATAATAGATCGATGCAACAGCGGTGATCCCCAACGCTATCCCCTCTAGGTGCGAGTAGACCGCTTGGAAAATCAAAAAGGTGGGAACCAAGACAAACGATAAAAAATCGGCAAACGAATCCAATTGAATCCCAAATTCGTTGGAGAGGGCATATTTTCGGGCAATTTTTCCATCAAAAATATCAAAGGCTCCCCCAATCCATGCCAAAATAATGGCGTACCCAAAGTGGTTTTGACTAATGCAATACGTAGCGACCAATCCAGCGGTAATATTGACCATCGTAAAAAGATTTGCGAGATTAAAGTGACTCGTTGCGCGCCATAAAAAGTTCATCAATCAACTCCTGCTGTACAGATAAAGGGGGCTATTATAACCAATGGTTACAAAAAATGGAGCGTAATGGAGTAGTGATGCTTCGTTTGGGTAATGGTATAGGTAAATCGTAGTTCAAAACTCAGTCGCTTAAGTACCTTATGCCCGATTTTGGAACTAAAGAGATATTTTTCGCTCCCCGTATCATTGCCTATGGTGAGGGTGCGGTTTTTGTCATCGATGTCCAGATCAATCGTCCCCCCTTGCGGGGCGTAGGTCATCGCATTATCGATGAGGGCTACTAATACTTTGGTCAACAATTTTTCGGGAACCATGACGTTGAAACTTTTAGTGGGGAGGGCTAATCGAAGCTGTTTTTGGTGCGCTAAAATATCCACTTTACGGACAATGGTGTGTAATGCACCACTCATATCAACCGTTAAAGGGTCTTCGTAATCGGAACTTTCCAAAAAAAGAACATTTTTAAGCTCACTGCTTAAGCGTTCAATGTCTTGCCCAATGTCGGCAATAAATTGATCTTTTTTGTATCCCCCTTCGCCATAGACATCCAATCGTGACCGCATCAATGCCAAAGGGGTTTTCAGTTCATGGGCAGCTTCTTTGAATAACGCGCTCTCTTTACTCCTAAACCCCTCTAACCGTCGAATCAGCAACCCAAACGCGTCGGAGAGTTCCTTAATCTCACGGGTGGGATGTCCCAAATGAAGATCAAAAGGGTCTCCATGATTCCACTCCCCTATTTTTTGTGCCAAGAGGGCCAAAGGACGCATATAGTACGCCAGCAATATCCACGTAATCCCCAAAATGACCAACAACGAAAGCGCATAGCGCAACAGCAATTTATGGAGGTAGCTATCCACAGCATTGTCGACTTTGGTGGCATCACTTACGGCATTCAGATAGATCCCATGGGGAAGTTTTAACGACGCACGGATGGGATGGAGGGGAGAACGAAGGGGATGATGCGAGACCGAAAATCGAACATCATGGATGGGGGAGTGGTGCAAAATACGTTGATTATGGGGGATAGTCAACAAAAAAGTCAAATCACTGTGGAGCGATAAAGGCGCGTGAATGTATTCTTCATAGCTTTCTTGCAAGAGGTGATTGAGCGCTTGCCGGGCATCGGCTATTTTTTCTCCTCGCATGGTCTCCACCGCCACCATGAGATTAAGACCAAAGACGATGGAAATAACCCCAAAGAAGAGGAATAAAAGGGTAAATTTGAGCGATTTAGGGGTATTCAATGTGGCATCCCTTCCATGATTCGATACGTAATGCAAAACATTTTATTTTATGATAATACATTATGGATAAAAAAACACTGGAATGACCACCGAGATAATTTACCCTGATGTCACGATACACGATTAGGTGAGCTTTGGTATAATGCCCTTTATTACTTCACGTGGAGCCAATTGTGGAACAAAAAGAGCCAATGACCAAATACGGATTTCAACGCTTATCCGATGAACTCAATACCCTAAAAAATATCGATCTTCCTGAGGTTAATGCCGAAATTGACCGTGCCAAAGAGTATGGTGACCTTAAAGAGAACTCCGAATATCACGCCGCACGCGAAAAACAGTCTTTTATTGGGGTGCGTATCGCTGAATTGGGTGCGGTTATCTCCAAAGCCCAAATCGTTGACCCAAGCGCACTCGAACACGCCCGCGTGAGCTTTGGGTCTACGGTGGTTTTATGTGATATGAGTACCGATAAGGAAGTGACCTATACGATCGTGGGCGGGTGCGAGAGCAATCCTGACCAAGGGCTGATTTCGTTTAATTCCCCCCTTGCCAAACAACTTTTGGGGCATGAAGAGGGGGATGAGTTTGATGCACGACTCCCTAGCGGTGTCAAACGTTTCGAGGTTTTGGAGGTCAAATATCAGGAGATCGTCTTTGAAAGCCATTAATGTCGGAATCATCGGAGTCAGTGGCTACACGGGGTTAGAACTGGTCAAAATGATCGTAGGTCACCCTGTTTTTACCCTCACCTATTGCGCCAATACGGAAGGAGAGACCACCCTTAGCACCCTTCATCCCGCGTTATTGGGGGTGTGTGATAGGGTGGTGGAAAAAGTCGATTTGGAGCGTGCAAGCAAGGTATGCGATGTGATTTTTTTGGCATTACCGCACAAAACCGCGATGCAAACCGCGCAAGGGCTATTGCAACGGGGGGTTAAAGTGGTCGATCTCTCCGCCGATTACCGTCTAAGTCAAGAGAACTATGAAGCGTTTTATTGCGACCATGAAGACACCCCCAATCTCTCCCATGCCATCTATTCGATCCCTGAATTACATGGATTGCAAGCACAAGGGGCTTCCCTTATCGCCAATCCCGGATGTCATGTGACCGCAACGCTCTTAGCATTGGCACCCTTTTTGGACGTGATTGATCTGAGTCAACCCATCTTTGTGGATTCCAAAACAGGGGTCTCAGGGGCAGGAAAATCGCCCAGTGCCACGGCTCATTATGTTGCGGTCAATGATAATATCCATTGCTACAATATCATCAAACACCGTCACGCCATTGAGATCGAGCAACACGCTTCTACGTTGTGCGGTCATACGGTAAAAGTGACGTTTGTCCCCTCGTTGGTTCCCATGACCCGAGGGATGTTGGCGTGCGTCTATGCGACGCTCAAAGAATCCTGTGACCCTTTGACCATGATGGAACGTTTTTATGCGGGGAAACCCTTTGTCCGTCTCCGTAACGCACCGCCTCATACCAAACTCACCGCAGGAACCAATTTCGCCGATGTCTATGCTACTTCTTCGGGCAATGCGTTGGTGAGTATGTGTGCCATCGATAATTTGATGCGCGGGGCAAGCTCTCAAGCGTTGGTCAATGCCAATATCATGATGGGGTTGGACGAAACCTTAGGGATTCCCAAAATTTCTTATGTCCCCTAAACAGCTCCATACGGGGGCGATTTTGGTCGCTGACTCCCATTATGCCCCATGGAATCCCCTTTTTTTCGATTTCTTAACCGCAATTGCACAGGGGAAAATCACCACCTCTCAACTTATCTTGATGGGGGACAATTGCGATTTACTCTTTGCCCCTATTCATGAGACGCTGAGGCTCAATCACGACATTATCACCCTCCTCAATGCCCTCTCCCTCACCATCGAGATTATCTATTTGGAGGGGAATCACGATTTTCAGCTCACCCCCCTATTCCCCCATATTCGGGTCATCCCGCGCGCGCACCAACCCCTTGTTATGGAGTATGGTTCCAACACCATCGCCCTCTTACACGGCGACATTGGCGGTTCGTGGGGCTATGGTCTTTATACCGCACTGATCCGTAATCGCGCGATTTTGGTTGGACTCAATTGGCTTAATCAATGGCTTAAGGGGGCGATTATCGCCAAACTAAGCGCGCAAATGCAACGCAAACACCACGGATACGTGATTGATGATTTTAAGACCATCGCCTACCGCCCTCAACCGTGGCTAGCGGGGTGCAATTGGGTGATTGAGGGGCATTATCACCAAAATAAAACGTTTCATTGGGATGAGTATCACTATTGCAATCTTGGGGCGTTTACGGTGGGGGGGATGTATTATACAATCACTTCGGAAAGTGCGTTGATTGAGGAATATCACTATAAATAACGGAAATCACGATGCGATCTGCGAGTATAAAAAAGATTGTACCGACCGCTCTGAAACCTATTTAGTGACCCTCACGTATCACTATACAACGAACGAACGCGCTTTGTTAGCCAAGAACATTGTGGGGATAACGTATTACCAAAGTTATTCTTCGTGTGGTCAAGCGACGTTTGGATGGCATGAAACGCTTTATGAATAAATCGTTAAATCCGTTCTTAACCCCTCTCCCACTATAATCCCACACCCATTTTTCTGAAGGTTTTTTTGATGAGCGCGACACCCCCTTTTACCCATTTACATTTGCATACGGAATACTCTCTCCTTGATGGTGCCAACAAAATCTCTGCTTTAGCCTCTCGCGTCAAAGAGTTGGGGATGACCTCTGTGGCAATGACTGACCATGGAAATATGTTTGGGGCGATTGATTTTTATCAGCAGATGAAAAAAGCGGGGATTAAACCTCTCATCGGGATGGAAGCGTACATCCATAATGGGGAAGAGTTGGGGGATAAAACGATCAAACAGCGGTTTCACGTCTGTTTGTTCGCCAAAAATGAGGTGGGGTACAAAAACCTCATGTACCTCTCTTCCCAAGCGTATATCAACGGATTTTACTATTTTCCCCGTATTAATAAACACCTTTTGCGCGAAAATTGTGAGGGGATTATCTGTACCTCGGCGTGTTTGCAAGGGGAGGTCAATTGGCATCTCAATACCAACAGCGAACGCAACGTGAAAAACGGGGCATTGGGATACGAAGAAGCCAAACGGATCGCCCTTGAATACAAGGCAATGTTTGGGGATGATTTTTATCTGGAGATCATGCGTCATGGGATTGCCGATCAACTGTTTATCGATGAACAGCTGATTAAAATTGCCCAAGAAACGAACATTAAGCTCATCGCGACCAACGACACTCACTACACTTTCCCCGATGATGCCCAATACCACGAAGCGTTTATGTGTATCGGGATGAATAAACTCTACGATGACCCCAAACGGATGCGTCACTCGGTGCATGAGTTTTACATCAAATCCCCACAACAAATGGCACGACTGTTTGCCGACATCCCCGAAGCGTTGCACAATACCCAAGAGATTGTGGATAAGTGCCAGTTGGAGCTAAAATTGGGGAATCCCACCCCGCCCAATTTTAAATTTACCGCCGAATACGCCCGTGAAGAGGGACTGACCATCGATGAAGATGCGGCGTATTTTATCCACCGATGCCGTATTGGGCTTGATGAGCGTCTTGTCCACGTTCCCTCTGAACGGCACCAAGAGTACCGTGATCGATTGGAATTTGAGATGCAGGTGATCAATCAGATGAAATTCCCCGGCTATATGCTGATCGTTTGGGATTTCGTTCGTGAAGCCAAGCGTATGGGAATCGCTGTTGGGCCGGGGAGGGGATCAGCCGCGGGAAGTTTGGTGGCGTACAGCTTGGAAATTACCGACATTGACCCCATGAAATACGATTTGCTGTTTGAGCGTTTTTTGAATCCTGAACGGGTCTCGATGCCCGATATTGATATGGACTTTATGCAAGCGCGTCGCGGTGAGATCATCGATTACGTGGTGCGCAAATACGGTCGGGAACAAGTGGCGCAGATCATCACCTTTGGGTCGTTGTTAGCCAAAGGGGTTATCCGCGATGTTGCGCGTGTTTTGGAAATGCCCCTTTCGCAAGCCGATATGATGGCAAAATTGATCCCCGATGAGCTGGGGATCACCCTCAATGGGAAGACCAAAGGGGGAGAATTCAAACCCGGTGCGTTTCAAAAAGAGCCAAAAATTTCCGAATTGGTCGAGTCCGATCCCCAAATCGCACGGGTGTGGGAGTTTGCCAAAAAACTCGAAGGGCTTAAACGCAATGCAGGGATGCACGCCGCAGGAGTCGTTATCTCCAACGAACCCTTATGGAAAAAAACCCCCATTTACAAACCCTCAGGGGAGGAGACCTTCGTCACCCAATATTCGTTGAACTACCTCGAAGACATTGATCTGATTAAATTTGACTTCTTGGGACTTAAAACGCTCGATGTCATCGATAATGCGATTAAATTGATCCAAAAACGGTACGACGTTGCGGTCAATTGGCACACCATTGATGAAAATGATCCCAAAGTTTACGACATTATCCAAAGCGGTGACACGATTGGGATGTTCCAAATCGAGAGTTCAGGGATGCAAGATCTCAACCGACGGCTTAAACCCAGTGTGTTTGAGGATCTTATTGCGGTACTGGCACTCTATCGCCCCGGCCCCATGGAATCGGGAATGTTGGATGATTTTATCGAGCGTAAACACGGTCGCCAAGCCATCACGTACGTTTTTCCCGCATTGGAAAGTATCCTTAAACCCACCTATGGAGTGATCGTTTACCAAGAGCAAGTTATGCAAATCGTTCAGACCATCGGGGGGATGAGCCTTGGCGGGGCGGACATCGTGCGCCGTGCGATGGGGAAAAAGAAACTCGAAGAGATGCAAAAATACAACAAAGAGTTCTCCCAAGGGGCGAGTGATCAGGGGCTTGATTACCAAAAAGCGTCCGAATTGTTTGACCTGATCGAAAAATTCGCGGGATATGGGTTTAATAAATCGCACTCTGCTGCGTATGCTATGGTCACCTTCCAAACCGCATGGCTTAAAACCTATTATCCCCAAGAGTTTATGGCGGCATTGCTCACCTCAGAAAAAGACAACACCGATAAAGTAGTCAAGTACATCGAAGAGGCCAAACGGATGAAAATCTTTTTGGGTGCGCCGGATATTAACCACTCACAGCTGGAATTTTCCGCGATTAACAAAGACAACCAAGATCAAATCCTCTTTGGTCTTGGGGCGATCAAAGGGGTGGGGGAAGCGGCGGTAGAGTCGATTTTGGAAGCGCGTTCAGAGGGGATATTTGCCTCCATAGAAGATTTTATCAACCGTATCGAACCCCAAAAAGTGAATAAAAAGGTGATTGAGTGCATTATCAAAGCGGGGGGATTTGACCCCTTTGGCTACTCCCGTCGGGCATTGTTGGATCAAGTGGAGCTGATGGTCGAAACCGCCAAAAAAGGGTCATCGTTAAAAAAAGATGCCCAATTTAGCCTTTTTGGGGATGATGAGAGCGTTACGGCAGTGGAATTACATCTCATCCATAAAGAGGAACACGACCTTAAAACCCTCCTTGAATACGAAAAAGAGACGTTAGGATTTTACGTCTCAGGTCACCCTTTGGATGGTTTTCGGGATCAAATGGAGACCATTAGCTACACCCTCTCCTCGGATATGGACAATATTGCCGATGGTTCAACGGCAATCTTTATCGGAAAAGTGGAAGAGATCACCAAAAAAATCTCCAAAAAAGGGTCGCAATTTGGGTTAGTGAGTCTCATGGATTTTCACGGCAATATTGAGATGATGCTCTTTAGTGACAAGCTCGATGAACTAGAGAAGATGGATTTGGACGAACCCATCGCGTTTAAAGTAAAAATTACCCATACGGAGATGTTTACCCGCATCGGTGTTTTGAAGATTATGACCCTCAGTGAAGCAAAAAAAGAGTCCAAAAAAGTGGAGACCAAAATTATCGATAATCTTCCCCCCCAAGAGCCGTTGCAATTGCGCCTTCGACTCAGCGATGACCTTGAGATGCTTGAAAAACTCTACACGCTGATCCGCCGTTATCCGGGAAAACGGGAGATTAAACTTATTATCGTCTCGAAATTGTGTGATGTGGTGATTGATTCGGCTATACGGGTTGATAATCGGGTGATTGAGGAGTTAAGTGCATTAGGAGGGGTGGAGGTTATTTAACCCTCAGGGTGAGGGTAATGATAAGAGACACAGTTATTCTTTGAGGCGTTGAATATTTGCTCCAAGGGCGCGTAATTTTTGTTCTAAATTCTCATAACCCCGATCAAGATGGTAGATACGGTGGACATTGGTCGTTCCCTCTGAAGCCATAGCGGCTAATACCAAGGCACTTGAAGCGCGTAGATCGGTTGCCATTACATCCGCACCAAACAAGGGTGTTCCCCCACTTACGGTTGCCGTATGACCATTGAGCATAATGTCTGCTCCCAACCGTTGCAATTCACTCACGTGCATAAAACGGTTTTCAAAGAGACGCTCTTCGATGATGCTGGTTCCTTGGGCAAAAATGGCTAAAGCTAAAAATTGCGCTTGCATATCGGTCGGAAACGCGGGGTATTCTTGGGTGATGATATGGACGTGCTTAAGCTCTTTGGCAGGGTGAAGGGTCATGGTGGTGTCAGTGACATCGATACGGCATCCCATTTGTTCGAGTTTGGCAGTGACTGCATTGAGATGGTCATGACGGACGTTTTCCAGCGTAACGGTTGAATTGGTAATGGCAGCCGCGCACAAATAAGTACCCGCTTCGATACGGTCAGGGATAATCTCGAAATCGACCATATCAATGGTTTTCCCTCCCGTTCCGATGATGGTCAGTTCTGAACTTCCGATCCCTTGAATATCAATACCACTATCACGTAGAATTTCGCACAGTTGAACCACTTCAGGCTCTTTGGCACAGTTGGTCAAAACGGTTTTTCCATGCGCCAGTGCAGCCGCCATAACGATGTTGGCCGTACCCGTTACGGTGATTTTATCGAAGACAATGTGTGATCCTTGAAGTCCTTGGGGTGCGGATGCGTGGACGTATCCCGCATGGATGGTGATGATTGCTCCCATTTGTTCGAGCGCTTTAAGGTGCAAATCAATGGGGCGTTGACCAATGGCACACCCCCCCGGAAGGGAGACCTCACAGTGACCAAAACGGGCAAGGAGTGGCCCTAAAACGAGGATGGAAGCGCGCATGGTTTTGACAATGTCGTAGTTTGCCATGGTGTGATGGACGCTGGAAGTGTCCAGTGTTAACACATGATTTTCTAAGGTTTGGGTCGCACCCAAATTTTCGAGAAGCTTGAGCAACGTTTTAATGTCGGCTACTTCGGGCGTATTGGTCAAGGTGACGGGATTGTGAGCCAAAAGGGTCAATGTAATGAGGGGAAGGGCAGCATTTTTAGCCCCTGAGATAGTGACCGTTCCACTAAGTTTGGTTGGGCCTTGAATTTGTAGATAGTCCATGAAAATCCCCACTGGTAAAAAAGTGCGCCATTATAAGGTAATGTTGTTGAAAGTGTTATAATTTTCAAAAAAGGGTAAGGGTTAAACAATGGTGATTTTTTTGGATACCGAAACGACGGGATTGCAAAACGGTGATCGTATATGTGCTATTGGTTTTGTGGAGGAGGGAACATCCCATTATGAGGTGATTCATCCTCAGAAAAAAATTCCCCCCTCAGCCTCTGCTATTCACCATATCACCAATGAGATGGTTGCCGATGCCCCCGTTTTTAACGTATCCCAAAGTTACCATAAACTCCAAGCGTATAATCTTTGTGAGAACGTTTTGGTCTCCCACAATGCCCCTTTTGATCTGACAATGTTGGAAAAAGAGGGGATTGTTTGGCAGGGAAAAGTGATCGATACCCTTAAATGTTCCAAAGCGTTGATGGAGGATTTAGAGGGGTATAGCTTGCAATTTTTGCGCTATGAAGTGCGATTGTATCGTCAGGAAAAAGACTATTTTGGGGAGTATGGGGTAGCCATTATGCCGCATCATCCTCTCAGTGACGCGCTTCATACCAAGATGATGTATGAGTATCTTTTGGATTTGACGGATGAAGCGCAATTGATTGCTTTATCGAATCAGCGGTTATTGCTCACACGTCTCCCCTTTGGAAAATACGCCAAAAAACGCCTTGAGACCATTGCCCTAAAAGACCCCCGTTATTTGCAGTGGATGGTGGAGAGTTTGGTCGATATGGATGAGGATTTGCGCTACAGTATTGAGTACTACCTAAGAAGGTTATGAATGGTTTACAATAAATGTTTTAAACGCCTCTAAGGGGAGGGGTTTGGAGTAGTAATACCCTTGAATCTCATCGCACTGATGCTCTTTGAGAAAATTCAGTTGTGCTTGTGTCTCAACCCCTTCGGCGGTTAACGCGAGATTAAACGTTTTGGCTAAGGCGATGATGGCATTGACTACCGCAACGCTCTCCGATGAAAACGGCAGATCATCGACAAACGATTTATCAATTTTGAGTCGGGTAATGGGGAGCTTACGCAAATAACTTAGCGACGAGTACCCCGTCCCAAAATCGTCAATGGCAATATCGACCCCTTTGGTGCGTAACGCTTGGAGGGTATGCAGTGCTTTATGTTGTTCGGTCGCCAAATAGCTTTCGGTGATCTCTAATTCCAGTTGTTGGGAGGCAATCCCTGTGGTGGTAATAACATTTTCGAGGGTTTGCACCATATCGCTTTTGTGGAGTTGGAGACTTGAGACATTAACACTGATGTGTTTTAAGAGGTACCCCTCGTCCATCAAATGGACAAAGTCGTGACACGCTTGGTGTAAAATCCACTCTCCCAAGGGTATGATAAGTCCTGATTCTTCCGCAAGGGGGATAAAACGGTCAGGATAGACCATCCCAAGGGTGCTACTGTCCCACCGAATCAATGCTTCTGCCCCCATAATTTTACCCGTATAGGGGGAGACTTTGGGCTGATAGAGGAGGTAAAACTCATGTTTGGTTTCTATAGCGGTTTTGAGGGCATGGAGATGGTCGTTATGTTTTTGGAGATGGATAGCAAGATCGGTGGAAAAAAAGCTAAAGGTATTGCGCCCTTTGTTTTTGGATTGGTATAACGCCAAATCGGCATATTTGATTAACGAGACAAGATTTTCCCCATCCTCGGGAAAGAGGGAAATACCGATGCTAGCGGTGATAAAAATGGTATTTTCTGCCAATTCAAACGGAGTATTAAAAAGATGGACAAGGGTTTTTGCCAAATTAAGAAGGGTAGAAATATCGAAAAAATCTTCGATTAAGAGGGTAAATTCATCCCCTCCCATACGCGCTAAGAGGTTTTTTTGAGGTAAGGCTTGGGTGAGTCGAAAGGCGACGTTTTGCAACAGTTCATCGCCAATATCATGCCCTAAGGTGTCATTAATCGCTTTAAAATCGTCCAAATCCAAAAAAATCACCGCAAGGGTGGTGTTATGGCGTTGCGCTAGGGTAATGGCGCGTTCCAAAGAGGCATAAAAAAGTCGTCGGTTGGCAAGTCCGGTGAGGGTATCGGTGTTGGAGAGGTGTTCGAGCTGGTGTTGCGACGCTTGGAGTGCTTTTTCCCGTTTATCAATGGTTTGTGCCAATGCGTTGAGTTCGTGTGAGAGGGTTTGAAACTCATCATTGGTATGCAATGCAGGGCTATGGGTATAGTCATGTTGATCGATTTTTTGGATTTGACGCATAAGGGTATCCAGGGGTTGGGCTAATGTATGGTTAAGGATATAATGTGAAACCGCTAAAGCAATAAAAGCGATGGTGATCACCAAAAGTAAAAAAGTTTGTCGATTTTCACGCAGTGTAGTATCTAAAAAATGGTTATTTAAGCGTGCTACCACATAAAAAGGGGTAGGTGTTGGCATAGCGATACTGCCAAGATAGGGTTGATCGGCACGGGGAGTTTGGAGCGTTGCAGGGTTATAGTGGGGATCATTACTCCCAAAAAGATTGACATCTCCCCCCTCAGCAAGGGAGCTAAAATAGGCACTTCCCATGGTATAGGCAAGGGTGATAGAGACCAAATTTTGGTGCGTTTTGGGGTCTTTGAACGATTGATTGGCTTGGATGGTGAGGGTATTGGCATGCGTTTTGTAGCTGATGGGTGCGTTTGAATGGGGTGGTGCGATTCGTGACACATAGGGCTTAGGGAGATAGGTCGTTTGGTTTTCATAACGGCTTAAGCAGATGGGCTTTCCATGGGTATACGAGATCACATTCAGCTCATACCCCTTGGGTGTTTTGGTCACGTATGCGATGGGATCGTGGTTGTGATCGTAGGCAACAATTTCGCTATTGAGGGAGAGTTTGACCCGATAAAGCAATTGTTGCGCAATCTTTTTTTTCTCTTCATCTAAGAGTATAGCAGGATAATTTTGGGTGTCTTGGTAGTTATTAATGAGTTCGATTGAGGCGATAAAAGATTCATCATCTTGGATAAACAAGACCCCCTCTCGTAACTCTTTTTTGATCAAAGCAACCCGTGTAGTAAAATGGTCAAGGGTATAGTTTATCCGCTGTTGGGCTTGTTCGCGGTATTTTTGCGCTAAAAACGTGTTAAAGTAGATTTGTAAAATGGTCACCGTCATTACGATAGAGACGATCAGGAAAAACGAAAGTTTATTGGCGAGATTAAACGATTTTGGTCGATACAGCATTAAAAAATCGCTTTTATCTGGCGCACATTGTGAGGGGTGATCAATTGAACGGGGATGCGTATCTCTTTGGGAACTTTTTTCCCCTTAAACAACCGTTCTGCCACCGCAACGCTTTGCACTCCCCCCAAAGGAAAGAGGATAGAGGCACTTTGTGTCCCCTCGTGAATCGCTTTTTTGGCTTCGGAGGTGTAGTCGCATCCCACGGTAATTAACGATTGTGGAGGGATACCATGACGATTCAATACCAGCCTCGCACCGCTGAGCATGCTGTCACTTTCTGAAAAAATGGCATCTATTGGGGTAGGGGAAGCTAGCAATGGTTCCATGACATGGATGGTGTCGCTACGGAGATAATTCCCCCTCCGTTTGATTACATGGATATGGGGATAATGGGCCATCTCTTCCCTAAATCCTTGGGTACGAAGACGGGTGACATCGGTATTGGCAAGCCCTTCTAAAAGGAGGACGACCCCTTTTCCTTTGAGCCGTTGGGCGATGTAGCGCGCCCCTAATTGCCCAATTTTTCGATTATCCGAATGGATAAAGGTAGTATAGTCCCCCCCTTGGATACCCCGATCCAAAATGAGAACCTTAATCCCTTGGTGATACGCCTTGGCAATGATGGGGACGACCGCTTTTTCATCATTGGTACCGACGATGATAAGATCCACTTGGCAATCAATAAAATGGTTGATCTGATGAATGAGTAAGGCGGTTTCTCCGTGTGCATCGCTGGAAAGGAACGTCCAATTGGGATGGGTTGCTACGGCTTTTTGAACCTCGGCTACTTGGGCTTTGCGAAAATCATTTGCGAGGGTATCTTGGGCAAACGCGATGGTATACCTTTGAGCAGCGATGAGGGGAAAAGGGAGAAAAAAAAGGACTAAAAAAGTAATATTCAAAACGAAAAAGGGCATAAATAATCCAAAAAAAGTGAAATGATTGTTGTGTCATTGTAGCATATCGGAGATGGATTTGAATGAAGTAACAAAAAATACCTACGAGTTTGTTTCGCTTTCGTACTATAATTCAGAGATACAATCCAAAGGAGCGACAATGTTAAAAGATTTGGTCTATGCAGGGATGGGCGGGGCGTTATTGCTCAAAGAAAAAATGGAAGAGGAGCGTAAAAAACTTCACGAACTTAGTGGTGTCAATGCCGCCGATCCCCAAGCATTTTTAGAAAGCCTCAAAGCTAAAGGGGAGGAAGAGGAAAATCGTCTCAAAGAGGAACTCAAAACGACCATTAAAGAGGTGATTGAAGAATTGGGATTGGTGACTAAAAAAGATCTCGAAGCGTTTCGATTGTGAAATTTTTCTACTCTCCTCTCCGTCTTTGGCGGGTTTTTCGACTTTTGGTGTCGTTTTATCTCCTTATCAAAAAGCGGGAACGGTTTATGGGATTTACCCCCCTTTCTCCCGTGGAATTATCCCATACCATTACGGCATTGGGGAGCAGTTTTGTCAAATTGGCACAGGTTTTAGCCACCCGTAACGATTTTTTTGAACCCCCGTATCTGGAAGTACTCAAAAAAATGCACGATGATATGCCCCAAATGCCCTTGGCGGATTTTGAGGTGGTATTTCATCGGGCGTTTCCCACCTCCCCTTTTACCCAGTTTGATCCAGACCCTATTGCCTCAGCGTCGATTGGGCAGGTGCATAGCGGATGGATAGACAAACGTCACGTCGCGGTAAAATTGCGACGGTTGGGAATCGAAAAACACGTTCGTGCGGACATTGCCATTTTGAACCGTTTTAATGCCCTCTTTCGACCTCTTTTTTCCCATACGACCCGACACTCGATTGAATCGGTCATTGCAGAATTTTCGGTAATGATTATCCAAGAGTGCAGTATGACCCAAGAGTTGGGCAATTTAGAAAAATTTTCGACACTCTACGCCCAATCGGGGGTGATTTTCCCCCGATCGTATCGGGAGTATTGCAGTGATGATGCGTTGGTGATGAGCTATGAAGAGGGGTGGCGGTTTGATGATAAAGTTTCCATTGCCAAAAGTGGGATCGATATTGCCCCCTTGATCGATAAACTGGTACGCTTTTACACCGATCAGATGTTGGTTCAGGGTTACTTTCATGCCGATCCCCACCCGGGAAATTTATTGGTCTCTCCTAAGGGTGAGTTGATTTTATTGGATTTTGGGATGGTCAAACGGGTTGCCAAACCGACCCGTATTGCCATTATCGAACTGTTGCAAGCTGCCAATGCACAGGATTACGAAGCCTACATTAGTGCTTCCAAACGGTTAGGGACGGTCGCGTATGATGCCCCTGTGGCAGAATTAGCCGAATTTACCCAGCGGATGTTTGAGATTTTTGCCAATGATGCCCTTGATAGCAGCAGTATGCAAGCGTTGGCATTTGCGGTGATGGAGCAAACCCGTAATTTACCGTTTAAACTTCCCCAAGAGGCGATCTATATTTTACGGGTGAGTGCCATCATTGAGGGGTTGGGGACGACGTATATCGAAAATTTTAATGGGATCAAAGACATTCTCCCCATTTTGCAAAAAAATATCCCCCGAGCATTGGGGATAAAAGGGTCATTGACCGAAACAATTTACGATGAGTTAGTGGGATTGCCCAGTGATTTACGGGCATTACGGGAAATCCTTCGTCGTGCCAGTCGGGGGGAACTGGTCATAGAACTTTCTGGCTTACAATTAGAGAACATTGAAAAAAAATTCTCAAAGGGTTTACGCCCCATCGTGATGAGTGTGGGGTTAGGATTAGGGGCGATGGGGGCATGGATGATGGGTTATCCTCCCTTAGCGTATCTTTTATTGGGGGGAGCGATCTTCCGTTTAGGGTATCGATAACAAGGAGCATAAGATGAACATAGCCATCAGTGGAAGCAGTGGATTTGTGGGTAGTGCATTAACAGAATTTTTGACGCACCAAGGGCATACGATCCTCCCTTTGCGGATTCGTCCAACGACCTCAATTGAGGAGATACACGCGGTTTTAGAAAAAAGCGAGGTGGTCATTAACCTCTCAGGGGCGAGTATACTGGGGCGATGGAGCGAGAAATATAAAAAAATACTGCGTCACAGTCGTCTGGATACCACCCAAAAAATTGTCGATGCGTTGAGGATGATGTCCCATCCCCCCCACACGTTTATCAATGCTTCGGCAGTGGGGATTTACGATTCGATCCATCACCACACCGAAGACTCTATCGAATTTGCCGATGATTTTTTAGCGACCTTGGTGCAGGAGTGGGAAGGGTGTGCATTGCGTGCGCAATCCTCCCAAACACGCGTGTGTTGCACCCGTTTTGGGGTCGTGTATGGCAAAGGTGGGGGGGCGATGGCAAAAATGCTCCCGCCATTTCGTTGGGGATTAGGGGGGAAAATGGGGAGCGCAGATCAGATGGTCTCGTGGGTGCATATCGATGATTTGGTGCGTATTTATGACCGTATACTCCACACTCCTTCGCTTCAAGGGATTATTAATGTGACCGCACCCCATCCATTGACCAACCGTGACCAAACCGCTATCATGGGTCAATTGCTCCATCGTCCTACGTTCTGTACGATTCCTTCATGGGTGGTAAAAGCCCTTTTTGGCGAGGGGTCATCGGTGATGTTGGAGAGTAAAACGGTTACCTCAGCCGTATTGGAAGAAATGGGATTTGTCTTTACCTATCCAACGTTTGAAAAGGCGTTTGGTGCCATTATCGCTTCTTGAATAAACTATGTTAAAATGGCACCAAAAGTACCCAAGGTGAGTTCCCATGAAAATAGCCATTGCGTGTCAATCTCTTGTGTTGCAACGGGCATTGGAGCTTTTTTTAGCGCAACACCTAGCAACGCACGAGGAATGCGATATGGTCATACTCGATACGATGGGAACCAACGAGAACGCATTGAACGTTTTTTGGATCACCTCCGATGAGAGGAGTGATCTGCGCGTACCCTTTTCCCAAGAACAATTGCTCCATGCACTTCACACAAAAATCGCACGTTTACAAAGTGATCCCTTTGAGCGATTGCAAGCGCGTCTTATCGCCTTAACAACCCAATATCAAACCAATCTTCTCAAAATCCTACAGGAATTTCATGAACAACACTAGTACCTTAACCAAAAAAATTATCGCGGGAAAATTCAAAGGGAAAAGTTTAAAACTCCCCTCCAAAGAGACGACCCGTAGCTCTAAAATGATTGTTGTCGAATCGTTTTTTAATACGTTGCAATTTGATGTCATTGATGCGGTTTTTGTCGAACTTTTTTCAGGGAGTGGCTCTATTGGCTTAGAAGCGTTGAGTCGGGGAGCCAAAAAAGTGATTTTTATGGAAAAAGACAAAGACGCGATCAGAGTATTACGCAGTAATATTGCCCAAACCGATCCCAGTCGATGCGAAGTCGTGGAAGGCAATAGCTTCATCACCATTGCCGAAGTCAAAAAACGGCTGGAGCGATTGGGTGAGGGGGCATTTATCTACATCGATCCCCCTTTTTCGATTCGGGAGGGGATGGAGAGTATTTACGATCAGACTTTAGCGATGATTGCTACTTTGAGCCTTGATACGGTTCATTTGATCACCATTGAACACATGAGCGAATTGGAACTCCCTGAGTCTATTGGGGTCTTTAATCGGATTAAAACCAAAAAATTTGGTAAAACGACCCTCAGCTATTATGCGTAACAAAACAAATAGCGCACTGTGGATAAATGCCCTTGTGTTGGGGTTTATCCTTATCGCTTCTTTTTTGGGTTCGTTTTTGATTGGTATTGACCCCAATTATTTGGATAAACACGCCATTTTACTCCCCCCCTCGTGTGACCATTGGTTGGGAACCGATCGATTGGGACGCGATTTGTTGGCACGCTTATTGGAAGGGGGAAGTATCTCGTTGATCATCGGATTAAGCAGTGCGACATTATCTACCTTTATTGGGGTGTTGTATGGGGTGAGTGCCGCGTTTTTACGGGGGGGGTATGACAAACTTTTTATCGTTATGGTTGACCTTTTTTTGACCTTTCCTACCCTCTTTTTGTTATTAACGCTCGCCAGCTATGTCAATGCGTCGGTGTGGGTGTTGATTTTTATCATCTCCCTTACGGGATGGATGGGAACCGCACGATTGATCCGTTCGGAGAGTTTTGCGATTGCCTCTAAACCGTATATCCGCATTCTTCAACTAGGTGGTGTCTCTCCCGTGAAAATTATGCTCAAATATTATGCCCCCTTATTAGCTCCACTGGTTTTGGTCAATTTTACCTTTGGGGTTGGGGGGGCGATTTTAGCCGAATCGGGACTGTCGTTTCTGGGATTGGGGATTACCGCCCCTCAGATGAGTTGGGGAAGTATCTTAAGCAATGGTAAAGAGGTGATGGACATTGCGTGGTGGGTGAGTTTTTTCCCCGGATTACTGATCTTTTTGGTCACATTTTCACTCATGAATCTCTCCAATGCCCTCCAAAAACGGTGGAGTCAAAAAGAGGTACGATAACATCCGTTATCGTACGATTCGCGCCATCTCAAAAAGAATATCAGGAAAACTAAAACGTCCATCCTTCATCGCTTTGGCATTCATCAAAATCACAGGGGAACGTTCCATCTGAACGGAAAGTAGTATCCCATCATCCCCTAATTTATCCGCATCGTACAATGCCGTAATCGTATCGGCAGCACTTGCGGTATTATGTACTTTTTTAAGTTGAGAGAGAGACCCTTTGAGGGCATAGATGAAGTGAAAGGATTGTGAATCATCCAGTTGATCAAACGAGAGGGTGGTAACTTGAATGGGGTGACCATTGATTACTCCATGAGATTTACCCAACAAAATTTTCACACACATCGAAGCGGTCTCTTCATCCCCACGATCGTAGGCAATAAGAATTTTCATGGGAGCTTTAGGCTTGGTAAATGCGAGATTTTTTTCCAATAAGGCAATCTTTGGAAGTAAATTTAACTGGGTTCTTAATAAAAAAGGGTCATACGATGCTGCTAATGCTAGTGTACTGAAGGTCAGTACCATGAGGATATGTTTCAAAACGTCCCCCTTAAGGTAATGAGATACGTACGCCCCATCCCCGGATAATCGCTGCTGTAGGTATTTATGGGCGAAGGGTACAGTTGCGTTTGATTAAACATATTTTTCACCGAGAATTGAATTTCACTGTGCAACTGAGGTAATGTGTATCCAACCGTACCATCCATACTACTTACCTCCTGCATACTGGGACGTGGGTCAAGTGAGTAGCGTGTAATTTTGCTTTGCCAGCGTCCTGAGAGGGAAGTATACCAATTTTGATCCCAATTATACGTAACAAATCCCGATACCGTATGCATATGAGCATCCGGAAGGGTCGCGCCATTGGCATGCCCTATAATACGGGTATAGGTGGTATAAAACGAGAGGGTATCATATCGCTTGCGCCACTCGGTCTCAAATCCTGTAATGGTGCTACTTAAACCATTAATATACTTAAATCCATTACTTCCATCAGGAAGAAGCGTGCTTTGAAGAAAAATTTGGTTTTCATTTTTAAGCTGAAACAAATTCATTGAGAGCGTATGGTTCAGCCCAAAGTTATGAATAAATTGGGTTTCGTATGCCATGACGCTTTCAGCTTTCAGATCAGGATTTCCCCATCGAGCGTTATTATTAAGGGTAAACATCTCTTGCCATGAGGGGTTTCGATGAGCGCGGGAGACAGAGAATTTCAGTACATTATCGGGATTAATGGTATAAATGGTCGCAATACGGGGATCCCATCGGGGGGCTAATTGATTATGTTTGTTCAGTGTTAACGAAAAATACCCCATCCACGAACGGCTTAAGGGGTGTTCGTAAGTGAGATAGGCAGAAAAATCATTCATCGCACTGTGGGGTTCCATAAACGGACGTGTCGCAGAGTAATCGACCAATCCCACCCCCGTGGAACGATCGGTATTAATCGTAGTCTCTTCGATGAGGGAACTGCGTGATTTTTTGATCCCAAAGGTTCCCTCGCCCCCTCCGATGATCCCCGTAAGGGTGTTACTCACCCAATAGGTACGGATCATGGTCTCATTAACGCTGTAAAAACCATTAGGGTAAGTAATAGGAAGAAAAGGGGCAGTAATAGAACGAAGAACAATGCCTTGGGGTGCAACAAGACCGTAACTGCCAAAATGGTCTTGTATCATCGACCCTTGCAATGTGCCGCTAAACTCCCCTATGTTGTAGTGGGAGCCTAGTCGAAGAGAGCTTTGGTTCACATTATAATGATCCTCATTCGATGCGAGCGCGTAGTTCATCCCCCCGCCCGCTCCGTGGCGATAGAGTGAAAATCGTCCATCGGCGAAAAACGATCCTTTGCTAAGAGTCGCGGAAAGCACCGTCGTGTCGGTTCCCAGTGGCGCGCTTCCCGATTGGGAGAGGGGTGCATTAATTGCGCCAAAAATATTGTTAGCAAGTCCATCTTTGCCATAGTTAAGGGCAAGCGTGTTATGGAGTGTGTAGACATCAATACCAAAAGCAAAATCATCACGGGTAGCGTTATATGCTCCCCCCACTTGAGAGCTTCCGTAGCTTCCTGCTGAGGCGAACCAACGGCCACTTTGATCGGCAGAAGGCTCTTTTTTGTAGGTGGTGACGACGATCGATCCTGCGTATCCCCAATGCCCATCGCTGTATCCCCCAGGACCACGTACTACTTCGATCCGTTTTATGAGATCAATGGGCATCGAAAGATACGCGCTATAGCCATCGAAGTTGAGATCATTGACCTCTATTCCATCGATGATGAGTTTGCTCTGACCGTATGCGCTAGAGTTGGAACCTCGGATGATGGGATTAAATAAGGAGACATTATCAGTAGAGATATTGACCCCTGCTACGAGAGAGAGGGCATCTTTGAGTGAATTTGCCCCCGCATGGGAGAGTTCATCTCCCTCAAATACGCTCATGATAAAAGGGAGATAGTCGATATTCGCCCGCTGTACGGTGGCAGTTTGGGTAATCTCGGTTAGCTCATGGGTCAGATCTTGCAATCCATTGGACTCTTCTTCTGTGGCAAAAACGGCAAAGGGGATAAGCAACAATGCCAAAGAAAAACGGGTCCTCACGCACTCTCCTTAGAAAAAGTTGGATCATTATTGATTTTAAGATTAATAGGACAGTGGTTTGGTATTGTATGCTTTTCAATAGGATCAAGTCCCAAGTAAAGTCCTGTATACTTTTGAGGAGAACCTATCAAACGATAACCCAATTTAGCATATTCAAGAAGGCGTAAAAAGGTAGGTTCTACTGCTGCAATTAAACGTACAATATTGTACATATTGGCGATACGATTAACTTCTTTATCAATTGCTTTAAGTGCTTGAATACTTTTTTTTAAAGTTCGATGGGGTGGAATAACCGTCATACGCGAAATTTCAGCAGTTTGAGTTGACGGTTCAAATACTTCTATATCAATATCCATAGCTTTAAGAGTAGGAAGATTAATGGAAGCATTTGGGAGAATAAGTCGACAGGAACCAATTAAAGTGCTTTTTTCCCAAATTCCTAAAAAAACTGCATGATCATCATATTGGTCGTGTTCTATAGGAACACCATCTTCACGAGGAATGAAAAAATTTAACTCTTCAACAAATACATCGTGTCGTTGTCGCAAGATAGCATCTCGTTCATCTTTTGTTGAAGCAGTTCTACAAGTAATCATTACGTCCCTTTTTTGGCTGAATTGTGGTTGAAATATAGTCAAATAGCCTTTAAGTACGACTGAAAAAGGGCATTAAAGAGGGATTAAATAAACTTTAGACTAAAATAACACCCTTTACGAATAAAAATATTCGTTGATGAGGATGATTTAAATCATTTATAGAAGGCACATTGATGGCATATATGGCTAAAGCTCCGCTCTCCAATAAAATTGTTATCTCTCTTGTTGTGATGTTTTTAGTGATTGCTGTGACCCTTGGGGTAGTCGTGAGTATGGTTTTTGAAAATACCATCTTAGCATCCGAAAAGCAAAAAGCTGATCTCTTAGTTAAAACTATCGAAAAGCCAATGCAAATTGCTTTGTACCTCAAGTTTTACGATCAGATTGCTGAAAAAGTTACCCCTGTGATTTTGGTTCCAGATGTGACAAAATTAGTGGTTTCTGATCATAAAGGGAAAGTACTCTATACCTATGAAAGTAAGGCAGTAGGAAGTGGACGGCATGAACCCATTGTCCTTGAGCGTAAGATGTACGAACCCCTTTCCAAAAATAAGCTGATGGGGACAATCACCTTAAGTTACAGTGATTTAGCGTACGATGCAACCCGACATTCTATTCTTGAAATTGTCTATGGAGTAGCATTCCTTATGGCTGTTCTCTTTTTTGTCGCAGCGTGGTGGATCCGCTATCTTCTCTCCCCTTTGAATATTATCGCGACAAAAGTTCGGGATTATACCCCTGGGAATGCTGTAGTGCTTGATGAGCATGGGAGTGTAGAGATCGAACAAATTGTAAGTGCTTTTAATACTATGCAAGAAACCTCACAAGACTATTTTTGGCAAATCGAATCAATCAATGCCTCATTAGAGCAAATAGTGGAAGAAAAAACCCATAAACTGGTCGAACAATATTATACCGATCAATTAACCGGCTTGCCCAATCGATACCAACTGCAAGAGCGATTGCAACACAATGATGTGGTCGCTTTGGCCATTTTGAATATTGATGACTTTAGAGAGCTTAATGACTTTTTTGGAATTGTCATTGGGGATGAAATGCTGGTTCATATGGGGGAATGGCTTAGAGAGGTCTCTTCCTTGTGTTACCGCCTTGGGGGAGATGAATTTGCGATTCTCTTTACCGAAACCGCATTGAATCAGATGGAACTGGAGCATCGCTTAATGCGTCTTATTGGGTTGTTGGATGCTAAAACGTTTACGATTAATACCGATGAGAGTCTCCGATTACGGGTGACGATTGGGGTCACTTTAGGGGCTGAAAAGGCGTTAACACGGGCGGATATCGCCCTTAATCGAGCTAAAAAAGATAAAAAACAGGTCGCTTTTTACAACCAAGATGAAGGGGTCGAAGAGCAGTATCGCTCTAATATGCTCATGGCGGCTAGCGTTAGAAAAGCACTTTTTGAACATCGATTTGTGTGCCATTATCAACCCATTGTAAATTTAAAAACGGGCATTACTGACAAATATGAAACGTTGATCCGCATGCTGGATGAAGAGGGGAATTTGGTTCCCCCAATGAAATTTCTCCCCATTGCTAAACAAACGAAGCTTTATCCTCAAATTACCCTTGAAATGGTGTCTCAAGCGTGTACTCTTTTTGCCACACGAACCGAAGAGTTCTCTATGAACGTCTCCGATAGTGATATTCGTAACGTGGAAACCGTCCAAGAAATTATTAAAATCATCACCAATACGGGAGTCGCCTCTCGGGTGGTTTTTGAAATTTTGGAATCTGAGGGGATTGAAAGTTACGATGATGTTTCGCTCTTTATTGAACAAGTCAAAGCACTGGGGGCGAAAATTGCGATTGATGATTTTGGAACGGGCTATTCTAATTTTGAAAATATTCTAAAACTCAATGTTGATTATGTCAAAATAGATGGTTCGTTGATACGAGGAATTGCTAATCATCAACGTCACCGTATTATCGTAGAGACCATCGTTGATTTTGCTCGTAAAATTGGGGCAAAAACCATTGCCGAATTTGTCTCCGATGAAGAGACGTATGAAGCTATTTGTACCCTTGGAATAGATTATTCTCAAGGCTACTTTACCGGTAAGCCAATCCCCCTTCCTTAACTAGCGAAAATCTAGCTCAAGGTGATAGTTTACGCCAAGGGATAAAGGGCGGTGAGGGTTTGGTACAGTTCTTTGGGGGTCATGTTGGGTTCATCTTCCCATGCGCGCTTCATCACGGCATTGTCTTCCATCCCCTCCCAAATTTTGCGATACGTCCCTTCTTTGTAGCCATGATCTTGACGGAATTGGTTGAGGATATTTTTCCCCACATAGAGGCGATAGAGATCTGTGACATTCAGTCCGCCCACGTAGGCTAACTCAAAAAACTCCTCAATCATTGCCCCTACCATCTCCGCTGAGAGGGGGATCAACGAAAGACGCATCACGTTTTCAATCCGCATCAGTAAAATCTCATCGCTGCCAAAGGGGAGGGTTTCCTCCACGCTCAGTCCCTGAAATTCGGGGGTTTTGGCGATTCGTTGCGCCAATTCTTCGACACGTTCAGCACCACTACGGGCATTAAACATCAATACCAAACTCATCACAAAATGCCACACATCGACAATCTCGATTTGAAGATTGTCATAATCGGTTTGTTGATCAATACTTTTCCAATGTTTCCACCCAAACGAATCAATCATTTCAGCCGACTCCATGGTGATACACCGTTGCCAATTGATTTTTTTACCCTTATTGGTCATCCCATTTTCCCACCCTTGACCACTGGTGGAATCGTTGAGGGTTTGTTGAAGTGTAAACATTGAGAGCAATTTATCCATTTCTATTCCTTCAAAAAATAAGCTACTTTAGCAATTCCAACGCGCAGGATCAAAAAAAGTATCATCACTGATATGACCAAACGCGGAATTGATCGACACAAAGATGTCGGGATATTTGGCTTCCATTTCGTGCAACATGGTTTTCATGCTCGCACGTGCATGGGGCATTTTGACATCAAAACGCATCGAAGGACACGCTTCATCTCCGATGGTGGGCATACCATTGTCCAATGCACACGCAGACAATTGACGTTCACGTAATTGAATAAGGGGACGAATGACGATGAGACCATTGCCAGCTTGGTATTTGGGGGCAAGGGCGCGCAAGTGACCATTGTAGATCATATTCATAAAAAAGCTCTCCGCCGCATCATCGAGATGGTGACCTAAGGCGACTTTATTACACCCATATTCTTTGGCAACGCTGTACAAAGCACCCCGTCGCATACGGGAAAAAAAACTGCAAAAAGAGGAGTTTTGACGAATTTTTTCTTCGGCAATTTCGTAGGTATTGGTCTCATAAATACGATGCGGGATACCATGCTCTGCGCAATGGTCACACAATGCGGTTAAATCTTCTCCCATTCCATACGTCACCGTCACCGCGATAATCTCAAAAGCAAACGGGGCGCGACGCTGTTGCTCCATCATCGCATGGATCATCGTGAGGGAATCTTTCCCCCCACTTAGCCCCACAAGGATTTTATCCCCCTCTTGAATGAGTCCAAAAGTGGCATTGGTTTTCCCAATTTGGCTCATGATTTTTTTGCTGAGTTTAATGGCCAAGACGGTGTACCATCGCTAAAATAAAGGTTGCACTTACCGCCGCTGAGGTTTGCAAAAACGCATCGAAATCCTCACTGGCTTCCCCATTTGCCGTATCACTAATGGCGCGGAGGACAAAACAGGGAACACCAAAATTGTGACACACGCACGCAACGCTCCCCCCCTCCATCTCTAGTGCATCGGCGTTAAAGGTTTCATGAATCCACGATTTTCGTTCACTGCTGGCGACAAATTGATCTCCGGTAGCGATAATCCCCTCATAAAGATCGATCCCCATATCAATCGCCACTTCGGAGGCTAAAGAGCGTAAAGCTGGATCGGTAGGTACCATCAAAGTTCCCTCAGGGATAAATCCGTAAGGGTGACCAAAGGCTACGATGTCGACATCGTGTTGACACAATTGACTTGCCATAATCAAATCACCAATCTTAAGCTCAGGGCTAATCCCCCCAGCAACACCGCTAAACAAAAGGGCATCAATCCCAAAACGCTCACACATCACCGAAGCGGTGATCGCAGAAAACACTTTTCCAATTTTGGAATAGGCTAAAACCAATTCATGACCACCGTAGTGACCCGTATAAAAAATATTTCCTGCGTGTTCAAGGGTCTTGTACGATTCGAGGTGTTCTAAAATTGGGGCGATCTCTTCGCGCATCGCACCCATAATGGCTATTTTCATTGGTTATTCCTTAACTATTTTTAGCGATGTATCGCTCTACTTTTAACAAACCGTGGTTCAATTCAACGACGCGAGAGGCTTCTTCAAACAAAGGCAGTTCATACTCACACTCCCCCGTGGGGGTAATTACACGACTTCCCCCCCAAAAACCCAATCCATCTTCAAATCCAACACGATTAACAAAGACCACGTACGCTTTGGTCAATAATGCCAAGGATTTCAACAACGCATCCCACTGAGCAGTAATCATTAATCCCTCATCCCTAAAATCCCTCGCGGGCGAAGCTGCCAGAACGTAAATAATATCAACCTCCAAAAGGGCAATATGGGCAAAGGTCTCCGCCCGCCACACGTCTTCACAGACCACCATAACGCACGAACCATGCATCGTTTCAAACGCACGTATCGACTCCCCTTGAGCAAAATAACGCCCCTCTTCAAACATCCCATAGGTCGGGAGATGATTTTTATGGTGAATATGAAGTAACGCTCCTTGGGAAAAGTACAATGCACTGTTATAGACTTTCCCCTCATCCCACATCGCTGCACCTACGGCAATGTCGCACGTCAAACTAGCCTGTGCTAAGAGGGAGAGTTCTTCACGGTTCCACGCATCTTCAAACAATTTATCTTTGAGCAAATAGCCACTCAACGCCAGTTCGGGAAAAAGGATTACGTCTGCTTGGGGATGGGATTCTACAGATGCCACAACCCGTTCCAAATTAGAACGGTTCAGTTGGGGGGAGAATTGGATCAACGCTACCTTCATGCGAGTGCTTCACACACCTTTTCAAGGGTTGCCATATCCGATACATTAAGGGTCTCTACGTTGGGTGCATTGCGTTTATTCAACCCCTTAAGCACCGCACCATTCCCAAATTCGATCATCACATCAATCTCATCAGCGATCGCTTCAATCGATTGCTTGTATTGCACCGGTTGAATGAGTTGAACTTTGAGCAGTTCAATCGCCTCGTGTTTGGTTGCGTATTTTTGGGTTGATGCGTTGGAAACGATGGGGGCAGAAAACGTCTCACTCACCATCATCTCCATCACTTTTCCCAAGGGTTCCATCGCACTAGAAAGGAGCGGACAGTGGCTGGCAATCGACATATTGAGCAATAATGCCCGTTTTGCTCCCGCTTCTTTGAACGTGCTTTCCATACTCCGTAGATCTTCTTTGATCCCTGCAACGACCAATTGACCGTTTTGGTTAAAATTAGCCGGCCATACTTGCTTTCCTTCACTTTGGGCTTGGGTACACAAGTGTGCTACTACGGCATCTTCCAGTCCCAAAATTGCCATCATCCCTGCATCCACATTCACACACGCCGCTTGCATCAATTTTCCGCGCTGATGCACCAATTCGACTGCATCAACATAATCAAGTGCGCCTGAAGCACACAGCGCGCTAAATTCACCCAACGAGTGTCCCAAAAAGAGGGTCGCTTGGGTAGGATGCGCCGCTTGAAACAATCGGTACGCAATGATAGAGACCAACAAAATAGCCGGTTGGGTGTAAGCGGTCTCATTGAGCTGCTCATTCTCTTCAAAAAGGAGTTGAGAAAAATCAACGCCAATACGCTCTCCCGCTTTGTGAAACATTTCACGGGCCAATTCACTGTTTTCGTAAAAAGATTTTCCCATTCCAATGGCTTGAGAACCTTGACCGGGGAAGATCATTGCTATTTTTTTTGACATTATTACTCCTTCATTTCTAAATGGTACGCGGCGTGATCGGCAATTTTTTTACGTAGGGTGTTACGATTAAGTCCTAATTTATCGGCCAATTGCAATTGTGATTTGAACCGTTTCATCCCCGCTTTAATGAGGGGAACTTCAAAAAGGGGCAAAAAACGTCGATAATCATTATTTCCCCCCAATTTTTGAACCAAAAATCCCTCCATAATCGTCATAATATCCTCTTCTTCAATACTACCAAGCAACGATTGAAGATAGACTTGTCGTCGTAACGAAAGGGAATTATCGCTCACATCGGGGGAGAAATCAAGCGCAATGGGGGAAAGTGTTCCCAAAACTTCCTGCGCCTCTTTGGCAAACAAAGCAGCTAATAATTGCGTATCTTCAGGACGTTCACGTAAGGGGGGAATGACAAGACGAATGGAAAAAATATTCTCTAATTGTTCGGGGGAAAAACGGTATTCACCTGTGGCAATAATGCGGGTTTTAGTTCGGCTTAGGGTCTCTTCAAACCGTTTTAAATTAGGAATATCATCTATTTTATGGACAATGAGTGTACTATTTTTGACCAAAGCATCAAGCAGTTCATCAAAATTTTTCGCATCAATCACAGGAGCATGAGGTAAAATATAACGAGCAAGAGAACGTTTACCGGTTCCACGCGCACCAATAATAATGGCACTCACCGATAAACCTTTTAACAAATTAGCGGTTTTAAACGCCTCAAGTGAGGCGTTTGAAGCGGTTACAAAATTAGTGACATCCACAGCCGTGGTTACCACCGCTTCCGCAACATCCGCTATCTTCAACAGCATTTTCTGCAGGAATACCACTCATCGCTTCTTCAGCTGTCGCATCACGAATCGCTTGAACCGTGACAGTAAACATCAAATCTTTTCCAGCAAGGGGGTGATTAAAATCAATCACAACGCTATCGTCATTGATTGCTTTCACGATCACTTGAACCGTTCCACCATCTTCACCCTGACCGTACAATGTCATACCAACATTCAAATCAAGCCCTGCGAATTGTTCACGAGGAAGCTCTTGTTGTGCTTCTTCATTGTAATCACCATACGCATCGCCAGCTTTTACTAACACATCAGCTTTTTCACCCATGTTCATGTTGGCAATCCCGTTTTCTAATCCAGGGATAACTTGCCCTTTTCCAAACATAAATACCAACGGTTGACCACCGACATTGCTGTCTACCACACTCGCTCCATCGCGAACTTCATACTCGATCGAAACGATCTGATTTGCTTCAATTGCCATTGATCTGCCTTACAAATTTTAAGATAACGCGATTTTAACATATTTAGCTATAGATAGCCTGAAGAGCCATCCATAACTATTTCAACTTAGAGAGCCTTTTTGAGGCTTCCATCGCTGCACCCGAACCTGCATAGCGTGAAACCGTTGCCCCATAAAAATCTCTTGCTTTGGCGACATCTCCCATTTTTTCCAGAGCAATACCACTGTGGAGTAAAAGGGTGGGCATCACAACCGTTTTTTCATTTTCAGAGGCACTTTGTTTATAATATCCCATCGCCTCTTTGTACTGTTGCTGATCAAAATAAATTTCCCCTATCCAAAAATTAGCTTCAGCCGATTTATACTTTTTTTGGATCATCGCTTCAAACGCTTCTTGTGCTTGAGGATAATTTTTTTGACCTAAGAGTCTTTTGCCCTCTTTTTCAAGACTTACATTATCCCCTTTTTTAGCTTTTTCAGATGAAATCACTGCTTTTGAATTCGATGACGCTGGAATAGCAACTTTTAATTGCTTCATAAGAGTAGCAAACTCCTCTTTGCTTATATACGCGTTATTAATCCCATCTACGCTTTGTGATAACTCTTCAATCAGTAATTTCAAACGAATAATATTTTCACCATCCGTATTGTTTTGATTAATGAGGGTATCAATTTTTTGGGATCGGTTTTGGTCACTGAGAGAATCTGTCACTTTTTTTAAAAGTAATTTTTGTTCATTTTGTGCTTGTGCAAGTCCTTCGATAATGGCTTGTATCCCATCTAAGCGTTCAGCAACCGACTCGACTTTGGCATTTTGCAAACTGCTTTTACTGGCAATCCCTTGAATCTCTTTTTTGTTCTCTAAGAAAAGTTTTTCTTCTCGAGTAAGACCATAGGGATTGGGATTATTAAGATCCCCCGCTCCAAAAGCAGAAGGCTCTTCCGCACGTAAAAAAGCGGAAAGAAGGATAATAGCTAGAACAACACGCATTTAGGGAAGCTTGAAATCAACACGACGATTTTTAGCCCAGCACTCTTGGGTTTTATCAGCACACACAGGATTGCTTTCACCCAAACTGGTCATACTAATCGATTCTGGGTTAACACCCTCTTCAAGCAACGCTGATTTAACGGCATTAGCACGTTTCAAGCCCAATGCAAGGTTATACTCATCGCTCCCAAATTCGTCACAGTTACCTTCAAGTTTAACTGCTTTGTTTTTGACCAATTCACCATCCGTTTTCACAATGGCTTGCATATCAGGACGAATGTCAAACTTATTGTAATCAAACAAAATGCTGTTAACCGTTTTAACATCAGTACCAATAGCAGCGGTATCAACAGGGTTAGTATTATTCGTAACAGGAGGAATAACCGCCGTATTTTGCGCAACAGAGTGATCATTCACCGTTGTATCGATTGTTGGTTGTTTGGTACAACCGCTAAAAAACAATAATCCCAAAACCGCACTCATATAGGCAACACGTTTCATTGAAAGCTCCTAAGTATAGTATTTACGTTAAAGTATAGCCAAAAATAAATAAATCACCAATCCAGCGACTGGATTCGTCCAATGCTTAATGGAAAAGTAAAACTTTTATTGAGTCCTAATCGGATAATGCCCACCAAGCTCCGTAATCCTTCGTGCTTGATATGCAAAATGGCTTCCCCATCATACGAAAAACGGGGATAATCATTATTTCCACTAGTGGTGAGCTGTTTAATTCCATTATTTCCCAAAGAGGCTAAATGGAGATCAAACGATCCCCCCTCATCCCGTGTTTTATAGACGACAAATTGGTGATAGGCACTAAAAGAGGAGTTATTTTTCCCCTCAAAGAGCAGCTGAGTCACCGCAGAACTCCCTATTTTCTGAGCAAAAACATTGGGTTTTCCAAAACGATTCGAGACAAAAGCGATGGTATCATTTTCCATAAACTGACCATTCACATCAATTCCGGAATAATCGGTTAACCTTTTTTTCTCATGGGTACTTAGATTATAGAGATAAATATCCGGTTGCCCTTTGGGTGCTAAGGTTAAAAGCAATTTATTCCCATCTTCACTCACATCCGAACATACCGCCATTCCATCGGAAGAGACCACAAAGGTTTTCGCCCCCGATGCCAAATTCACCCGATAAATCGTAGGGGAAAAATCACTCAAAGAGGTGTAATAAAAATCAGTTTGCTCACGATTGGCCCATTTAGCAAATCCATACATCCCCCCACTAAGTATTATCCGTTGATACGCAAGGGTATAATCCGCTGCAATGATTTCCGAATGCCTTGCCCCTTTGGATCGTACCAATAACACTTTACGCTTCATCCATTCTACGGGCATTCCCCCCATTTTGGTATTAATATCATACGCAATGGAGTGAGCTAAAAAAACCAACATCTCCTGTTGTTTTAAAAAATAGGTTTTGGCAAAAAGATTTTCATTATTTTGAAGCAAGCGAACCTCCGCTTTGTATCCACCAGCTCCATCGTTAGTCAAACGATACCGAAGCGTATAGCCCATATCACTACGGTGGGTAGCACTTTCAAAAGGTTGTGCGCTATAGCTATCATTGACATCAAATAGCGCAATCACTTTCATATCGGCACTGAGCATCTTATGAAATTTTTGTCCATCCAGTTCCAATTCACCACTGCTGTTTTCGATGTTAAGTTGAGGAAGACGCTCCTCCCCTACCACTTTGGTCACTTCAATAGCCCCTTCAACTCCCCATAAATAATAAGTAAACATTAAAACTAAAAATATAAACTTCAAAATATCATTCCTTTGCTGTTAATGTGCATGTTAAAACTCCTTCTTTGCCATCTGGAGTTTCTGGAAAACGAATTGAACTAAGACGATCTTTTAACAAATTAACCTCTACATTAAATGATTGATTTTTAGAACTTCTCAATATCTTAAAATTTATCATTTTACCCATGGCATCAAGTCTTAATAAAATAACTGATGATTCACCACTACTACCGGTTGGAGGGTAAAAATATCTTTTTACGAGTCCTTGAATTTTTGCCATATATTTATCAACATTTGCTCCAGTTGAAGCAGAAATTACTTGAACATCTGACTTTACCAAATCAAGACTTTTTGCTTTTTCAAACAATTGAGACGATCGTTTGGAGGAGAGAACCTCTTTTTCCAATGCGTTTAACGCTGCTAACTCACTACTATTTTTTTTCGTAGGTTTAGGGGGACGGGTTGTTTTGACGGTTGCAAAAAGATCGTTAATTTCAGGTTGTGCTGTTTTGACCTTACTGCTAGAGCTTTTCTCTTGGGGAAGACTTTTAAGCGGTACGGTCTCTTTTTTAGGTAACACCATCTCTTTGTGTTCTGGCTTTGTTTCGTGAACTTTTTCGATTGGCTTTTCGTGTAATTTTTGGGGTTGTGTTGAAACTTCTGTTTTGCCTAAGGATGAAGAGGTTTCTAACGAAATGGCAACAAAGTTACTTTTAGATGCTGCATACATAATGGGAGGGATGATAAGAGTTGCTTGCCAGAGGATAACTGCCAGTACGATAAAAAATAACCCAAAAGAAGCAATTCCACTAAGGAAAAAAAGACGCTTATTATCCAACCACATACAAATATTAATTACGCGTTGCAAGCGAAATATTGGTTAAACCTGCCCGCTTAACGCCACTAATCACCCCCATCACATCCCCATAGTCCAAGGTATGATCGGCACTAATACGTACCACGCTCTCTCGTGGAAACTCACTGGAAAAAAGGGCGAAATTATCACTAAAGGTATCAAACTCAAACGATTTTTTATTGACCGTAATACGTTTGTTCTCTGTAATAACAATCTCTATGGCTTTTTTTTCTTTGATTTCGGTTTGGGCAGACCCTTTAGGGAGTTTGATCAGTTCTTCATAGATAATCGTCGGAGAAATAACCATCAATACCGCCAATAAAACCAACATAACATCCACCAAGGGGGTAATGTTTAATTCAGGTTTTTCATCCCAATCAACCATTTTTACCCTTTTCGTGAAAGGAGCATATCACTTTGCATCCGTATGACCGTTACCACATCAAAAGAACGTCGTTTTAACATTTGATGATACGTATACGCAAAAATAGCGACAAAAATACCCGAAGCAGTCGAAATAAGAGCATCCGAAACCCCTATGGCAATAATACTTGTCGTTCCCGCAGAACCACCAATGTGTTTAAACGTATCTAAAATGGAAATAACCGTTCCAAATAACCCAATAAAAGGGGTCGTTGATGCAACTACAGACAAAGCGGTCAACCCTTTGGTTGCCTCTTTGGTGGCGGCATAATAGGTTAAATCAAAAAGTGATTGGGTTAAAGAGGCAGCAGTCTTAACAAAGTGAAACAAAAAAGATGCTTCATTCAAGCGATCCGCTCCCATCAATAACGCTTCAAGGTTTTTATTTTCAACCGTTATCCATTTATTTAAGGAAAACCAACGATACATAAAAATCCAATTAATCACAATAAAATAGAGAGAGAGAATGATTAAGACACCCAAACTAACTGGGTGACTTTTAGTAATAAAGAGAGAAAGAGCAGTAAACATAACTTTTTTAGTGACTATAGGAATGCGCTGCGGATTCCAATCGGGCAGAGACCGAAGCAATCATGGCATGAGAATCAGCAATACCACTAATAAGAGATTTAGCTTCTTCAAGAGCAAGCGCAATTCCACTCTCACTATCACCACGAATAGCAACAGCACCATCAACCAAGACGATTACTTTTCCGTTCGCGACTTGAATAACACCCCAGTTAACCACAATGGACTCTTTTTTACCATCTTCTTTGACAACATCAACCACTCCTGCTTTAAGGAGCGTTGTCAAGGCTACGTGTCCTGCAAGAACCCCAAATTCCCCCTCTTCACCAGGAACCGTTACACTCATAACGGGACCATTGAAAATAGGGCCACTTGGCGTTAGCACTTCTAAATTTAGAGCATCCATTTCATTCCTTTAAAAAGCAATTACTTGCTTTTCATTTTAGCGGCTTTTTCGATTGCTTCATTCATGTCACCCACCATATAGAAGGCACCTTCTGGTAAATGATCGTAATCGCCGTTTAAAATACCTTTAAACCCTTTGATGGTATTTTCAAGAGAAACATATTTTCCTGGAGAACCAGTAAATACTTCCGCAACAAAGAACGGTTGAGAAAGGAATTTTTCAATTTTTCGTGCGCGTTCAACAACCGATTTATCTTCTTCCGAAAGCTCATCCATACCAAGAATCGCGATAATATCTTGCAAATCTTTGTATTTTTGAAGTGTTTTTTGAACACCACGTGCTACATTATAATGCTCTTCACCAATAATTTGGGGGTCAAGCATACGTGACGTTGAATCCAATGGGTCAACCGCAGGATAGATCCCTTTTTCAGCGATTTTACGGTTAAGAACCGTTGTCGCATCCAAGTGGGCAAAAACCGATGCAGGAGCTGGATCCGTCAAGTCATCCGCTGGTACGTATACTGCTTGAACCGAAGTGATCGAACCTTTTTTGGTTGACGTAATACGGTCTTGTAACGCACCCATTTCACGCGCTAATGTTGGTTGGTAACCAACCGCTGAGGGGATACGTCCCAAAAGTGCTGACATTTCAGACCCTGATTGTGCAAAACGGAAGATATTATCGATAAACATCAATACATCAAGCCCTTGTACATCACGGAAATACTCTGCCATAGTAATACCTGTCAAAGCGATACGGTTACGTGCTCCTGGTGGTTCTGACATTTGACCATAGCACAGAGCTACTTTGTCCAAAACGCTGGATTCTTTCATCTCGTGGTAAAGGTCGTTCCCCTCACGCGTACGCTCACCAACACCGGCAAAAACCGAAAGACCATCATGTCCATGTGCCACGTTGTGGATCAATTCCATGATAATAACGGTTTTACCAACACCCGCACCACCAAAGAGTCCTACTTTACCCCCTTTTGAGTACGGAGCCAAAAGATCAACTACTTTAATACCCGTTTCAAACATCTCTGTTTTAGTGCTTTGTTCAATCAATGGTGGAGGATCACGGTGAATTGACCATGTATCACAATCGGTAATTTGTTCACCGCCATCAATCGTTTCACCGATAACATTAAAAATACGCCCAAGAACTTTTTCACCCACAGGAACTTTGATTGGATTACCCGTAGCAGTTGCCGCCATTCCACGAACCAACCCCTCAGACATATCCATAGCAATAGTACGTACACGACCATTACCAAGGTGTGCGGCTACCTCCAACACAAGACGTGTTGTATTCCCTTCCACACTAACATTTACTTCGATCGCTTCATTGACTGCAGGTAAATAACCTTCAAAATCAACGTCAACAACCGGACCAATTACTTGAGCAATTTTACCAATCATTCTTTCCTCCATACTTATTTCATCGACTCTACGCCGCTGATTATCTCGATAAGTTCCGTCGTAATCGCTTCTTGTCGCGCTTTATTAAACTTAACATTCAACGATTTGACCATTTGTTTCGCATTTGTTGTTGCTGCATCCATGGCTTGCATACGAGCGCTATGCTCGGCTGCGACCGAATCAATGAGTGCGTAATACATATTGTACTCAGCATATTTTATCATCAATGAATCAAGCATTTTCTCTTCATCAAACGCTTCAAATTCAAGGACATTATTATTTGCTTTTTCACAATCAAAATCTTCAATCATTACCGGTAAAAGCCGCTTAACATGCAACTCTTGGGTAATCATGTTTTTATACCCGTTATACACAAGATAGACCGCATCCACAATACCATCATTGAAATCTTTAATTGATCGTGTCATAAATTCACTTGAACGTTGCATATCAGGAGCAGAACTGAGATTTTTCACCGCATCAAGCAATTCAACTTGATTGAAATTAAAATACTCAATCCCTTTCTTACCGATACCACGAATACGAATAGAGACATTTTTATTTTTATACTCAGCTATCAAGCGTCTAACTGCTTTGATCGTTTGCATATTAAACCCACCGCAAAGACCTTTATCAGCTGTAACAAAAATAATATCAATTGTTTTTGGCGCATCATTTTGAATAAAACAACGACTCTCAATTCCGCCAACTTTATTACAATGTATGCGGCTTGCGATTTCAGCTATCACTTGATTCGTTTTTTGAGCAAACAGACGTGAACGTTTCGCAAGCTCTTCTGCACGGCGAAGTTTCGCCGTAGAGACAAGCTTCATCGCACGCGTTGTTTTTTGCGTGTTAGAAACACTCTTAATCTGTCGTTGAATCTCTTTCAAGTTAGCCATCAAAAATCCTTATGCTTGAACGAAAGTAGTTTTAAACTCTTCGATCGCTTTTTTCATCATCCCCATGGTCTCATCATCAATTTTTGAGGTTGTTCGGATATTCTCAAGAATTTTTGGGTAACTTGCATCGATAAATGGATAAAGATCTGCTTCAAATTGAACAACCGCTGAAACGGGAAGATCATCAAGATACCCTTCATTCCCTGCAAAAATAATCAATGCCTGTTTTTCTGCAGGAATTGGAGAATAAGGAGGTTGTTTCAATACTTCTACCATGCGTTGACCACGTTCAAGTTGCTTACGACTTACTTCATCCAAATCCGAAGCAAATTGAGCAAACGCTTGAAGCTCACGGTATTGTGCCAAATCAAGACGCAAGGTTCCAGCAACTTGTTTCGTTGCTTTAATTTGCGCCGCACCCCCAACACGAGAAACCGAAAGACCTACGTTAATCGCAGGACGGATACCCGCATTAAACAAATCGGTTTCTAAGAAAATTTGACCATCGGTAATTGAGATAACGTTGGTTGGGATATACGCCGCAACGTCACCCGCTTGTGTTTCGATAATGGGCAATGCGGTCAATGAACCTGCACCCAACTCATCATTTACTTTTGCCGCACGCTCCAACAAACGGGAGTGGATATAGAAAACATCTCCTGGATACGCTTCACGGCCTGGAGGACGACGAAGGATCAATGACATTTCACGATACGCTACTGCGTGCTTGGAAAGATCATCATAAACGATCAAACCATGACGTCCAGAATCACGGAAGTATTCACCCATGGTCACACCCGCATACGGAGCAAGGAATTGCAACGCTGCTGATTCAGACGCAGAGGAAGAAACGATAATGGTATATTCCATCGCACCCGCTTCTTCAAGACGACGCATAACTTGCGCTATCGTTGATTCTTTTTGACCAATAGCAACATAGATACAAATAACACCATTACCTTTTTGATTGATAATCGCATCAAGTGCAACAGTCGTTTTACCTGTTTGACGGTCACCAATAATCAACTCACGTTGACCACGTCCAATCGGAACAAGACAATCGATTGCTTTAATCCCTGTTGCCATTGGTTCATGTACCGATTTACGTGCCATAATCCCTGGAGCTTTTTCTTCAATAAAACGCGTTTGTGTTGTTTCGATAGGTCCTTTGCCATCAATAGGCTCACCCAAAGCATTCACAACACGACCAAGAAGTGCTTCACCAACAGGGACTTCCAATAAACGTCCTAGACGCTTAACACTCATCCCTTCACGAAGCAATTTAGCACGACCAAGAACAACAATCCCAACACTGCTCTCCTCAAGGTTCATAGCAAGACCTTGTGTCCCATCCTCAAATTCAACCATTTCACCGGCCATAATATTATTAAGACCATAGACTTGAGCAATTCCATCTCCATATGAGACGATTTTACCAGTTTCATTAATATCTACGTTTAGTTCGAAGTTTTCAATTCGTTCTTTAATAATCGAACTGATTTCATCCGCTTGTACTTTTGCTACCACTAGTTTCTCCTTTCGCGAGGGTTAAATTGATTTTAAAATATGTTCTGTCATTTGTGCATTAAGACGACTTTTTGAAAAATCAATTTCAACATTAAGTCCATCCACAACTACACGAACACCATCACACGCCGATTCTACAAATGTCAAAGCGATAGAAGCACCCATTTTGCTCCCCAAATCCTGCGCAATAGAATCAATTGCACCTTGATCTATCGTAGACACACTGTAAATTCGACCATTATACACACGTTTCATAGCACCGATTTGACGTTTCAACTCGTGTGCAATAGCAGGAATCAACAACAAACGCCCATTCTCACCCAAAAGCTTAATGAAATTGACCATTTCATCGCTTTTAAGGCTCTCTACCATCCCCAAAATCAGGTCTGTTTTAGCCGAAGTTGCAATATCATTACTGTGCATAATTTGAAGAAATTTAGGTTCTTCAAAAGCAGTTGCCAAAACCGTAAAAAGATCCGAAGCATTATCCAACGAAACAGCATCTAACAATGAAACAAGGGATTTAACGTAACGTTTAGCAATCATTTCGTGCTTCATTTACGCCACCTTCTTTTTCAAAATTTCAACCATAGCATCACTGTTCATACTCTCATCACTTGCTGACATAACATCTGCCATGATTTCAGTCACTACGCTACGAACCATTTGACGTTTTTCAAGATCCATCAAAGCAATGCTTTGTTTTTCTATCAGCTCAGCTTCTTGCTCACCTTGTGCAATAATCTTATCATTCAAGATTTTACACTCTCTCTTCGTTGCTTCATTCAGTTCATTCACAAATTGAATCGCTTCATCAACTTTTAATTCCGCAGCTTCTTTAAGATGCTTGGACTCACGAAGACGTTCTTGAACTTTTTCAAGCTCACCTGCAATACCTACACTGCGACCTCCAAAATAACTTTTGATAGGCTCAGCTAAAATGTAGTAAAGGATACCTACAAAGATAAGGAAGTTAATGGTTCGTTGAACAATATCCGTTGAACCTTCATGTCCAGCATCCGCTCCAAAAAGATACGCACTAAGAACAAAGACGGTTATGACTATTTTACCCATAGTTCCTCCTTATATCTGATGAAGCTTAGCAGAAACTGCCGCTTGAAATTTAGGTACTTCCAGACGAAGGGTTTCACGCAATTGTGAACGCTCTTCAGCCATCGCCTCTTCGAACTTAGCATACTCTAACGCTAGTTCAGCACGTTTTGCTTCAATTTTGCTACTCACCAAAAGCTTGGCTTCCATAACAACTTTTTCTCTCATCGCGTGCGCTTGCAACTTGCCATCACTAACGATCTTCTCAGCCTGAGCATGAAATGCAGCAATCTCAGCGTCATTGTTACCAACTTCGTCAAGATCTTTTTTAATATCCGCATCCCTTTTTTCCATATAGCTAAAAAGAGGTTTATAAAGCAAACTATTTAACACAGCAATCAGGACAAGGAAGACAATCAGGGTGCTGACTAACAGCATCGGACTTATATCTAACATACCACCTCCTAAAAGTTATGAGATTATACACCTCTTAAATTGAAGGGACAGTTAAACGGAGGGTTTTATCCTAAAAGTGTGGACAAAAAAGCATCAATTTGATCGTTATCGTTAAAATCGATCATCAGTTTTGACCCTTTTTTAGAGCTTTTTAAGCCCATCTTTGCCAACTGAGATTGCAGTTTTTTAAAATCCAATTCAAGGGAAGATTCTAAAGATAAAGGGGAGAGACGATCAGAAGTTTTCATATTTTTAACCATTTTTTCGACATCACGTACACTTAATTTTTGCCCCATAATCGAATCAATCAAGAGTGCTTGCTCTTTTTCACCAAGTCCAACAATAATTTTTGCATGACCCGCAGAGATTTTTCCTTCCAGTATCGCTTTTCTCCCTTTGTCTCCCAATTGTAACAATCGCAAGGTATTGGTAATTTGGGTACGACTTTTATGGACAGTTAAGGAAAGTTGTTCGTGCGTCAACTGATGAACATCAATTAATTCTTGATACGCTTGTGCCAAATCAATAGCATTTAATTCATCCCGTTGAATATTTTCGATTAGGGCATGCTGACGCATTTGTTCATCGCTAACCGAAACCAAAATGGCTTTGATGGTTTTGAGTTTGGCTAATTTACTGGCACGAAATCGTCGTTCACCGGCAATGATGACATATCCATCAATGTCTTCTTTGACGACAATGGGTTGCAATAGACCATAGGTTTTAATCGATTCGGAAAGTTCCGCTAGAGATTCAGGATCAAAATGTTTTCGGGGTTGATATGGATTGGGACGAATTTTAGACAATAAAAGTTCATCAACCCCTGCACGCGAGGGAAGTTCATTTTGGTATGCTTCATCAATTTCACTGAGTAATGCCCCTAAACCGCGCCCTAGTGCAGCTGTTTTTGCCATGAAAAACCCTTTTTATGCAATGATAGCATACGCCAAATCTTGATACGCTAATGAGCCAGCAGATTTGATATCGTACAAAATAGCAGGTTTTCCAAAACTGGGAGACTCTGCCAACTTAATATTACGGGGAATAACAATAAATGTATCTTCATCCGATTTGAACAATTTACTGTGAAAATGTTGTTGTAAATCGGCAAAAACTTGTCGAGAAAGGTTGTTTTGCGAGCTGTACATGGTAGGTAAAAACCCTTTAATACTGAGCTTTGGATTGATGGTTTTGCGTACCAATTTGACCGTATTGAGCAATTGTGCCAACCCCTCAAGGGCAAAAAATTCGCATTGGATGGGAATAATCACCGAATTAGACGCAGAAAGGGCATTAATGGTCATAGGTCCAAGGGCAGGAGGAGAGTCAATGATAACATAGTCATATTCTTCTTTAACTTGGGCAATGGCACGCTTTAAAATAAGTTCTCGCCCTTTGGAATTATCGGTATCATAATACTCTTTTTCAATCCCTACCAAACCAATATTAGAAGGAGCAATGAAAAGTGTGGGTAATTGCGTTTTTAAAATAATTTCTCGTAATTTTTTGGCACCAATCAAAACATGATAAATATTAAACTCATAATTATTACGATGATACCCCAAGGATGTCGTTGCGTTCGCTTGAGGATCAGCATCAATCAATAATACCTTTTTACCCGCGACTGCCAACGAGGCAGCTAAATTAACCGCGGTCGTTGTTTTACCAACGCCCCCTTTTTGGTTTGCAATTACAATTACTTCGCTCATCGTAGGCTAAATATCCTTTGTCCGTTACATTCAAGAGAGCCATCTGTCAATAAAATAGCGTCTTGTAAATTAATCATTGTGTTCATAATGGAGTGGGTTGAAAAAGATTTACTTCTTTCAAATTCTATCTCGAATTTACTAAATATCTGCTTCCAAGAGGGGTACTTTTCCAAACGATTCAGATAAAGAGGGGTTAACGTTTGAGGCATCATGCTAATATCACTAACCCCAAAATTTTCCACCGCGTGTTGAAGGTTTAATCCCATACCACACACCAGCGATTTTCCCACAACTGCGGTGATAACGCCCCCTACTTTTTGGTCTTCCAGATAAAAATCATTGGGCCATTTAAGCCATATTTGAGACCCTAACTCCATTAAAAGTTCTTTCAAAATCATAGCAAAATAGATTGATGAAGATTCTAAGGGTAAATCATGGGGCAAAGCCTCACGCTTCAGTGCTAACGAGATAAAAAGATTGCCCTCTTGACCAATCCAGTGATTTCCGCGTGATCCAATCCCATGCGTTTGAAGAGTGGCACCCACACACACAGGAGATACAAGTGTATGATTTTTTAATCCTTCGATCACATACCGTTGTGTCGAATCAATCGTATCAAACCAAACTATTTCCACAGCTCAATCGTTTTCCATTGACGTAATTACTCGCTGATGTCTCTTGCTTAGAAGGGGCTTGAAGGGTGAGTAAACGAAGAGAGCCTTGGCTACATTGAACCACAATACCATTTGGCTCAATTGCAACAATCTCCCCTGCGTTACCAACACTTTGAGTCTCTTCTAGCATCATCGCTTTAATTTTAAGCCCTGATTGGGTAAAAATACCCGGCCATGGGGTAAACGCACGATAACGATGGTAAATCTCTTGGGCATTTTCAAAGGCGATTAGACCATCGGCTTTGGCAATTTTTTTGCAGTGGGATACAGCAGATTCCTCTTGCACGTGGGCAGTACAACGATCCCAATGACGGATAACGTCCAATGTTAAGTTCGATGCCATTACTGTGAGTCGCTCATACAGTGATTCGACCATCTCATCAGGGTCAATGCTAAGTCGTTCACTTTTAATAATCGCTCCCGTATCCAACCCCTCATCCATCCACATGGCACTGATCCCACTATGGGTATCATTATTCAACAAAGATTGTTGAATAGGGCTTGCCCCACGATAGGCGGGGAGAATCGAGGCATGAAGATTAATACACGGGACATAGTCCAAAATGGCTTTAGGGAGAATTTGTCCATACGCAGCGACAATAATGAGATCACACGCAATGGCTAAAACCTCTTCAATCGTATGAGGATCCCGTAAACGGCTTGGTTGATACACAGGGATTTCATGGCTGTTTGCCAAAACTTTTACGCTCGAAGGGGTTAAAACCGCTTTACGCCCTACGGGCTTATCGGGTTGCGTGTAGACCCCAACGACCTCAACCTCCTCTGCTGCAATAAGGGTTTGCAAAATGTGGGTCGCATACTGGGGCGTTCCCATAAAAAGGACACGGGTCATACGGTTCCCCCTTGAAAAAGGGTTCCACCACGATGGTGATGATCCAAAAGAAACGATCGGGCATTGGTCAGATCAAATCCACTGCTTAAAAACATTGCACCCCCCCGCTGAAGGAGAAAATCGGCCGCTTTAAGTTTGGTCACAATCCCACCCGTTGCAAAATCGTGATGGGGGGTTACCTCTTTGGTTAATTCCTCGTGGCTAATCACTGCAACATGAGAACGTACCTGCGCATCACTGTGGGTTCGAGGGTCTTTGGTGTAATACGCATCAATATCGGATAAAATCACCAACATATCGGCATCAAAATGGTACGCTGCGTAGGCTGAGAGTTGATCATTGTCCCCTAATACCAGCTCTTCGGTGGCAGTTGCATCATTTTCGTTGATGATAGGGATAACCTCGTGCGCCAAAAGGGTCTCTATGGTATCTTTTACTTTTTGAGACTCCTCTTGGGTATTAAAATTGGCTGCTGTGACCAAAATTTGGGAGGGGATGAGACCGTAAGGTTCAAATAATTTACGGTATTTTTTCATCAAAATAGGTTGGCCAATGGAGGCCAATGCTTGCTTATTGGAAAGGATTTTTTTATCCAACTTAAGCTCCGTATAACCCGCGGCCACCGCGCCGGAAGAGACCAAAATCACCTCATACTGTTGTTTTAACTCAGCGATAAAATCGACCAACGCCCCCATCCGCTCTTTGGCGATTTGATCGTGTTCACTTAAAACGGCACTGCCAACTTTTAACACCAATCGCTTCATTTTCGCTCCGAAACGACCATTTGATAAAGTGCATAGGTCAATGGCTTAATATTAAGATTAATCGCCGAAGAGATAGGGACGATGAATGCGGGCAACGTTTGATCATAGAAACCCGTATCAAAACTCTCTTGCTCATAGATAGGATATTCGGTGGTAAAGCCAAAACGGCTTTTAGTCACACCCTCTAATCCAACCAAGGTTAAAAAATGATTGGTTTTTTCGATCACTTCTTCAGGGGTCATCGCATCACAACGGGTCAATGCAATCGCATAATTACGTTCTGCCAAAAGTGCCGAAAAAAGTTCAAGCTCTTTTTTAAGGGTCTCATATTGGTATTGTAATTCGTGATATGAGGCTAAATCGATCATAAACAAAAGGGTCTTGGTACGCTCAATATGGCGCAAAAATTTCAGCCCCAACCCTTTACCCTCAGACGCACCTCCGATAATTCCCGGAATATCTGCCATAATGTACGAATCATAATCTATGGTGATTTGACCCAGTTTTGGCGTGAGGGTCGTAAATTCATAGTTTGCCACTTCAGGACGAGCGTTTGAGACTGTTGAGATAAGGGTCGATTTCCCCACATTCGGAAATCCTACCAATCCCACATCGGCAATAAGTTTAAGATCAAGCTTCACCACTCTTACCGTTTCAGGTTCCCCCGGTTGCGCATACATGGGCTTTTGGTTGGTCGAAGATTTAAAGTGAACATTGCCTAATCCCCCCTTACCACCGGTGAGAAACAATACCTCTTTTCCATCTTCAAGTAAATCCAGTAAAATTTCTCCCGTCTCCACATCCACCACTTGAGTTCCAGGTGGGACAATGACCACTAAACGTTCGCCCTGTTTTCCTGCCATATTTGATCCCGCTCCCGGTTGACCTTTGCCAGCTTTGAGGTTTTTATTCCCTTGGAAGTGGGCAAGAGTATGGGTATTGTTATCTACTCTAAAATAGACATCGCCCCCTTTACCGCCATCGCCCCCATTGGGTCCCCCTTGAAGAACGTATTTTTCCCGTCGAAAACCAACGCACCCTGCGCCACCTTTACCAGAAGAGAGAGTGAGTTCTACGCTATCATTAAACATTGAATATCCTTAGGGGTTATTTTCTTAAAATTACATTTTGATCCATTCATCAAAAATACACTGTTAAAAAAAAAGCACTGTTATTTGGAAAAAGTATAAGAACCAAGCACAATGTGCTTGGTGAGAGAAATTAAGCGGCAGGTATTACTGAAACTTGTTTACGTTTTTTATCTTTGCGTTCAAACGCAACAACGCCATCAACCAATGCGTACAAAGTGTGATCTTTGCCCATACCGATGTTTTTACCTGGGTGAACTTTGGTTCCACGTTGACGGATAATAATATTACCCGCACGTACCACTTCACCACCGTATTTTTTGACACCTAATCGACGTCCCGCTGAGTCGCGGTTATTCTGTGTACTACCCTGACCTTTTTTGTGAGCCATGCTATTCTCCTACTCTCGGTTACGCGTTGATCGCAGTGATACGAACACGTGTGTGATCTCTACGGAAACCACGTTTTACTTTACTGTCTTTACGACGACGTTTTTTGAAAATTACCACTTTACGGTCACGACCCTCATTGATCACTTCGGCCATAACAACGGCACCCTCTACAAATGGAGTACCCGTACGAAGTTCGCCGTTATTCACCGCAAGAACTTCTTTGATTTCGATGGCAGTCTTAGGATCAAGTCCCATTTTATCGAACAAAAGGATATCACCCTCTTGAACTTTGTACTGTTTACCACCATTTTTAATGATTGCGTACATTAGCATTCCTTACCTATAAGTCTACAAAAAGTTGCGAATTGTATCCAAACAATATTTAAGCTTAAATTAAAATGGAAAGAGAATTTTCAAACCACCCCTAAAAACCCCTTATTTTGGAATACCTACGACTACCATTCCGCGTAAATCGCCTATTTTGTACCGTTTAGCATTATCCTCAGGATACAACGCATTGATCGCTTTGGCAACTGCTGGCTTCACATTTTTTCCATGACATTGCAAACAGAGTGGATTTTTAATCACAATGGGTTGATAATAAAGATACCCACCATCAGCTTGTGAAATAACTTCATACTCAGGCAGTGGTTTTTTGGCTTCTTTAAGATGATTCCATCGAACCAATATTTTGGTCTCCTCTTCACTTGCTAAATTTTGGGGATTACGATTGTGAACACTCACTCGCTTCAGGGTAACATTGTTCTCCTCTGCCACTTTTTGGGTTAACACTAACCCATTTTGGGAACAAAAATTGACTCCACTGACAATTCCTTTAGTCTGAATACGTTCTTGTAAATGATTTCCTAACGTTTGAAGTAATTCACTTGAGACCTTTTTCCCTTTTTCTACTGCTTGTAACTGGGTAAGAGGTTCGGCCAAAACCAATGTCGAAAAGAGTGCCATTGCACTCAATGCATATCGTATCATCTGTTTATCCTTTTTTGGGGTGTGTATAAATATCTCGAATTTTACCTTATTTCACAATGATACAGCTTGACTTTACGCAAATAACCTGAAAAAATTTTAAAAGAAAAGAGAATACCCTTTAGTTTTTTTGAGCTATAATTATTCACGCACATTGCATGAGTATAACCGTACACTATCGTGAGGTTAATTTTTGGAATGTTCAAAACAATATAAGGATGGAAAAATCATGGTATCAAGTAAAGGTGTAATCGAATTAATCAAAACTTCAGAAGGATTCAGCGCTAAGCCCTATTTGTGTCCTGCAGGTGTAGCAACCATCGGATATGGTTCAACGTTATACCCAGATGGAACACACGTCACGATGAGCGATCCTGTTATCGATTTGGATACAGGAGAAGCAATGTTGCTTGAGACCCTTAAAAGTTATGAATCAGCGGTCGCTAAAGCCGTTACTGTACCTTTAAATCAAAATCAATTCGATGCGTTGGTTGACTTTGCTTACAATGCAGGAGCAGGTAACCTTCGTTCTTCTACTTTGCTTAAAAAACTTAATGCTGGAGACTACGCAGGTGCTGCCGATGAGTTCGGCAAATGGGTTAAAGGGGGAGGAAAAACCCTTCCTGGCCTAGTTAAGCGTCGTGAAGCGGAGCGAAAGCTATTTACTACGGCGGTCTAAAATGGCCAATTTTTTTAAAAGTGCTTTTACCGAAGTGGATAACGAAACGTTTGATATTTCAAAAGTTTTGGGTGCACTTTCGATTTTAAGTGCTATCTTTTTAGAAGGGTGGCATGTGGTTGTCCATAATGCCCCCTTTGTTATGCAAGATTTTGGTATTGGTACTGGTGCGTTATTCGCGGGATTAGCAGCCGTCTTTGGCTTCAAAAAAGATAGTCCACACTAATGTTTGGGCTATTAACTTCCCTTTCTCCCCTTAAAATGGGGTTGATTTTGGCAGCTGTTGCCTATGTTGGTTATTTGAATTTTTCGATCAGTTCCCTTAAAGGGGACGTAGCATCAGAAAAAGCTAAACGGGTCAGCGTAGAGCACCAGCTTGCTTTACAATCCCAAATTATTGAGAGCAATCGTGTGGAGTATGAGAAAAAAATGGCTGCACTCCCCCAAGCGATGGCTAAAATTGAGACAAAATACAAAATTGTTTACCGCAATATCGAAAAAATACGAGGAGATAAAAATGCAACCTGTGCGAATAGTCTTAATAACCTTAATACTTTTCAGTATTAGTGGATGCGCTCCGAAGTGTTTGCCCATTCCACAGCGATGTATCGTTCCTGAAGTAGAAGAGCCTATCATCGATAACACCTATTATGATGATAATGCTTCGATCATTGCTAAGGCATTGAGTAATTATGTCAAGATGAAAGAATACGCTGATAAACTCAAAGAGAGTGCTAAAGTGTGTCAGTAAAAGCTATGTACGTACCAAAATAGACAAAATTCAGTCAAATAATTTGGCTGGAATGTACACTATTACTCTCTCAGCAAAGACCCTTGTTTTTGGAATTTTTTCGTAC
>DYMK01000006.1:74900-117018 GCA_020721585.1 Sulfuricurvum sp.
AATGTACACTATTACTCTCTCAGCAAAGACCCTTGTTTTTGGAATTTTTTCGTACCGTGCTAACTCGGAGATCATTGGAGAATATCAACCTATCGCCCAGCACCTTGCAAAAGAACTTAATACAACTATCCTCATTAAACCTTTAGGTCAACACGATTTGGACCATCAAATCCAAACAGGAAAAGTGGATATTATCCTGACCAATCCTGCCCATCTTCTTTGGCTACGGACACAAAATAAAGTAACACCCCCCATTGCAACACTTATCAAACAATATGGCAATACTACCACCGCCTCATTTGGTGGAGTGATCATCACCAGTGCCAGTCAACGCACCATCAGAACACTTGGCGATCTTGAAGGTAAAACCATCGCTATCCAAGATAAAACGCTCTTGGGGGGATATCAAGCACAACGGTACGAACTTAACCAAGCGGGACTGTATTCAGATAATCTGTTTCATACCATTACCTACCCCAATGATGCGGCTGTTATAGAAGCCATCCTCTCCGGTCATGCCGATGCAGGGTTTCTCCGTACAGGAGTTTTAGAAACAATGATCCACAAACATTTAATTAATCCTTCCCATCTTCTTATTCTTAATTCTCGGCATTATCCATTGTTTCCCCTCAAAATTTCTACCGCCCTTTATCCGGAGTGTTCTGTTGTTACCTCCCTAAAACTTCCCCCAAAAACGGTTATGAGTATTGCCATTGCCCTCTACCGATATCACAATACCCTACCGGAAGGATTTAATAGCATCACAGGATTTAGCATTCCTGACGACCATAATGAGGTTAAAAATTTGGCAAAAACCCTACAACTCCCCCCTTATAATTATCCACTGGCGTTGAGTTTGCCCGATATTTGGAATCACTATGGCATTTTTGTCCTCATCTTTGTAGCCTTAGCCCTTTTGCTCTTGCTCCTTGGAAAGCGATTGACACGAAAAACCCGTTTTGAACAAAAATACGCCCACTCAATCTTGAATGCTATTGCCAGCCCCATCATTATCACCGATGAAAAAAAAGTTCTTAATGCCAATCAAGCGCTTCTTGCTTTTTTTGGATTCTCCTCTTTTGACGTATTTAGCCAAAAACACGACTGTATTGGTGAATTTTTTGAAGAAGATGATATTGAAGCCTATTTGCTTCCCCAAATGGATAACTTAACGTGGATTGAGTATATTCTGGCGTATCCTGAGTACGAACACAAAGTCAAAATAACCCTTAATCAAAAAATAACCCGTTTTAAATTAGCTGTCTCTTTTGTCGATGATCCTCAAAAATTTCGTGCGATTGTCACCTTTACGGACATCTCTTCCTTGGTAGATCAATCCAGCACCGATCCTCTCACTAAAATTGCCAACCGTTTTCACTTTAATTTACTCCTCAAACACGCTATCCATCGGACGCATCGTGATAAAACTCCGTTGAGTCTAATCTTTTTTGATATTGACCACTTTAAAACAATTAATGATCTGCACAGTTATCTTATTGGGGATGAGGTGCTTCGCCATATCGCGTTTATTGTCAAAAACTCTCTCCGTAAAAGTGATATTGTCTGCCGTTGGGGAGGGGAAGAGTTTATGATTCTCCTCCCCAATACTCCTGCCAATTTCGCCGCCCAAGTGGCTCAAAAACTCCGCAAAACGATTGAAGAGCAAATGTTTAATGTCGTAGGCCATGTCACTTGCTCTTTTGGGGTGACCCAATTGCGCGACGAGGAGGAGGAAACGTCTGTTTTAGAGCGGTTAAACGAATTGTTAGAGAGTGCGCAACAAGGGGGATGCAATCGCGTCGTCATTGGCTATTAAGCTTCTCAGGAGGGAATAAGGGTTAAAAATGTACCCTATTATCCTAACGTTGAATCAAAGGTTGCAACAATGTCCTATTTTATTTGGTTAAGCTTGGGTGTAGGTGCCATTGTCATTGAGATGATGATCCCTACCTTGTTTTCATTATTCGTCGGAATCGGTTTTTTTGCAGCAGGAGTAGTTGCCTATTTTTTCCCTGAAATGATTTTTGTGCAGCTTGCCACAGCGGCGATGACCATGGTGATTATCGCCATTCTTTTTCGTAAACGGGCAGATAAACATACAGCGCTCTCAGAAGTGGGTACCCATAATGAGTTTGTTGGGGTCGTAGGAAAAGCGCTCACCCCACTTTCCCCGTATGATGAGGGAGATGTGCTCTTTCCCCAAAGTGTCATGAGTACTCGCCAGTGGAAAGCACTTTCGCTGAACGAACCTATTGATGAGGGGACATTTGTCGAGATTGTTACCCTATCTGGCAATACGTTGATTGTTAAATCACACCTATAAGGAGAATCACAATGAGTTCAGGTGCCCTTTTTTTTATTATTTTGGTGGGTGGCGTTATTTACACCCTAACGCGCATGGTCAGAATCGTCCCCCAAGGGGAGGAGTGGCTCATTGAACGGCTTGGGAAATACAGCAAGACCCTTATGCCAGGGCTTCATTTACTTACCCCCTTTGTCGATATTATCCGCTACCGTATCATCACCAAAGAACAGATGCAACACACCAAAGAGCAAGAGGTGATCACCAAAGACAATGCAGTCGTTATTATCAGTGCCATCGTCTTTTACCGTGTTACCGATCCCAGTAAAGCATCCTACTCCATTAGTAACTATGAAGCAGCGGTGAGCAATATCACGATGACCACCCTACGCGGGGTGATTGGGGGGATGACGCTCAACGAATCACTCTCCCACCGAGACCAGATTAAAGCCGAAATCACCCTCAAAATTCGGGATTCCCTCACCAGTTGGGGATTGACCTTGGGAAATTTAGAGGTTCAAGAGATTCGTCCAAGTCCCCGATTACAAGAAGCCATGGAGCGACAAGCGGCGGCTGACCGTGATAGAGAAGCGGCCATTTTGATCGCCGATGGGGAACGACAAGCTGCCATTGCCAAAGCCGAAGGGCGCAAAAAATCGGCCATTTTGGAAGCTGAAGGGAGATTTGAAGCCTCCAAGCTCGAAGCCCAAGCCAAAGTCGAATTAGCCGAAGGGGATAAAAAAGCGATGATGATCGTTACCCAAGGGCTTTCCCAAGGAGAGACTGCTCCGTATTATCTTTTGGCGCAACGTTACATCGATAGTGTGCAAAATTTGGGAGAATCATCCAACTCCAAAGTGGTCTTTATGCCCTCCGATTGGCAAAAAGGGCTAGCAGGGGCGATTGGTTCGTTGGGTTCATTAGGAAATGCCCTCAATGATAAAGAGTAGTTCTAAAGTTCCTTCTTTCATGCGAGGGATTGCAGTCATCATTGTCCTCCTAATGGGAGAAATATCCCTCTATGCAAAAATTTTCAATCACGATGCTATGGCAAGCGATTCCTTAACCCAACTAACATGGCAAGATGAACCCTACAGTGATGCGGAGGAGGAGGCATACCTCACCGGCAACACGACCCAAAAGGTCGGAACATGGGAGTATGCCAATGGCTATTGTGCAAATCTCTCCTTGGGGGGGTATCACGATTGGCGACTTCCCAGCGTCTACGAGTTACTCACCCTCAGTGATGATACCAAACCAGCTGCACCCTACGTCGTAGAGGGAATTAATCATCTTTCCTCAGGGAGCTATTGGAGTGCTACGGCTAAAGATTCCCAAAGTGTCTGGATCGCCAATCCTCAAGTGGGGTATTTGGAAAACGATCCTAAAACCCTTATTTTTTATACGCGGTGTGTGCGGGGAAAATCCTTAACGATTCCTACCCTAATGGTACTCAAAAAAGAAGGAAAACTTTTCTTTGATCTCCAAAAAATCGACACCTTGCGAAGAATGGGGATCGTTAGAAATTTTATGTCAATCCAGTAGAATATCCATTACACGGTTATAGCCCCCCATCTCACTCGGTTTCGCTATAATCCCTGCTCCCTACCATTATCCGCTCTCCAAGTTATAGCCCCCCATCTCACTCGGTTTCGCTATAATTTAATGCTATTCCGTCACGTTCAAATATTTTGTTATAGCCCCCCATCTCACTCGGTTTCGCTATAATTTAATGCTATTCCGTCACGTTCAAATATTTTGTTATAGCCCCCCATCTCACTCGGTTTCGCTATAATTACTGCAGGTAAAACAGCAGCACTTGGGTTGTTATAGCCCCCCATCTCACTCGGTTTCGCTATAATTATAGTCAACATCGATACTAATTCCCTGCGTTATAGCCCCCCATCTCACTCGGTTTCGCTATAATTGGTGGACTAAGTCCACGTCGATTTCAGGGGTTATAGCCCCCCATCTCACTCGGTTTCGCTATAATACCATCTCGAAAAAACCCCGTACCACGGGGGTTTGTCACGGTTTTTTTCACAAAAAAATCTCCGAAAATCAGAACAAAAGCAGCTGTTTTGAACCAATTTTTTCCTCTTTTTTATCCGTTCCGACCAAAATTTTCATCCGTTCAAACTGCGTATTGGTAATAATCATCGCGCGGACGTTCCCTTTTGGGGGGAGGTTTGTTTCTAATTGTAACATATACCGTTCGGCAGTATCTTGTCCCTTGCAAATACGACAATAGACCGAAAATTGGAGCATATCGTACCCATTTTTGAGGAGATAGGTATGAAATTTGGTATAGGCTTTGCGCTCTTTTTTCGTCGCGGTAGGAAGATCAAAAAAAACCATAAGTCGCATAAATCGCTCCTGTGTCATATAAAACTCACTGTCTGAATGAGGGTGGGGTCTTTGGCTTTGGTCGCTCGTAATAAGGATTGGGCGGTAAGCTCACACGCGTAAGGGAGGGTAGTCTCCATCGCATCCACGCGGCAGGGCATGGTCATAAGGTCAAAAAGGTGGGTTTTGTACCGCATATCCAGCATAAGAGGGAGTTCCTCCCCATCCTCATCGAGTAACTCACGGACGATGAGATCCACAAAGGGGCGGAAGGGTTCGATCATATCATCGGCAAGGTTAAACGCATTGAGTTCATTGCAATGGTGCCACCCCAGCTTGGCGCGAATGGGCATGAAAGGGGAGCAACACACATGAGGGAATATGTTTCTCATCACAGATATAGGTGACCGCACCACTTAGGGCAAGGGCATCGATAAGGGGGGTGGTGAGGGTGGCTTGGCGTGTTTCGATCACGACACAGGAGAGGTCACTTAGGGGAATGGTGTACTCTTCACCATTATCCAATACTAATGAATCGTGTCGTAAACTAAGCCGTGCAGGGTGTGCGATGTGCAGTGTCCGCCATCCCATTATCGCCTCCTATCGTTTTCGTTTTTGGGTTTCTTGGGGTATTGTCCCCAACCGTTTTTCGCCACGGACTTCGTGGTAATAGCCCAGTGGATCGATGGTGTATTTTTTGACTTTGAGGGCATTCAATACATTCAATTGACAAGTATATTTTCCATTAATCTTTGTATTTATAAAAAATTCTTTTGCACCATTATCTATAGTATTGAGTAGTATGCTTGGGCCAATTAATTGCATAAAAAATCCTTTAACTTCTTTTGCTGGTTTATTAGCTGTTGCTTTTGTACTTATGCTAATAATTTCATCTTTATACAGGCTAAATAAAAATTGTGCATCTTCAGCAAGTTCTTCTCCATAGGCTGTAATATTAGGCAACGCTTTTTTCGCAAAATCTACCACATAAATGGGGACGAGATAATATTTTCCCCTTTTTGTGAACACATCGACACGAGGCATATCACCATTGTCACACATCCCTTTGCCACTGTTGACACTCACACCACGCCCTTTGTAATCGCTTGGACGTTGGATGGTCTCTTTGTGTGCCGCACCCGTTACACTCGCACGCGGTGGTCGGCTGATCAAAAGGCGGTTAAACGGTATCTCTCGCCCATCTTTGGTGATAATGGTTTCGGTACGCTCTAGGGTGAGGGCTTCCTCTACCGCATGGCGAAAATGTTCCATGGGAGGGTTAAAAATCGGTTTAGCTTTTTCGTGGCGGGTCTCTTTTGCCTTATAATAATGAGAAAGTTTTTGCACCATTGATTGGGTCGCAAACGCGATGACGATAGCATCAAGGGCGTGGTGGGTGTGGATATTACGATCTTTCATGTACCCCTCTATCCATCGGTAACGTAGCTCACTGGTGAGTTTTCCACTGCGCACTTGGATACGGAGTTTGTCATCGTCATGAGCAAGTTTCCAATACCGCTCGCAATAGCTTTTAATCGCTTTGGACATATAGCGGGTGTCGTTGAGATTACGGCTGAGAAACTCATTTTGGCTGTTGTCATCGAAATTCTTTTTAAGCAGTCGGCTTACTTTTCCTTTGCCCATTTTGGCAAGATTGGAATGGGTATTCATCCTCGCTTCAAAATGTTCCCATCGTAGGGCATCGTGACCAAACCACTCATAAGGGGTACGATTGGTTTTTTCTTGATTGGCTTGGGTCATGCACAAGACTTTATTGGCTTGGCTATCATCACCACTGCGACTGCGGGGGAGGATATGGTCTATTTCACAATACCCCTCATCGAAGAGAGACTCAACTAAAATCTTCTCATTGGTGTAGGGACAAAATTCCCCTTGTTGGTCAAAGAGCCGTTTTTTGAGAATATTTTTGCGCGTGGGGGGAATGAGGGGGAAGTTTTCCGCCATCCATCGTTTGGTAGCGTCACGCTCTTTTTCATTTTTCAGCTGACCCTCTTTCATGGCGTTAATATCCGCTTGGGTATTGACCTCCCGTGCCAATTCAAAATGGACTTTGTCAAAGGTTCCGTATTTTTTGACCAACGCATTGGCGATTTTACGAAATTGGGCAAATGCGCGGATAACGGTGGGATTGAGAATCGCAATATCGGTTGCTTTGAGCGGTGGGAGAAAAATAGCTTTTTCTTGGGTTATTTTGGGAAGTAAACCATTGTCCATCGCATAATGTACCGCTTCATCATAACGTTGGTAGCCATCGCTCATGATGGAACTAATGATACGCATCGCTTTGAGGGAGAGGTTATTAAAATCGGTAAAAGTGATAGGATAAAGGGTCTCAATGAAATGAGGATCAAGAGAGAGCTTGGCAAGTTCCTCTTTTTTTTGCCCTTCGTCTTTGTAATAGGTGAGAACGGTTGCGATTTTATCGGCTAAATCATTATTGGCTATAAAATGGTTAAATCCCTCATCTCCTAAAACTTTTTTAAAAGTAGCATGACCTTTGAGACTGATCCATGGTTTGGTCTCTGTCTCTTTGATAACGTTTTTCCATTCGGTCGTCTCCGATTTTTTGCTTTTGTACGATAACCCTTTAAATATCGTCGAAAAATCATTTTTGAGTCCTAAAAAATCACGCAACTGTTTGTAGTCGATTGTTGCTTTAGTGATGACAAAGTGCATCAGCTCATTAACCGTTTTGAGTTCAATGATTTTGCGTTCTTTTCCCTCATGATCGACCACGACCGTAGCGAAAAATTTACCCAATGCCACAAATTTCTCCGCGGTAGGAGCCGATTTTGGAGCGCGTTTTTCGTGGGGGAAAAAGGTACATTTCCCGACCATGTTTTCGATACTTTGCATCGGGCGGACGTAAAGGGCGATAACTTTCCACGCGCTAAGGAGTTCATTGGTAGCAAGCGTACTACCAAGCTTTTGTTGTTTGTCAAAAATCACTTTCATCTCATTTTCCAAAAAATCACGCGGAATAGAGAGCTCATAATCGGGAATTTTTTTCTTTTGTTTTGGGTCATACACATTGCGATTTCGTTTTTTGCCATTGTGCTGACGCTCACGCCAAAGCCATTCCCCTATCGAGAGACATCCCGCAGCTTCAAACGTCGCTTTTAACGCTTTTCCCGCTGTTTTGACTTTGCCACTCTCTTCATCGGTTTCATTATCCCCGATAAATTTATACCCCCGATGTTTAGCAATATGAATCATTACACGGGCAAGTTCGTTTCCGCTTAGGAGACGATAGAGTGCATCATGACGTAATTGCCACACATCGGTACGATTAGCAGGGCTGTTAAACATTCCATTATCCAAATCAAAATCATTTTTTTGGAGGAGTCTATGGTCAATACAGAGTTTTTTGATTTGGTTCATCCGAACCCGTCGCCGTTTGATGACCCGACGAATACCGCGTGCATTGCGTCGCGCTTCATTAAGACTTTTATGATCTTTGGGGGTTTGAGCAGCGGTAAAAAGTCGTACACCGCATCCGACAATGCTATTATTTTCTTCATGTTCTGCATCATGCTCGACAACCGCCCAGCCCAATGAACTAATTCCTAAATCTATCCCTAAAATTCTCTCTGTCATGCCATCACCGCGTTAGTTGGAGTTAAGGTATTGTAGCGTATCATTCCCCCCTAGCCAAACCGAGTGAGATTAGTGGGGCTATAATAAGAGGTTTCACGCTTTTCCTCGTAAAGCACTGCCCTACGTGGGCATCTGGTGGTTTTCCACACTAAAAAGCGTTCTTTTCCCTTTTGACCGCAACGTTTTCCATCGCTTAATTTTTTTAGTAAACCAGATTACCCTCAAAGGCTCTCTCCATGACTGAAAACCATTTTCATACCGTTCGTCAAACGCTTCTAGCTCAGATGGAAGAAGGTGTGGCAATCATCGTTGCTGCATCGCCCAAAACCCGTTCCAATGACACAGAGTACCCCTATCGACAAAACAGCGATTTTTATTATCTCACAGGCTTCAACGAAGAAAATGCCATTTTGGTCTTGGTCAAAACCGCTGCACTGACGCACACCCTTCTTTTTATCGAAGGGTACAATGCCGATTATGCGTTGTGGAATGGGGCGCGATTGAGTCTTGAAGAAGCGCGTCAGCGTTTTTTGGTCGATGATGTACATGAGCGCAGTCACTACGCGGTGAGTATTGCCGAAGTATTACGCGAACACACCCGCCTTTACCTTGATCTGTATTCGGAGGCACCTGCACTCACCGAAGCCAAAAAAGCAGCGCACGCATTGCACCATACCCGTGGGGTGAAACGTCATATCCGCACTTTGATCGATGTGACCCATCTCATCCATACCCTACGGCTGATTAAAACCCCTGGCGAGATTGCGATGATCCGTCATGCCATTGGTATTACGCTACACGCCCATCATGAAGCGATGAGGGTGTGTCGTGTCGGGATGAAAGAGTATCAGCTTCAAGCGGCGATGAACTACGTTTTTCTCCATAACGGCGCGCACTCAGAAGCCTACGGTGCCATCGTTGCGGGGGGAAATCATGCCAATACCCTTCACTACATCGACAATCAAGACGTATTGCGCGAGGGGGAATTGGTTCTTATCGATGCGGCGTGTGAATGGGAGTGTTATGCCAGTGACATCACCCGTACGTTTCCCATCAATGGAACCTTTAGCCCAGCGCAACGTGAGGTGTATAATGCCGTCTTAAACGTCCAATTGGCGGTAATTGAGGCGATTAAACCCAACGTCAAACGGGAGTGGCTCCAAACCTACAGCGAAGAACTCTTGTGTGATGCGTTGATACACTTGGGGGTATTATCCGAAGATCGTACCGCCCTTATGGAAGCCAAAGCGTACAAAAAATACGCGCCACATGGGATCGGTCACTGGATGGGATTGGATGTCCATGACCCTTGCCCCTACGTGGATGAAGCAGGTGAGAGTCTCTTTCTCCAAGAGGGGATGGTGATGACCATCGAACCGGGATTGTATTTTCGTGCCGATGATGAATCGGTTCCGCTGGAATATCGGGGCATTGGGATACGCATTGAGGATACTATTCTTGTGACCGAAAAAGGCTATGAGAATCTCTCTGCTGGGATTGTCAAAACCATTGAAGCCATCGAAGCGATGTGCAAAAACTAATCGGAAAAAGGGGATTTTTTGGAGACATTTATTTGGGGTATTGGGTTTGGGATTATAGGAATGGGCTATTTTACCATGGGGAAAAAACGGGGGTCAAGCACGTTTTTATACAGCGGAATCGCGTTAAGTATCTTCCCCTATTTTGTGGATGGGTTATGGGAAAATATCCTTGTGGGGGCGGGGTTGGCGATGATCCCCTTTGTGATTAAGGAGGGTTAAGTATAGCTGTAACTCCATCCACTTAACCCCTCTTTTGCTTCATTAAATCCATTAGAATCTCCCAAAAAGTCGATAATATGGAGCAATGTCCATGGAATGGTCGTCGCTTCTGCCGGATCAATAATATGTCTGGGCATGGGGGTATTTTGAGGCGTGAGGGCAAAGGCGATCCGCTCCCGATTACTCAATACATGAGAGGTGGCAGTGATCCCATGCTCACGGCAAAATTTTTCCAAGATAAGGGGTCTAACCTCTTCTGGAATCACCTCAGCGGTATTGAGAATAATCGTAAAATGGATCGGATGCGCGGGAGGTTTTAGCATCGAAGGTGCTGCCATGAGGATGAATTCTACATTTTTGAGATGGTCGGTGATCTCACTAAGGGAAAGATAGCTGTGAATTTTGAGCGGTTGTATCGTTGACATTACCAAGCCTCCTGAAATAAAGTGTCCAACACCGAAGCAATACCGATGTGAAGATTGTAATGGGCGATGGGAAAATCAAGCGATTCATTGGCTAAATTCACCCCATAACTGCTTAAATAACGTCCCAACGTCTCCAAATCAATCGCGGTATAGGGGCTAGTCGTTGTCCGTTTTGTCCGCAAAAGTACCCCCGCTTCATTGCTTTGGGCTAAGGTAAAAGCTAAGGTTTTAAGACTCACCAAGTCGCACCAACGCAACACTAACGCAGCATCAAGTACCTCTTTTCCCCTCCCCTCAGGATCGAATAAAAGCCCTTGATTGCGCAAAGGGATCAAAACACTCACAATCGCTTCAGCAAGGGGGAGCGTTTTGGTCGCCCAAAACGGAGCTTCGTTGCTACGTTCTAACTTGGCACCTAACGCACCGATAATGGCGGCAGATTCCCCTGAAGCTAAAAGGGTATTGAGGGAGGATAAAATCATCGGCATCTCCTATTTTTGTGCAACTGTAACCTTTTTTGGATAACAAGACGATTATACGCACACAACGCGCAATGTGCGTTAGTTAGCAATAAGGTATCCTCGCGTTTTAATCGTTTTGATGAGGGTTTTGGAGAGTTTTTTGCGCAGTCGGGCAATCAATTCATCAATGGCATTGGGGGTGATGTTTTGGGGATTATCGTACAACGCATCCATAATATCCTCGCGTGAGACAACCCCGCCTCTCCCAAGAAGGTAAAAAAAGCAGGCGTGTTCGTTTTTGCTCAAGACAATGGGATGCCCCTCACCAAGAATGGTTTGACGCTCAAGGTCAATCTCAAATCCCTCTAAAAGGAGCGTTTTAGGGGAAAAGCGACGACCCAAGGCACCAATGCGCGCCCGTAATTCTTTGAGGTCAAAGGGTTTTTCCATGTAGTCATCCGCCCCCATTTCAAGCCCTTGAACCTTATCATCAATGCTCCCTAAGGCACTCAAAATCAAAATAGATTGTTGCGTGTTTTTGCGTTTGGCATACCGGATAAGTTCGTACGAGGCATCAATCCCATGAAACGTCCGATCCAAAATCAAAATCTCATAATGGTACCCATCCAGATAGTGTTTCACCTCATCCACCTCCGAAGCGGTATCGATAATCCACCCCGTTTGGGTAAGTGAGCGTGCCAACAATGCTAAGAGTTCTTTTTCATCATCGGCAATTAAAATACGCATTTACCGTTCATCCGCCTCGTGGAGAAAAATTTTTACCGCCCCTTGGGGGATCACTTTTTTGATCCCCTCAACCAATGCCGTTGGGTCTTCTTCAGCCAAAAAAAGGCGAAAGAGTCCCCACTTGGCGCGTGCGGTGACCTGTTCTTTGAGGCTTACCAAAAACGATCCCGCCCCATAACGGCTACAGTCAAAAAAATAAAAATCATTGTACCCTTTGCTCAATAAAAAGTCGACCAAGAGATCCTTACTCTCACCTTCAAAATAACAATCCAGTACGGTTGTTCTCATCGCTTTTTCCTTAGATAGATCATTTTAAACGCAGGTGGGAGGATCATTAAGGTCAAAATAGTCGAAGTGACCAATCCCCCTAAGACAACGATGGCAAGCGGTTTTTGGATCTCACTGCCCACCCCTGTGGCGAATAATAGCGGTAATAACCCCAACGCGGCAATAAAGGCGGTCATTAATACCGGTCGCAACCGTCGCGATGCCCCCTCTTTGACCGTCTCCTCAATGGTATACCCCTTGGCAAGTAAGGTATTAAAATAACTCACCATCACCACCCCATTAAGCACCGCAATCCCAAACAAGGCGATAAATCCTACCGAAGCTGGCACCGAGAGATATTCCCCACTTAGGGTCAAGGAGATAATCCCCCCTGTGACCGCAAAAGGGATATTAAGCAAAATGAGTGCGGTAGAACTAATTGAGCGAAACGTAAAAAACAAAATCATAAAAATAATCCCAATACTAATGGGGACAACGGTCATAAGTTTGGCGGCGGAACGCTGTTGGTTTTCAAACTGCCCCCCATAGACCAGATGATACCCTTTGGGCAGGGCAATGTCATGGGCAATTTTTTGTTTGGCTTCCTCCACAAAACCGACCAAATCACGCCCCTCTACATTGGCACGCACGGTACTAAGTCGCTCCCCATTTTCCCGATTCACTTGCAATACCCCCTCGATACTGTCTATGTCGGCAATGCTGGAGATGGGGACAGAAAGCCCTTCACTAAGCGGCAATTCCAACGATTTGAACTGCTCAATGTTATGCGCCACATCGCTATCCAATCGCATCAATACGGGGATTTTGGAATTTTTGATGGGTAATTCTCCGATCCCTACCCCCTCCAATGCTGTTTTAAGCAACAATCCAAGCTCGGTCGTATCGACCCCCGTTTTAGCAGCTTCCGGTCGATTGGGTTTGACCCGAAGGTAATTGACCCCTTCATTAAGGGTCGTAAAGACCTCTGCGGAGCCGTGGATTTTTTCCAATGTTGTCGCAATATCAGTACTAAGACGATTAAGCGTTTGGATGTCACTGCCGTAAATTTTTACCGCCAAATCCCCCCGTGACCCTGTGAGCATCTCCGATACCCGCATCTCGATGGGTTGGGTAAATCCAAAACTCACCCCCGCGAAATCTTTCAGGGCATCGTGAATCTCTTTTTTGATCGATTCTTTGTCTTTGACTTTCCACTCTGAGATGGGTTTGAGGATAATAAACGTATCGGTTTGGTTTAGCCCCATGGGATCCAGTCCCAACTCATCCGACCCCGTTCGGGCAATAATCGTTTTGACCTCAGGAACGTGGGACAAAATGGCATTTTGTATCGCCAAATTCAGCTCTTTGGACTCCTCTAGGGCGATGGAGGGGGGCGTTTCAACACTCAAAATAATGTCCCCCTCATCCAACGTGGGCATAAAGCTTTTCCCCACAAAACCAAAAAGCGAAAAACTGATGACCAAAAACACAATCGCGATGGTAAAAAGGAGTTTTGTCCGTGTGAGGGCAAAATCCAACATCGGGGCGTAGACTCGGGTAAAAAATCGCCCCAAAGGGGTCTCTTGATGAGGGGTATTTTTTAGCATCAATGAACACACTACGGGGATCAGGGTCAACGAGAGGATCAGTGATCCAAACAACGCAAACACAATGGTCATCGCTACGGGGGCAAAAAGTTTTCCCTCCAACCCTTCAAGGGTTAAAAGCGGTAAAAAGACCACCGCAATGATCAAAATACCGCTAAAAACGGCGGTACTGACCTCTTTGGTCGCACGGTAAATTTGGTGCAGTTTGGGCAATGACGTATCCCCATGGGAGAGTTTTTCAAAGGCATTTTCGACCACAACTACCGCTGAATCAACCAACATCCCAATGGCAATGGCTAATCCCCCCAAGCTCATTAAATTGGCACTGAGTCCAAAATAGTGCATCATCACAAACGCAATCGCCAAGGAAAAGGGCAAAATAAAACTCACCGCAATTGCCGCGCGAACATCCCCCAAAAAGAGTATTAACAAAATAATGACCAACACAATCGCTTCAATGAGGGCGTGGGAGACCGTAGAGACCGCTTTGTCAATCAAGATACTTCGATCGTAAAAAGGGACAATGCTCACCCCTTTGGGAAGAAGAGGCGTGAGCGATTCCAGACGCTCTTTGAGTTGGGTAATGGTCTCTTTGGCGTTGGCACCTTTAAGGGTCAATACCAACCCTTGGGTCGCCTCCCCTACCCCATCTTTGGTCACAAAGCCCATGCGGGTACGGGAATCATCGCGCACTTCACAAAAATCCCCCACACGGATCACCCCGCCATTGGGGGTGGAGAGGGTGATATTGCTAATCTCATCGGGGTTAATGACACCGCTTTGGATTTTGACCAAGAAACTCTCCTCTTGCTCATCAATCCGTCCTGCCCCATCGTTTTTGAGATTGGCTTCAAGGGTTGTTTTGAGTAAACTTAAAGGGATCCCCAAATAGCGCATCGCCCCAATATCAGGCTGTACCACAATCGCACGCGACTCTCCCCCCAAGGAATTGACATCCGCAACCCCCTTGGCGGTACGCAAAGCAGGACGGATCACAAAATCAAGCAACTCCCGCTTCGCTTTGGGGGAGATATTCCCCTCGATCGTAAACATAAATGCCTCCCCCAAAGGGGTGGTAATGGGTGCCATCCCACCACTCACCCCACTGGGGAGATCGGGGAGAAGGGTACTGAGTTTTTCGGCGACTTGGGCGCGGGCGCGGTAAATATCCGACCCATCCACAAAATCAATGGTCACATCCGCAAGACCGTATTTGGAGGTACTTTTGAGCAATTTTTCGTGTTCAATCCCCAATAGCTCTGCCTCAAGTGGGCGTACCACACGACTTTCCACCTCTTCTGGGGTCATACCGGGGGCTTTCATAATGATTTTAACTTGAGTCGAGGAGATGTCGGGGAATGCGTCGATGGGGATATGGATAAACGAATAAATCCCATACCCAAACAATCCCAACGATACCAGAATCACCATCAGTCGCTGTTTGAGGGAAAATTCAATGAATTTATGCAGCATCATTCAAATCCCATACCGCTTAACATCCCTTTGAGATTCATGAGTCCATCAATGACGACCTTATCCCCCTCGTGCAATCCGCTGGGTTCCACTGCCACACTTGTTTGGAAAAGTTGCTGTATTTTGATCGTGCGGGGAGCAAACCCCGTCGCAGTTTTAACAAAACAGATGTCCTTGCCTTGGTATTTGGTCACCGAAACACGGGGAAGCAGTATCCACGATGCCCCAGAGGGAGAAGCGATAAAAAACTCACTGGAAGTTCCTGCACGGTAGCTCTCTTTGGGCTTTGTAAGGGTCGCTATTGCCAACGCTGAGTTATTCATCCGATCCACGGAGGAGGAGATGGCACTCACGCTTCCAATATGCTCTCCCCCCTTATCCATCACCGGCGCACCTTTGGTGATGAAACGGATCAACTTAGGGGGAATTTTGATGTACGCACTTAGGGCAGCGGGATTAGCAATGGTCAAATACGGGGTAAAAGGGGTGATTTTTTCCCCTGCTTTCATAGGAGCATGGGCGATAATCCCACTGCGTGTTGCCCGAATGGTAAAGAGCATCCCCCCCTTGGGTTCCTGATCTGCCCCTGCAAAACGGAAACGGTTGGTAATCTCAGCACGTTTGGTTTGAAGACTCATCACCTCAAGGGAACTTTTTTGGGATTCACGCTCCGAAATGACCCCTTCATGATAGAGCTTTTGGTCTTTTTTGGCATAGGCTTGAGCAATTTTGAGTTGATTATTCACCTCAATCCACGCATAACGACTGCTTAAAAGTTCAGACGAAGCAATGGTACATATTGGTTCCCCTTTGGTCACACGATCCCCCGTTTGTTTGATCAGCTCCACCACGGTCGCTTCGGAACTTAAGAGATATTTTCCAGACCCTTGGTCACTGTAATCCAATGATCCGATAAAGGGTCCCATCGCTTCCCCTTGGACACGGTGAACCGTTGTTGTCGTAATCCCAATTTTTTTGCTTTGTGCTTGGCTTAGGGTGATATTTGCCATTGCCATACTCACCATCACCATCCCCAGTAGTATACTTTTTATCATTCCCACACTCTCCCCAATTTCTCTTCTAATCCACGCATCTCATCAATGTAATTGCGTTTAAGCTCTAACGTACGCAATTGTTGGTCATAATAGCTGTTTTGACTCGCCAAATACTCAAATTGAGAGATAACTCCCCCCTCATACCCTTTTTGTCCCATTTCTCGTAACTTTTTTTGGGTGGTATGCATCCTCAAGGCGCGGGTTAAACGCTCCGCTTTGGTTTTGAGATGCTCCAATAGGGTCGGGACAATGATCCGTAATTTCCCCATCACCACCTCACGTTCATGGATCAAAGCGGATCGTTGCGCCATTAACGCACTGCGTTGTTGCTCATTTTTACCGCTCAACGACAAGGGAATCGCCACGCGAACATCAACACTCTCTTGCACGGGTTCATGGGTCATCCCAACCCCCACGGAAATAAATTGGTTCCCCTCATACAAAGCCCCTTTGATACGAAGCGTTAGAGCATCAATTTCAGCGGTGAGCATCTGCACCGAAAAAGCCTGTTTTATCCACCCCTCACTCTCCCCTCGATCAGCAATAAAAGCAAACGAAAGGTCATCAATAACCACGTCTTGGGTTGCCATGGTCGCTTCTTGAAACGTATGTTGAAGATGTTCGCGTTCCATTTTTGCTAAATCACGCTCTTGGTGTGTCATGTATACTTCATTGTGCAGACGGATCAACTCCATTTGGGACAATCGCCCTGCTGCGACCTTTTTCTCCCCGATGGCGTAGGCTTGGTCAAAAAAGGTCGCTTTTTCTTCTAAAATTTTAATCCGTTCATCCTCAACCATCGCGATAAGCCAATCGTGTTTCAATGCGATACGGATCCCAATTTCATATTGCTGTCGTTGTTGTTGAAAACGTTGTGCCTCTTGATCGTAGTATTCCCCTTGAATTTTTGCCCATTGCGGTTTTTTGAGTTGCACATTGAGCATCGTATGGTACCGTAGCCCACTGTTAATGGGGTCAAGCCCCCGCACCTCAGAGGCATCGGCTTCTAAGCTTAAGGGTTCCCCCGCTAATGCTGAAGCTTTGGCATGCACATTTGCATCCCTAAGACCTTGGTTTTGGATCAACGCTCCCGATACACGATACGCCCTCTCACACACCGCATCAAAACTCATCCCATACCCACAAAAAGGGAGGAAAACGGCCACAATCACTGATACTATTCGCATTATCTCTCTTTACTATCCAAGTATAATGGGTCATTATAGGGAAAGGAGATGAGAAAATCATGAGAGGAAGAGACAAAAGGTTATTTCCCCCACTACCAAAAAAATTAATCTAATATTGCTACAATACTAAGAATTAAATCCAAGGAATTTTTTATGAAACGAAGTATCGTATTGGCAACCGCGTTAGTGATACTGATGAGTGGATGCGCTACGCCCTACTCTGAGGCACCAATTCCAAAAAACTACCAACACACTGAGCAAATTAAGTTGCAAGCGGGTGAGCATTGGAAAGTCATTGCGAATGACCTTGCGACCTCGGTTCTTAAAAACATCGATAAATCGAAAATTGTTTATCTCAATGAACCCTCCACTAAATCCGATTTTAATGAAGCCATGCATTCCATGCTTATTAGTGCCATGGTCAGTAAGGGGATTACCGTCGTCAAATCAAGTGCAAATGCCAATCTCTCCATCGACATGCACGCAAAAATACTTAAATTCACCAAACACCGCGAAGGCAATTCGGTTGGTTCATTGACAGCTTTGGCAGCGGGTGTTTGGGTACTACGCTCCGCATTAAGTAGCTTAAATCCGATGAACGCCATTCGTGTCAGCACCATTGGATTAGCAGCTGCAGTCGATGGGTATAAACTCTCTAATTCGGAAAATTCTTCAGGTGAAACACCACAAAATGAGATTATTGTCACCATCACCGCATCGGATAAAAATCAGTATCTTTCCAGTATTAGTAACGTTTATTACACATCCGATGATGATGAATTGTTGTATCGCTCTGAGTATCGCTCCGATGATTATCGCTCGATCCCAATCCTACGATAGAGAGATATAGTATCCCGAAACACCCTTAAAACGTCACCCCTTTCCAACCGTTTTTAAGGGCGAAAGATAAGCATTTTATCCCTTGCTATGACCCTTTTGGTGGTGACCCATGATGTGCGTTACCACCTCTAACGTTTCATTTAACCCATACGCCTTGCCAAATCCCATCACAACACTGCCGTTTTTGGGAGAGAGCTTAAAGAGATGAAAATCGCCCATTTGGGTCAATGAGGTGACCAGTTCCGGATCAAAGCGAGCTTTTAACGACGCAATCACGGTGCTATAGTCATCATTCTCTGAATCTATCTCCGATGCCATGGCTTCAATCGTTATCCGTTTTCGGGCAAAAGGTTGAACGCATTGCGATTCATCTTCGACAAAGAGGAGGGAAACGTTAGGATGAGATAAGAGATTGCGCCCATGTTGTGCAACGGTACTGATAAGGATATAAAAATCATTCTCCACTCTGACATACGGGGCGGTGCTTGCGTGCGGAGTGCCATCAGGGGTGAGAGATGCCATTACGAGAGTCTGAAACGTCTCTAAAAAAAGTTTTACCTCGTGTGTTGTCATTATTTTTCCTTCAACGTTTGGACTATCACCTCTTTAAGCGGTTTTAGCATCGTACGGACAATATTTTCAATAATTGCCATATTGACACCCTCATAATCATGCGCTATAAAATTACGGACATTATACGCACCTTTAGCGTATTCGTTAAGCAGTTCATTCTCAAAGCGCATTTTTCCTAATGCTTCACCTATCTGTAAAAGCGACATCAAAATAGCAGGTTTAGAGATGCGATGCGAGAGGGCATCAGTGACAATGCCATTATGTTGCGCAACAATGTATTCAATATCATCAATCATCTGCAGTATAAATTCAAGTTTCGATTTAGACATTGACGACATCCGCTAAAATATATTTTTTACCGACAGCGTTTAGGGTTTCGACATCGACAAAATCGATCTCTTTTTGAAAATCCTTCTTCAACGCTTCTTTGGTATCAACGATATGATTAATACCATTCCAGCCGCTGTATTTTTCCAAATACTGATTTATATCTTTTATTGTGTACAAAATATCAATGTCACTTTGCTCGGTTGCTTCATCACGGGCATAGCTCCCAAAAAATCCAAGAAGTATAAACCCCTCCTTTTCGTATTTTGGTTTGAGAAGTTTTAATTTTTGAGATAGATCCTCTTTTGTCATCGACTATTCCCCCTCAACGCTTGAGCTATCAATTCAATCGGGTTTTTAAAGACAACATCCACATTGGCTTCATTCAGTGCGTTATTGATCTGCATACGGCACGCGCTGCACTCAGCGGTGACCACCCTCGCCCCACTTTGGGCAATCATGGCGGCTTTGGGGCGACCAGCGGCTTGAGCAAAATGGAAATTTTCCGTTTGCATCGTCACACCCCCAAAACCACAACACGCATTGGAATCGCTCATCTCGGTGATGGTGTAGTTTTGCCCCACCAAGGCACGAGGTTCTTTATAAACCCCCTGCATTTTACGGGCGTGACAGGGGTCATGATAGGTGACACTGAGATCACTGCGCCCTTTACTCGCTAGCAATGCTTTAAGCTGAGTTTTTTGCTCCAGCCATTCGGTTGCCATAAAGATTTTACCTTTGAGCTTTTGAGCGCGTGCCAACCATTCAGGCTGATCGTGGAAAAAGTGTTCATAATCGACTTTGATCATCGCACTGCACGTCGCTTCGGGGATAATGATCGCTTCGACCTCATCGATAAAACTCTCAAAATAGACGATGTTCTTTTTAGCGTTATGATCGACCGTTGCAAAATCCCCCGTAAAATAGGCAGGCGCGCCACAGCACAGCTGTTTTTTGGGGATAAAGGCATCAATTTTCAACGCCTCCAAAATCTCCAAAAGCCCTTTTCCGATCTCAGTATAGTTGTAGTTCGCCAAACATCCGATGAAAATTGCCACACGACGTTGTCCGCCATTGGGGATATTTTCGGGGTGAGCGTTGAGAAACGAGGTTTTCCCCATGGAGGGCAAAAGGCGGTCTTTTTTAATGAGGGGGAGACTAAAACGGGGTTGCATCGAGTTGATCTCAGCTTTAATTTTAAACCCGCACGTTTGGAAAACGTATCCCAGTTTAAACAACATATCCATGGTCATACGGTGACGGAGGAGATAAAAAAACGCCCGTTTAAACCACGCAATGCCGTATTTATCGGCAATATCGGCGCGTACTTGCTCAATAATCATATCGGTCGGAAGGGCTTTGGGACAGGCATCCACGCAGTTGGTACACAAAAAACAGCTCTCAAAAATCGCTTTAGCGTTGCGGTCTAACTCAAGGTCACCCCGTTGGTACGCCCCCAAAAGATCGATAAATCCACGAGGAGAGGTCACTTCATCGGCATTAACATTATGAATCGTACAAACGGGGATACATTTCCCACATTTGATACACGCATCGGAGGTTTCGGTAAAATTGAATAACGCACCACTTCGTGTCATATCATACTGTCTTACTAAAGGTTTTTTGGTTGCTAGCGTGCCGTTTCATGTAGGCATCAAAGGGCATGGCAATGTTACGGATCAACAACGTTCCCGTAGGTGAACACTCAATCAGCGTTGGAGTAATGGTGAGGAGTCCATCTGCTTCAAAGGGTTGGAGTGCTTGGAGGGCATCGGCAAAATAGTCGCTAAAGCTCACCCCATAGAGCCGTTCAAACCGCGCGATGTCGAGTTTAAAATTGGACATGAGTTCCATAATGACGTATTGGCGGATACGGTCATCTTCGTTGAGAGAAACCCCGCGCTCGTAGGGGAGTTTTCCCGCATCAATAGCGGCTTCATAGCTTTCCATGTCTTTGAAGTTTTGGGCGTAATAATCAGCCCCTTCCCCAATGGAGGTGAGACCAATGCCGATCAAATCCGCCCCCCCTTTGGTCGTATACCCTTGGAAATTACGATGCAATTCCCCTTTATTAATCGCTTTAAACAGCTCATCTTGAGGTTTAGCGAAGTGATCCATACCGATCATTTTATACCCATGGGACTCCATATAATCGATGGTATAGCGCATAATAGAGAGTTTTTCAGCGGGATGAGGAAGGGTCGTCTCGTCAATTTTACGCATCGTTTTTTTGAGCCATGGGACATGGGCGTAATTAAAGACGGCAAAACGGTCAGGATCCAAGGAGATAGCCAAAGCTAAGGTTTTTTTAAAGGTTTCCAAACTTTGATACGGCAATCCGTAGATCAAATCAACATTGACACTCACCATGTTATAACGACGGGCTAACTCCATCGCTTGCTTGGTAATATCGTACGGCTGAACCCGATGTACCGCAACTTGGACTTTTTCATCAAAATCTTGAATCCCAAAACTAACCCGATTAAAGCCCGCTTCGCTCATCACCCGCATCTGATCGTCATTGATATGACGGGGATCAATTTCACAGCTGATTTCGGCATCTTCGGTAAAATTTTTGAAATGGCTTTTAATCATACCGATAATTTCATTGAGCTGTTGTGCATCAAAAAAGGTAGGTGTCCCCCCCCCAAAATGGAGCTGAATCACGGGACGTGTGACATCGATATGGGTACTTAAAATATGAAGTTCTCGACGCAAATAATCGATGTAACGAACTTTTTTATCCTCTTTGGAGGTAAAGACCACATTACACCCACAAAAATAGCACGCATTTTTACAAAAAGGCAGATGAAAATAGAGGGATAAAGGGCGTTTTGGATCGTGGGTGTGGAGCTTGTCAAGATATGCAGCATACCCAAATGAGCCACTAAACTCAAGAGCGGTGGGATAACTGGTATAGCGCGGTCCGGGTTTGGAATATTGGGTGAATTTATCAAAATCAAGCATTATGGGGATCCATGTGATGGTATTAGTGGCGCGATTATACTCAGTTGGATTAAAACTCCCCTAAAGGAGCATTATTAGCCCCGATAATAACTTTATAGTATTATTTTAATTTATCCATAAAGTGTGCTAAAATAACCAAAAAATTATGAAGAAGTCCCCGATGCCCCTTGCAAAAGTTCTTATCATTGAAGATGACGAAGTGACCGCATTAACCCTTCAAATGTCACTGGAAAAATTTGGTTATGAAGTACTCTCTTTGGTCAACGAAGAGGTAAGCGCGCAACATAAAATCAAAATTTACAATCCCGACATTGTCCTTATTGATATTGGACTCAAAAAAGAGGAGGGGGGGATAGAGGTTGCCAAATTTATTCGCGATAAAATGCTCTGCCCCTTTATCTTTTTAACGGCGCATTCGGATAATACCATCCTTGCAAAGGCCAAAAAAACGGAACCTTTCGGGTACATCGTTAAGCCCTTTGATCCTCTTAATCTTCATACCACCATCCAAATGGCGTTGTACCGTTTTCAAGAGGAACAAAAACGGCTTGCCAATGTTGATCTTCTCAAAACCGATAAAGAGCATTTGGAGAAATTGCTCTATGCCAAAAAAGTCTCCGATCAACCGTATGTTGAGTTTGGGGAGGGGTATCGTCACGACATTTGTTTGGGGGAGACGTTTTACCGTGACCAAAAAATCAAGCTCACCAAAAAAGAGAACGCTTTTATCCACCTTTTGATTGCCCAATTGGGAAGTGTGGTCGATTTTGCCCAAGCAACCCACTACGTGTGGGGCGAAGAGGGGGCAAGTGATAACAGCGTCCGCACATTGGTGTGGCGACTGCGCAATAAACTCCCTACGGATGTGATTAAAAATGCTTCGGGAATTGGGTATTACCTCGAAGCGTAAATTGCCTTATACGCCTCCAAGAGGTGGGTATACCCTTTTAGGAGTTTTTTCTCGCCTACCTTTTTTAGCGCGTCCGCTTCCAATTGCGCTGCCCAATACGAACACTGCTCAAATCGAAAATTAGCACTGGAACCTTTGATGGTATGGGCAATAGGGGCAATATCTTCATACGACAATGTTGCCATAGCCTCTTTTAACTGCACCAAGAGCTTCTCCATCGTTTTATGAAAAAGGGTCAGCAGTTGCTCAATTTGTTGAGGGGAGAGTTGCATCACCTTTTCCAAACGTGCCATTTCATCACCTGTTGTCCAATGCGCTAAAGGAAGACAAGGGTGATTGCGCACGTGCTTAGTGATGTAATGCGCTAAGATCGTTTCAATCGCTTTGGGGCTAAAAGGTTTACTGATAAATCCATTGTATCCCCACTGTAATGCCCGTTCTTTGGAACCTTTAAGCGCATTGGCACTGAGTTGCACAATGGGGGTAGGAGGGTGATGATACGCTTCTTCATAGAGACGAATTTTTGCTACTGCTTCATGCCCCAAAAGTAAAGGCATCTGTTCATCCATAAAAATAAGATCATACCGTGTGGTACAAACCCGCTCGTATGCCTCTTGACCATTGCCAACCAGTTCTACGGTCAGTCCATACCGCTCTAAGGTAATACGGATAAGTTCTTGATTGGCTTCATTATCTTCAGCAACCAACACCTCTCCCTCGAAAAAAAGCGATTGGGCATCCAGTGTCGTTTTGGCATAGCACACAGTCTCTTCCAAAAATTCCACCGCAAGGATAACCGTAAAAAGGGTTCCCTCGCCCAAGGTTGATTGAAAACTAATTTCCCCCCCCATTTGTATCGCCAGCTGCTTACAAATCGATAACCCTAATCCACTTCCTCCGATCGTATGGGCGCGATTTTTGGTATTGGCTTGATAAAAAGGGGTAAAAATACGCCCTTGATCTTCAGGTGAGATCCCCTCTCCTTGATCGCGGATACGGATAATCAGGGTGGAATTTTCTACATCATGATCAATCATCACCTCAATGAAAGCGCCATTGGGGCTAAACTTAATGGCATTGCTTAATAAATTTCCCATAATCTGTTGGATCCGAAACGAATCGCCACAGATACAAAGAGGAGTATTTGGCTGAATACGGTAATCAATGGTTATCGATTTAAGGGCTGCACTGGGGATAAAGAGTTCTAAAGTATTACTCATCTCTTCATACACATTAAAAGGGTGAGGGTCGATGGCAAACTCCCCACTGCGCAATTTACTAAAATCCAAAATATCATTAATAATGTGGAGTAAGTTCTCTCCACTTTGGGCGATGATGGTCAAATATTTTTCGATCCGATCCCCTAAATTTTCCCCTTGCAATAAATTGACAAATCCCAAAATGGCATTTAAGGGAGTTCGTATCTCATGGGACATATTGGAGAGAAAATACTCTTTGGCTTTATTGGCTTCAATCGCCTCTTGCTCTTTTTGGTAAATAGTGTCGGTATAGAGGGTCAACACACTGGCAAAATTCATATCAAACAGATAACTAATTGCCTCAAAAATGGCAAGGGAATTGATCCCTAATCTGTAGGTCATCGCCACTACGGAGCGTTTAAAGTAACTGCACACAATAAACAACTCATCGGCACGGATCTCTTTGTCATTGAGATACTCAATAAACTCTTTCATAATCGGACATTTGCCCAATTCCACCTCTTTGGCAACCACACCAATAAAATAATCAAACACCCGACTGGCGTAATAGCGTCTAAACCGCTCAATATCAATGGTATGATGCGCTAAAATGGTGGCGCACTGCTCTTGAATGACCCACGCATCTAAAATGGTCTCTTTGGCATCAATGAGTGCCTCTTTATGGGCATATAATTCAGGAAAATGGGGGAAATTCATACGAAAAGGGGGTTCTTATTAAGGGTTTACCCAAAAAAAGACCCCAATGGTGACGATAATAAACTCTAATCCTAAAATGGCTAGCGTACCGATAATATTACCCATTTGACAACTGGTACATTGTTTATAACGACGTGCTTCATAAAGGGCATAAAAATAATAGATACCCATTAACAAAGGAACGGGTATCAGGGTAAACTTATCAATGGTAAAAAGGAGTTCATCCACAGGAGAAGCAACAAAAGGGATGATCAAAAACGTCAATGCAATCAACCCCAAAAGAATTTTGGCTCCCCGTTTAAAATAGTCCCGCACAAACACAGTCGGACACGATTCGCCCGCCATAAACCCTTCTTTTTCCAGCTGTTTTAATACGTCTACACGTGCATCTTTATCCATTTTATCCAGCAGCGATCCCCCAAATAAAAAATCAATCTGTTGTTGGACACGTCGAGAAAAATTACCAGAGACATTGAGATGCCCCAGTTCTCCATGACGATTTTCATATACCACCTTAATGGTATCGTATCGCTTGATAGAGGTACTAAACCCCACGGGGAAATACGCACTGGATTCCTCTTCTAGGGTGGTTCCCTCGGTCACAATAATACGGGGATTGATGAGTTCCAACAAACCATCGGGAGATTTTAGGATGATAGCACACGCAGGAACGGCGATTTGGATGGCAGAGAGTGCTTCCAAGCCGTGATAGTCCATTGTTTGTTGCATATTTTCCAAAAGGGTAAACAATTCATCATCAAATTTTCTAACATCCGCCGAAACGTGTTTAATGCGTTCATCAGGATAGATGATCAATTCTTTAATCATAGTGGAAAATCTTTCGTAGGAGATAATACCCCCATAAGGGGGATAGTTTGTTAGTGGCTTTTGCGAACAACGATCAACATTTTAATGTTGATTATAATAAAGCGGATAAATTGCCAAATTTTACACGTACGGAAAAATTTAACAAAACTTGTAGGAACCATTGTCGTAAAACTTGCATCATACGGTTTAACGTATTTTTCGATCTCTTTCATGTATTTCTCCTTTATTTTTACTCTGGAATCAATGTCCAGCCCGGATTGAGCTTGGCTTTATAGATAAACATATGGTGTAGAATGTGTTTAATCCAGTGACCTGCAAGACCGATCTCACCAAAGGTATAATCCAAATCACGTCCAATACCAGGGTATTTTTCAAAATCGGGAACAACGGGATAAACGGTCAATGCTGCTGCGCTACCATCAAAGAGACCTTTACCGGCTGATGCAACACACGCTGCACCCATTTCTGCCATAGATGCGTGATGCAAATGGGCACCTGACCCTTTTTTGATCAAATCACACACACTGTGCGCAACCGCTTTACCGATAATACCACTTGGCATACCGGTACGTGGAGGAGTTGGGAAAATTTGGGTTCCGTTTGGTGAACTCATTGGTTTAGAAATTGGGTGCGGAGGAGCAAACGCAATTCCTGCGGCAAATAAGTTTTTGTACGTCGGATTTTGGTACGTTTTAGGCCAGTCAGAGGCTTTCCAATTTTCGTAAGCACCAGCTGCGTAGTTTGCATCTACTTTCATAAATCCATTGGGGGCAAATACCGTTGCGGTAATGTCTTCGCCTGCTTTATCAAATGCCTTAAGACCAACACCCGCAAATGGGGGAATCAACATCGCAAAATCGAACTCTTGCTCACCCATTGAACCATCGAGAAGCTCATACGATACTTTCCCTTTTTCAACTTTGTTAACGTGTGCGCCGATCAACCATTTAACCCCACGCTCAGAATACAATGATTCTGCAAAAAGACGTGAAGAAGCGGCGTATCCACCACGTTTCATGTGCAATCCGCCAATACCGAAATCCCCAAGGAACGACTCGTTAGAGATCCATTGAAGGTCTGCCATATCACGAACGCCTGCTTTGCGCAATTCATGTTCGATGTTGAAGATGTATTCAAATGCGGCACCTTGACACGTACACATACCATGACCCGTACCGATGAGGAATTTTTGACGCTCCCCTTTTTTCATTTTGTCGATACATTTGTGCAACTCGTGTGACGCGTGTACTGCGTGATCAGCCGTACATACCGAAACAGTAAATTCACCCAAACCATTAGCATCACCTAAACCCGGTGTTGCTGCAAAGTTAAGTTTTGGCCCCGTAGCATTGATAAGGTAGTCGTAGCTTACCTCTTCGGTTTTGCCTACTTTACCTTGACCTGTATACTCAATGGTCACAAAAGGTTTATCGCTTGAAGCGTTTCCTTCCGGATTAAGCGTAAGTGCTTTTGCTTGTTTATAGGTAATTCCCGCTTTTTGATAAACAGGGTCAAGATCAAAAGTGACCTCTTCTTTGGTCATTTCACCAACACCTACCCAAATATTGGAAGGGATCCAGTTCCATTTTGCATTGGGGGTAACTACAACGACCTCATGTTCTTTGCCGAGCCAATCCGCAGCGAAGGTTGCCGCAGTATGTCCAGCAACTCCGCCACCTAAAACAACTACTCTTGCCATACTTTCTCCCTATAACTCAAATTCCATAGAATGCGATTATAATCCTATTGCGTCACAATCTTATCACATACTTACTTGAATCCCAATATTTTTTGGGAAAAGACCAATCCAATGAGATGGTGTTACTTTTTTTCCCATACTAATATCAAAAATATACCATTCTTTTAAAAAACACGCACCCTATTTTTTTAGACTATAAATAAATATTATTTAAGTGGAAAAATATATCTATTATAATATCCTATAATAGTCTTTTTACGCCCTTAGGATTTTTTCCATAATTTCATACACATTATTAGAAAGGTTCGGATGATTTTTTATCCGCTGTAGCTCTTTACCCATTAACCCTTTTTGGTGGGGGTTTAACCGTCCATAGTGTTTAAACGCCCCAGCCAATCCTGAAGCGATTTGAGGATTGAGTCCATCGATTTGGATTACTTTGTCCGCCATAAAAGCAAAGCCTTCTCCCAAATCATCGTAAAATGCGACCGAATTGCGGGCAAAGGTTCCATATAAGGCGCGGACAAGATTGGGAATTTTAGGATCAAAGAGACGATCCTCTTGCAACGCTTTGACCCGCTGTAATGTCCCCTCACGCGCAGAAGCAGCACAGAGGGCAAAATATTTGGTCATCACCAACGTCTCATGTGCATAGCGTTGGTAAAAATCGTCCAATGCTTCGCCAGAAAGATGGGGGGCATACTGCTCTAACAGTCCCAATGCCACCAAGCGGGTGGTCATGTTTTTGGATTCGTAATAGACATCACGGCACATCAATGCCATGGATTCCTCCTCCAAACGCATCAAAAGTCCCAAATAACGGTGCAATAATCCCCGTTTACCCATACTGACTGCATCAATCGCCGAATTTTTAGGGTCATAAAGCGTCTCTAATTGCCCAATCAAAATCGGTTTAAACGCTTCGGCTAAGGCTTTTTTGAGGGTTTCGAGTGCCGTATGGATCGCACCAATGTTCAAAATGCTTTGCCGTTGCATCAACGTCTCAAGGGTCGGAAGGGCGAGTAATTCCCCTTTAAAGAGGGGTTCCAAACAGGTATCGTCTATAATTTTTCCATACGCTTGGATAAACGCTGGATTAATGGATTCACCTTCCATCATCCTTTCGATGGTTTGAATGCCAAACGCTTGAGAAGCTTCATACGCAACAAATCCATCGCTATCGTTGGCCATCAAAAAAGGGTAATCCAACGCTTCACACGCAACGATAATGGGGGCAGAAAAATGGCGATTAAGGGAGAGTTTTACGGGAGAAGGAATGTTTTCAAACACATGATGGGATACCGTTTCACTAACCCATAACGTTGTTCCATTCAAAAGCGTGCTGTTTGTTACCAAAGGTAGCTCTTCCCCTTTTTCACTCACCAATGCCAATGTGAAGGGGAAGGCGTAGGGGAGTTGTTCTTCACCACGGGTATTGAGGGGAATTTTTTGTTCCAAGGTAAGGGTTAAAGTGTGGTGATGGGGATCGTATTCACTCGAAACACGAAGCGTCGGGGTACGCTCTTGGCTATACCACCGTTTAAATTGGGTCAAATCAAGGGGACTTTGGGTCTGCATCGCCCATAAAAAATCGTCCGTCCCCACCGCTTGACCATCGAAAGTCTCAAAATAGGTATCCATCGCACGACGAAATTTCTCTTCACCCAACAAGGTGTGCAGCATTCGTATCACTTCTGCACCTTTTTCGTAGACCGTTGCGGTGTAAAAATTGTTGATCTCAATAAAATGATCCGGTTTGATCGGATGCGCGGTGGGGCCTGCATCTTCGACAAACTGCCGTTGGCGTAATGCTCGGACATCGTCTATACGTTGAGTGAGGGGGCTGTTCATGTCGGCACTAAAACATTGATCCCGAAAGACCGTCAATCCCTCTTTGAGGGTCAGTTCAAACCAGTTACGGCACGTAATGCGATTGCCCGTCCAGTTGTGAAAATACTCATGGGCAATGACACTCTCAATCCCCATAAAATCGGTATCGGTCGCACGGGTCTCATCGGCAAGGACGTAGTGGGCATTAAAGATATTTAACCCCTTATTCTCCATCGCCCCCATATTGAAACTCTCCACCGCAACGATGTTGTAGACGCTTAAATCATACTCGCGACCGTACGTCACTTCATCCCATTCCATCGCTTTTTTCAAACTGTGCATCGCATGGTGACATTGCGCTTCATTTCCATGGTCACAATAGATTGCCAATTCAACCTTTTTTCCACTCATGGTCGTAAAGGCATCGTGAATGCTCCCTAAATCTCCCGCGACCAACGCAAACAAATAGCACGGTTTGGGGATCGGGTCTTCCCATATCGCGACGTGCTTCCCATTCTCCAAAGTAGCAGTACCGATAAGATTCCCATTGCTAAGCAACACAGGAGCAAGCGTTTTATTGGCAATAATCTTGGTCGTAAAGCGGGTCATCACATCGGGACGATCGATAAAATAGGTGATGCGACGAAATCCGTGCGGTTCGTTTTGGGTACACCAAATACCGCCTGAGCGATACAACCCCTCCAACGCGGTATTTTCATCAGGATAGATACGGTTGATAATACGGATGCGTGCGCTATTGGCATCCAAAGGAAGCAGCAACGCATCATCGACCAGAACATACTCGTTTTCATCCAATAGGATGTCATTGAGCCACACTAACTCTAAATCTAACCCCTCTCCGTCCAAACGAAGGGTTTGTGCGTGAGGATTTTGTCGTCGGATCTCCATCACATTTTCCACACGGGTGGAGGAAGTCTCAATAATAAACTCCAACGAACACTGCTCAATCGTATAGTCACTGGGCTGATAGTCACATAAGTAGGTGGTTTTTGGGTGGTTCATGGGTACTCATTTTTGGTTTTTGACATCATATACTAAAATGGGGGATATTCCCAACCCTTTAAGAATAATTGGAGTACCATAATCGTACCGATAGGATAAAGGAGAGAGAGGATATGCAAGAGGGTGGAATGATTACGGTGTTTTTGGGCATCATGGCAGTGTGTATGGTCATTATGACCATTATTGTGGTAATCGTTGGGTTGAAAGTTCACAAAACCATGAACCAGCTTCAAACGTTTGTCAAGCATACCGAAAAAGAGTTGACCCTTTTCTTTGCCAAAGCGGTGCTAAGTTTACATGAACTGCACCAATTGACCCGTTATCTCCATACACAAACCAAAGCATTGACCCTTAAAGCCTCCAATGGAATTGCCAAAGTGACGTTAGCGTCCCTTTTGGTGAGTGTCGTATCGGCAATACTCAAAAAATCCCATCCATCAAAGGACAAATCATGAATCAAAACAATGGACTAAGTTTACTCGTAGGGGTGTTATTGGGGGGAGTGGCAACCTATTTTGCCATTAAACATCAAGATGACATTATGGACAAAATTAGTGATCTTGAAGAGAGTATGACCTTTGACCGTCATGAACTCATCGAAAGTGCCAAAGAGAAACTCGAAGCCCTAACCGCCACCGCGCAAGCAACGTTTCAAAAATACGCTCATGGTAGCGGTGAGAAGCCCGTTGATGATATGAAGACCATCATGGAAGAGCTTCATCGTCTTCAAGCGGAAGTCAATTCTCTCAAAGGATATTAAAAAACCCTATCGCCCTCGGGGATGGTGCCGTCGTAATACCCGTAAAAGGGTAACGACAAAAGCGACGATGGCAGGGCCTAAAATAAATCCCCAGAATCCAAACGTCGTCAATCCCGCTAAAATCGCGAAAAACAGCAAAAATTCATTAATCTCTTTACGACCTTGATTGAGAAGATGATTGAGTTTTTGCAAAATAATTAACCGAACAATGTTATCAATAAAAAACGACAACATCCCCCACGAATAAAAAGCAATAATCATCGCATTGGCACCATTGCCTTTGAAAAATTCGTTCAGCGCAATGGGAATCCAAATCAGAGCCGTCCCAATTAAGGGGATGACCGAAGCACCCGCCACCATTAATCCCAACAACCACGGATCATACCCATCAAAAAAACTAATAAAAATTCCAAACGCAATCCCCTGCGTAATCGCCACCCCTAAAAGGGTATACAACCCTGTCGCGGTCGTAGAGATCATATCAAGCAAAAATTCGGAGCGAACGCACCGTTTGAGGGGAATAATGGGGGAGAGGGAAAGCATAAGATCGCGTTGATACCACGAAAGAAAAAAGAAGAAAAAGACAATAATCACCATATTGCCCAATGCCCCCATCAATCCAAGCACCCCATCCCCTACACTCATCGCTGCGGTGGAGACGATTTTTTCTTGGTTTTCAAGGAGTTTTTGGGTGAGGGTCGCCACGGGTTTTTCAATGGAGCTGGGAAGCGTTGGGATCAACGAAAGAAGATGCGTCGCTTGGTGATAGTACGTTTTTCCCATCTGGAGAATTTCAGCCGGGTGCGAGATGAGATAGCTGATAAAAAAGAGGATAGGGACAAATAAAATCGTAATGAGCAAAAGGGTCATCGCCGTAGCGGTAATCCAATGCGACCGTTTTGCCAAATGGGGATAGTGTTTAATCCGCCGTTCAAACGCGACATGGATCGGGGTAAACGCAATCACCAATAACAAGGCGACAAAAAAACTTTTAAGAAACGGAAAAAAAAGCCATAAAAATAATCCAAAGGCAAGGAAAATAAGGGTTCGGACAAAAGAGTTTGCGTGCATACTGTGACCTCTTGGTTAATTATTGTGGGTATAAATCAATGTTTCGATCATCTTTTGGTTCATAGGTGAAGCGTATAATACCCCTTGGATGGTATCGCATCCCATCTCCCATAAAGCATGGGAAACTTTGGTGCTTTCAACCCCCTCTATGGTCACTTTTAACCCTAAGCTTTTTGCCATTGCAATGGTCGCTTTGACAAATCGGTGACACTTTTCATTCTCAATCTCGGTGACATATTCATCCCAATGGACGATAAAAGAGTGGTCAATTTTGATCTCATACACGGGGAGTTGGGAAAGATAGACCAGTGATGACCGACCCGTTCCAAAATCATCCAATGCAAACCGAACCCCCAATGCGGTAAATTTTTCCATAATAGCGATTTTAACATGAATGTCAACCAACTCAATGCTTTCGGTAATTTCAAAAATTAAGCGCGATAAATTTGCTCCACTGTGACGCAAAATCTCCTCAATTTTTTCAACAAATGTGGGATGGCGCAACCATGCAGGATTAATATTGATCGAAATATCCATGGTCGAGAGGAGAGGATTTTTTTCCCACGCTTTAAGGGTTTTACACACTTCAATAAGGACTTTTTCGGAAACAATGCTGATCAAATTACGCTTTTCGCACAATGGGATGTATTGATTGGGGCAAATCAAATCCCCCTCAGGGTCTTGAATGCGCACCAACGCTTCAACTCCCATGATCACCCCGTGTTGAGAGAGTTTGGGTTGATAATGGAGGATAAATGTATCGTTTTTAATGGCATCTCGAATCTTTTGTTCGATGACAATTTGCTCTTCCAAACGTGCTTTAATCGCATCATCGAAAAAAACCACCTGATCTTTCCCTTTTTTCTTCGCTTCATACATCGCTACATCGGCATGACGGATGAGTTCCTCTACCGAAGCGGTACTGTTCGATCCAAACAAAACGACCCCGATGCTCCCTGAGACAAAAAAGGTATTACCACTGACGTGATAGGTGTGTTTGGCACACGCCAGAATTTTTTGGCACAAATCAGAGACCACCGTAATGGCTTGATCGACATTGCTGGTGATCCGCTCGATGAGTAACACAAACTCATCCCCCCCAAAACGGGCAAAAACATCCTCTTTCCGGATATTGGCGGTAACCGATGAAGCAACATCGCACAACAATCGATCCCCCTCATCATGCCCAATGGTGTCGTTGACCTGTTTAAAATTGTCCAGATCCATAAACAACACGGCAGTATGTCCCCCATGCCGTTTTACCACCGAAAGGGCGCGCGCTAAATTTTCTTCAAAGACGGCACGATTGACCAATCCGGTCAAAGGATCATGAGAGGCAGCGTATTGGGTCTCTTCGAGCATTTGACGGTTAATGTCGTACAAATAGTCGTATCGGGTCGATATTTCATCGAGCAAATTGCGAAGGAGTTGAATTTTAATGGCGCTGTTCATCGTTCGGTAATTCCCACTAAGAGTGACGTTTGATTGTAGACATTAAGCCCTTTTCCATTGCGTTTTGAACCCACTTCGCCAAACGTAAAAAAGCCAAATAATGGAGCATTAAGGAGTTTAGAATAAATTTTTGCCTCCTCTTTTTGGCGATCTTCAAGGGCGTATTGACGAGCAATACACGAAAAATTAAACGCCAAATCGCATTGAGGTAATTGGGAGACAACCTCCTGCGCACTTTGGGCATCGGCTTGAAGTAAATTAGAAGGTTCCGCATACGAGAGCTTAAAACGAGTTCCTATTTTAAGAGGGGTATAAAACTCAACGGAATCGTGATGAATCGCTTTAAAGGTACGGACAACGGTGATGGATCCATCCGCTTCATCCAACAAGACAATGGGGGAATACCACAAATGGCGTATCTCAAAATCGGGGATATTCCGTGTCAGTCGATCAATGGTGTGGATAAATGAGCGATTATGATCAATGGCTACATTCCCCTTGCCAGCTACCCCCGTAATCGTATACGCCACCCCCACAGGATTGTACCCCAATGAGGCACTCATAGCGCAGTCACATCCACAAAAACTCACCAAGACAAATCCCCGTTTAACGATTCGATCGGCAGTCGCTTGATAGGTCAAAGTCTCTTTGGTCAGAGGATCGCGTGTCCCACTGCACGCCCCGCCGATAAAACGGGAAAAAAGGGTTTTATCCTCCCCAGCGGCTTCAAGCGCATCGATAAACGTACTAAATTCTCCCTCCAAATGACCTGAAAAAAAGCAGTGCGTCGCATCACGATTCGCCTCTAAATAGGCGATAGTTTGGTTCACTGCACGATCTTGATACGTAATCATGTCCTCGATAAGGAGGGTTTTAATGCTCCCCTCCCGTTCAAAAGCAATGACGCACATCGCAATCCCCGATACTGTCTCCATCCCCGAAAACGCATCTATAGCATGAAACGCCAAAAAACGATCGGTCGCAAAATGGTGTTGGACAAAATGGGTCACCTGTGCAAGGGGATAATGGGGTGCTACGGCGATGAGAATAAAATCATGGGTGTCAATCATCGGATCAGCATGATAGGCAACAATAATCTCTTCAATGGCATAACGTAACACAGGATGGGTGGAAAAATAGTTTCGTGCAATCATTCATACCTCTTATTGATAAACGCTTTTAAGTTATATTTGAGTTTTGTCATTCCCGCAAAGGCGGGAATCCAGCTAGACTCCTGTTCTCTAAGGAGAGACGGAAGCTTTAGCAAAAAAATCTTCCCAAGGCTATTTGTTGCTTATCATACCCCCAAAGAGGTAATGTTTCCATTTTGATGGACAAAATGGTGAAAATGTCCCTCTTGGTGTTCCAAATCTTCCCGTCTCCCCTCTTGGAGGATTTTTCCATTCTCTAACACATAAATGTAGTGCGCTTGGGTCACCGTACTTAACCGATGGGCGATAATAATCACCGTTTTGGGGCGTAAAAAATCCTCTAACCCTTCAAATAATGCCCGTTCGGTATGGACATCCAAAGCAGAGGTGGACTCATCGAAGATCACCACTTTGGGATTGGTTAAAACCATCCGTGCAATGGAGAGACGTTGACGTTGCCCCCCCGATAACCGAATTCCCATTTTCCCCACAGGGGTATCCAACCCTTGGGGAAGGGTTTGGACAAAGGTCGCCAATTGTCCCATCCTAAGGGCATTCCAAATGGTCTCATCGTCGATATTTTCCCCCATCGTGAGGTTAAAACGTAACGTTTCATTAAACAACAAAGGCTGTTGCAATACCACAAAAACCTCTTCGCGTATATGGGCAAACCCTAATTCCACAACATTGACCCCATTATAGAAAATAGTTCCTGAGGTGGGGGTATAAAAACCGACCAATAACTGCGAAAGGGTACTTTTTCCACTCCCACTGGCACCAATAATGGCAATTTTCGCGCCCGCTTGGATGGAGAGACTAATCCCTTTAAGGACGGGTTCTTTTTCATCGTACCCAAAAACCAAATTCTCGGTTTGGATAGAGAGCGCCGGTGTGGCAAGCGCCGGATGAGGATGGGGGGGTGAAGTGGGTTCGATGGGGAGTAAGAGCAACTCATTGAGTCGGGAAAGGGCATTTTTGGCATTAGCAAAACTGTATTGTAACGATAATAATTCTTGGACGGGGGTCATCATAAACCACAAATAGCCAAAAATTCCAAACATCAACCCAATGGAGAGATCGGAGTACAATACCATCACCAACCCCATCGCCCGAAAAACCTCAAATCCGCTCAAAAAGAGGGTATACGAATATTTTTCTCCGTACAATGCCTCAATCCCATACTGACTGGCACGTGCGCGAAGGGTCTGAGATTGGGTAATGGCACGCCCAATAAACTCCGATTCTTTATTGCTGGAGCGTATTTGTCCAAACAGATCGCACGTTTGGGTCAACGTATCGGCAAATTCGGCAATGCTTTTGTTTTGCTCTTTTTTAAGCTTCCCGACCGCTGTCGAAATTTTACGGGTCACGACCATGATGAGAGGTTGAAAAATCAAAATTAAAATCCCAAAAAGGGGATTAATCCAGATCAAAATCACCGCCACCCCCACCAAGGTGGTTACAGAGACCACCAGTTTGGATAACGCTCCCCCTAAAAACTGTTCGATGGTATCAATGTCGGTGATAAGATGGGTAATGACCCTCCCTGACCCTAAACGCTCATACGCCCCCATGGAGACCACTTTGAGATGGTTCAGAGCTTGCATTCTAATCGAAAGGGAGAGTTCTTGGGAGAGGGTGATAAAAAAACGTTGCGATACCACACTCAAGAAAAAAAAGAGAAAGCGTAGCCCAATGGTCACCCCCAACACAATGGCGATATAGACCAAAGGGTGATGCGCGCTTAGCACCTGATCAATCGTATGGGTGACTACTCCCCCTTTTTTGAGCAGTACCTCATCGACCATGACGGGGATCAATAAGGGAATGGGGATAGAGACAAGGGTCGCTAGCAAGGCAATCCCATTTCCCCACACCAACGCGCGTTTATGGCGCAACAACATCGTAAAAAGGGAGTGAAAGGTTATCATGGTGGGATTATAACCCATCAGCCTTAATGCGTTCCCCCAAACCTAACCGCTTTAGGGTGGACAAAACACAATCGTTCCCAAGGGCGATTGGGTTGGGTCAAGCTCACCCGATGGGCAGAAACCGCTCGGGACAACGCCACGTAAAATTGAGACGGGGCAAAAATTTCGTTGGTATCGATCACATAATCGACCAAACTCATCCCTTGGGATTTATGAATGGTGATCGCAAAGGCTAAGGCGAGGGGAAAATGGCTCAACGTGATGAGTTTTTCTTCCTGAAAGGCTTTGTTTTTTTCGATCCATTTGGTTTTGATGGTCTGGATTCGTTCCACTTTGACACTGTTACCATCGGTTTTTTTGACCCAAATCACCTCCTCATCAAGGGCGATAATCACCCCTTTTTCCCCATTGTAGTAGTTCCACGCATTTCGGGTAAAGAGGATAGGCGCGCCTACTTTAAACCCACTGCTGTGTTCTAAGCGACTCTCTAAAAGAAATTTTTCAATGTCCCGTTCGTGGAGTTTGGGATCATGGAGGGTAATATGGGTGGGTACTTCAATCATCTCTCCAACCAATTGCGCCAACTGCACGCGATTGTGATTTTGGGCGCTGATGTTTTTTCCATACAACCACGTCATCGCCCCCACCTCTTGGGGTAAGGGTTTGACCAAAGCATCCAACATTTTCCCCTCGTTTTCCCCAAGGGTGGCATGACGGACACGCTCCAAAAGGGTTAAAAAATCGACCTCATCGGTACGATACGACCCCTCTAAGGCAAGGGTTGCAAATCCAAAGCGTTCCCAGCTTGGGGATTCAAAGGCAAAATAGATCGGTTCAGAGCCTCGAACCACCGGGGGAAGCTGCAAAAAATCCCCCACCACAATCAATCGCCCCTCAAAATTCCCCTGCAAAAGGCGCAAGCGGATCATATCCAACACACTAGCACTCACCATCGAAATCTCATCAATGATAATAAACGTCATACTGTGGATGAGTTTTATCACTTTTTTGGAAGGGTGTAATTTACCATTACGCTCCAACTCTTCTTGGGAATTGGCAATCCCAAGATCAAAAAAACTGTGAAGCGTCTGCCCCCCAATCAACGTTGCTGCCATCCCTGTGGAAGCTAAACGGGCAATAGTGTGACCCTTTTGGTGCGCATCGTCGATAATGGCACGAGTAAGAGTCGTTTTCCCCGATCCTGCACCACCGGTGATAAAAAGGTGGGAAGTTTCCAAAAGCGTCAGGGCTGTTTTAATCATTCATTGTCCCTTTGTTGAACCATATTGATGGTGCTAATAAAAATTATTTTTTTCCCAGTAAATCAATCTCATAAACATCAGAAAAAATTTGTTCTAGCACTTTTTTTAGGGGTTTAATATGATTTTGACACACATCAAAAATAATTTCGGCATTTAAATCAAAATAGTGATGACTGATAATGTCTCTCAACCCAGCCACCTCTTTCCATGAAATTGACGGGTACTTAGAAAGTAGCTGTTTATCCGTTTCTTTGTCCAAATTTTTTACACTTTCACCAATGGCAATTAACTGCATACAAATAGCATCCAATTTCTCAAGCCCCGCTTCATCATCTAAAAACTGATCACTACTCTCAATTGTGCTAAAACGTCTTTCTACTCGACTGCACGCACCAATCATCTGCGTCAAAATATTTTTAATAAGTTCTGATTTAAACACGAATTCCCTCTTCGAGTATCATTTTTTTTAAAAAAGGGTTCATTTTTTCACGTAACTGTACAATATCTACTTTAATAGATAACGCTTCTTGAATTTCTTGCATAATCCGAATCAATAAAAAAGCATCCGTTTTTTCGAGTTTTACCGCAATATCAATATCACTATTGTCATGGTTTGAATGACTGGCATACGAACCAAAAAGATACATTTCAACAAGTGAGTGGCGTTTTTTGATACGTTTCAATGTATCCATTACATCCAATTGGGACATTTGATTCTCCTTAGTATGGTCAAAAGTATAACACACCGTTTGCAATAAATTTTTAATTCCTTCTACCGCATTCTCATCTCGACTACCCGCCCAAAAGGGGCTTCACCCGCGTTAGGGGTAATCCAAAGCGTCTCGTAGTGTGGCTCATTATCGGGAAATTTCCCCTCCAAATCGGTGAAATACACGAGCATTTTTGGCGGTGTTACGTGGGTGGCTATCCACTCAAAAACAGGATTAAAATCGGTACCACCCCCACCTATGAGAGGATAGCTAAGCGACTCGCCATTGGTAAAACGTTGGGAAAAACGTATCCGGTCATCACACACAATCAGGGTAATGGTATACGACCCAAACTGTTCTACAATCGATTCGACCTCAGCAATAAACGCCCCCAAAAGAACCTCATCCACTGACCCCGAACTGTCAATGGCGATACACAGTTCCAAATGGCGTGAGAAGACACTGGGGAGATAGATCCCTTGATAGAGCAGTTTTTTACTGGGAGGAATCATCCCATAATCACTCATATAGTACCCACCAATACCATCGCGCAACTCACGTCGCCAATCAATGGTTCCACGACCCATTGGGGGAATCAGTCGCTCTAATCCTTGAGGTAAACTTCCCATCCCTTGGGCTTTTTGGAGGGCATTATGGGCTAGTTGTTCCCTTTGGGCAGCGTGAAGTTTTTCATCCGCTGTCTCTTCGGTGCGCCGTGTATCGCGATCTTTATCATTAAGCTCGTCACGGCTAATCGTGTCCAAAAGTGCTTCATAGATGGCTTCCGCGTATTGCCCCTTAAAACGGGGATCGTAGGTGATTTTTTCAGGAGGGGTAAAATCGTTGTCGATAAGCAACCCATTAATGGCGTGTTCGCACGCAGTGTACCACAACCATGGGGAGCGATTCCCTCGACGAACAGGGTGTGAGAGTACCGTATGAAGGGCAGCGTTGGCAAGGGAAAATACCACTTGATCCTCACTTAGGGTTTGAAAATACCCCTCTCGATACTCAAAACGGTTGTCAATCAAGGTGAAACTCTCAAGGTTGTCATTTTCCACCATCTCCAGACCACTGACCAACATCCCAAAATAGGGGTAATCGACAAGAAGTTTGGCTTTAATGGGGCTAAAATCTAACATTGGTAAATTCGTATCATTAAGGAATACCCACTTTCAAGCGATAATAATATTTATTCCCCTTGAGAGCTTTTAGTTTATCAATCAAATCAAAATCTCCCATTAATGTCAAATCTTTTTGGATGGTTTGTTGAGAAACACCACATTTTTTAGCCAATTCAGCCTTTGTCAATAAAAATGATTTATTTTTATCGGACAAAATTTCGATGATTTGATTTTGTCTTGGGGTAAGATCAAGACGCTGATTTTCTGCGCGTCGTTTGATTATATCTTCACGCAAATAGGTATTGATGCGGTGCTTGAGAACCTCTAAACCCTGTAACATCACATCGCTCATATAATAAAAGAAATAGGTCATATCAAAATTTTTATCCTGACCGACATCACTGCGTTCTACGTCAATAAATGCCTTGTAATAGTCCTTCCCTTTTTTCGTGTAAATGATCTCTGAGAGAGAAATATAATAAAACATATCGTAGCCGTAGATTTTTAAAAGATACGAAAACAGTATCCGAACCGTTCGCCCGTTTCCATCATCAAACGGATGGATATAAGCGAATAGAAAATGAAATGCAATTGCTTTATAAATATTCTCAATCGGCTTGGCAAATTCATCATCCTGTAAAAAATGGATGAGTTCATCGAGCATTTGATTCATCGTATCGATATTGGCGATAGGGCTAAAAATAACTTTTCCATTGGCGTTGATAATCTCGTTGGGTTCAGTACGATAACTCCCAACGGTATATCCATCGTCAAGCGAATCTTCTACCGTCGCTTTATGGGTTTGCCAAATCAGGTTATGGGTTAACAGCTCTGTTTTGTCTTTGAGTGCCAACAGCGCTCTAAAATTGTTCAACACCATAAATTCGCTTTTATTTTGCGGCTGCGATTTTCCATAAGCCAATGTTCTTGCCCGTTTTACAGTAGTGTTTGCACCCTCCATCGTTGAAGAATAATACCCCTCTTCAATGAGCGTTTCACGCAGAAGCTTAAAGCTAAAATCGTCCTGAAAGTTATACTCGAAACTTTTCCAAAACGCTTTGATCTTATCCATACTCTCTTTGAGCCTAAACGTCTCAACAAAATAAAAATGTTTTTCGCCAAAACCAAAAAGATTCTCTCGATTTTTTAAGCGGTATTGTTTTATTTTTGCCGTTACCTCTATATAGTCGCAACCGCTCTCTTCAATCAGTTTTTTTCGATTTTCAATCTCAAAAAAGGTATAGTAATGGTTGATCGTGAGATATTTAATCCACTCTTTGGACGTTGTCGGATAAGCCATTACAATGTCTCTAACATAAAATATGTCTGTCCAAAAGAGAAGTCGACAAAGGGCGAAATGGCTTTTTCTTGATGGGGTTGTTTTAGGTATTTTAGTTGCATTGATTAATGTCCAAGTTTTGCTAAAAAGTATTTTAAAGATTTATTTTTTGTTTTGTCAATATCTTTTTTGGAAGAGATAAATCTTTTTACCAAATCCTCTTCGGATAATTTTTTTCCTGAATCAAATTTATTTTTTAAATCTTCTTTTGATTTATTATCACTATTTTCCCAGCCTGAGAGCATCCAAGATTCAATTTCTTTTGCAACAATAGCAACCGAAGTATTGGTCAGCTTGTCTATTTGAATTTTGTTTCCATACCAACTTTTAAGCTCTAAAATACACGTAAATTGCTGTCCCTTATCGCACTGAGTATCTAAGTCAACTAAAATAAAAACCTTTTCGCATCCTCTATTTAATAGGGCATTTACATCTTGTTTTATTTTATCTTTATTGAGTATTTTGCACGTCCCTTTTTTTCCGGGACTTGTAACAATTAAATCTTTATAAAATTTAGGTTTAAAATACGTATCAAAAAAAAGTTTGTCGCTATCACCCTCAACAATCAAACCTATTTTCATAACAATTCATCCTCTAAGCTATCTAAAATCCCGATTTTTATCATTTCTACTATATCATTTTTATATATTTGCATGATTTTTTTGATATTTTTAATATCCTTAGCTCTTATCCCCTTAGTATCACCCTCATAGTCACGAAACATAAAAATAATCTCATCAAGTTCTAATTCACCGAGCATCTCTGTACTATGCGTCGTAAAAAATATTTGTGACTTATTATCTCTCATAGTATTGAGAATATACGAAAGTGTTTTCATGTGCATATGACGCTCAGGCTCTTCAAAAACCAAACAACGTGATTTGGATGTTAGTAATGCCGTCATCAAACTTAGAAAATGGATTGTCCCATCTGAAACCCTCTGTTGACTTATTTGATTATTTACGCCTGTGGTATTTTCATTGAACATGACTGTGGGAAAAGCACCATCCACAAGTTCGATAGATTCAACCAAATCAACTTCACCTATCAGAGAGGTTGAAATAGCCTCAAAAGTCTCTTTGTCTAGGGTTTTAAGAAAATAGGCTAGATTTGTACCATCTTTCAAAAGATATTTTTCTTCAAATTTTTGATTCTCT
>DYMK01000064.1 GCA_020721585.1 Sulfuricurvum sp.
CTATTACCCCAGCACCACCTCCTACCGTTGCGAGTATCTCAAATACAAGAGCGGTGAACAATCTCGATTTTAACATCTACACAAAGGCTCTCGCATGAAACACATCATTCTATTAATCCTCCTCACATTGGGAGTTTGGGCGCAGGAAGTTGGGGTGCCGTATGTGCAACTCCCCAAAGATGCCAAAGAGCTAAACATTGGTCTTTCACGAGATGATAAGACATTTTATACCTACGAGAACAATACGCTCATCCATTGGAATATGAATCCCGTACAAATCATTGATTCGGTCATAATTACTGATCCGATGTTCTCATCACCACTCAATTTTGATTTTTTGCCTGATGGTAAAAGGATGGTTTTTTCGGATGGGGAACATGGAATCGGGTTATTTGATTTAGAAAAAAGACAACTTACGAAAAAACTTGCAAAGTTATTTATGTTTGATACTTTAATAGGAACTGAATTATTTACATATGATAAGTTTAATGTTCTCGAAAAAATTGATCTTAATAGCTTTAAAACTACATCAATAACAAAGATTCAACTTAAAGATATTGATGCAGGTGTAGAAAGATTTCCAGATAGTCCTTGGGGACTCTTTAGAAATAAAAATGGTGACAAAATAATCGTGCTCACGAAATTTGCTCTTTATATTTATAATGTGGACGCATCTAAACAAATATTATATCTTGAAGATTCATTTGACCCACCTGTAATTTCATTAGATAAAAAAATTATAAATGGGAATAGAACTTTATTTAATGTTGAAATATTAAAAACATCTCCTTTAAAATTGTCAGAACGTCGATTGATGTTGAAGCAACGTGAGAAGCCTGAAAAAAAATATTTCCGATATGAATTTAATGATTGGTTTAATCCGTATGTACTCAAGATGCATGAAAAAGGATCTTTCAATGCTCTATTTTGGCTTGATAATAAAAAATTCTATCAACTGTCAGGTGGAAATTGGCTCATTATCACCCCCGATGGCTACTTCGATGGTTCACCTGAAGCCAAAAAATACCTCTACATGAAAACATCATTAGGTGAGTTAGTGCCGATTGACGACACTACATTCCAAAAATACCACAAAAAAATCAATCTAAAGGACTAAAAAATGACATACACGTACGGAACATTAGCGGAATATATTCCAGCAAAAGAATTGGAATTACTGGCAAAAGTTACGGAAGCATGGAAAGCCAAATTTGATCCTAGTGCTACTCCAACTATTCGACTTATTGAAGGGACTGGATATGCAACCTTTATATTACCGACGACTAAAAAAAAGTTTCCAGGAACTGATTATGGAGATGTAATTATAGGTATTCCTATTTCAACTCAAACGCTTGCCGCTATGCCAGTTTCAAATTTACCAGGAACATCAGCAATAGGACATACGTTTGCGTTTTATGATGAAAAATCAGTACTAGTGCATGAGTTATCGCATTATATTTTGGATTTATTGGGAGACATCTATAATGAAGGTCTTGATGAATTAGCAGGAAATGCAGAACTCAACCAAGCCGTACTTGCGTATGCATGGAGCAAATCAAATGGAAACCTAGAAACATTAAAAGATTTGCTCACATCATGGAGTCCAGCGGTCAAGCGTGATTATGCCAAACTTCAAGACTCTAGTTTTGAAAATCTTTTCAATAGCAATCGTGATTTTTATAATAAAGTTGCAGGAATCAGTAATGCATCTGATTTACAACGCATCGGTTATCAAACTTATCAAAACTATAATTCTCTTGATGGAGTATGGCAAAATTTTGGTAATGATCGTGCGAATATCCCCGGCAACTACAACTACATTCTAACCCACGACAGCGAAGGGATCGTCCTTCTTGGAAACCAGTATGACAATAACGCCCATGATCGAATTAACGGTCTCATCGGAACCGCTACCCATAATGATTACCTTGATGGCGGAAACGGTAACGATTATTTAGACGGTAAAGGTGGCAACGACATTCTCATCGGCGGAGCAGGCAACGACGAACTCTACGGCGGTACAGGCAACGACACCCTGTACGGCGGAGGAGACAACGATTACCTTCAAGGTG
>DYMK01000015.1 GCA_020721585.1 Sulfuricurvum sp.
AACAAGAAAATTTTAAAGAACTTTTCCCCATTTATAAAGACTATACGCATCATTTAGCTCTTGCTTCGTTTTATATGCCTCCAGAGCTAAAAGAAAAAGCATTGGAGAATAACGTCATCGTTTTGCAACGCAAAGGGGATGTGATAGAAACGTTTATCCCTAAAAATCCGTAATTTTCTACGCTGGATTCCCGCCTTCGCGGGAATGACAGGTTTCGTCACCCTGAGCTTGACTCAGGGTCTAAAAGAGGAGATTCAGCATGACAAATAAATCAAAATATTATTGTCTGCCCCTCACACACCGCACAAGAGAAATCACCCCTTGATTGCCCCTCTCACTGCTTCAGCGATAACCACCGCTTCATTAGCATGTACCACCAAAACGGGTATACGACTCTGTGCGGTACTAATGACAAACGTCCCCTCTTTCTCACACTGGTTTCGTTGTGCATCGAGGGTAATGCCGATATGTTCTACTCCATGGAGAATTTTTTCCCGCATAAACGCCGAATGTTCCCCAATTCCCCCCGTAAAGACCACCCCATCGACACCTCCTAAAATCGCCCAATACGCCCCAAGATAGTGTTTTGCGCGGTGGGCAAACATTTCCAGTGCCAAATGGGCGTGACCACCTCCCTCATGGGCTAAGGTGATGACATCCCGCATATCACTAAGTCCGCAAATCCCTTTGAGTCCTGATTGGGTATTGAGTAACGTATCGACTTCTTCGCTGCTCATCCCCTGATTTTTTTCGAGATAGAGGAGAATTTCGGGATCAATATCACCACTGCGTGTCCCCATCATTAACCCTGCCAATGGGGTAAATCCCATGGAAGTATCGATGCTTTTCCCTTTTTGGATTGCACAGACACTGTCCCCATTACCCAGATGAAAGGTGATGAGGTTGAGTTCTTCAGGGGAGCGATTCAGGTACGCGGCACTCGCATGGAGGGCATATTGGTGCGAGAGACCATGGAATCCATAACGGCGAATTTTTTGGTGGGTGTACAAGGTATAGGGGAGTGGATACATAAACGCATGCGGAGGAAGCGTTTGGTGAAAAGCGGTATCAAACACCGCCACCTGGATCGCTTGAGGGTACAACGTCGCAATGGCACGAATCCCTGATAGTGCGACAGGATTATGCAAGGGGGCAAGGGGGATTAACGATTCTATGGTCTCTATGACATTTTCATCAATAATGACCGCTTCATGGTAGTGTTCTCCCCCATGGACGACCCGATGCCCCACCGCATCCATCGCCCCAATCTCACGGATAAGGATCGCAATTGCGGTTTCAAAACATTCAATCCGTTCAATGAGACCCTCTTTGACCAATGTCATAGCGTCAAAAAGGGCGTATTTCACCGAAGAACTTCCACAATTGATGACCAAAATTTTCATACTTTTTTCCTCCCCTTCGTTTATAATCCCTATTATAACCTTTTCACCATTTTCGATACAATGGCATGATGGGCTTGCATTCACCTCTTTTTCGCGCTTTTGTTATGGCAGTGGGAATCCATTTGGTCCTTTTCATAGGAGTATTTTTGGCGCGATACCCTTTTAGCAAACCACCTCATCCCCCCAAAGAGGAAAAAACAGCCATTTCATTCCACCCTTTTCATCCCATTCTCCCGAAAAAAGCCCCTAAAACTCTTACGGTCACCCCCCCTAAAAAGGTACCTAAAAAAGGGTTACTCCCCGATACTGCTCCTCTTAAAACCCCCATTCTCGATGTTAATCAGACCCAATCCCCCATAATGCAACCCCCCATGACCGCCCCCATTGTCCCCATGGGACGCGTTGCGGGATTGATCAAACGCCATTATGGGGAGATTTTCGAGGAGTTATCCCCCCAAGAACAAGCCTATATCCTTGAGAACATTGTGACCATTCACCGCATTGATCGGCACGTAGGCAATGCACTTTTAGCCGAAAAAGAGGCGAATCTTTTTCACGATGGTGATAGCAATTATGTGGAGATGTACCTTTATCCCGATGGAACCGTGGCGGACATTACGATTATCGATGAGGAGAATCACCCTGCCTTGACCCAATTGACGATGGAGACTGTTGAGCGTAGTTATGCCCAGTATCCTCGCCCCAATCAAAAGACGCTGATTCGATTGCATACGCGGATTTTACGGGCAAAATGAAAAAATTTCATGAAATTTTCTCTCTGTCGAGAATCCGATACTCCCCCTCTTTTAAATCCCCCAGTGTCAAATCCCCGAAGCTACAGCGGTGCAGTGCAGTGACATGATTGCCTACCGCCGCGAACATCCGCCGTACTTGATGATAACGTCCCTCAGTAATCTCCAGTGTCACGTGTGTCTCATCGATAATGGTAAGTTTGGCGGGGAGGCAAGGGGTTTTTTCGCCATTGAGCATCAATGTCCCCGAAGCGAAAATTTCTGCTTCATTCCCGTTTAACGCTCTATCCAATGTCGCTTCGTAGATTTTAGCAACATGGTGGCGCGGGGAGGTGAGGCGGTGGAGGAGTGTTCCATCATCGGTGAGGAGTAGTAATCCGCTTGTCTCTTTGTCGAGTCGTCCTACGGTAGAGATTTTAGGATCGCGCACTCTCCATCGCGGCGGGAGGAGATCGTAGACGAGTTTTCCCTCGCCGTCGTCGTGGCTACAGATTAGACCTGTGGGCTTGTGCATCAATATCACCATCCCCTGTGACGGGTCGAGTGGCTCTCCCTCAAAATAGACTTCATCATGAGCGACTTTGGTATCACTTTTGAGGGGGAGATTTTCGGTGTGGGTAATGATCCCCTCTCGGAGCAGTGTTGCAACCTTTTTGCGAGAGCAATACCCCAATGAGGAGAGAAGTTTGTCGAGGCGGACTTTAGTGGGATTCATTAAAATAGGTTTATGAGTTTGCTTTTAAGGTCGTCGAAGTTAGGGTGGTTGAAGTCAAATTTTGGATAGGGGTATAAATCTCGATATAAATTTGCAATAGGTTTTTTGTTTGGTTTAACACTTTCTACTTCTAAACACGTTACTAAATTATCAAAATACTCATAACACGCTTTATCTCTGATGGTCTCAATCAAAAAATAGTCTAAATTCCGTTCAAAAATATAGACATCAGTAGGAATTTGCCAATTTAATGTTTGTTTGAGTGTTTCAAAACATTCATGAGATTTTTCCATTCCGCCACAGGTGTTATCATCATTTTCAAAGTCACAATCAAAAATAAAAAGGATTTTTTTAATTTTTTGCGTTCTTATTTGTTCTCCAAGTGTTTTATAATGCTTGTTATTGGAATCAAGAAGCGCAGATTTTCCTCCCATTTGGATAATAGAGGGGTCTTTTATATCAAGATGATTTAAAAAAGAAGTAAAAAAGTTTTTATCATCATTGCCCTCAACAATGATTTTTACCATCCTCGTATCTCCTGATTTTGTTCTACCTCATTTCTAAATGCTTCAAAATCGTACACGATTGACATTAATTCATTGGCATCATTTCGCCCCAATTCAATAAAGGTTATGTCTTCATCCCCCAATTTCTTCGCCACTCGTGTGTATGATTCGATGCACTCTTTTGAGTGGGTAGTGGCAAAAACTTGAACATTTTGTTCTTTGGAAATGGTGAGGATAAGTTCCCAAAGGGTGTCTAAATGGGTGTAATGGATACCATTACCTATTTCATCAATGAACAAGTAACCATTTACACAAGCATACAATGAACAAATAATTGAGATATAATGCTTTAATCCATCACCAAACTCATTTAAATCTTGATAATCTCCTTCAATTTTTTGACACTGAGGCTTATCTCCTCCAATAATTTTAAATTTTAAAATATTTTTATCGAACTCATTAATATATTTATATAAAACTTCTTCTTTATCTTTAATCTGTACAGCTTCATACACAAGTTTTAACTCATAATTTGTAAATCCAAAATTATCTATAAATTCAATATTATCAGCATATTTATAATCTTCTGAAAACTCATTCTTATTGATTTCAATACCATCAAAAAATTTATACGTTTTTTTTGCATCGATTGAAATAACTTTAAATTTTACAGTTTTAAGATTCGATTCTGATTCATAAAATTGAATTGTATCTAATACTTTTTTTACACTTGGTTCTTTATTATTAACATATTCCAAATAGTTTCTACTATGCGTACAAGCATAAAGAGCATAAGTTAAATGCTCAATACTTTCTGAATGAACATTGACATAAACAGCTTCCATAAATGCCGTTTTACCAACATTATTTTTACCACCGATGAGGTTGACTCTCCCAAATCCTTCAGCTTTAAAATTTTGAAAACATTTAAAATTTTTAATCTCTATATTTTTAATAAAATGGTCATTCATAGTATCCCTCCCAAAAAAATTATCATAGCTAAAATCACGTAAAGAGGACGATTTCAGAGCGTCTCAATCTTCGCCTCATATTCAGCCTCGATACGTGCTATCTCATCACTCGCAATTTCGAGCCGCTCGAATAACTCTTCGATCATCTTCTCATCGTCGCCGACCTGCTTGGAGAGTTCGAGGAGCTTGGACGTTTCCCCTTGATTGGAATAGGTCGTTAGGAGTTCATGGGAGGTTTTGAGTTTCTCTTCGAGTTTCATGATCGTATTCTCGCAATGATCCACCTCTTTTTTCAGCGGGCTAAGGAGCTTTGATCGCTCTTGGATGAGGGTGGCGCGAAGTTGTTTGTTCTCTTTTTTAGTGGTATTCGGTGTCGATTTTAGAGGTTTGGGTGCGTCGGTGATCTCTTCATCCCATCCGATTTTCTCTAAAAATTCATCGTAACCGCCATCAAAAAACTCAGCATTCCCCTCACGGAAGATAATGAGCTGATCGGCTAACTCACGTAACAGCATCTCCGAGTGGGTGACGATGACGCTTGAGCCTTCAAAGCGTTTGAGGGCATCGCACAGTGAATCGATCGACTGCATATCGAGGTGGTTGGTCGGTTCATCGAGGAAAAGGAGATTGGCAGGAGTGGCGATGATCTTGCCCAGCATGACACGGCTGCGTTCCCCCCCTGAGAGAATGCTGATTTTTTTGTCAGCATCCTCACCGCTAAACATCATTGTCCCACAAATACCCCGAATACGGACGTTTTGGAGCGTATTATCAGCACTTTGGATCTCTTCGGTGATGGTGCGATTTTTATCCAATCGGTCGATGTTGGTCTGACCAAAGTGGGCGATGGCGGTGGAGGGGTGGGCAATAATCTCACCCTTGGGGGTTAAAACCCCTGCGAGGGTGTTGAGGAGGGTTGATTTCCCTTTACCGTTTTTCCCGATGATGGCGAGGCACTTTTTCGCTTCCAACGCAAACGAGAGCTGTTTAAACAGCCGTTCATCGGGGGTATACCCAAAGGAGAGATTTTTGACTTGCATGATCACTTTAGCAGGAGTTGGGCGGTAGGAGAACGAAAAGGAGAGGTCTTTTTCCCCCTCCAGTGATTCCATGATCCCCATTTTATCCAGCTCTTTTTGTTTGGATTGCGCCATGACGGCAGTGGAGGCACGGGCTTTGTTGCGGGCGACAAAATCAAGCAGCTCTTCGCGCTTTTTATCATGATTGAGTTTGGTTTTGGCATAGAGTTCATCCTCACTTGCCATCATCTCATAGTATTTGTGACTATTGCCTTTGATCATTGAGACGCTACGACGGCGTAATCCCATCGTATGGGTGGTGACCGAATCCATAAAATCACGATCGTGGGTGATGAGGATCACTTCCCCCTCGAAACTACGGATAAAGGATGCCAACCAGCGCAATGAGACAATATCAAGGTAGTTGGTCGGCTCATCAAGTAAGAGCAAATTGGGTTCGGTGACCAGTAGTTTGACCAGATTCAGCCGAATTTGGTACCCCCCTGAAAAACTCAACGGTGCTTTATCCAAGTCCTCTTGGGTAAATCCCAGCCCGAAAAGGATCTTTTCGACGCGATACACCTCATGTTCCCTATCGCCGGTGAGGACAGAAGCACACTCTTCACGGACGGTTTTATGGCTAAAATGGAGATGTTGCCGTAAGGTTCCGATCCGGTAATTGCGGGGGAGTATGATTTCACCTGCATCGTAGCCTTCTTCCTCCAAGATGAGTTTAAAGAGGGTCGATTTTCCGGTTCCGTTACGTCCGACAAATCCCACTTTGTTGCCTGCGTTGAGTTTAAGGGATAAGTTTTCAAAGAGAACTCGTGTGCCGTAGCTTTTGGTAAGGGCGTTAATTTGGATCATAGATTTAGTATCTTTCGTGAAAAAAATTAGTAAACATCATCATGACTTCCTATATCCATCAAAATGATCTGTTCATCGTTCATAATAAGGGTTAAAAAGTTCAGGATGTTTTTTGAAAAACTTTTGGGCTGTCCGTTGGAATGTTTCCGTTTGATCAATGGTATACACTTAACCTACTTTTTTGATCAGTGTTTCCAAGTCAAAGGGGATAACTTTACCCTCTTGCATATCTTTTTGGGAAGCGTACAATCGATTTAAAAATTCTATTCGACTTTGACTAATAATGGAAACTTCATGGCTTTGAAAATGGGAAAGGAGCCATAAAAAATTTTCACTCACACTTTCTTGAATTTCCAGTGTAACCGTCTGCATAAATACCCCTTTTTCTCTTTTTTATGACTGCAAATTATAGCGAAGCTAACATATTAACGCTCTTCCACTTTATGCGGCAATTTACCATGAACTGCTTCTTTGTTGGCGAGTAAATCATCGATTTGACGCTTCACTTTGTCGTAGCGAAATTGCTCTTTGAACCCATTAATACGCCCACCTGCGGCATTAGGATGACCGCCACCGCCTGCCCATTCGTTTGCCATAACCGCAACATCGACTTTGTTATGCCCACGGATGCTCATCGTTCCGCGACCGCTTACATCGACGATAAAATCAAAATCGGGATTGGCGACCAAAAAGCCATTACCGATGATGGAGGTATTGCCCAAACTGTAGCTCAAAAAGCCTCTCCACCCTTTGTAATAGATGGTCATCGTGGAGCGTTTGGTTCCCAGTAAAGTGACGATGTGTTTGGTGGAGAGATTATCAAGGGTGTTATCGGTGGTCTCGTGGAAAAATGCTTTTTTCATCCGATGGAGCGATTCATCCAAAAGGATAGTGCTATTGGGAAGGTCGCGCATCCTAGCCGCTTCTTTGAGTAAGGTGAGTTTATACGCACGGTCTTCGTTGGCAAACATCACACGACTCAGTTCCCGTGCATCGCTAATGAGGCGCATGCACACTTTGCCGTATTCAAAATCTTCTTCTTCCTCTTGTTTCCACAAATCCACCGCATTGACCACACGGACAAAGGGTTCAAGCCACGCTTCCCCCACCAAACCATAATGGTCACACGCATAGTCATACACGATTTGGGTCGCGCATCGGGTGGTATCAAGATAGTACCATGGGTAGAGGTTGGCGGTCTCTTTGCCGCTGCCGTGATGATCCAAAAGGGTTAAGGTGAGATTCCACCCTGTGGTATTGAGACGGTTGACTTCGGTATTGAGCCAACGCGCTTCGTCGGTGGTGAGATTAAGATCACTGATGAGGATGGTGGCGGTTTGTTTGGCTTTTTTGATCGTATCGATAATCTCTTCGAGGCGATCGGTTACTTCCGCGCCATAATTGGCATTGTAGCTGTGCATGGTATGGGCAGTTTGCGCCATCACCAATTGGCAGCTATAGCCATCCAAATCGGTGTGAGAGAGGTGGTAAAAAACGGATGACATAATACTATTCCTATTTAGGGGGTAAATTATTCTTCGGTGAGAATGGTCTCAAGGGTCAGGGTTGCCAAAAAAAGATCAACTTTGGTTTGGAGACGGTTGAGAAACGGCCATAATGAGCAACTGGGGGCTTTGTTGGAGGGGCATTCCTCTTGGGAGGGGGAACAGCTAAAGACCGCGGGACTCTTCCCATCGGCTGCTTCCATCACCTCTAACATGGTGATCTTGCCGCTTTCGCGCGCCAATTCAAACCCTCCATTAACCCCTTTGTAGGAGTTAAGAATCCCCTGACGGGCAAGAGCTTGGAGGATTTTAGCTAAAAAACTTTTGGAGATGTCCAATTCACGGGAAAGGGTATCGACATCCAGTGGCTTTTGGGCTTTGGCTAAAATAATGAGGGATAAAATAGCGTATTCGCTAGCACGGGTCATGAGCATCGATGGTCTCCTTTCTATTGCGTTAGGGGGGGTATTATAGCCAAATATCATTAGCGGGAAGTTTTACCGCAAAAAGTAATTTTTTGGCTATAATTTCGCCTCTGCTTGAGACCCTCAAGTAAATTACACTACCCATCAGGAGGCTATTATGGCTTTAGATACGGCTAAAAAAATGGAAATTATCAAAGCGTTCCAACGAACCGAAGGTGACACAGGATCAAGCGAAGTACAAATCGCGTTGTTGTCAAAACGTATTAGTGACTTAACAGAACACCTTAAAGTGTTCAAAAAAGACCACTCTTCACGTCTTGGTTTGTTGAAATTGGTAGGTCAACGTCGTCGTTTGATGCGTTATTTGAAACGTACCAACCGCACAAGCTACAACACGTTGATCGCTGAACTTGCTATCCGCGACAATATCTAAATTTCCCTCTTATCCCTTCCTCCGAGGGGATTTTTCTTGTGTATCTCCCTTAATCTTACCCATTACTTCTTCTTTAACGTTAAATTAGGCATAATAATCCAAATTATTAGGAGAAACTATTATGAAAATTGCTGTACCCGTCGTCGATGACACCCTTAAAATGGCAGGAAATGCGGGGCATACCCCCTATTTTGCGGTCTTTACCCTCACCGGTGGGATGTTTAAAAGTTTTATTTTAGAGGGTGTACGCCCCAATCCCAAAGTGGCGAATGACGATCATCACCACCATGACCACGATGATCACCACACCTGTGACCATGATGAGGGGGACATCGAACACATCAAAGCGCACGATACGATGGCGCAAGCGATTCACGATTGTAACTATCTGGTGGTCAAAATGGCGTGTAAAAACACCGCCAAAAGTATGAGCCAAGTAGGGATTAAACTCAAAAAATACAACGGAACCCACTCTAACGCCCAAGAAATTCTCAAAGAGCTTTCCGCGCAGTTTGTTTAAATCCGTCACCCTGAGCTTTTCCCCCGTCACCCTACCCAGCGCACCTCGTCACCCTGAGCTTGACTCAGGGTCTAAAAGACGTGCTTAATCCACCAACACAATCCCCATCGACTCAAGCAAAAACAATGCCTCGTAGCGGTTGAAGATTGCCCCCTTGAGATGGTTGGAGCGTACATCGATAGAGGTGTTGGAAGAGTCGGTGAAATTTGAGCCTTCGAGGTGGGTGTTACCGAACAGCGCTCCTTTAAAATCGCTCAAACTAAAGTCCGCTTTTTTAAAACTTCCATTGCGAAAATCAACCTCTTTAGCTCGGCACTCCCGCATCACCAACCCTTCCAAATTCAAACCAAAAAAATTGCTGTCATTAAGAATACACTCGTGAAAACGTAAGGGATCGGCATTGAGCAAACTCTTCCAATCCGCCATCGTCCAATCGATCCCGATCATCTTGCACGAGACAAACTCGACATCGCTCATTTTGCTACTGGTGAGTTTCATCAGGCTCAGATTGCAGTTTTCGAAATGGCATTCGGTAAATTTACAAGACGAAAAAAAGGTCTCGCTAAAATCACACGAGACGAATGTGCAGTCATCGAATTCAGCTTTGGTGATCTTTTTGCCGTGGAGATCGATACCCTCGAATTTTTCGGCGAATACGTCCATGTTGTCGGTGATAGGGGTCATGTTAATGCCAATTTAAAACAAGAATCTAATTATAACTTCGTATTTCCGTATCAAAATTCGGGAACGTATATATGCCATTAATTTGAAGCCAAAAACCACCTTGATATTCTCTGCCAAGTCCAACTCTTAGATAAATAGATTCTTGTCTTCTTATAAAATCATTTATTATTTTGGGAAAGTTGGCATCATTAAAATGTTTCATAGCATAGTTATAAAAACCTAAATCGGTAATAGAGAGAAATGAAAATCTTTTTTCATCATTATCCAATAAATTTAGTCTGATTTTAGCTTCTTTGAATCCATCCTTTACAATCTCAATATTTCGTGTGTTAATCTTAAGTGTTATGATGGATTTTGTTGGTGCGAAATCTTTTGGAATCACTTTTCCTTTTTCTGGAAAATCATAGCCAAAGCCTTCACCGATACTACCAACCAAATCGCTCTCTAGTAACTCTTGAAATTCAGCAGAGCCACATATGCGTACTCTGCTGAGCTTTGTATAGCGGCAATCTTCTGAATGTGGGTTTTCTATTTTTTCTAGTTTTGTAAAATCGCCATTAATCACATTGCCTGGTAAAATATTTAACCTTTTACAATCAGCTACAGAAACATACGGCAAAGGTCTTATGCACTGATTTGTCGCCATATTTATGCCAGCAATACATACAATCTCAGGATTGCTGAATCTCGTTAAATCCGTAATAATAATTTCCATGCTCATCCTTTATAAGTGCTTAATATTTACGTTGTCAAAATGCTTAGCAATATATTCTGCTGCTAATCTCCGATGACATTGTTTAGCTGTTGGTTCACTGCACAATAAAACTGCATTTTCAAATTCTAAAATAGATATTTTTTTCAAAATATCTCTATTCGCTAAAATTTGGTTGTATTGTTTCTCATACTCTTGCCAATCAATTACTTTATTTTGATACCCATTCAACAGCTCTTTTGTCGGAGCAAATTCTGTTTTATACTCATAGGCAATATTATGAATTTTTAATAAATAGGGCAAATGCTTTGCATTTGCAAAACCTGCAAGTTGCGATTGATTATTTAATCTTATATCAATTAATTTTTTTACGCCATTTTGAGTCAATGAGGTAAAAAACTCTTCTGCACTTTTTTGAGTATACCCGATAGTAAACAGATTCATCATTCATCCCCTTCTTTTGTTATTGCATTATAGGCAATGTCAATATTTCTTAATTCATATGCCAAATTTAATTGCTCTTCAATACGAATATCTGGATTAAATAAATCTACTGCTGGAATTTTTTTCTCATATTTTTTTAATAATTTTTCTTCAAGCTCTTTATGCTGCACAATTTTATCGGGATAAATATGATTTACATTTATTGATATTTTTGATAAAAACTCCGAAATCAATCCAAATCTATGACAATCAAATGCCTCTTTTTCAGAGCACATCAAAGAAATGTTATATCCCTTCTCAATACCCCTTTCTAATCTCACAATACCATCTTGAAAATTTTTGGTTTCTTGCACTTTTTTAAAATTTACTTTTCCATTATCAAAAAGAAGACCTTTATCTTCGTATCTTGCACCAAGAGTATCCCCCATAAAAATATAACAGATTGCATTTTGCTTCAAATATTGTTTCAATAATTCTTTGTTATATTGTGGTGCAAATTTACTGTATGGAGTACTTCGGACATCTACAATCGTATTGATATTATTATTTTGTAATAATTTTATAAAATCTTCAATTTCATATATTGAATGACCGACTGTATACAACTCTTTCAATAAATGCACCTTCTACTTTTTCGTATAAATAACTTCAAATCTTACTTCCTATATACTAAAGAAGAGTTGAGTAATTTCCCTCTTCAACGCCTTATTTTTTACCTGATCATAAATCACACCCTTCGACAAGCTCAGGGCGAATGGAAAAGACTTAATCAACATATTGAGAAATCACCCGATCAAATCCTTCATCAATACTCATATATTCACCCCGCTCGATTTGCTCCATCGCCTCTTTAACTTCAGATTTGAGCTGTGCATGGGTACAGTTGTGTTTATCAGAAGAGATAACCGTAATACTCTTATCATTACTATTACACCCATCCATAGGATTCCTTACTAACAATTTTTTCTCATCATAGCAATTTTTGGAAGTGAGGCTTCAGCCTCGCATAGTTACTTTGTTGGAAGTTGCAGTGCTTACGAAACTTTTAGCGGGGCTAAAGCCCCACTTCCAATGAAGTGCGTAACATCAGTTATTTATATATCCCTTCATACTCTTTCGTAACTTTTGAGGTGATTTCACCGTCTGGCATTTGGAAATAGGGAACTCCGTCGCGACTGTAGCCATTCGAGTGCACTCGTTTTATTTGGCATAGAGTATTTTTCCGTTTTGCAGAATATCTACTCGGTAAAAATGGTCATCCCTGCTTTGGAGGAAATTATTGCTTGCCGCCAAAACATCAAATCCAATCTCATGTTTAAAAATCAAATCACGCAACTGTTTTCGTGCAGCCAACCGATACTCACGGGCATGAGAGGGATCGATGTCTTTGACTAAAAAGAGGTCAATGTCACTCTCTTTAGTCGGAGTTCCGTAGGCGTACGATCCAAAGAGGATAATTTTATCAGGATCGAGAGGTTTTAGACGTTCGATGATTTCATCTTTTAATGTGTCCATGTTGAGAATCACTAATCCCTCCTCTCGCAAAGTGTTAAATTATACTCCAAAATCAATAAATTTTTAGGTGTTACATCACACCCCAAAAATCTTTTTCGCCCGTTCCAAATCCTCTAGCGTGTCGATCCCAAACCCGCTGCTGGCGACCTTGACCATCGAGATTTTTTTGCCGTGATACAAGGCGCGGAGCTGTTCGAGCTTTTCGATGTCTTCAAGCGGTGCTTCGCCGAGGGCACAAAAGTCATGAAGTGATTTTTTGGTAAATCCATAAATCCCAATATGACCAAAATAGTTCGCCTCACCGCTACGGTTAAAGGGGATGGGGGAGCGGGAAAAATAGATCGCATTGTGATTGGCATCGGTGATCACTTTGACCAAATTGGGGTCTTGCGCCGATTCGGTATTGATCGCGTTGTAACAGCTTGCCATGATGAAGGGGGCGTTTTGCGCTTTGAGGGCGGTGAGTCGTTCAATGAGCAATTCAAGAACTTCGGTCTCGATAAATGGCTCATCGGCTTGGACGTTGATAATCAGCTCATCATCGGCACTATCGAGCAATTGGGCACACTCGTTGATACGGTCGGTACCACTTTTGTGGGTGGTGGAGGTCAGACGCGCTTCAATGCCGTGTGCAGCACAAATATCAAGTATCTTCTCATCATCGCACGCGACCACGACACGGTCGATAGATGCGACCCGTTTGGCAGTACGGATGACCATGGGCAATCCACCAATATCAGCGAGTACTTTTTGGGGGAAACGGGTGGAAGCAAGACGGGCAGGGATGATAATCATAGTTAAACCTAGTGAGAGATATAATTGCTTAAATCATAACAAAAAGAGGCGTAAATGCTCCTTTATCAACCTGAAAATGGTTATTTTTACAACAGCGACTCTATTTTATTGTATGGGTTTATTGCTCAATTGAACCTCAAAGGCAAAGTGCTTGACATCGGCGCGGGGTGTGGTATTGTGGGGCTTTTGACCGCTCAAGCGTTTCCTGCCATTACGTTAGAAGCGGTGGAAAAACAGCCCATTTATGCCCAATTCGCCCGACGAAATGCCCAAATTAATGGAATTGGGTATACCTTGCATGAGGGGGATTTTCTGACATTGGGAGGGCATGGAAGTTACGATTGGATCGTCTCCAATCCCCCTTTTTATCACGAAGGGTCAGCGCGTTCAGACAATGCGATGATTCACCAAGCCCGCTATAATGTGCACTTACCCATTGAGGCGTTAGCCTCCAAAATGGCGAAATTACTCACCTCCAAAGGGGAAGCGGTGATCTGTTATGATGCCCGTCAATTTGTCCCTTTGTCCAGTGCGTTTGAGCGTAGTGGATTAAGAGTGTGTACTGTACAATTCGTCCATTCCAAAGGGGATCGTCCAAGTCACGTGGTGATGGTGCATCTGAAAAAAAACAGCCGATCGTTGGCGACTATTTTGCCCCCACTGATCGTATTTGAAGAGGATCACTACACCCCCGCTGTTAAAGCGATGTATCAAAAAGCAAAGGTGCACAGTATTAAATGTCCGATCTAATGACCCAAGAGGGATTTTGTTATGCGTTTGATCCCAGCGCGTGTGCTTCGTGTGGTGGGAACTGCTGTACGGGTGAGAGTGGCAATATTTTTGTTTCGGTCACCGAAATTAAGGCGATTGCGACCCTGTTGGAGATGGAAGAGTCGCTGTTTCGCCGCACGTTTTTACGCAAGGAGGGGTATCGTTACTCCTTGCTAGAAAAAGTGGTCAAAGGGTCGTATGACTGTGTCTTTTTTGATCGTACCGCTAATGGGTGCAGTATCTATCACGCGCGTCCGTTGCAGTGTCGAACGTTTCCGTTTTGGGACTATTTTCGGCACCGTGTGACGGAGCTAAAACACGAGTGTCCGGGGATCGTAGGATGAAACAATTTGCAGTACTAATGATGATTATGGCGTTGATGGGAATGGAAGCCATAGGAAAAACGCTCTCCCCCCAAAAAACAATAGCACTCCCTCAAAAACCCATTGAGGTGAACTTAGATGGGTATCTTTTGGGGGCATTGGATGCTCAAGCGCGCCAAAAATACGATGTAGCTGAAAAGTATTGGGAAGTGTTGTACACCAAAACGGGGGATAAAGGGACGTTGTACCAATGGATGAGTCTGTTGGAAAAAACCAATAACAATCCCAAATTGGTCGAAGTGACCCAAAAAGCGTTGGTGACCTACCCCGCTGATCTGATATTCCACCGTTTCTTGGCGATTGGGTGGCTTAAAGGGGGACACTATCCTCAAGCCACTACTAAAGCGACATGGTTGGCGCAACAAACCCAAAAAGGGGGTGATTATGCCCTTGTGGGGGAAGCATTGATCAAAACCAACGATTTTACGGGGGCATTAGCGGCGTTTAACCAAGCGTATACGACACTCCATACCGATGCCATTGCCGATCGTATCGCGCTGATCATGTATCTCCAATTAAAACAAAAAAAAGAGGCAATCGCGTGGCTTAAAGCGCATATCCAAAACTATGGCACCAGTGTACTCTTGGGGAAACGGTTAGGGGCAATGTACGCAGATGGTGGTGATTTGGACAATGCCGCCCTTATCAATGAACAAGCGTATGATACGACCAAAGATCTTTCGTGCGCCACGGAGGCTCTCAAAATTTATACGTATCAAAAGAGGATGGATAAATTAGCCGCTTTATTGGAAAAATCCTCACTCAACAATCCGTTATTGCTGGAAATTTACATTCAAACCAAACAATTTGACAAAGGGTCTGCGTTAGCCAAAAAACTTTATGAGAAGGATCATAATCTCCACTATCTAGGTCAAAGTGCCATTTTAGCGTATGAGGGATCCAAAAATCAAAATGATCCACTCCTCCTAAACGAGGTGACTCAGAGGCTTAAAACGGTCAATGCTCAACTCAAAAGCCCTTTATACCAAAACTATTTGGGCTATTTAATGATTGACCACAATATGGACATTGATACGGGAATGGGCTATGTGAAACAAGCATTACTGGGCGAACCCAAATCCCCCTTTTATCTGGACTCATTGGCGTGGGGGTATTATAAAAAAGGGGAGTGTACCAAAGCTCTCTCGCTCATTAAAGAGGCAAAATCTCTCTTACAAAGCCCAGAGCAAGAGGTGGAAGATCACCTCAAAGCGATTGAATCGTGTAAAAATAGAAAGGAGTAGCGGGTATGGTTATTGTTAATGCGCACATTTGGGACGCTTATGGAGAGCATTTTGGGAATCTTCGTATCGAAAATGGGGTGATCGTTGAGATGGGTGAGGGATTGTCCCTTGAGGATCACGGGTGTATCGATGCCCAAGGGTGTTATCTTTTGCCTGCGTTGGTCGATACCAATGTCTCGCTTAAAGATGGTCAGCTCAATGGGAAAAATCTCACTTCATTAGCCCATTATGCCCTCAAAGGGGGTGTGGGAACGGTGGTACTTAACAGCGATCTCTCCCCAAAAATCGACAATGAGATTACGCTGGAATTTGTCCATCACCATCGCACTACCCCCTCAGGCGCGGTGATCGAGTGCAGCAGCAGCGCCCTCAATGACGCGGGTGGATTGAGTAACAGCGCGATTTTGCTCAAAAAAGGGGCATTGGCAATCAGTGCATCAACCCAAGGGGACTACAACCAAATGAGCCGTATCGCGCAATATTGTCAGATGAATGGGAAGAGTCTTTTTTTCCATGCCGTCGATAGCAGTTTGTTTGAGAGTGGGGTTATGGCAGATGGTGCAGTAGCTGCCCAATTAGGACTTAGTGGTATCTCTCCCCTTTCGGAGATCGTCCATGTGGCATCGATGATTGAAGTCTCTCGCCATTTTGGGATCACCCTTGTGTTTAAAAACATTACGGAGCCTCGAAGTATTCATCTCATTGCCACCGCCGCGGCATCGGGGATCAAGGTAAAATGTGAAGTGGGATTGCACCATCTCATCAAAACCGATGCGGCATGCAACGGATACGATTCGGATGCCAAGATCAATCCCCCTTTGGTCACTGAAGCCAAACGATTGGAATTAAAAGAAGCTCTCAAAGCGGGAAAAATTGATCTTTTAACGGCGTTGCATCATCCCAATTCAGACATCCACAAAGATGTGACGTTTAACGATGCCCATTTTGGAACCACCTCGATTGGGGAATATTTTCCGTTGAGCTATACCTATTTGATTCATACGGGGATCCTCTCGTGGAACCACTTTTTGACCTTGGCATGCGCCAATCCGGCTTGCTACATGGGGATGAACAAAGGGAAAATTGCTGTGGGGGAAAAAGCCGATCTGATCCTTTTTGATCCCAAAGGGATGACCCCTGTCCCCCATCACCACTCACTGTATAAAAATGAGTCCCTTTTGGGGCGGGTGACCATGGCGATCCAAGGGGAGAGTGTCACACGCTTCTAAAGGGAGCGTGCGTTACGAAATTCGGCGATTTCGGATTCGACCATCTCATTAATCATAATCGTATAGAGTTTGGTTAGCAAATTGGGGGAGACTTCCAGTTCCATGGCGCGCATTCGCACCCGATCCATCACCGCTTCCATCCGATCTTTCCCTTTGACCTCTTCAATGGAGTGTTTAAACTTCGCCGCTTGTTTCACATACGCATTGCGTGTAGCGATAAGTTCGACGATTTGGTCATCTAATCCATCAATAAAGCTTCGTAGTTCCTCTAAACTGGCACAATTTTCCGTTTTCATGATTATTTCTCCTTAGAATTTTGGGTACACGTTGAGGTAAAAGGGATCTCAAATCCTATCTCAACCTCTTGCCACGTTTTTCCCCCATGCAGATCAAAGCACGCTTTGTTGAGCGATTGCAACGAGGGGAGAAGCGAAAAGTCTCCCAAATCCATGACCCCTTTCGCCATAATTTTTTCCCCTTGAATCTGATACGGAAAAGGGATGGTGCGGGTGATACCATTGAGCGTAAGAGCGACCAATGCTTTGGCATCTTTTACCCCTACTACCGTAGCCGTTAACGTATTAAGATGTTGAACCTTAAAGAAGGATTGTACCAACGTAGCATCCCGTCCGCTGTTACCGGAATTGACCGTAGCGGTGTCAATGGTCACTTTACTCCCCATTAAAAGAGCTTCTACACTGGTGTCGCTGTGAGGTGAAAAGTTGACGCGGTTAAAAGCGCCTGATACGCCGATTTTTTCGTAGGTTTTAAACGCTTTCCATGAGACATTTGCCGTATCAGCGCGGTAGGTACACGATCCATACGCGCTTAAGGTCATAAAGGCGGTTGTGGCAATGAGGGTTTTGATTTTCATGGCTTCTCTCTCTTTTTTTGGATATTATAGCAAAACCATTGTAGCGTGTATGGGTGAATGTTTAGCTCATCGAATTGGGTTTTAGCAAATAAGGGAAATAGGGATGAACAAACAACAATTAGCTGCCAAAATTTGGGAATCAGCCAATCAAATGCGCTCAAAAATCGCAGCAAATGAGTATAAAGATCGCCAATTCAAGTCATAAGTGCAAGGGTCTGCTAAAAAGAAGAGCTGGATTCCCGCCTTCGCGGGAATGACGGGATTTCGTCACCCAAAACATCCACCCCGTCACCCTGAACGTGTTTCAGGGTCTAAAAAAATGGCGATGAACACTCTTGATTTTGAAAAGGTAAGGGGGGTGGCGTGATAAGAAGTAGCTTAAAAAAAATAGTATCACTTGTGATAAATATATTTTTATCGTTTGTTATTTGGACTTTTTTAATTGATGCACTAGGCTTTTTAGGATGGGCGATTGATTATAAAAGCTTAGATTTCAATCATTGGTGGTGGCATAATATGGAAGAAGGCTCATTAAGTTGGGGGATTTTTACCTTCATAGTAAGTTTTCCATTTACTTTTTTAATCGTTAAAAAAGTAAATATCAAACTTTAAAGGATCTTCTCTCCCTCCCAAAAATTCTACTTCTTAATCGTATAGAGCTTACGTAATTTGGCATCCAAGGGGGCAAGAACTTTATACAACGCAGGGACAACGAACAAACTCGTAAGTGTCGAAAGCAATAACCCACAGATGACCGCAACCCCCATAGGAGCCTTGACCCCAGACCCCTCACCCACCGATAAGGCAAGGGGAAGCATCCCAAACGTCATGGCAGTGGTGGTCATCAAAATGGGTCGCAGACGCGAAAGACCCGCTTGGATAATGGACGCATCCAAATCATGACCGCTGTAATAGAGGCGATTGGCAGCATCGACCACAAGGGTGGAGTTTTTCCCCACCAATCCCAACAACAGCATCAACCCCATCATACTAAACAGCGACATATTCATCCCCGCAATCCATAACCCAATAAACGCCCCCGTAAAACTCAACGGCAACGCACTCATGATAATCAATGGTTGCAAAGGGGATTCGTACAATGCTGCAAGGATCAAATAGATCATCACCAGCGCCGCACCAATGGCAACTCCAAACGCCTCATTACTCTCTTTCATGTGTTTGGCATCCCCATCGAGTTCAAAGGTCACCCCGTGGATTAACCACTCGTTTTGACGTGCATTCACAAGGGTAACAAGTTTATCCAAGGGTAATTTTTTGGTAATATCCGACCCCACAATCACTTTTTTGAGGCGGTCAAACCGTTTGATGGTCGTGGGTGCAACACTGTGACGGATGGAGATGACCGATGAAAGAGGGATTAGCTCTCCGGAGGCGCTACGGACATTCAAGGCATTAAGATGGTCGATGGTATGGCGTTGGGTATCATCCAGTCGCATCACCACATCGTACTCTTTTCCTTTTTCGCGGATAAAGGTGATCGTCCCCTCTCCTGAATAAGCACTGGCGATAATACGGGCAACTTCCTCCACATTTACCCCAAAATGGGTAGCGTTTTGGGTGAGAATCGTGACACTTAGTTGCGGGGCTTTAAACTGAATATTGCTTTGGACATCGGTTGTCCCCTCTATGCTTTTGAGTAAGGTCATCAGTTTTTGGGCAGATATTTCGGCATCGTCCATGTTTTGGGCTTTGAGGATCACTTGATAGGGGGTGTTGATCTCATACCCGCCGATGTCATTGACCTCCGTGACGCTGGTCATCGTGAACCCTTTGATCGCATCCAACATTGCGCGGGTGGTTTTCATCACCTCCGCTTGGCTTTTGGTGCGTTCATCAAGCGGTTTAAGACGGACGTACAATGCCGCTTCGTGCGCTTTTTGATCCGTTCCCCGTCCCACGTAGAGGGTACAGTATTGCACCTCTGCCATGGTACCCATACGGCGTTGCACCTCCAGTGACAGGGTTTTCATCCCCTCCACACTTGTCCCCACGGGAGCTTTGAGGGTGATGTCAAACTGGCTTTTGTCCTCTTTGGGCATAAAGACCATCCCAAGGGTGCCAGAAAGGAGGATTGAGACGATAAAAATTCCTAAGGTTCCCACTAAAGTGATCTTTTTGTGCCGTAAAACCCACTCGATGAGTCCTCGGTATTGCTCCTCCATTGCCACAAAAAAGGGTTCGGTTTTATGGTAAAACGCACTGTGTTCCCCTTTGGCAATTTGAGAGGCAATCATCGGAATCAGCGTCACCGCCACCACAAACGAAACGACAATCGCCGCAATAATGGTCACCCCAAAACTGGTAAAAAATCGCCCCACAATCCCGCTCATTTTTGCAATCGGGACAAATACCGCCAAAAGCATCGCCGAAATCGCCACAATCGAAAAGAGAATCTCACTCACCCCCTCCATAGCAGCAGTGAGACGGTCACGTCCCACTTCGAGACGTTTGAAAATATTTTCGATGACGACGATAGCATCATCAATAATAATCCCAATGGCTAAGGTCAATGCCGTCAAAGTCAAAAGATTAAAGGTTTGACCACTCCACCCCATGATCGCAAACACCCCAAAAATCGAGACGGGAAGTGAGACCGCCGCAATGAGGGTCAACGTGAGATTTCGCAAAAACAAAAAGATCACCAGTGAAGCCAAAATCGACCCCAAAATAAGGTCAAATTGCACCCCATGGAGGGTGTCGCGAATGTATTGGGTCGTATCTTGCAAGGGGGTGAGGGTCATACGCGGTTCCAATGCACGCAACGAGGGCAACTGCGATCGCACCGTATCGGCAATGGCAATGTCATTGGCTCCCGTCATCTTTTTGACCATCAACAAAACCCCCGCTTTCCCATCCAGTGAGGCAAAACTACGCTCTTGCGCCAAGGTATCGCTAATGGTCGCCACATCCCCCAACATCACCCCTTGTTGGATCTGAAGGTGTTGGAGCGATTCCACCGTTTTGGCATCATTATCGATGAGAATTTGGGTTTCGTGAAGCGAATCGATGGTTTTTCCCCCATCCATACGGATATTTTGGGCGCGGATAATCCCGATAAGATCACTCATCGTGAGGGAGTATTTGGCAAGGAGGGTCGGATCGGGGGTGATGAGAATCTGTTTTTTGCGCAATCCAGCAACGGTCACCCCCCCTACTCCATCAATGCGTTGAAGGCGTGGTTTGAGCATCTCATCGGCGTGTTTCATCACTTTTTGGGTGTCACTCCCCGCCAAAAAGAGGGTGATCACGGGGGATGAGGTGATCGAATATTTATCCACGGCGGGCTTGTCGACTTCATTGGGCAATGGGATACTGGCGACTTTATCGCGCACATCATTGACCGCTTCATCAAGATTTTTGGAGAGTTTAAACTGCGCCACGACGATGCTAATCCCCTTGGAACTGTCCGAGCTTAGGGTATCAAGACCCGAGATACCACTGAGTGCTTCTTCGATTTTATCACTCACTTTACTCTCAACAATATCGGCATTGGCCCCTTTGTAGGTGGTGGTGACAATAACGATGGGGAAATCCACATTAGGGTACAACGCCGAGGGCATACCACTGCGTTCCACCAACCCAAAAAAGATCAGCGCGAGGGCAAACATCAGCGTGGTGATGGGGCGCAGAATGGCAATTTTATACATACAAACTCCTAATGGGTGGTGATGATGCCATCACCAAAAGTGCCTGCACGAAACCCTGACATATCCGATTCTGCACTCATTTGGTGATTTTTGGGGTTAATGGAGGGGTAAATTCGGGTGATTTTGGTACACTGTCCCGTTTTTTTCCCATCAATCGCCGGACAAAATCGATCCCCCACGTTGACACTCAACGCATATTTGGAGTCGTAATGGAGAACCAATTTGGTGTGATTACTGATGAGTTTAAACAGTGGCGCACCCCCCATTCCTGAGACCATCCCCCCTACTTCGACCGTTTTATCCCCAATGCTCCCCGAAAAAGGGGCGTACAAAAAGGTTTTAGCCAATTTTTGTTGGGCGTACGCTACTGCCAATTGCGCCCGTTGCCTCTGCGAACGTTTGGTATCGAGTTCGGTTTTGAGTTTTTCAAGGGTATTTTTATCAAACACCTGCGCACTTTTTTCGTATCGGGCGTATTGGGTACCCAAAAAGTCACACTCATGCGTTACGGCGGTGAGATCGGCTTGTGCCATTTGAAGGGAGAGTTTTTCTTCACGGTTGTCCAATTCCAACAGCAACGCCCCTTTAGTCACCACAGACCCATTTTGAACCAGCATCTTTTTGACAATTCCCGATGCGTTCATCCCCAAAAGGGTCTCCTTCGCCCCTTGGGCTTCAAAGGTGGCGTACACCTCCGCGCTCCACAAACTCACCACCGTGATACCTAAAAGTCCTAACATTTTCATGGTTGTTTCTCCAAAAGATTTTCTAAATTCATCCCCGATGCGTACGCACAATGGGCGTATGCGACTTGCAAGGCGTGATGGGTGGTTTGCACTTTGGCAAGTGATAGACTCAAGGCACTGAGTTCACTCAAATAGGTGGTGGCGGGGATTAGTCCTACCTCAAAGCGTTTTTTGATAATCGCAAACGCTTCACGACGGGCAGATGCTTCGGCTTGAGCGGCATTCAACGCACTTTGGGTCGCTTGAAGTTTTAACTGAGAAATTTCTTCATCATTATGGAGACGTTGTCGTTTATAGTCGACCATTTTTTGGGCTTTGAGGGTCATAAGACGCGCTTGTTCCCGCTCTTTGGCAATACGCCCCGCATCAAAAAGGGTGAGGGAAAGCGATGCCGTTATCTCATTTTGGTTCATGGGCTGAAGATTAATCCCCCCCATCGTATCGTAATTACGATAGTCTAGTGTTTTATGTTTCCCTTGCACCGCAAGGGTGGGGAGATAGGTATAGTTTTGTTCACTTTGGTGGAGAAATTCAACCTGTAATTGATCGGCTTGGAGATCGTGACGCTCGTGATGGAGAGGAAGTTTTACCATCAAATCGTGATATTCAAGGGTATCTATGGGCAAACCACTCAGAAGTTCCAAATTTTTTTGGCTCTGTTGGCGAATAATGTGTTCATGTTGCTGGTTATACTCCACCTCAAGCTTAGAGGCGATGAGGGATTGGAGGACATCGTGGGTGGAGAGATCATTCTCCACCAACACACTGACCCGTTTGATTTGTTCGAGCAATTCAGTTTTTTTGGCTTGGAGTGCTTCAAGGCGGGATGCAGCATCGAAATAGTCATAATACGCCAAAATCGTCTCCATAAAAACCGTCTGTTCTTCGTGTTCCACGGTGTGAGAAGCAGCATCAACCGAAGCATGGAGTGCTTTTAATGCCGCTTCGCGACGAAATCCATCGAACAAGGTTAAGCTCCCCCCAAGCTCGACACCCTGTACGATTTTGGGTTCAAATGCGGTCGCTTTGTCTTTTTTGCGGTACAGACCCTCTAATTTAAGCGTCGGAAAGTAGGCGGTTTTGGCTTCATCTAATTGCGATTGGGTTTGTTGCATCTCAAGACGACTGGATTCAACGCGAAGATTGTGTTTGGCATGGGGAAGCAATGAGGTTAAATCCATCCCCATGAGTGTTTGGGCGGTGAGGAGCAAAAGAGCGGTTTGTCTCATAAAAAATGTCCCTTCGATAAATTCGATTAAGTGTTTTATGTTGACAATGTTAACATTTAATGTGACTATTGTCAATATGGTATCTGCTATTTTTGAACTAAGCGTGTTACAATACCATTATGAAAGCGAAAAAAACTTCCCCCTACCATCACGGAAATCTTAAAGAGGCGTTACTCCAAACCGCTTTGGAACGGATTGCGTGTGATGGGATTGATACAATTACCCTCCGTGATCTGACCCAGCGGCTAGGAACCTCTCGAAGTGCCGTATACCGCCATTTTAGCAGCAAAGAAGCCCTTATTTTGGGGGTAATTGAAAAAGGGTATGAACAGCTGGATTACCTATTTACCCCTATTTTTCAGGATAAAACACGCAGTGTCGATGAACGTTTTGAAGCGATGGGGAGAGCTTATCTTGATTTTGCCATCGAACATCCCAATGTCTATCGCCTTCTCTTTGGAGAGCAATACCGCCAAGAGCGAGAGCGTTTATGTGATTACAAAAATGAGACACAAGCTGCAGGATTGTACGCATTAGTGGGGCTTTTGGTTGAGGCACAGGAGGTAGGAATTATCGCTGAAGGAAATCCAATGGTGCAAGCTGCCACGGTGTGGGCTTCCATTCACGGATTGGCTTCACTGCTGATCGATGGGCATTTGCTCATGAGTGATAATTTAGAAGCGATTTATACCTACAGTCAAGGGGTTCTTTTGCAAGGTTTACGTTCCTTTACTTTGCCCTAGCAAAGCAAAGGGGAGAGATTAGGGACGGGTCGCAGAAACTGCTTTACGTTCATGAAAATGAAAATGGCGTTCCAAATCGGAATTATCCAATAAAATAGGGACGACAATCAACGAAGCGACCACCGCAGCGATCGTTCCAAAAATCAACGCTACCCCCAATCCGCCAAAAACCGCATCGCTGGCCAAGAGGGTCGATGCCAAAATAATCGCTGCGGCGGTGAGGAAAATGGGTTTTGCCCGTGTCGCAGCTGCGTACGCCAACGCTTCACTTTTGTGCATCCCTTTTTCGATCATCAACGATTTGGTAAAGTCAATCAACAACAACGAGTTACGCGAACTAATCCCGATCAAGGCGATAAACCCAATCAGCGAAGTTGCGGTCAAAAAGAACGTATCGGCGGTGAAAATATTCATAATAAAATGCCCCACAATCACCCCAACGATGGAGAGGAAACTCCCCAACAACACAATGCCACTGAGGGTAAAGCTTTTGTAGTAGACCACCATCAATAAGAAGATCAAAATGAGTGCAGCAATAAACGCACCCCCCAACTCAACAAACGTATCAAGAGTCACTTCCATCTCACCATCCCATAACAGTTGATACCGTTCATGGGTTTTTTTGTCCACCAATTCAAGATTAAAGAGACCCGTTTTGGTAATCTCATACTCATTGCTAAAAGTCGACAAAATGGTATCGCGCGCTTCCATCAAGGGGTACACTTGTGAGACCATGTCGGTTTCGGCTAGTACGTTGGTCATTTGGTGAAGATTTTTGGTCACAATCATCGGATTGGATTTGACCGAAACGACACTGACCACTTCGGTAATGGGAACCATCATCCCCATACCGTTCATCAATTTAAGGCTCGAGAGTTTAAACAACACCCCATTGAGGTCTTTGGAGGTAAATTTTTTTCCCATGGGATCCAACACCAAAAAGATGGGAATTTGCTCGGACACATTCGAGGAATTTTTGACCGCAATGGGCATCCCCTCAAAGGCAAGATACAAAATATCATTAACGTGTTTGATGTCCAAACCGGAACGGGCAATTTTATCGCTGTTAACCCGCACTTCAAACTTATCGTAAATTTCATCTTGCATAATATCAATGTCAACCAGACCACTGGTCTTATGGAAAACGTCTTGAATTCGTCCTGCGAGATGGCGAATCCCTTTGGCATCATTGCCATACACTTCAGCAACGACCGCTGCCATCGTCGGAGGCCCTGCGGGGGGTTCGACAAATTTGATATTGGTTCTAGGGACAATAGCCTCACACTTTTTTTGGATCACGGGGCGAAGACGTTGTACCATAAGGTACGAAGGCTCTGAACGGTCATGTTTTTTGGTCAAATTCAACACGATTTCGGAGACATTTTCCGAATTTTTAAAATGAGACCCTTTGATCAATCCCGCAAAATCCAGCGGAGAACCCGATCCTAAAAAGACCTCCATATCCAACGCTTCTGGCTCTTTTTGGAGAATAGTGGTGACACATTCGCTGACGTGCTTGGTTTGTTCAATCGAACTGCCCGAAGGGAGATCAATGTAGACGGAATAGGTGTCGTTGTTTTTTCCTGGGAGCATTTTTGCCATTACCAATTTGGTGGGGATCATCGCCACAGAGAGGATAAACCCTCCAAGGGTCAGCCACAACATCAACCTTTTTTTGGAAGGGGTTTGAAGAATGTTCAAAAGAATGTGTTCAAATTTATCATACATTTTAGTGTGCCTTTGAATGACGCTCAGGTTTTTTGAGCAATCGTACTGCTAAATAAGGGGTAAAGATATACGCCACAAACAACGATGCGACCAATGCCACAGGGACATTGGCGGGGATAGGCTTCATAAATTGCCCCATCATCTGTCCGACAAACGCCATGGGAACCATGGTCAAAATAATGGCGAAGGTAGCGATATTGGTGGGTGCGCCAATCTCATCGGTCGCTTCTACGATGAGGTCATCCACATCGCGTGTATGGGCATCGATGGCATGGAAATGGCGATGGATATTTTCAATGACGATAATCGCCGCATCCACCAACAGTCCCAAACTCAGCAAAAAGGCAAACAGCGTAATACGGTTAATCGTTTGACCCGTAAGATACGCCACAAAAAGGGTAATTGCCAAAATGGCAGGAACGGTAAAGGTGACAATCAGAGACTCTCTCCATCCCAACACAAAGACCAACAAAATGGCGATAATCACGATCGAAAGGAGCAAATGGAACACCAACTCATTGACCGCTTCATTGGCACGTTCCCCATCATTACGGGTGATAACGTAATGAATCCCCTCCGCTTCCATCGATTTTTTGTATTTTTCCAACTCCGTTTTTACCGCTTCAGCAATAATGACCGCATTGGTTCCTTGTAATTTGGAGACGGTCAAGGTCACTTGATCTTTAAACGGAGAAAACTTCCCATTCTCCCCTTTTACGCTGACCAGTGCGGATTTAAAGTTTTGAATATCCTGACCCGCAGTGACCGTAGCAACATCGCGCAAATAGATCGCCGATCCCCCATATTGGGCGATAATGATATTCCCCACATCCTCAACGGTATCAATGGCATTTTTCACCCCGATCATCACGATCTCATTGGATTGGGTTTTCCCTTTGATTTCAGGGACATTGTACGAAAGGGCTTGCACTGCCTGAAAAATTTGCCCCAACGAGAGGTTGTATCCTGCAAGGCGGTTCATATCCACTTGAATGTTAAATTGGTGCCGCTTTGCCCCTTTGACATCGGTGACCGCGACATTGGGTAACCCATTGATGTGGTGCTGAATCTCTTTGACATGGTCATACAAAATCGTTGGATCAATGGCATGGTTATTGGAGTAAAACGCGACCGAAACGACAGGAATATCGACATCAATGTCCAAAGGTTTAATGATCGGCTGCATCGCCCCTTTGGGGAGGATGCTCATATTTTGCATGATCTTGTCATAGATTTTGAGGTTTGATCCCTCTTTTCCCTCGCCGATGTAAAAAGCAGCATTAATGACTGCAACATTATCCATCGCCATACCATGAATGTTTTCGATCCCTTTTACCTCTTTGAGTTTTCGTTCAAGGGGTTTAACAATAACCGTTTCAATCTCTTTTGCCGTAGCTCCGGGCATGGCGACAATGATGGTCGAACCACTTACCACCATCTGAGGATTCTCTTCCCGTGGCATCATCACCAACGAGATATAGCCAATAACCAAAAGAAATATCCCCAAAATAGAGGTAAGGGGATTGCGTAAAAAACCTTTTGCCAGTTTTCCAGCAATGTCTTTAGGGGGGTGCGGTACAGTGCGTGAAGACATCAAAGCTCCTAGTGCAATTCAACCGTAGCGTACATTCCAGGGTAGATGGTTTGTTTTGCGCTAAAGGAGATTTTGATTTTAAACGTATGGGTCATAGGATTAGAGCTTGGGACGATGGAACTCACCGTTCCGACCCCTTTAAATCCGGTTGAGGGGATTGCAACAGTAAGCTTTTTCCCAATCGGAGCAAATTTTAAATTATCCTCTGAAACCTCTGCTTCGATTTTTAACGCTCCCAAATCGGATAAGACAATTGCCGGCATCCCCGGCATCGCCATCTCCCCTACTTTGACATTTTTAGAGACCACAACCCCATTATTGGGGGCAACCACGCGTAAATAACGGTATTGATTGTTCACCTCTTGGAGACGTGCATCGGCTTGTTTTACTTGTTGTTGGGAAATTTTGACCATATTGGCAAGATTTTTTTGGGCAAGCTCCATGTTTTCGACCTCATAACGGGAGACCATATCTTGCTTGAGCAATCGTCGGTATCGCTCAAGGTTTAACGTCACATTGTCGTACTGATTTTGGTACGAAAGACTCGAAGTTTTGGCTTGCTCAATCCCATTTTGGACTTGCGTTCGCGCTGAATCGACCTCTTTGGTATCGATGGTGTACAACAGTTGCCCTGTTTTGACTTTAGACCCTTCAGAGACATAGACACCCGTCACGAATCCCATGTTACGACTGGTAATCATTTTTTGGTTATCGGAAATAACCACACCCGAAAGGGTCAATCCAGCAGCATTTAGCACCGCACCTAAAAGAAGAAAAGGGACGAAAAATTTCATTGATTGACTCCATAATTTAGTTTTTCGAGGGCAAAAATACGCTCATTGCGTTGATTTTTTACCGATTGAAGGGTCATAATTTTTTCAATTTCATTGGATTGCTTGATAATGAGATCGCTCATAGAGACCAGATGCTCATGGTAGCGACCTTCGTAGTTTTTCGTAATTTCCGTGGCTAAGGCACGCTCTTTTTCCAAACTCACAATTTGCTCATCCAAGTTTTCAATTTCGGTGTGCAATTTATCGTATTGAAGGGCAATCCCTTTTTTCGCCATCTCCACTTCGGTAGCAGTTTTAAGGCGGTCAATACGGGCTTTTTCAAAATTATGGGCATCAACTGCTCCATTAAAGAGGTTCCAGCTCAGTTTTGCCCCCACGGTATAGGCAGCATGGGCGTGCATATTGCGCATCAACGTATCATTGGCACTGGAAGCCTCCCCAAAAACACCCAAGGTAGGGAGAAAAGGTGCCATCGCCACATCCACCATAGAAGAGCGAACGGCTAACCCATGCGAAGCTTTTTTCAAATCGGTATTGTTACTCATCACCGAAGCTTCATCGGCGGTTGTGATGGCGTTATCATCCTTAGGAATAGCAATCTCATCGGTTTTTTGGTTCAACAAAAAACTAATGTAGTGCAACAAGAGCTTTTTATTGCTCCCCATCTCCAAAACCATCCGATCGACATTGGCTTTTTTGGCTTCAATCTCCAAAAGATCTACCTTCTTGGCATACCCCTCAGCGACCATCTCTTTGGTTTTGGCGTGCAATTTTTCCATGTTTTTTTGGATTACGGTCATCTGCTCCAAAGAGTGTTGCAACAATGCCATATCGTAGTAACTTTTACGGGTTTCGTAAATTTTCTCTGCCGTTACTTTGGTCGCATCAAGTTGTTTGATCTTCTCCATTTCACGGGCAATTTTGGAATAACCACTGAGTTTTCCCCCCGTATAAATGGGGAGCATATAAGTCAATTTACTTTGGAAGTAGTTTTGATACCCTGGATAATTAAGATCTTTGGGTTGAATCGCCAAAATAGAATTCATCCCTTGGATACTTGCAGGGGTCAATGCTTGCGCATTAGCTCCTAAAAGGGCTTGCCCCATAGGGGCTAAAAATTCACTAAACCCAAAATCACCAAACGTCGCTTGACGAGAACTAAGTTTAAACCCAAAAACATTACCCGCATCGTTGGAACGGAGTGCCGTTTGGGTAAAATCGAGGGAACCAAAATTATACCCTTGGGCGATTCTAAGATCGTTATGGGCATTTTTTGCGTCCAATGCAGCCGCTTTAATCTCTAAATTTTGGGCTTTAAGTAACGCAATTGCTTCATCCAAAGACAACGCAGCACCCTGTAAATTCAGAACACTTAAGAATAACGCAAATACCAATCGGTGCGAGGGAAATGCCATCAGAGGGAACCATCCTTATAGTCTATTTGTAACTCTTATAGTTTTAATAAGGCGATTATACTGAGTAAAAGTTTAAAAAACTCAAAAGGGGGGAATTTTATCCCAATAACGCCCCCCAAATGGGTAGGTTTGAAATTCAAAGCCAATTAGGGTAAAATTCGGATAATTATACAGATGAGGAATCACAATGGCAACAATCGGAATGGGTGATATTAAAAAAGGGGTTCGCCTTGAAATCACAGGCGTACCTTACAGAGTAATCGATTTTCAACACGTTAAACCCGGAAAAGGGGCAGCATTTGTCCGTTGTAAAGTTAAAAGTTTTTTGAATGGTAAAGTCGTTGAAAAAACGATTCATGCGGGCGATAAATTTGAAGTCCCCAATATGGCACACACTACCATGCAGTTTTTATACGATGATGGCGAAATGCTCCAATTTATGGATAACGAAAGTTTTGAACAATTGGGTCTTAGTTATGAGCAATGCGAAGACGCGAAAAAATGGATCAAAGATGGCACCAATGTCCAAATCGTTTTCCACAACAACAAAGCCATCAGCGTTGAAGCCCCTGAAATCATGGAACTTAAAATCGTTGAGACCGCCCCTAACTTCAAAGGGGATACTTCAAGTGCCTCTAAAAAACCCGCGACCCTTGAAACCGGTGCTGTGGTTCAAGTCCCGTATCATGTCCTTGAGGGAGATACCATTCGTGTCAACACCATAGAGGGTGAATACATGGAAAAAGTTAAATAACACTTTTCTTCTCTCCTTCCGTGCCTTAGCACGGAATCTCCTCTTTTTTTACCCACTTTTTTTTATCCACGTATCGTGATAGAGACTGACCCTAACGGGCGAGTACTTGACGGATTTTACCCATCGCGGCGTTGGCTGCTTTTTCCCCTTCTAAAATCGCTTGATTGCGTTGATTAAACGAAACCGAGGGGAGGTGACTGATGTCAGGGTGAATAACGACCGTTGCCATTTTAAGCTGTTTGTTGAGGGCGACTTGACTCATAATATTGATACTTTGGTCAAAGGTTGCTAACAATCCTGACGTATTCCCCGCTTTGGGACGATCGGAAATGTCCACGGCGATAATAATATCTGCCCCCATATTTTTAGCCGCTTCCACAGGGACAGGTTGGGTTAATCCCCCATCGACGTACGAATTTTTTCCAATTACGACGGGTTGGAAGACATTGGGGATACTGGCAGATGCGCGCACCGCTTGCCCCGTATTACCTTGACGAAAGACTACGGCATCCCCTGTAGCACGATTGGTAGCGACGGCACCAAAAGGGATTTTAAGCTGTTCGATGGGGCGATTTTTGACCGTTTTATTGATGAAATTTTGCAACGCTTCCCCTTTGACAAATCCACCACTGGACAACGTGTAATCGGTTAAACTGCTCTCATCCAAATTGATGGCTAATTGTTGCAACTGATACCCATTAAGACCCGAAGCGTACAAGCTTCCAATGACCGACCCCGCACTGGTTCCCGTGATAATATCGACATGGATGCCGTTTTGTTCGAGAACTTTGATTACCCCGATATGGGCGAACCCTTTAGCCGCACCGCCCCCTAAGGCTAGGGCGATTTTAGGTTTGTGTTTTACCACAGGAGCAGGAGGAGTTGGGGTTAAACACCCTGTTAAGAGCAACGCCCCAGCAAGGAGAAAAATTTTGGATACGAGCGACATACGACCACCTTTTTGGCAAGTTTAAAGGGAAAGTTTATCCAAACTACCTCAAAGCTACCAGTTAATTTTGTTTTAACACGACCCCTTTTGGAGTTTTGCTATAATGCGCGGACAAATTAACCTTAAAGATACCATCATGAATTGCTTAGAAAAAATACGCAACAATCTCCGTTTGACCTTCGATGAGGCGGTCAGTTTATACGATTTAGACCTTTTGACCTTGGGGGAATTGGCGGATGCAAAACGGCAGGCGTTGCACGGCAAGCGCACCTATTTCAACATCAATCGCCACATCAACCCAACCAATGTGTGTAAAGATGTCTGTAAATTTTGCGCCTACAGTGCCAGTCGTAAAAATCCCAACCCTTATACCATGTCTCATGAAGAGATCCTTGCCATCACCGATGACATCGTTTCACGGGGCATTTCGGAAGTCCACATCGTCTCTGCCCACAATCCCGATACGGGATTAGAGTGGTATTTGGAAGTCTTTCGCAAAATCAAAGCACGTCACCCCCAATTGCACATCAAAGCCCTTACCGCCGCCGAAGTCCATTTTCTCGCCGAAGAATATCACAAAAGTTACGATGACATTTTGGATTTGATGGTAGCCAATGGGGTCGATTCGATGCCCGGAGGGGGAGCGGAAATTTTCGATGAAAAGGTACGCGATTACATCTGCAAAGGGAAAGTCAACTCACACCAATGGCTCGAAATTCACCGTAAATGGCACGAACGGGGGATGAAATCCAACGTGACGATGCTCTTTGGTCACGTTGAAGAACGGTCTCATCGTATCGATCATTTCTTCCGCATTCGGGATTTGCAAGATGTCACGGGGGGCTTTAACTGCTTTATCCCACTGGTGTACCAAACTCAAAACAATTTTCTCAATGTCAAAGCTTCCATCACCGCCCACGAAATTCTTAAAACGATGGCGATTAGCCGCATCGTACTCGACAATGTCCCCAATCTCAAAGCTTATTGGGTCACCTCAACGGTCAATTTGGCACTTTTAGCCCAAGAGTATGGAGCCAATGATCTTGATGGCACCATCGAAAAAGAGTCGATTAACTCAGCTGCTGGGGCGAAAAGTGCCTACGGTGTCGATCTTCAGGAGTTTGTGGGACTGATCAAAAACAGCGGGTTTGAACCCATCGAACGGGACAGTCTGTACAATACGCTCAAGGTGTGGTAAGGGTTAAAAAGGAGAAAAGATGACGCAAGGGCGAAAGATTTTTAATCGTATTTTATTGGTGATCCTCATCGTGTATGGGATCAGTGCCATGGCACTCATAATCTTTCAACGCGATTTTCTCTATTTTCCCGCCCCTTCCACCCATCCTAATCTCCCCTCCATCCACGTAGAGACCCAAGGGGAAAAACTTAACATAACCGTACTCAATGAGGGAAAACCCAATGCGTTGCTCTATTTTGGGGGTAATGGGGAGTCGGTTGATAATGCTGCCGGTGATTTTGCCAATACGTTTAAAGATTACACCGTGTATCTCGTCGATTATCGAGGGTATGGTCGCAGTAGTGGAAAACCCACAGAAGAGGCATTAAATCACGATGCCCTTCTCCTCTACGATCACCTTAAAGCCCACCATACCGCAATCTCACTCATCGGACGAAGTTTGGGCAGTGGTGTCGCTACCTATCTGGCTTCCCAACGACCCATTGCTAAGCTTATTTTGGTCACCCCCTTTGATAGCATTGAGGCTATAGCGTACGAAAAATTTCCTATTTTTCCGATTCGATGGATGCTGTGGGATACCTACGATTCCCTCAGTCGTGTCCCCTCCATCCATGTACCTACCCTTATCCTTATCGCTAAACGGGATACCCTCATCCCTACCAAACACTCACTTGCACTGTATAATGCCTTTCGCTCCTCAAACGTTGAAGCCAAAGTATTTCCCGCATTTGGGCATAACGACATTCAACTTTCTCAAGAATATTACCCCATAATGGAGAGCTTTTTAGCACGAGACACCACAAAACCTAGGAATAAAACCATCACCGTGAATCTTGATGAACTCAATGAACATCTCACTGAAATAGATATTTTTGAACGCTATGAGGGGCTTAGTTGTTACGATGAATCAAGCGTTATGGGAGATCGATGTTGTTATGCAGATATAAACCAATTTAATGGAGTTGATGCTAAAGTAATCGCTTTTTTCTTTAAAAATGACCATTTATCCCAAATGCTTGTCCAATTGAACTCCCATAAAAGTTACCATTCTTTGGTAGATGACGCTACACGACTCTATGGTACAGCCAAAAAAACCCAAAAATCGCTACCTCAAGATACTCAACTCATCGAATGGCAAGTACACCATGGGAAATGGGTAACCTCCATGGAATCCGATCCTCTTCAAAAAGAGACCTTTCTCTGGCTTTCAAGCAGTACAAGCCCCTCCAATACCAAACAAGCAATAGCACAAAAAAGTAGCTTTTTGCTCCTTCTACTTGGAACAATCATCACCCTCATAGCATGGTATAGTAACGTGTGGTGGAAGACCCGTTTTCACCATAAACATCATTCATCACCATGGTTACTCTACATCGTCAAAATTTATCTTATCCCAGCTTTCCTTAGTGTCATTTTGGTTATTGGAGTAGTGCTTTTTTGGATAGGACTCATCATAAGATTAATGATTTGATGAAACGCCAATTCAAGTAATAAGTGCGACAGTGAGAGTCACAGGAGATAAAAGTTAACTGCACTAAAGTACATTTTTTATACTATTGTAGACGCTGAATTGCGTTCAGAATGATGAGAATAGGTCAATGTGATTAAGTGGATGAGGAGACGTTAACGTCCCCGTCCCCCCGATTTTTTGGGTGAGGGTTTGCTACTGGTGGGTTCTTCTCTGGCTACGCGTGGTCCCCGTTTTCCCAAAAATTTTGGTTGAACGGGGGCTTTTTTCTTTTTATTGCCAAATGCCCCTTCGATTTTCCCTTTTTTCTCCCCCTCTTTGGAGAGGCTTTTTCCGTACGTTTTTTTGGTATCCAAGATAGCGGGGGGTTCAAATCCTTCAATCACGATCCGTTGGGGTACTTTGCCTAAAAGAGCCTCAATTTTTTTCCATGAGATATGTTCAAGGGTTGAAAGGAGGGTGATAGCCATCCCCATTTTCCCCGCGCGTCCCGTACGACCGATACGGTGAATGTAGTCACTGGCGATGTGGGGGATGTCGTAGTTGATCACGACTCCCAAGTCATCGATGTCCAATCCCCTTGCTGCCAGATCAGTCGCAACAAGAATTTTTATTTTTCCCTCTCGAAAGTCACTCAACGCACGATCTCTTGCCCCATGCTTTTTGTCCCCGTGAAGGGTTGCGCAGGGAAGACCACTGTTTTTGAGATACGCACTTACTTCATCAGCGGCAAGTTTAGTGCGGGTGAAGACCAAGACATTGGGGTAATTATTCGAGCCGATCAGATAGGAAAGGAGAAGACTTTTTTGCTCTTTTTCGACGGGGTGGACGATTTGTTGTATCGTCAAATCCGCAGGGGAGAGGTTTTCGATCTCCACGACCATCGGTTTATTGAGAATCCGTTCGCTGAGTTTTTTGACCGATCCGGTCATGGTCGCTGAGAACAAAAGGGTTTGGCGTTTGGGGGGGAGCATATCGATAATTTGCTCTACTTCACGGATAAATCCCATGTCCAAAATGGTATCAGCTTCGTCCAAAACCAAATGTTTGATATGGGAGAGGGGAACTTTGCCTTGTTTGTTGAGTTCGATGAGTCGTCCGGGGGTAGCGATGAGAATATGCGCTCCTTTCTCCAAGGAGGCGATTTGTTTACTCATATTCGCCCCCCCTGAGAGATTCAAGATGCGACAATCAAGGTTTTGGGCGTAGGCACGAAGGGTGATGGTGATTTGTTCAGCAAGCTCCCGTGTGGGGACAATGACCAAAATAGAGGTACGGGGAAAGGTACTTGGATCAGGTATCCCCAACATCTGAAGGAGAGGGAGGGCGTACGCTCCCGTTTTCCCCGTCCCTGTTTGGGCTGCCCCTAAGATATCCCGTCCGCGTAAAATCAAAGGGATGGCTTTGACCTGAATGGGGGTGGGGGTGGTGTAGCCTAAAGTGGCGATGGCGGATTGAAGATGTGCGTTAAGCTGTGAAAATGGCATGATGCCCCTTTTATGGTAAATGGGTGTACACAGGTGGCATTTATGCCAACACCGTACTCCACCCTTGGTAGTGACCGTGTTCTTGTAAGACCAATTCGTATAAAAAAGCAGTCGTTTCGTGGATCGTTTCGGCAGTGACATTATCTTTTTTGGCTAACGTTAGACCATACGCATAGTCGCTTTGGTCATCGGTAATATGCTCTTTGGGCGAAAATCCATGATCTCCCATTGTTTTTTCAAACCGTTGCAATGCAGTAGGGGTTTGAAAAAAGAAATAGTGCTCTACCTCTCGCGGGATACTCAACGAATCTCCCTCTTCTATCAGTGCTTGGAGAGTGTGACGATTTTGGATCGCAAGGAGGTTAAATCCATCGGGATAGAGTCGCTCTTGATACATCTCCCATTTGGCATCACGCGAAATCCCCCGCTCGTAGGGATACCCGCCATGGCGTGTCATCACTTCGGAGGTAAAATTTTCAAATTTTTTGGAAGTTGAAGCATAAAAATAGAATTCATGCCACCCCTCTTTCGTGATGCTTCCTCCATAGACCGCATCAAGCTTACCTTCCAATGTGGCGATTAAATCGTCGAAAAATGCCGTAAAACGGTCATTTTCCTTCGCTGCCGTTTTGACAAAAAGCCACAATAACCATGGTTTGTCACGATTAGGAGCATCCTCTATCAACGATAAATTGACCTCAACACGGGTTGGGTTTCCCTCTTCATCACAGTGGTCGTAATAGTCAATCATAAAAATATCCCATTTTTTAAGGGGAATTGTATCCAAATGTTCCTTGTTCCTTAGGAGAAGTAAAGTTTTTCTCGCGTATCCTCATACGTTTTGGTCTCCAGAATAAGGGAGATTTTACCACTTGGAATATCGTCCACGACAATAATCGCTGAGGTATTAAAAGGACTATGGGTTAGGTGCATCCGCAAACCCATTTCGATCTGAAGGGAGGGGGGATTAAACATCAACGCTTGGGTATTTTTATACGACGATGCAGTGAGTGTATTAAATGTATCGATGGTGATAAAACGCACCTCTTCGCGGTTGAGAAAAAACTGTCCTTCGATTTCAAACTCAATTTTCCCCTCGGTGGAAGTACGATTGATGGTCGAATAAAAGAGGGGATACGAGGGGATTACGTCTAAACCCACGGTTAAGGATGCACTCAGGAGACGGTAGTTTAAAAACCGTTCTTTGATGATTCGATAGTCATTATTTTGTTCTTCCAGTTCCATCCGTTTTTGATAGAGTTCCAACCGCTCTTCGATGGAGGCGGGGAGAATTTGACGACCAAGGGGGGAGAACATCTCATCCATAAGGCGGTGTTGTTGCTGACGTTGCAGGGTAAGTCCGTAGAGACAGCCACAATAATCTTGACGGTAGAGTTGTTGTTCCCGACTGACCCGCCCTTGGTCGTTGGTTCCGCCGTTTTTGCGGTAATCAAAAGCGATAAATTTCACCCCGTGACTGGCATAAAACGCATCACCACTTTTTTTGAGTTGTTCTTGCGATTTTTTGGGACTCACCAGCAAAGTAGTTGTCATGGAGGTCTCCCCCAATTCGAGGGCTTTGTAGGCACTTACCTCAAAACGGCGATCAAAACAGACTTCGCAGCGTTTCCCTTTTTCAGGTTCGTTTTCCCATCCACGGACGGCATGAAGCCAATTTTCGTAGTCGTATTCCCCTTCTATGAGCGTAATACCCAGTTTTTGACAGCTTCGTTGAACATCCAAAAGACGTAATTGGTATTCGCTATAGGGATGGATATTGGGGTCATAGAAGAATCCGATAAGCTTTTCATCGGGGAATTCGTGTTGGAGCTTCTCCATAAAAAAATGGGAATCGACGCTACAGCAGATGTGGACGAGCATAGTTAAAAGCCTTTGTCTATTTCGTCACCCTGAACGTGGTTCAGGGTCTAACTAGGAGATGCTGAATCAAGTTCAGCATGACAGGATATTAGTTCTTTTCCGCCAAAATTTCCACTTTTTCGATTTTATCGCGCATTTGGATACTATCAAGCACCGCCATGGATGCTACATCTTCTTTTTCGATTCCTCCAAATACCGTATGAACACCATCAAGATGGGGGGTACTGACAAAACAAATGAAGAATTGACTTCCACCCGTGTTGGGGCCTGCGTGCGCCATAGAAAGTGTCCCTTTAACGTGACGGTGTTTGTTAAGTGCCGTTTCACACGGAATAGCCCACCCAGGTCCTCCTGTACCCGTACCATGAGGGCATCCCCCTTGTGCCATAAATCCAGGGATAACACGGTGGAAATTGAGTCCATTGTAATAGCCATCATTGACCAATGCAGCGAAGTTAGCGACGGTATTAGGAGTTTCGTCGTTGTACAATTTGATCCACATAACCCCTTTAGCGGTGGTCATTTTTGCCCATTGATAGCTTGCTAATTCTTCAGCAGTGGGTTTATAGGTTTTAAGTTCTTTGCGTCCAAACATGATTGAATCGTCCTTAGGAGAAATTTTTTTGCATTATAGTAGAGTAATCTTAACGCATCGTTAGAACTGTGCACCAATGAAACATAATAGACTAAAATTACTACTTAAATATTTGTTTTATTAAATGATTATGTTTTTTGGTAGAATAGGGTTAGATTGTTTTTGAGAAGAGAGAGTAG
>DYMK01000016.1 GCA_020721585.1 Sulfuricurvum sp.
CATTTCCTGCACTGATCAGGGCGGGTTGATTGTTCAGGGTCATAATTTTGGGATTGGAGATCGAATAAACATCCCCTTGGGTTTTAAGAAACTTTACAAGGTCATTAATGCTAATTTTCCCCGCTGCTTGAAACATATTAGCATTAATATTGCTATTTTTGTCAAGGATTCCCTCAGTAATAATAAGACCATTTTTAAGAGGAGTGGAGGTGTAAGTAGCAATTTTTTTTGCCATCACCGAATCAAACGCCAAGTCAAAATTTTGCAACGCATAAATCTGTGACCAATCCACCCCCATCGTTGATCCATCGGTAAAGACGACACTGTACATCTTCACATCAATCATCACTTGAGACTGCATCTTTTTCTCAAGCTGTGTCATATACGCATCCAAACGTTTGATCTGTCGTCCTGTCCCTGTGACCGTTACTAAACCCGCATCTTTGTTAATAAAGATATTGTGCTGGGAATCATTGCCAGATGCATTAGCATCCTCAGGGTTCGCTGTTGCTATACTGGGAGAGGATTTATAGTGATCCTCAGGACGACTTAAAACACTACGTACTTCTTGTTCCAATCGATCCCAAAACAACACTTCATCGGTTGTGGTGATATTGGTTCCCGAATCCGATCCCGTTTGGGCAGCACCCGCAGCTGGCGTGACACCGGGAGTAGTTACAACAGGGGCAGCGGTAGTCGTTGCGCCACTACTGCTACTTAAACGGATATTGGTATTCCCTTTACCTGAACGTTTGGTCGTGATATAATCGATGCTATAGGTCTTGGTCGTGATGTAGGACATCTTTAAGACATTGTTTTGCAAGGTGTATTGCAAATCATTCTCTTTAAGAATCAAATCCAATACCTCATGAATCGTTAATTGATTTAGATGGGTTTTATTGAGTGGTTTTTTCAAGATTTTTTCCGCTTCAGAGTCGGCTACGATGATACTCATCGCACACTCTTCACTGATTTCATCGATAAAATCACCAATACTGACCCCTTTAGGGGTGGATAACTTAAACAACTGATAGGTACAATCCGCCGCGTTAAGAGGTGCGGCAATCACCATAGCCGCAGTAAGAGAGAGAAATAAAGCCCGTTTGGTAAGTGTTACTAGTTTCATCTGATGCTATCCTAATTGGTGTTGACGATATTGGAATTAACCGTTTTGGTAAAAAACAAGATTAATGGTTGCCCTTTTTTACTCGTTAAAAGAACCGAATTTTGTCTCACTTCCGCTAACGTATAGGTTCGTACCGTATCGTTGATTCGATACCATTTTCCATTGATCAACGCCGAAGTGTTCATCAGTGCTTGCAACCGTAAGGGTTCTTCCACGATCTTAGGAAGCGCAGGAAGAGTTGGTTTAACCTTCTTAGAGAGATTCACATCAACCTTAATATCAAATACAGGTTTGACCGGTTTGGGGGGAACTTTGTATTTGATGGGATCACTCAGGGCATTGACAAACCCCTCAGGAACACCACTTCTTGGGGGGATAATGGCATCCACTTGTTCATCGACCCACAGCACCTCTTTATCGTTTTGGATTTGAGTGATATTCAAGGTTCCCGTACTGGTCACAGGGATCGAACTATTGATTTCACCAGCACCCCAAAGGGAGAGCGTCAACCATAAAAGGGAAAATGTTTTCATTAGCGGACAATCCCCCATACCGAAATATTCAATTCACTTTGCAGTTTGGTATCTGCGGTCATATTTATATCGTGAAGATCCACTACTAAGCTACTTTGTTCTAACGCATTAATAAACTTAATGGTGTTTTTAAATCCCCCCTCAGAGGAAACTGCAATATCCATAACGTGTCCGAATGAGCTATTATTATCCGTTGTTAACATATTAGCAAATTGATTTAATTTAACATCATACATTTTAGCGTATTTGGATACGGAGTCCAAATACGATCCCCACACCACTTTGTCATAATAAAGCGAAGAGACTTGCTCTAAACGCTCTTTGATGTACGTATTGTATTGAATATAACGTTGATGTTCTACCCCAATGGCTTTAATCTTCTCTTCGATTTGACCAATCCGTTCAGGGGGATTGGCTGCTAAATACGCTTCGTCCATTTCCAAATCTTTTTTCATTTTCTCGGCTACCTCATGCGAGGCTTTAAAACTTGCTTCGGAACTTTCCCAAAAAAGCAAGTATGAGACCGCAAAAAGCCCCATAAAAATCATCACGAAATAGAGATTTTTATCCCGTTCACTCTTGGAAGATAACGTTTGATCAAGATCATACAAATAATTTTCAATGTTGAGACTCATTTATCTTCCCCCTTTCTAATCTCTGCTTTAAGTTCGCTCAGATAACTAGAGCTATTGATATCATACGCAATCAATTGTAACGAAAAGTTATATTTATCACTTTTTGTTGCCGTCAATTGTTTTAAAAGAGCGGTAATATCCTGTGTTTTCGTCGCATTCAGTTTAAAACTAAACGTTTGAACCGACATATTGTCTTCATGATACTTAACCTCTTCCAATCTAACACGATATTGATTGAAATTTTGGGTAAAGTCGGCAATAATCTTGGCTTTCATAGGATAATTGACTTTTTTATCATGGATTTGAATCATTGTGTCTTTTTTCTGGTTGTAGTCTACTTGCTGTTCATCTAACAATGCTTGCGCCTGTTTTTGATTGGCTAAACGCTCATTCACTTTGGTTTCCCGATCCATCTTTTGAGGATGCACCTCTTGATAATTTCGACTCATCATCGCATAATGAAAATCTTCACCATACGCCATTGCCCAATAGGCTCCCGGATACAAAAAGGCGATGACCAGCGAAGCCAAGGTGGCTAAAATCAATCGTCCACTGTCCCGCTTGACAAAAGGGGGAGGTCGATGAAACTCCGTAAAATTACAATCGTACCCCTCTTGTGGTTCCAATCGTGCATACACGTGCATCAATTGGTTCATCTGATCAATGGTATTTCCACCCGTTATAAATCCAAGATCAAAATTAAAAGGGTGTACTTTAAGGGTTAAAAAGGTTTGCGCATACTCATCCAAACCATCGATCACCCCGACAGAAGCACCTATATAAAGGGCATCCAATTGTTTAATTTCAAAAACCCGCTTAGCATACAAAAGAACATCATTTACATGGAGAAAAATTTCTCCGAACAGCTTGAGTAAAACTTCTTGATGCTCTTCGTTGTCCGTATTTCTCCCCTGTGTTACCAAAAGAATTTCAAAATTAGCAAGGGTAACCACTTCACCCAAAAGCTCACAGTACCGCTCGTGCATCTGCGTTAAAGAATATTTTAACGATTTAGAATAAATATATTCTTGTTCATTGTAAAGGGCAAAAAAAGCATCATTCTCTTGAAAATAGACAAATCCGTGTGCACCCTCACTGTCAATGAAATTTTTGGCATATAACGCTTTGAGCAATAAAGGGATAGGGGTAATTTGATCCACATATTTAATGGTATCTACCACCGGCACAAACGCTTGAATAACGACTTCAGGCTCCACCACAAAAACGTGAAAAAAGCGATCACTATCGTTCGCATGATGAATCGCTTCAGTATACCGAATCTGATACTCTATGGCAGTATCTAAAGCAAGTTCTTCATACGATTTGTTCTCTAGCGCATCGGCAATATCATCATCGGGGACATTTTTACTAACACTAATAAGAGCAGAAATAAAATTTTTGGTATCCAAAAAAGAGATAGCATACTGGTCTTTTTTAAACGAGGGAGACGTTGCCAGAGAAAGGGTATTAAGAGAACTAACATAATAATCGTGTCGATGCGGGTTAACCGATAAAATGGTAGAAAATGGTACTGCTTGACTCATAAGACTGTCCTATTTATTGATGGATAATGATCTTGTATACAACTGTTTTGGCACGTATGTAAAAGGAATTGTAACGCTTCTTTGTTAAAGAAACGTTACCATTCGTATCCTAAATCACTTAAGAATTTTTTATCCGTACTCCACCCTTTTTTGACGGAAACAAAAAGTTCTAGGTAGACAGGTTTGGAAGAGAGACGCTCAATCTTTTCGCGGGCGCTTTTGCCAATGCGTTTGATGGCACTCCCCCCTTTGCCAATAATAATCCCTTTTTGGGAATCTTTTTCGACAATGATCGTCGCACGAATATGCTCGGTAGGAGAATCTTCTTCAATCTTATCGATGAGTACATCGGATTCATACGGAATTTCGTCACTAATATTATCAAAAATGGCTTCGCGAATAAACTCTTTGTAAATCGTTCGGATCATCTCTGTGGTTATATCTTCAGGATTGTACAAATAAGGTGATTCATCCAAATGCTTGACAAGGGTATCCAATAAATCATTTTTTCCCACGTTTTTGGTCACTGACATCGGAATAAGCGCCAAAAAATGGTCACTAAATTGGTTATATTCCCCAATTTTTTTGAGCAAATCCCCTTGAGAAATTTGATCAATTTTACTCAATACAATGATATGTTTCCGTTTTTGGTGATTGAGTTCCAAAAATTTCTCATAATGGACGGTTTTATCAGCAGCGGGTGCTAAATAGACGACGATGTCACAATCCCCAATCGCTTTAAGTGCCTCTTCAAGCATATATTGATTCAGCAGTTTTTCCGCATGATGCAATCCAGGGGTATCCACAAAAACGATTTGATCTTCTTTGTGCATCACAATGGCATTGGAACGCTTACGCGTCGCATTGGCTTTTTGGCTGACCAATGCAATTTTTTCCCCCAAGATCCAGTTCATGAGGGTGCTTTTACCTGCATTGGGTCGCCCAACGAGAGCGACAAATCCCGCTTTCGTCACGAAAGACCCTGAATATCAAGATGAAGCGTAGCATGAATTCCATGCCCTAATTTAAGATCCAAATCGTGCATCCCTACGGTCTTAATACCATGTTTGGCATCAAGATCTTTTTTATCGATGGTGATACCGTGTTGTTCCAATAAGGCGTGTGCAATCTCCTCTTTGGTCACAGAACCAAAAAGATGCCCCGTATCCCCTAATTTTTTCTTGATCACCACTTTAATATCCGCCAAAGTCGCTTTTACCGCAGTTAAGCGTTCGATCTCTTGTGCGGCATGGGCTGCTTTTTTGCGTTGCTCTGCCTCATGCTTTTTAATTACCTCATGGGTTGCAAGCAAAGCAAGACCTTTTCCAATGAGAAAATTCTTACCGTATCCATCGGAGACCTCTTTGATCTCTCCCGCTTTTCCCACATCTTTGACATCTTTTGTTAATAAAACTTTCATACGTTTCCTTGATTATCCGCGCGCAATTGTGCCACCGTAGGAGACAATTCCGCCTTGTAAATTAGCCACTTTTAAATACCCCATGTCACTCAAAATACGTTGACAATGGGCACTTCGGCTCCCCACATGACAATAGACAATAATATGGTCATCCATTGATAATTTTGCTTCCGTAAGCGTTTGGAAAAAGCTGCTAGTAGGGATTAGGGCATCAACTCCTTCAATACGTCCCGATTTCCACTCCATCCACTCACGCACATCGACCACTTTAAAGTTAACCATCCCCAATTCACGCGCTTCAAACAAAGAGGTTAATTCGTCCGAATCAACACTGTTTTTTTGCAATAAAAATTCACACTCTTGAGCAGAAAGACCACGTGAATGTTGGTGAACAACGGCTTCAATTTCTTCTGATTTTATAAGTGATGCCGCGTATTTGGGTGTACAGAAAATTTGACAGTGACATACACCCTCTTCCGGAATCTCTTTTTCAATTGCTGGAGTACAAGGACACATTCGGTTATCAGAGCTTTTGTAAACGCCATCAACTTCTTCAACCATATAACAAGGACAAAATCGCTTATTGTACATCATTTTATTACGAGTAAGTCCCATTTGAACCCCCTCGTTAATTTCTACATGAGGATTGTAAACCCAGTTAAATTGTTTAATTACCTTATCGGTAAACTTAACGGTTTTTTCCAATTCTACTTGAAACTCAGGTGAATTCATGTCAATTTTAATGATACTCATAGTACTTTCCTTCAATTATTTATTTTTTCGTGCTTTACCGGCAATGATAAAGCGTAAAGCGTTGAGTTTAATAAACCCACCAGCATCTTTTTGATCGTATACGGAATCTTCTTCAAACGTACAATATTCAGGGTTGAATAACGACAGTTCCGAACTGCGCCCCACAACCATCACATTCCCTTTATAAAGCTTCAAGCGAACCGTACCACGAACATTTTCTTGGGTTTTATCAATCGCTGCTTGAAGCATCTCTCGCTCAGGGGCAAACCAAAAACCATTATAGACCAATTTTGCATAACGGGGCATCAACTCATCTTTAAGATGCGCCTCTTCACGATCCAGTGTCAACGACTCAATCGCACGGTGGGCTTTGAGCATAATCGTCCCTCCCGGTGTTTCATAACATCCACGGCTTTTCATTCCGACAAAACGGTTTTCGACAATATCGGCTCGCCCAATACCGTGACGACCGGCGATGAGATTGAGTTTTTCCAACATGGTCGCAGGAGAAAGTGTTTTTCCATTGAGGCTAATAGGATCCCCTTTTTCATAACCAATTTCAATGTATTCGGCTTCATTGGGGGCATCTTGAGGCGATACGGTCCAACGCCACATACTCTCTTCCGGCTCGGCTGAAGGATCCTCAAGAATTCCCCCCTCATACGAGATGTGCAAAAGATTGGCATCCATCGAATAGGGGGATTTTTTTCCGCTCATTTCAATCTTAATCCCATGTTCAGCCGCATACGCAAGGAGTTTTTCTCTCGAATTAAGATCCCATTCGCGCCATGGAGCGATAATGGTCAAGGCACTGTTTTGCCCCAAATACCCCATCTCGAAGCGAACTTGATCGTTCCCTTTACCTGTTGCTCCATGACTCACCGCATCGGCACCCGTAATACGGGCAATTTCGGCTTGACGTTTGGCGATCAGTGGACGGGCAATTGATGTCCCCAAAAGATATTCCCCCTCATAAATCGCGTTGGCACGAAACATTGGGAAAACATAGTCACGGACAAACTCTTCACGTAAATCTTCAATGTAAATATTTTCCGGTTTAATCCCTAAACTAATCGCTTTGGCACGAGCAGGTTCCACCTCTTCCCCCTGACCAATATCCGCTGTGAAAGTGACCACCTCACAGTTGTACTCATCTTGAAGCCATTTGAGGATAACGCTCGTATCCAAACCACCTGAATAGGCAAGTACGACTTTTTTGACCTCTTTTTTCATAACCATCCTTACGTTAAAAGTATCTTTTTCAGTATTAATGCCCGATTCTACCAAAAAAATCATGAGCATGAGGTTAAAAATAATAATTGCTCACCCTTTGTTTATGGTACTATCACACCCATGAAACGTTACTGGACCCTTTTACGCACCACCCCACTCCTCGCACGCCTCTCTTTGATCCAATTAATTGCCTATTTTGGTGCGTGGTTTAGCAATATTGCTATTTATACGTTGCTCATCCAATTGCACGCTTCCCCATCCATTATTGCCCTCGTTGCTGCGTTGCATTTTTTTGCAGGGGTGTTGCAAGCCCCCTTAAGTGGAGTCATTATTGATCGTATCGCGCCCAAAAAGCTGATGATCATTTTGACCCTGATCGAACTAAGTGCGACCCTTTCCTTGATCCGTATTGATAGCATGGACAAGATTATCTGGTTGTATCTTCTTATTGCCCTTAGAATGGGGGCTTCGAGCTTTCAATTTACCGTCGAAATGTCACTTTTACCCAAAATTGTTCAGGGAAAAGCGTTGCAATACGCTAACGAAATTCACTCCATCATTTGGTCATTGTCCTACACTGCAGGGATGGCATTGGGGGGATTTTTGGTCTACACTGCGGGGACAACGGCTGCTTTTGTAATCGATGCGTCACTCTTTAGCATTGTGTTTGTCTTGCTTCTGGGGTTAAAAGTTGAGATTCAACCCTCTCCAAAAAAGGAGCGTTTTATCACCATGATGGGGGATACCTTTGACTACATACGAAAAAATCCTAAAGTGATGCATCTCATGATACTGCACGCGGTCGTAGGATTTACCGCGTTTGATGCGTTGGTGGTATTGAGTGTCGAACGCTATTACACTTCTATCCTTGCCGTATCGTTAGGGATTGGGTTGATCCACTCAGCTCGTGCAATGGGGCTTATGATTGGACCGCTTTTTTTGGGTGAGTGGGTCAATCTGCATCGCTTGAGCTTTTTATTAATCGCTGAGGCATTGGCTATTGTCCTATGGGGCGTAGTCATTGAGTATTTTTATCTTGCTTTAATCGCATCGGTTTTGGTGGGATTGGTCACCACTACCTTGTGGTCGTATACCTACACCTTGTTACAAGCCCATACCCACTATGACTACTATGGAAGGGTCATTGCCTACAACGACATGATTTTTTTAAGCACCGCAGGAGCCGTTTCATTAGTCATCGGAATTTTAGTGGATTACCATTGTCCCCTTGGGATTATCGCAGCTTTGTTAGGGGGAGCGTTTGCCCTTTCATCGCTGTATTACCGCTGGATTCGACACCATTATACCCTCAAGGAGATTGAAAACGCATGATCTATCACCACCAAGACCACACCATTGATTTAAGTAAGATAACCCGTCTTTACCCTGCTGCCCTTGTCCGTTTGGGGGAAGAAACCGCCTCCGTATCACTGGAATGGGCGGCGATGAAAGAAGGAAAAATTACCCTTGAATCCTACGTCCTCATTTGTGATTTTGATCCCATTGGGGAGATCCCCAAAAATCGGATTGAATTGCCCTTTGAAACCAAAGAAGCACTTTTTGATGCGATGCGTACCATCTCCCACTTAGTGAACCAAGCTACTTAACCTCTCCCGTTTTGCTCTGCAGCTATCATTTGCTTGTATTGGACAATAATATTTTGGAGATAGTCACGATCGGGCATTTTACGAGACGCAATGTACCCGACAATCGTCCCTTTTTCATCCAGTTTTGAGATGATATTGACCACTACCCAATAGTATCGACCATCCTTGCGAAGATTTTTTACGTACCCTTCCCACGCTTTTCCCGTCTGAATCACATCCCACATCTCTTTAAATGCTGCCTTAGGCATATCAGGATGACGCAAAAGACTATGGGGTTGACCTACGGCTTCTTCTTTGGTATACAACGTCATTTCAGTGAATTTTCGATTCACAAAAGTGATCATACCCCTCGCATCGGTCTCGGAAATGAGACTTCGTCCATCAAAAAGAACTTCTTCATCTATGGGGGTAGGACGATTCATAGCTAAACTCCTTTGAGTAAAATGAACGCATAAATTTTTTCTATAATTAAGTATAACCAAACCAAAAAAGCATTCTCTTTAAAAAAAAAGTTTTTATTTTTTTCTCAGGAACAACCCCCAAATCAACGAGTATAATGCCATTTTATTACGACTGGAGAACCCTATTGCATGGATGTTATTGCCTTGTTTAAACACCTCATCCTGTCAAAAAGTCCTACCCCTGAGGATGGGGGAATTTTGGATTTTATTGAGACCTATTTGGACTCCTTTACCACGATCCGTATTGATACACATGGCGTCAAAAATCTTTTCGCCTATCGCCGTTTTGGTGAGGGGAAACATCTGTGTTTCGCCGGTCATGTCGATGTGGTTCCCTCCGGTGAGGGCTGGAACACCGATCCCTTTATCCCCGTAGAAAAAGAGGGATATATCTATGGGCGAGGGACGCAAGACATGAAAAGTGGGGTCAGCGCGTTTGTTCAAGCCCTCAAAGAGACCCAAGCGTATCAAGGGACGCTCTCAGTGTTATTAACCTCGGATGAAGAGGGACCTGCCCAATTTGGCACCATCGAAGTACTCAAATATCTACACGCGTACGATTTATTGCCCGATGCGGTGGTGGTTGCTGAACCTACGTGCGAAAGGGTCTTTGGTGATGCGATCAAAGTGGGACGCAGAGGCTCTATCAATGGGGTACTTACCCTTCAGGGAAAACAAGGTCATGCCGCTTATCCCGAAAAAGCGATTAATCCCATCCACCAAATCGCAATGATTCTTCCCACCCTTGCGGGGGCTTTTTTGGATAATGGTGATGCCTATTTTGCCCCATCGCAACTGGTTGTGACCGATATTCGTTCAGGCATTGAAACCACCAATGTCACCCCCAATACCCTTAAGATGATGTTTAATGTCCGCAATTCCACCCAAACCAACCAAAAGTGTATAGAGGAGTTTGTCAGCAACGCCTGCCAAGGGGTTAATCACACCCTAACCCTTCACCAATCCGCCCACCCCTTTATCACCAAGGGAGACACGACCATCGTCACAGCCTTAACCAAAAGCATTGAGGAGGTATGCGCCATTACCCCCAAACACTCCACCGCAGGGGGAACTTCCGATGCCCGATTTATCGCCCAGTATGGGATTGATGTCGTCGAGTTTGGAGTGATCAATGACACCATTCATGCCCCTAATGAACGCACCTCCATCGCTGAAGTGGAAAATTTATACCGCGTGTTTACCCTACTTATACAACGATTTGGTTAAAATACCCACGTCAACTAAAGGATACTGGATGAAATATTTACTAGGATTGTGTTTTTTGAGCTTCATGGCATGGGGTGGAGAGATTCAATGGAATGATTCGTACGATCAAGCACTCCTCAAAGCTAAAAAAGAGAATAAACCCCTTATGGTACTGATCACAACCGAAAACTGTCGGTATTGTCGTAAACTTGAAGCAACCACACTTCAAGATGAGGGAGTTATTGCCAAAATGAATACCCATTTTCAAACCGTCCACGTTACGAAGGATAAGAGTATTTATCCCAAAACGCTTAAGACCAAAATGGTTCCTACCACCTATTTTATTGATCCTCGGGATAATAAAGTAGTTTATTCTATCCCTGGATTTTGGGATGCAGAGGATTACACTTCCATCCTTGATGATGCAACACGAAAATATACTAAATAAGGAAACCCTCATGACAATCGTACACACGCCCAATGCCCCCGCGGCTATTGGTCCCTATTCCCAAGCTATGATCGCCAATGGTATGGTCTTTACTTCAGGACAAATTGCCCTTACCCCCAGCGGTGAAATGATTACCGGTGATGTCAGCGCGCAGTGCGTTCAAGTTTTAGCCAATCTTAAAGCGGTTTTGGATGCGTCTGGAAGTAGTTTGGAAAAAGTGATTAAAACCACTATTTTCCTTAGTGATATGGAAGATTTTGGAGCGGTCAACACCCTCTATGCTCAAGCCTTTGGGGATCATAAACCTGCCCGTTCTACCGTTGCGGTTAAAACACTCCCTAAAAATGCCCTTGTTGAGATTGATGCCATTGCGTTAATCTAAAACCTAAGGGTTATTGGCAAAATAATGCACAACTCCCTCTACCATCCCCTCTACGATCACTCGTTGATAGGCAGGATCCATAAGATGAGATGATTCTTCAGGGTGACTGATATACCCCGTTTCAAGTAAAATCGCGGGCATTTGCGCCCCCACCAATACCCAAAAGGGGGCTTCTCTCGCCCCATTATTTTTGATATTGGTATAATGTTTTTGAAGACTAGTCACCACACCTCGCTGAATATCAATTGCCAATTTATGGGAAGCCAAAATTTTTTCGCTGTTAAGGACGTTTAAAAAACTCATTTTTCCAAACTCCCCCATCTCACTTATCGCAGCGGCATTTTCAAAGGCAGCTACCCCTTTAGCCCGTTCACTACGACCGGGGGAGAGGTAGTAGGTTTCAATCCCATGCACTGCTAGAGAATCGGAAGTTTTGGGGATCGAATTGGCATGAATGGACACAAAAAGATCGGCTAATTTATCATTGGCAAGCTGTGTCCGTGATTTAAGTTCAATAAACGTATCATCCGATCGAGTCATATACACGGTATACCCAAGAGCCTGTAACTGTTGCGAAAGTTGCAGTCCCAGTTGCAATACAATCTCTTTTTCGATAACTCCATTGCCTATTGCTCCGTTGTCTTTTCCCCCATGCCCTGGATCGATCACAATAATTTTTGCCTTTTTTTCCTCGACTACACCCTCTCCATTCGCGGGAAGGGGAACGGAAGAAGGATCTATGGCTAATGAAGTCACAATAGAATCGGTTTGCGCTACGACGGGAATTGGGGCAGGAATAGCACTTGGTGGGGTTGGGTCAACCAAGGGTTGAGGGGTGATGGGTGAAAAGGGTACCCCCTGAGAGGGAAGGGCTAAATCAATATAGACGTTTCCCCCCTCAATACGTGGTTGGATCACCATCGCCTCGTGGTATTCAATCACCATCCGCACCATTTTTTGTTTGTACGGGGAGAGTCGTATCTTGTGATTGGCACTACTCACTAACGCTTGTGATGTACTGCTGCTATTGGCAATATCAAGGATATAGCGAAAACGGTTTTTGTCAGGTTCAACAATTTTAGAGAGATGCATTTCTTTGGGATCAACAGCGGTGTCAAATTGCACTTCAACACCACCCTCTTTCCAGTGAAGCTGTAGTAAACGATGCCCTTTAGTCGGTAAAGTAGGATGAGTTTTTTCACCCTGATGGGAAAAAATTTCGCCCATCTCCTTCGGATGAGTTCGATGATCCTCTGAAGCACCCAGTACCATCGAGCTTACCAAAAATAAGAAAAAAACAATTTTTCTTAACATACCGCGTTATTCACCCTGAACTAACTTCTCCATCAGCTCTTTCACCGACACAAGATGGGTAATACGGTAACCATTGGTTCCTGAGAAGAAGAGACCAAATTCCAAATTCCCCATATACGCATCACTTAAACGATCCGCGATACAAAAACCAACCTCTTTAGCTTCTACTCCCCGATGACAGGGAGCAACACAGTTAGAGATACATTTAATCGCGGGACCTGTTTTGGTTTCGATAAGTGCGTGAAGATTGGTTCTTACCCCTCGTGCAGGATAGCCCACAGGAGATTTCATAAGGGTAATGTCCTCTTCTTTGGCACCGATTAAAACATTTTTAAAATCCGCATGCGCATCGCACTCAAACGTACCGATAAAACGGGTTCCCATTTGCACCCCAGAAGCCCCCAATGCCATCATGGCATCAATGTCGTTTTTATCCCACACACCACCGGCTGCAATCACAGGGATATTACCCCACAAAGCCGCTTCAGCTACCACAGGCGCGACCAAATTTTCCAATTGGTACTCGTCCATAATGCACTGCTCGTAGGTAAATCCTTGATGCCCTCCACTTTTAGGTCCCTCTAAAATAACCGCATCGGGCAATCGGTTGTACCGTTTTTGCCACCGTTTGCAAATAATAGAGAGTGCTTTAGGTGATGAGATAATGGGAACCAAAGCGACATCGGGATAATCGACCGTAAATTCAGGCATATTGGTGGGAAGCCCTGCCCCTGTAATGATAATATTGGCACCCGCTTCACACGCATCGGTCACTACACGACCATAATCGTTCATTGCATACAAAATATTACACGCCAAAGGGGCATCGCCACAAATTTTACGAGCGTTCTCAAAAATTGCCATCAACCCTTTTTTGGAGTAAAAATTCTCCGCATCCAAAGGACGACCTGCTACAAGCTTATTGGAATACTGTTTGTCCTGATAGTTTCCTGTCCCGACGGAACTAATGACCCCAAGCCCCCCCTCAAGCGAAACATTACCGGCAAGTCTATCCCAACTAATACCCACACCCATGCCACCTTGAACAACAGGAACAGGAATGGTGTATTGACCAATTTGAAGTGCTTTAAAACTCATTACGAAACCTTTATTCTGGCAAATTTTCGCTTACCTACTTGCACCACATACTCACCTGCGGACAATTGAAGCTGTTCATCACTGATTTTTTCTTGATTTATTTTAACAGAGCCTTGCTTAATCTCCCGACGCGCTTGCGAAGTAGAGGAGGTAAGTAAAGCATCTACCAATACTTTAGCAATCCAAAGGGGAGATTCAAAAGCATACTCTTCCATTTCAAGGGGGATTTCACTGTGGGCATGAACCCTCTGAAACTCCTCGGCTGCTGCGTGTGCTTCCCCTGCACTGTGAAAACGGCTAGTAATCTCTATTGCCAAAGCTTCTTTCACTTTTTTAGGGTGAAGCGTTCCGTTCTCTACCCCTGCTTTCAATGCGTCAATCTCATCCAATGTTTGTGAACTTAAAAGCTCATAATAACGCCACATTAAGCTATCACTAATGCTAAGAATCTTTCCATACATATCATTGGGAGCATCCGCAACCGCGATATAATTGCCTAACGACTTAGACATTTTTTGAACCCCATCCAGCCCCTCAAGGATTGGCATCATCAACACCGCTTGTTCTTTACCCACGTGATAGGCTCGCTGAAGGTGTCGCCCCATCAAAAGATTAAACTTTTGATCGGTTCCCCCAATTTCAATATCACTTTTGAGATGAACGCTGTCATAGCCTTGGAGTAAGGGATATAAAAATTCACTGATGGAGATCGAAATACCCGCTTTATGCCGTTTATCAAAATCATCCCGTTCCAACATACGGGCAACATTAAAGGTTGTGGTCAATTCCAACATCCCCGCTGCACCCAAGTCATTAATCCAATCAGCGTTGAATACAACGGTCGTTTTATCAGGATCAAGAATTTTAAACACTTGATCTTTATAACTTTGGGCATTGACCAAAATTTGTTCGGGGGAGAGTTTTTTACGCGTTTCACTTTTACCCGTTGGATCCCCAATTTGGGCAGTGAAATCCCCAATCAAAAACTGAACATGACCTCCGTATTGCTGAAACGTCGCTAACTTATGGAGCAACACCGTATGCCCTAAGTGCAAATCAGGGGCAGTAGGATCAAATCCTGCTTTGACCGTATAGTTTGTCCCTTTCTCAAAATACTCACGCAAAAGGGTAGTAATACGCGCTTCATCAATAATCTCCGCACACCCTCGCTGTATCTCTTTGCGTCCTTGTACTATTTTTTGTTCTATCATCGTCTCATCCTTGGCTTCGGTAGGCATCATCCGTCCGAAAAAATTGTATTATTTGCCCTTTTTTCTCCAGTTTGGCACGTAATCGATTCAAATCACGTTCCAACGCTTCAAACTCCATCTCACAATATTTGGTATGTTCTGAGTGGGTTTTACCCAATTCAATGCTGTTAATATCGGCTCCCATTTTTGCCATATAGGTGAGTAAGTCTGCCAAAGACCCTTTGGCATTGGGCATACTAATGATCAGATGGTAGCGACTTAAATGCTCCTCTTTCCATCGGACAAACACCATCGGTTGATGTGCATCAATCATCCCTATCGCATGACGGCACATCTTATGATGGACGTACGCTTTTCCCTCTTGCAAGAAGGCGACTACTTCATCTCCTGATTTCGGATGACAGCAATAATCAAAGACCGCATCCCCAATGGTATGATTGGAGATAATCTCAACCGATTGAAAAAGGAACGATTTAAGTTTAAAGCGATCCCGTATCCAAAAACCACCAAAACGGCTGTTCTCTTGCATCGCAACCTTAATACGGTTTAAGACCTCTTTGAAAAAGTCAAGCTCACGGGGGATACGGTACCATTGATCGGATATTTCAGCATTTTCTAACAGTTTATAGACATTTTCAGTGGGTAATCGTAAAACGGCCGTAAGAATATTGACCCCACTGTCATGGTCGATTAATCGGATTCGTCCATTGCAATTGGCACGCATACTTGATTTTGCCCGCGACGTTTTGACCGTATCAATCCACGTGCATCGGGTAATTTTTTTCTTATCCGATGCGGTCACAATGCGGACAATATCCCCATTGTGCAATTCGGAGAGGAGACTTGCTTTTTCTTTGTTAATCAAACACCCCTCAGCGCAATCCCCAATTTTTGAATGTACCGCATAGGCAAAATCAAGCCCAACCGCCCCACGAGGGAGCGTAAAGGGTTTTCCTTTGGGAGAAAAAACCGTTATGTCTTCACTGTAAAGGTCATTTTTAATAAGTTCGTAAAAATCTTCTACCGATTCATTTTGATACTGGAGGTTATGGAGCCAATCCAAGCTAATGGTATTGTTTCCCCCACTTTTGTATTTCCAATGGGCGGCAACCCCAATCTCTGCCGTTTCGTGCATCTCATAGGTACGAATTTGCACCTCAAAAATAGCATTTTCATCAAATACCGTCGTATGAAGCGTCTGATAGCCATTTTCTTTGGGGATAGCAATGTAATCTTTGAAGCGAGCGCTCAAGGGCTGGAAATTTAGATGTACCATCCCAAAAATTTTATAGCAGTCGAGTGGCTTTTTGACCAAAATACGCACCGCCAAAAGATCCAATATCTCATTGATACTAATCCCTTTACGTTGCATCTTGAGGTAAATGGAGTAATCGTGCTTGACTCGACTTAAGATTTTAAAATCGTCTTGACATAAGCCATTGGAAAGAAAAATTTGGGTCAATTTTTCGCAAAAATCATCTAAATGACCATGAATGGAGTGAAAATTTTCTTTGAGATACCGTTCAATATCCCCTTTTTCGTCTTTAAAAAGATACGTAAAACTCAAATCTTCCAAAAGATTTTTCAGAAAAGAGATCCCTAAACGATGCGCTATGGGGGCATAAACGACCAACGTTTCTTCAGCAATACGGTGTTGTTTTTGGGACGAAAGGGGCGAGAGGGTGAGCATATTATGAAGTCTATCACACAGTTTAATCACCAGAACACGGACATCTTCAATCGATGCAAGGAGCATTTTACGGAAGGTTAATGCTGAGACGACCAATTTTTGATCTGAATGAGAAGGGATTAATTCTGCATCCCGAATCGTATCAATTTTGGTGAGTCCCTCCACCAAATGGGCGACATCCGGTCCATAATCGCGCTTGATTTCCTCAATGGTCACCAAGGTATCTTCGACCACATCGTGCAATAACGCAGCAATGACCATCGCTTCATCACCGGTCAACTCTGCTACGATACTGGCGACTAAAATAGGATGGATAATGTAAGGTTCACCACTTTTACGACACTGTCCCGCATGGGCAGTAAAGGCTAAAGCGTAAGCACGTTCGAGAAGAGGAGAAGAGGAAATGCGAGAATGAAGATACTCAACTGCCCCCTCTACATCGTCGATTTTTTGGATGCTTTGAATATCGATTTGGCTCAACGATGCAACTTTTGAGGTAAATTAAGCTTTATCAATGAAACCTTTGATGGTAATAAACCCTTGGGCTATTTCCATCAAAGCAACATCAGCAGCTTTTACTTTTTTTAAATCAACATTTAATTTTGTTGATGCACCATTTTGAAGCTGATCCGATCGTTTTGCAACCGCAAGCGCCAATTGGTAACGGTCAATGTTAGCCGTTTCAAGTGCCTTAGCGGTTAATTGTTCTGATCTCATCTTTTTTCCTTTGTAGTCAAAATTATCACTCTATTCTACGATAGAGCAGTTACTCAAATCACCTTGAATAATCTTTAACAGATTTCCAGGGGTAAACATATCACACACAATAATGGGAAGCTTATTCTCTTTTGCCAAAGCAATAGAAGTATCATCCATCACTTTAATGTGATCGGTTAATGCTTGTTCGTATCCAAGCGTCGAAAGCTTAATGGCATCGGCGAATTTTTTGGGATCTTTATCGTAAACGCCATCCACTTTGGTCGCTTTAATGATTACCTCTGCTCCGATTTCAACGGCGCGAAGGGTAGCTGCCGTATCGGTCGTAAAGAAAGGATTTCCTGTCCCTGCTGCAAAAACAACGACACGACCTCGCTCTAAATGACGCATAGCTCGACGCACAATAAAGGCTTCAGCTATTTGTTCCATTTTGATGGCACTTTGAACACGCACCAATAATCCCTCATGCTCACACGCTTCTTGAAGGGCAATCGCATTAATGACCGTACCCAACATCCCCATATAATCGCCTGATGTACGACGGATAATCCCATCAGCAGCTGCGGTAACCCCGCGAATAATATTGCCAGCACCAATAACGATACCCACTTCAATCCCAGAATCTACCAGTGTTTTAATCTCTTTAGCAATAAACTGAAGGATTTTTGTATCGATACCATAACCGTTTTCACCAGCCAAAGCCTCACCTGAGAACTTCACCAATACACGTTTGTAACCCATACAACCCCCTCGCTAGAATTGGGCGAATTGTACTTTATTATCGCTTTAAGGTTGCTTTGACTCTTAGTGGGAGAAAATCCCCTTTTCTTTCATTAAATTACCTTTTTTCAAAGCGATTCATCATCCAATTTGTATTAAAATAGCACTTCATTATAATCAAAAAAAGAGACCCCTTGTCAAAACGGATTTTTATCACCGCTACCAACACCAATGTAGGCAAAACCTACACAACCTTACAGCTTTTGGCTGCTTATACCCAAATGGGGTATCGAGTAGGAGTCTATAAACCCATTGAAACCGGGGTTAATGGTCTCCCCGCCGATGGCAGTCTCTTATTAAAACACGCACAATATTCCAATCCTGAGTTAAAAGGGTTCAAAGCAAGTGACATTGTTACCCTCTCGCTTCCCCTCCCCGCTGCCCCTTACATCGCCAATAAGGGGAAAAAAATTGATCTTTCTCGTTTCGACACTGCGCTCAATAAAATTGAAAAACATTGCGATATTATCCTCATAGAAGGGGCAGGTGGGATGATGGTCCCCTTGGATAATGAGCTAATGATGATTGATCTCGCGCGTCATTTTAATGCCACGACATTGCTAGTCACCCATTGTTCTTTAGGGTGTATCAACGATACCCTTTTAAGTATTGAACGGCTAAAACAATTGAATATTCCCTATCTATGGACGTTTAATTGCCATAAAAACCGTGACAATTTCACCCATATTTCACTCCCCTATTTTAAGCAAAAATTTGACCCACTCTATTTTGTAGGGCATAATACCCCCCTGTTAGCTCAAGCATTACTTGATACGTTACCCATAAAAACTAAGGAAAATGAATGCGCCATTTAATCCAGACCAGTGACTTTACAACCCAACACATTCAAGCGGTCTTGCGCGATGCTTCGCACTTTAGTGATGGACATTCAGAGTCGCTTCTCCAAGAAAAAATCATTATTACCCTCTTTTTTGAAAACTCCACCCGAACCAAAAGCTCTTTTGAAATTGCTGCCAAACGACTGGGTGCCCAAGTTGTTCATCTCGATGTCCAAAAAAGCTCCACCCAAAAAGGGGAAAGCCTTGTCGATACCGCAGCAAACCTCGATGCCATGGGACCTCACGCCATGATCGTTCGGCATGCCCATGCAGGTGTCCCTGATATCCTCGCCCAACATACCCACGCCTCTATCATCAATGCAGGCGATGGCGCACACGCCCATCCAACGCAGGCTCTTTTGGATCTTTTTACCCTTCAAAACCATTTTGGTGACGTTAAAGGGAAAAAAATCGCTATCGTTGGCGACATCAAAAATTCCCGCGTTGCCAATAGCAATATGGAACTTTTACACCGTTTTGGGATGAAAATTACCCTTGTTGCCCCTCCCCATTTTTTACCCAAAACCAATTTTCCAACAACCCATACCCTCCACGATGTGATTGATAACGTCGATGCCATCATGTCCTTACGAACCCAAACCGAACGTCACTCGCACCAGACCTACGGCTCCCTTAAAGATTACGCCAGTGATTTTTGTATTACCAAAGAACTCATAGGTCAACGTGATATTATTCTCTTACACCCAGGGCCGGTTCACCGTAATATTGATATTGATGATGCGATGCTTAAAGACCCCCGTTGTAAAGTTCTTGAGCAAGTTCAAAATGGGGTCTCCATCCGTATGGCTGTCCTTAAATCGCTTATTGCGTAATGTTTGATAGCCTCAGCGAATTCGTCTCAAAGGGCGTTCCTTGTTTTTTTTATACCGACTTCAAAGGGGAACACCTATTTTGTTCCCCTTTGGATACGTTAAAAAATCATGACATTGAATTCGCCTTTCATCACCCAAAGTCTCCCCTCAATACTCCCCATAAACCCGCTTATTCTCCTATATCCCTACAAAATTACCAAAAAAAATTTGATACCATACAAAAGCAGATTCGAGATGGAAATACCTATCTTATTAATCTCACCCAACCTACCCCCATCCATACCCCCTACTCATTAAAAGAAATTTATCAACACGCCTATGCACCCTATAAATTTCGGGTAAAAGAAGAATTTGTCTGTTTTTCTCCTGAACCTTTTATTACCATTGAGGGAAATACCCTTCACACTTATCCTATGAAAGGGACGATTGATGCGACCCTTCCCAATGCCATAGAGACCATTTTAAATGATCCCAAAGAGATTGCAGAACACACGATGATCGTCGATTTACTCCGAAATGATTTGGGAATGGTCGCCACTAGCATTGAAGTCGAAAAATTTCGCTATGTAACAACCATTCATGCAGGAAACAAACAACTGCATCAAATAAGTTCCCATATTAGGGGACAATTACCCTTAAATTGGCGCGACAATCTAGGTGCCATCCTCAAAACATTACTGCCCGCAGGGAGCATCAGTGGTACCCCTAAGAAAAAAACGACTGAAATTTTAGAAAGGATAGAGGGGTATGAGCGAGGTTATTTTACGGGTGTATTTGGTTATTATGATGGACAAAACCTTTACAGTGCCGTAGCAATACGTTTTATTGAGAATATCAATGGGCAGTTAGTCTACAAAAGCGGTGGAGGTATTACTTCAGAAAGTGTTTGTCAAAAAGAGTATGAAGAGATGCTAGACAAGATTTATATTCCCTAAAAAAGAAAGAAATGAATTTTTTTAGTTTTCATGATTCAAGGGGAAGAAATTTTCTGTATTTTTTTGATTGGTTGCGGAAGCAGGATTTGAACCTACGACCTTCGGGTTATGAGCCCGACGAGCTACCGGACTGCTCTATTCCGCGGTAAGAAAGTGGATGGGGTGGAAGGACTCGAACCTTCAATCTACAGTACCAAAAACTGTTGGCATACCATTTGCCTACACCCCAACATTTTGTTGTGAGACCGAAATTATAGCGATGTTTTTGATGATTGTCAAGTGCTTTACAAAAGAATATCAAATTTTCCATTTTTCCCCCTTTTTTTAACCCTTTTTGATTATAATCCCCCCCCTATACTACATACTAAAAGAGAGACAGATGTCAGCACTGTTACGGGTTCAAGAAGCCATCGAAGCGTTTAAAAAAGGGCAAATGGTTATTATGGTCGATGACGAAGATCGTGAAAATGAGGGGGATTTAGTCTATCCTTCGGTTTTCTCGACCCCCGATCATGTTAATTTTATGGCAACCCACGCCAAAGGGCTTATATGCGTTGCTATCAATCCCACCATTGCCAAACGGCTACACTTAGAGCCTATGGTCAAGAACAACCTCTCAATGCACGAAACGGCGTTTACGGTTTCGGTCGATGCAGCAGCAGCTACGACGGGAATATCGACGCATGAGCGGGATATGACCATTAAAATTTTGGCCAATCCCATTAGTCAGCCCCATGAGTTGGTAATGCCAGGGCATATTTTTCCCTTAATCGCCAAAGAGGGGGGGACACTTGTGCGCATCGGTCACACTGAAGGATCCGTTGATTTATGTCGTTTAGCAGGATTGGCTGAATCGGCGGTTATCTGTGAGATTATGAAAGAAGATGGTTCTATGGCTCGACGGGATGATTTGGATCTCTTTGCCCAAAAACATTCCCTTAAAACCGTCTATATCTCCGACATTGTGGAGTATCGTCTTGCCAATGAGCGGTTGGTGCATCTCACTTCGACCGAAACCATTGATTTTTTCGGAGTTCATGTTCAAAAGCATACCTTTGAAGATCATCATGGGGATCACCATGGTGCCATTGTTTTTTACAATGTGGGAGAGACTGCTAATGTCAAAGTCCATAATGTCATCAGTGATCGGGATTTGTTACTCAATCAAAGCCACTATACCCATCTAATGAATGCCATCCACTATATGAAACTCAACGGTGGGGTATTATTGTTTATGGATAAACCCAAACATCCCCAAGGGAATATCAAAGAGTATGGGATTGGGGCTCAAATTTTGAAACTTTTGGGGATTCGACATATGCGACTTATCCGTGAAACCAAAATACCCGATTTCGCGGGACTGAGTGGTTTTGGATTGGATGTTATCGAGACCATTGATCTTTTAGAAGAGAATCGTTAAATTACCCTTGCAAATCCACTCCCTTTTGGGAGAGGGAGTTTGCCACTTTTTGTAACGCTTCAAGGCGGGTTAAAATTTCTGTTTTTACCATCAATAACTCTCCGCATAACGCTTGTGCTTTGACTTTATCCCCTTGTTTGGTATGGTGCAAAATACGGGTACCAATCTCATGCACCCGATTGTGAATGGTTTCGAGATTTGAAAATTCGACTAAATGACCGTAGCGTTGTACGCCATAGCCATAATACCAATGCCCAAACCGACATTGATGGGCATCAATCACCTCCGCTTGACTTAATTCCAAACGAGCGGGGTTTTCGACCGAGGCAATGACGTGCTTGACCCACTTGATATGGTCGTGTTGTGCCAATAAAAGGGGGAAATCATCCAAATTCCATTTGGTATCCGACCACATTTTCCATGCAGGAGAGGGGGTATACCCCGCTTCCCACGGAATAATTTGGGATGCGGGGATGGGTCTGCTAATCCCATATCCTTGGGCTAAATCGCACCCTAATCGTAACAACAAGGTTCCATGTTCTGCACTTTCAACCCCTTCAGCAATGATTTTACGATCAAAAACCCGTCCCATATCAATTACTGCTTCGGTTAATGCCAAATCATCTTTATCATCCAACAAATCACGGACAAATGACTGGTCAATTTTAATCGTCTCAACCGGAAGATATTTGAGATAACTAAGGGATGAGTAGCCTGTCCCAAAATCATCCAAAGAAAAACTCACCCCCAATGCTTGACAATCCCGTATCAATTGGTTGACTTGGTGAATATCCCCTAATGCCACCGATTCGACAATCTCAATCTCCAACAATTGGGGTGAAACATTCGGATAACGGTGCAACGCTTCTTGCAAATGGGTTAAAAAGAGTCCACTTTGAAAATGCAATGCAGCGATGTTAACACTCACTACCCACGCCTTATCGAAGGAAACCCATTGGGATAATTGCTGTAATGCTTGATCCATAACCCATACGCCAATGTCAATAATCAACTCATTTTTTTCAATTTGAGGCAAAAACTCCATAGGAGACAAGAGACCACGTAGGGGATGATTCCACCGTAATAATGCCTCCATCCCTACCACTTTGCCCAAGCGCATATTCACTTTGGGTTGATAATACAACACTAATTCATTATGATCCAGTGCTTTTTTTACCCCTTGAATGGTCTGACGGGCAAGATTCATTTGAATCTCAGAAGAGACATCAAACATCTTATGTTGGTTACGCCCCATTTGTTTGGCCTGATACATCGCATGATCGGCATGACGCAATAAAATATCGGCATCCACATTATCAATGGGATACAGCGCACTTCCAATACTGGCAGAAAGGTGTAAATATTTTTCATCCATTACATAGACCGTCGATAGTTTGATCAACACCCGTCCGATAATACTTTTCAATGCCGCTTCATCGGCGATGTCGTTGATCAGCAAGACAAACTCATCTCCCCCCAAACGGGCGACGGTATCGTAACCTCGTATAATTTCTTTGAGTCGTTTGGCTACTTCGACCAAAACCCGATCTCCCATAGCATGACCGTATTTATCATTGACCGGCTTGAATCCATCCAAATCAATCATACACACCGCAAACAATTTCTTCTGCCGTTGCGCTCGTGATATTGCTAATTTAAAACGGTCGGCCAAAAGGGTACGATTGGCCAATTGGGTCAAAGGATCATAGAAGGCTAATTTGTAAATTTTCTCTTCCGCTTGTTTGAGTTTGGTAATATTAATCCGAATCGATAAATAATGTTCAATCTCACCTTGATCATCAAAAATAGGCTTAATGACTGCATGCACCCAATAACGCTGTCCATTTTTATGTTGATTGCAAATATCTCCCATCCATGTGTTACCGTGGGAAATCGTATCCCAAATGGTTTGATAAAAGGATTCGGGATGAAAATCGGAGCGTACAATGCGGTGATTCGAACCTATTAATTCGCTAGGCGTGTATCCTGAAATATCGATAAAATTTTGGTTCACATAGAGAATGTTACCCACACGATCACTCATACTCACGATGGCAAAATGGTCTAGTGTCTCTTCCACAAGAACCGAATTAATTTTCGTTTTTAATAGATCATCGACCATTGTAAACTCTAAACCTTTCATCTTCTATCCTTTAGTACCAATAATCTTTTAATGAAATGCAATAGGCCCCACCGAACGGGCATGGATAAACTGTTGCACAACCTCATTGGGGGAGGCTTGAAATGCAGCCTTATCCCCCGTTGCTACAATCACCCCCTCAAACAACATCGCGTAATGGTCTCCCGCTTTGAAACTTTCGGCAATATCGTGACTAATCAACACCGAGGTCATCCCCATCTCATCCCGTAAGCGACAAATCATTTGGGTAATAAAATCACTGGTCACAGGATCCAGTCCTGAGGTAGGCTCGTCGTATAAAATCACTTCAGGTTCCAATGCCAAGGTGCGTGCCAAGCCTACTCGCTTACGCATCCCGCCACTGAGTTCTTCGGGATAGAGTGATCTCACCACAGAAGGCTCTAATCCCACCATGGTGAGTTTTTCATCGATTTTGCGATTGAGTTCTTTGGGGGTTAGTTTTTGGTGTTCGCGCATGGGAAAAGCGACATTTTCCCCAATGTTCATGCTATCAAACAACGCACCACTTTGAAACAAAAAGCCGATTTTTTTCCGAATTTCGCGCAATTCTTGTTCATTGATATTGTCGATACGACGACCTTGATAACGGATAATCCCTCGATCGGGTTTGAGCAATCCCACCATGTGTTTAATAATGGTCGATTTTCCCCCCCCTGATACTCCGAAGATAACGGTGGTTTTCCCTTTTTCGATGGTCAAATTCACTCCACGAAGAATTGGACGATTGCCAAAACTCTTGGTCACATTTTCAAACTGAATCATGATTTTTTACTCGCAATAAGATAAACGCGTCGACCAAACAAAACTACTAACGCCACCAAAAGGATCTTAAAATCAATCTCACTGGCTTTATGCAACGCTTCAAATGACCCATCAATGGCATCTTCTCCCGCAGCTTGATACGCCAAAATTTTGGGGACATAGACCCCACAAAAAAGTAACAGCGTCCCCAAGGATCCCATGGCTGAGAGCATTGCTATTTTATCAATCTGCATCACTTTATAACGGGAAATTTCATAAATGGATATGACAATCGCCATAGCATACGCCCAGTAACTAAATCGCCGAAAGATCTCCCCCATAATTTTCCCCTCTTCATACCGAGACAAAAGGGGTAGGGTAAGGTACGCTTCGGAGTGAAACACCACCGCTGCTACTACCGCACCCAAAACCAATACCGCACCTGCAGTCATCGCAACAAGTAATACATAGATCGTATCGATCAAGGCGTTTTTATTCATGGAATAACCTTTTTCATAAATTGGATAATCTCCTGCGCATGCGAATTTTTTTGTATTTTTTCTAATGTTAGATAATCACTGTGTTCTATGGTCACGACATGCGATGCACCACTATTTTGCAACTGACCTGCAATCGTAATAATGGATTTATCCGGATATATTTTGTTCTTTTTGTTGAGACGTTGGGGATCATAATGATCGTTATAATAGGCTTGAGCATCGTCAAAAATTGATTCATTCCCTTCACGCATAAGCTCTATCAACAAATTTTCTAAATTCCCTTGTTGACCATTTTTTGAAAAAAGATACACTCCATATCCAATATCATTGCGCTTCGTGTATTCATTGTGTTTGACACAAAAATCTAACGAAGCTAAATTTTTTTGCAACATTTGATTTATTGTTGTGGCTTCTTTTCCCGCATCGTTATCTGCGTCATTAAAAAAAACAAACGAAAGATTATGCGATTTAATGCCACCAAATCCAGCACTGCTATGCGCATCCCTGAAAATTTCCATCAAAGCGTGAATTTTTCCCTTTTCTCTATTCCCACCCACAGCATACAAAAGAACAATCGTATCCTCTTTTTTAAGAATTTTTTTAGGGATAGACTGTGAAGAGAGTTGATCAATTTTAAGTGAACGAAAGTCTACCTTTTTTAAACTCCCCTCAAAAATACGATTCAATGGGTCAGGGTATTGCCCAATAGGACTATTGTGATACGTCGTATAATCATCGGTTTTCAAAAGACGTGAAAGAAATGCCACATCATGTACCCCTTCACAAAAAATGACCACGATATGATTCATTTTTCGCCTCGCATATCAATATCCATTGCGTCTACGAGTCTGGAAAATTTTGCACCCTCACTGTAGTGATAGGTTACTTTTTCCCCTTTATTCTGCAAAATATACGCCGAAATAGATTCATTATCGCTACCATTTTGGACAAATGCGTTCAAACACTCTTTGGAATGAGAGGTAATAAACACTTGTACGTTAAACCGTTCTGCAAGTTCTTGAATAAATCGAGTAAAATCAATGAGCAAGGAATGGTGAATCCCTGTTTCGAGTTCATCAATCACAATAACGCCATTTTTAGCGTAGGCAAATGCCAACGAAATTTCAAAAATACGCTGTAACCCTTCACCATACGAGGTAATATCCACTTTATGATCCGTGTATCGCGACGAATCCACTAAAAATCGTTTGATTCCTTCTACTTCAACCAATCCAATATCATTAATTTGACTATCTACTTTTGTCAAAAAGTCAATAATGAGTGGCATTAATTTTTTTTCGTAATTCTTACTGTACGAGAGTAAAATATCCGATTCCTTATGGAAAAAGGGACTTTTAAACATCGAATGCGACAAAATTTTGATAGTGTCATAATAGAGTTGAATCGGGGCATAACGGTAAAGGTGTGCTTTCGTCATGCTATGCGCTTCATCATCAATAAACGCATCAATCACGATCGAGGTTATATAATCGGCTTTATCAATATTTTTTGCCTCCTCTTTGCGAATAGAAAGACCCGTTTCAACTCCGTTATACCTTCCTTGAATCACAATGGGTGATGTCTCTAAAAATTGACTCAACCAAAGAGGACTTAACACCTCTAATTTATTTTTAAGTCGTACGATTTCAAAAAAAGCGTTTATATCATTTTGTTTCGTTAAAAGATAAATGGCTTCTAATAACGACGTTTTTCCCGTATTATTCAGCCCCCCAAAAAGATTAATTTTATTGAGATTTGTAATCTGGAAATCATGGAAAATTTTATACGATTGAATCGTAATGTGAGAAAAGTGACCTACAGTAGCCATTTCAAAACACACACTGCTTTTGTATTCTCCCTCAAGATTAATGGATGATTTTTGAGAAACAACCTTTGAAAAAGTGCTAAACATCTCTTCTAGTTCTTTTTTTACGTCAACATCAAAAGCATTACGGTACGTGTAGAGAAGATCAATGTTTCGTTTCGTCGTATTAACCGTTTCGTGAATATTAATTTTTTCTCGACTACTGCTATTGAAAAGACCCTTCGTAAAACTTCGACTTTTTTCCATTACGTCTAATGCATTTTCTTCATTGATAAAGATTTTTAGTTCCCGAATTTCGGCTGATTTGGTAATAATAGGTTCTGCTTTATGGGGTGCTTTTTCTTCGTCATCATCCGTTTCTACGGTCGAAATCCAATTAAAAAGTCGTTCAAGATGAATGTTGTTTTTTGCTTGATAGTCATCATCATTCCACCCAATCCATTCGCGCATGATAGGTGTTCTAACAATTTCTTCAAAAATAGCATACTGTTCATTTTCAAACTGATCACCATAATCACTGTGTTTATACTGCTCAATGAGTTCTAAAGCTCGTAAAGATAGTCGTAATTTTTGCTTACTAATACCGAGGGTCTCACACGCAGAGTTTTCAGCTTCCCAATATTCCCCTTCAAATTTTTCAATATAGTCTTTAATGAATTTCGCTTGATTAACCGCAGGCCATTTTTTATTCCCTCCGATATGCTTAAGACCCATGACTAAAAGGTGTATGTGTTCATTCTCTTCATCGTGAACTTCCACATCCACTCTTCTAAAAAGCGCTGGATCAAGTTGCCCAATATCCCGACCTAACTCATAATCTTCTTGCAATGCTTTAAGAGCAGCGGTTCGTCGATTGCCCTCTAAAACAAGATAACGATTCTCTCCTAAATCTTTAACTTGAATTTTTTCAACGGGAATATACCCATTGGCTTTAAAACTGTGGATCAAATCAATAATATTAGAACGCTTTTCTCCCTCAATAAAATACCTTGTTTTTTTTTGGATGCGTTCGTTCAAAATTTTTTCACGGTCTACTTGTGAATACTCTTTTTCATCAATAAAACGGTAATTGTTTGGATCTAAAAAAAGATTTTTAATATTAAAACTACGTTTACTAACAGGAGTTTTTTCCATTACCGCGCTATCCTTAATGTAAATCCCCGATCAAACGAGGCTAAATCTTGATAAAATTCCAAAGATTGTACCGCAAAAGGTTTGAGATATTCCTGCACTTTGGTGCGTTGATCGTATCCCATCTCACACACAAAAAGAGCAATAGCACGACGCAGTGCCTCATCCAATAAACGACGGATAATTTCATCCCCAACATCCCCCCCAAAAAGGGCATTTTGGGGTTCATACGCAAGGTTGGAGTCTAAGGGGAAATCATTGGCAATATAGGGGGGATTGGAGACCAAAAGGTCGATGGATTCACTCACACACGAGAGCAAATCCCCCTCTCGAAGTTCGATACGGTCACTCAACCCAAACGCGTGAATATTACGGCGTGCCACAGCAAGGGCGGGAGGTGAAATATCCACGGCGATAAAACGGGCATGGGGAAGGTGTAAGGCAAGGATAATCGAGATGATACCACTACCAGTGCCTACCTCCACAACGGTCATTGTTTGGGTATGATCCACTCGTGAGAGCACTTCATCGATAAGATGTTCGGTTTCGGGACGGGGGATTAATGCCCCCTCGTCGATGTAAAACGTGTGGGAATAAAAGCTTACCTGCTGCGTAAGGTATTCAAGTGGGACATTGCGACTACGCTTTTCAATCCATGCAATAAGGGTAGGATCGGTATCGTCGATGAGGGTCTCTTGGTGGGTAATCACGTAGAGTTGGTCTTTATTAAGGTACGCCATAAGGAGGAGCTGCGCCTCACGACGGGGAGAATCGACTACCCCCTCTAATCGTTTGGCAATGGCGGTATGAACGGACGCTAATCGTTGGGGCATGGATCCTCATAACCCGTAGTCGTTTGCACTGCAATGACCGCACCCAAGGCTTGAAGCCGCTCCACGACAGGAGGATGCGTCGTATACAAAAATCGGTATAACGGATGGGAAAGGGGGAAACTTTTGTTCTCGCTCACCAGTTTTTTGAGGGCATTAACCAAATGTTCTGCACCCCCTAGGGAAGCTCCTGTTTTATCGGCCTCATATTCATTGTGACGACTCATCATCCCCATGAGAGGCATCACCACAAAACTCACCAAGGGAAGGGTCAAGATAAACAGCATCATCAACACATGAGGAGAGGGGGCAACCCCCAATTCTAAAAATAAACCTTGCGGAAGATTCCCAAAAAAGGCAAACATCCCCAACAACATTCCCCCCACCATCGCGATGTTTTTGTACAAATCCCCATGGGCGAAGTGTCCTAACTCATGTCCCAATACCGCTACGAGTTCTTGGGGGGATAATTTTGCAATCAACGTATCAAACAAAATAACCCGTTTGGTTTTCCCCAATCCCCCGAAATAGGCATTGAGCCGTGCATCCCGTTTACTGGCATCACTCACAAAAATACCGCTACTGACAAACCCTGTTTTGGTCATCAGTTCTTCGATTTTTTCCCGAAGTTCCCCTTGCTCTAGGGGGGTTACGGTGTCAAAAAACAGCGCACGAATCGTCGGAAAAAACATATTAAGTCCCACAACAATCGCAAAAATAAAGGAAAAACTCCACAACCACCACAACGTACTGGAGGTGATGATCCACGACACTCCCGCGATAATGAGACCGCCTACGACGATCATCAAAAGGGTACTAATGAGGGTATCTTTGATAAATTGCCCCAGTGAAGAGCGATTAAAGCCATACTGCGCATCAATTTTGAATTTAGCGATCCACCCAAAAGGGAGCATCACCACCGAATGAAACAGTAATAATCCCAACACAGCGACAATGGATTGGGTCATCATTGAGTATCCCATAAGGGTTTGATCGACCCAATAGACCAAGCCCATCATCCACACCAAAAAGAGACCGTACTCCACACACACTTCCAGCATCGAGAGTTTCTCTTTGGCAACGGCATACGAAGCGGCATCCCGATACGCCGAATCACTCATTAAAACGGCACCTTGGGTCTTAACGCGATTGATAAACCCAATTTGCATCACACTGGCATACAATCGGATGAGGAGATAGAGGGTGTAGACCCCAATAAGTAGTGCCACCATTATTTCAAAGGAACTTTGGCAATGGAATCACCAGTGGGAAGAGAATCTGAAACATTCCCATAATAGATCTTAGCCCCTGCTAACACCGCACCAAGCAATAATCCCACAAGGATAACGATCCAAACAACCTTTTTTTTGTCCCCTTTTAGGGTATCGTAATCCTCAATGGAATGTAACGTGGGTTCAGTCTCTTTTTTCATGGTCTCTCCTTGTACTGTTATAGGGTAAGAATGGTAGCCATATTACCCCATAAACGGTTAACACATTACCCCTAATGTGACGCTTTAAGGTTATTTATTTGCTTTTTTAACCGTCAGTTAGTCTTGGTGTTGCGCACCTTGGCAATAAGGGCAGACTTTGGCACTTAAGGGGATCGCCATTCCACATTCAGGACACACTTTGGTCGTAACGGGTGCAACAGGTTGGGCATGACGTATTTTGTTATACCCTTTGACCATCAAAAAGACGACAAACCCTAAAATAACAAATGAGACCGTATCATTTAAAAATGCCCCGTATTTAATCGCGGGTGCGCTGGCGGCTTCAAGCTCTTTTAATGATGCGTATTCTTTCCCATCCAAGGCGATAAACAACGACGCAAAATCAACTTTGCCCATCAACAATCCAATGGGAGGCATAATGACATTTGCCACCAACGATTTGACCAACGTCGCAAACGCTGCCCCAAAAATAAACCCGACTGCCATATCAATGACATTGCCACCGATCAAAAATTTCTTGAATTCCGCGAACATATAAACTCCTTTGGGCATTAATGTGTGTAACACTGTTTGCGTCATTTTACCCAAAAAAATCCTCAAGCGGCGTAATTCCATGCTACACTATCGCCATGAAAAAAGAACTTACCCCCTTTTGGGAAACAAAAAAACTCAGTGAACTTAGCCATGAAGAGTGGGAAGCGTTGTGTGATGGATGCGGTTTGTGCTGTTTGCACCGTCTCCAAGATGAAGAGGATGACGATGCCCCCATTTTGACCACGCGGGTCGTGTGTCGTAATTATGATCTCCAAAATTGCCAATGCGCCAATTACGCACAGCGTCATACCATCGTCCCCGAATGCACCCCCCTTACCCCCAAAAGGACGGGGGAATTTCACTGGCTCCCCCAAACGTGCGCCTATCGATTGATCCATGCAAGGCTTCCGCTCCCCTCATGGCATCCACTCATCAGTGGTACCCAAGCAAGTGTTGTTCCGCATGGGATTATCCCCCTTGATCCTGTACTGGAAACAGAGGATATTGATTTGGAAGAGTATCTTCTCTAAAATCACTTTACACATAATACCTTTAAAGGAGTAGTACCATGCCACACGTTGTTTTAATCCCCATTGCTCAAGGCTTTGAAGAGATTGAGGCGATCACCCTTATCGATGTTTTGCGTCGCGGAGCCATTGAAGTGATTGTTGCCTCGTTAAACGAAACCCTTTTGGTGGAAGGGGCGCATGGTGTGGTGATTGGCTGTGACCGTTGCATAGAGGGTCTCACCACCGATGAGCTGGATATGATCCTCCTTCCCGGTGGATGGGGCGGGACGATGGCACTCATCGATCATCCCACCGTCCAATCCCTTCTCACAAAAATGGACGCTGAGGGTAAAAACATCGGTGCTATTTGTGCCGCCCCCTTGGCACTTTATCGCGCGGGGGTACTCAAAGAGGGGTATACGTGTTATCCTGGCATTCAGAACGATATTAGTATAGAAGGGTTTAGGGGAGAGAGTCAATCCGTGGTCGAAAGTGGCAACATTATGACTTCTCGTGGCCCTTCTACCGCGATGGAATTTGCCCTAGCCATTGTCAAAAAACTTGCAGGAGAGGCGATGTATACCTCACTGTGTAGCGACTTGCTAGTCGTTTAATCGGTTTATTTTTGATTCCAAAGGGTGCTTTTTTAATGGGTAAGGATTTTGCGGGTTTTTTAACATAGGTTTGAACCTATGGGTAAATTTATTGTTTTTTTACTCATAGGTTGTATGCTATGTGTAAATTTTGCTATTTTTTACCTATATCCCTTTGCGTAATATCTCAAATAACTCAATATTAATAAAAAACTTACTGTTCTTGATTTGAATATTTTTTAAAATTCCCATAGTTTCGAGTTCATTGAGATATTTTGAAGCCGTTTTTCTCGTAATACCTAATCTATCCACCAAAAACTCTATCTTCGTATACGGATACATAAATAGCACCTCAACCAAATCTTTGCTGTAAATCTTCGGCAGTTGCACAGATATTTTATCTTGCGTAGCAATCATCAAATCATTGATGCCATTTATAAGGTCAATCGTCTCAATCGATGTTTGCTCCACACCATCGAGCATATACAAAATCCACTCTTCCCAATTATCTTTGGTTCTAACCTCTTGAAGAAGTCTATAATAATCCGCCTTATGAGTGATAATATAGCGGCTCAGATAGAGGATAGGGATATCAAGTAAATCTTTTAAGATCAGATACAAGATGTTGATAATCCGCCCCGTTCGCCCGTTTCCATCATAAAACGGATGGATAGACTCAAACTGATAGTGGATAATCGCCATATTGATAAGATCGTCTATCTCGTTGGGTTCATTGATATACGTTTCGAGATTATCCAAAAGTGCCTGTATAACCTCATACTCTTGCGGTGGCGTAAAAACGACCTCTCCCGTTTGTACATTTTTCAAAATCGTACCGCTTTGACGGCGCACACCTGCATTGTTTTGTTCTAAAACCTGCTGAATCTCTATGATGTATTTTTTGAGCAACAGACGATTATCTTGTACGAGAGAAAAACCTCTTAGCAGTGCTTCTCGATAGTTTTGTACCTCTTTAGCTTCATTGGTGACACTGGAAATATCCAATCCCGCTCTGTAGAGTTCATCATGCGTCGTAATGATGTTTTCGATCTCGGAGCTGTCTTTTGCCTCTTGAAGTACCAAAGAGTTGATGAGGATTGCACTGTTTGGGATAATCTTCGCCACACCGTTCAGACGTGCCAAAGCACGGTTGGCACTGATCGATTTTTTGAGGATTTTTGTGGTTTCTATCTCTCTTTGGAGGGGTAGGGTTTTGAGAGCAGTTGAGGTCATTGTATTTCTAAAGCTAACTGATTTAAAAAAGTGAGTACATTTTTATTGCTAAAATTTTCTTTTTTTGATGCATTAATCGCTTCTAAAACACCTATATTTTGTAGTTTTGAGAGTTCTAAAAGATCATCATAATAGAGTGGAAGTTTATTCTTTATCACATCAAAAACGATATTTTCATCGATCCCAAAATACCCATGGATAATTTGATTTCTAAAATCTACAATTCGTCTGTATGTCGGATCAATCTGATTGGCTTTCAGGAGATAATTTGTCGCTTCACCGATTATCTCCAACTCTCGGATAGCACCATCCCATTCCAATTCACTATCGAGAAAATCTTGCGCATTTTCAAACGTATGGGTATATCTCTCAATTTTATTCATAGCGATAAAAATATCGACAACATAGAACGAATGATCTCTATCGGACATATTCCACCTCACTAAAAATCTTCTCTTTTAGATGCTCTCTTACTGTCCCGATCAACCCCAAATCTACCTTTTTTTGTAAACTGCTCTCTAAAAACTCTTTGAGATCATAGTAGTTATCAAAACTTGAGGGCATATCGACCAAAATATCAATATCGCTCTCATCCGTTTCCAATCCCTTGACATAACTGCCAAAAAGCCCGATTTGTTTGACCTGATATTTGGTTTCTATCATCTCTTTATTTTGTTTCAAAAAATTGATTATCAAAGTTTTATTCATTGGTGCCCTTTTCAAGCGATTTCATTTTTCCTATATCCCTTTGCGTAATATACCGGTTTTTTTGAAAGGGTAGAGGTTTTGGGATAAATGGGATCATATTTTATTCTTTATTTATATTCGCTTCAATATTTCATCAGCCAGCAATGAAGCTCTTTTTTCTAAAAACAGATCATAATCATTTTCAAATATACCAAAATCACTTAAATGGATGAAATGTGATTTTAAAGTTTCTTCTAAATCCAAGTTTTCTTTTTGAAAATCGCTAATATATTTTTTAGGTTCTTTGTCTTGAATAACCCTTTTATTCAAATAATCATCAACCAACGTCATATTAGCTAAAGCATTGGCATACTCATCATTTTTACTTCTTTTTAAATAAGCTTTAGGGAAAAAGTGGTGATAGTTTTTTGAAGTTGACACACTTAAATAAGAGTTATCTAATCTTACTTTAGAATTATCATTAAATTTCTTAGGATCTGCATAAGCCATAATGCACAGTACAGCCTTATCAAAAGCATTTGAAGCTGAAAAATTTTGTTTTAGTGTATCAATAAAATATTCTTTTGCTTTATATAGTACCCCAAGAAAACAGACAGTAAAAAATAATGTGTTATTCCTAAATGGGCTAGAATTAGCCAATAATGTTCCTAAGATGGGATTTTTTGATTCCCATAAAGAGCTAAAAAAGGGGTAAAGATGAGTAAAAAACGAACCGTATATACGACTGAATTTAAAACCAAGCTGGTGCTAGAAGTGCTCAAAGGTGATCAAACCATCAATGAGATTGCAAGCGTTTACAATGTTATACCCAAAAACCTTATCAACTGGAAGACTACTTTTTTAGCGAATGCCCAAATGGCAATGGAACCCTCAAAGGCAGTTAAAGAATATAAAGATGAAATAGCCAAAAAAGAGCAGGAGATTGAAGTACTTCAAAAAACAGTGGGCAAAATTACGGTAGAGCGAGACTGGCTTGAGGGAAAGCTCGTAAGCTTGGGCTCATCTGATCGTGCAAATTTGATTGAGCCCAAGCGTGCAACATTATCCCTTTCACGTCAATGTGAACTCCTAAAAGTTAACCGAAGTCGTTGGTATTATGCACCAAAACCAAATGAGAAAAAAGAGCTGATTATGAAACACTTACAGGTGATCCATTCTCTACCGTATCTCTCTATGTACGGCTCCTTGAAAGTCCACCAACAGCTACGGGAGGATGGTTTTACTATCAGTGTTAACAGTGTTGCAAAGTATCGCAAGGAACTGGGTTTAAAGGCTGTTTTGGCAGTTAAAACTATCAATACAAGTAACCCAATCCAAGAACATCCCAAGCATAGCTACAAACTCAGAGGGCTTGCGATCACCCACGCGAATCATGTGTGGAGTACCGACATCACCTACGTCAAAATCAAAGGAGGATTTGTCTATTTGGCTGCGGTTATTGATTGGTATTCCAAAGCCATTTTATCCTTTAGAGTTTCCAATACGATGGATCAAACACTGACCATGGATGTCTTAAATGATGCCCTAAGGCTCTATGGAAAACCTCAAATAGTTAACACCGATCAAGGTTCTCAATACACTAGCCACGCGCATACTGGAAGATTACTAGAGTGTGGGATTGAAATATCAATGGACGGAAAAGGGAGAGCTACGGATAATATTTGTATTGAAAGATTTTGGAGAAGTGCTAAATGTGAGCGAATTTACCTCAATGAATACAACACCATCAAGGAGCTGAAAGAAGATGTAAAAGACTATATCCATTTTTACAATCATAAACGATTTCACCAAAGCTTAGGGTATAAAAAACCAATAGCAGTTTACTCTGATAGTGTGAAAACAAACAATGAGTACTACGGTAACTTGACTCTATGTGTATCGTAAAGTATAATGACCCCCTAAAATCAGACCAGTAAAATTTATGTTTTAATTCCAAAACGCTAAAATAAAATACGAAGATATAGGGAATAAAAAAATGAGTACCAAAAGAAAAGTATACAGTGCAGAGTTCAAGGCTAAATTAGTTTTGGAAGTGTTAGAGGGTGAAAAAACAATCAATGAGATTGCAAGCACATATGGGATTATTCCAAAGAATCTAATGAATTGGAAGAAGCAATTTTTGGAAAATATGTCGCTTGCGTTTGATAAAAGTAGCGTTGTCAAAGAGTACAAGGACGAGATAGAGACTCTTCAAAAATCAAATGACGACCTAGCTAAAAAAGTCGGTAATTTAACGATTGAAAAGGATTTTTTAGAGGGAAAGCTCGTAAGCTTGGCCTCATCTAAAGAGCGAAAAGCTCTTCTTGATGTCAAGCTTGCATTATCACTTAACAAGCAGTGTCAACTCTTGCACGTAAGTAAGTCGTCTTGGTATTATCAACCTAGCAAGCCATTTGGTGCGGCTTCTGAGATAAAACTTTTGGATGCCATCAATAATATCTATTCAGATTTTCCAACGTATGGAAGCAGAAGAATTCATGCCCAACTCCTCAGGGATGGCGTTAGTATAGGTAAAAAGTTTGTCAAAAAAGCGATGAAGCATATGGGCATAGTTGCCTTATATCCCAAGCCTAAGACCACTGTAGCCAATAAGGAACACACCAAATATCCCTATCTTCTAAAAGATTTTAGAGATGACGCTAGACGCGTTGTAATCGAAAAAACTAATCTAGCGTGGAGTACTGATATTACCTATATCAAACTCAAGGAAGGCTTTGTGTATTTGGCTGCGGTGATTGATTGGCACAGTAAAAAGATACTCGCATGGAAACTCTCCAACACAATGGATGTTTCATTGACGACAGGTGTACTAAAAGAGGCTTTAGCCCTCTATCCCAAACCAGAAATAGTTAATACCGATCAGGGGAGCCAATATACCGCTAAAGCCCATATTGATATTCTCAAAAAACACAATGTTAAAATATCTATGGATGGGAAAGGACGTGCAACCGATAATATTTGTATCGAGAGGTTCTGGCGAAGCATCAAATATGAAGAAGTTTATCTCAATGAATACTCAAGCATCAAAGAGCTTCAAAAAGCCATTGCAAACTATATGGACTCGTACAACAAAAAAAGATTACACTCGACCATTGGCTACAAAACTCCCAATGAAGTTTACTATCAAGCTGACAATAATCTAGTAGTCTCTGAAGGAGTAAAACTGTTACCACTGGTATCGTAAAGAGGTGGAATTAAAAATCTTGTTTTACTGGTCTTGAAAAAAGGGAGCATTATACTTTGAGGTGTTAGCGGAAAACTAATGTGTCTATAAAACGGGAATCATTCCAATATCAGGGACTGTTCAGAATTTTGTGTCAGCATCTAGTAGTTCCTAAAATTGTATCATA
>DYMK01000065.1 GCA_020721585.1 Sulfuricurvum sp.
AGAAATTTCAGATGAGCGCAACTAATAGTCGTCAACCTCACGCGTCGCTTGATTTGTTGTCACGAACCAAGAAGTCAAGCTGATGCGAGAATTTATTATGCGTTTGAGCAAGGCGATCCCATACCAGAGAGTCATATCAAGGCAGTCACTGCGATACACATTACTCGCGCTCAGTATTGGGTTCCTTGTTGTGTTGGCTTTCCATGCGCGTCATGAGATATCTACATATTTTGGTGTAACGAATTGGCTTCTGTTTGTGGTATCTGTGTTGGTCGGTACCGCAGGTTATATTGCCAGCGGAACATACTTCCAAGTTTTGCTCAAGAAACACGACGAACCAGTTGACCATGCAACTAGCAGGAAGCTTCTTTTGTACTCGCAGATTATAAAATACATACCAGGGAAGGTGTGGTCGCTAATTTATCAGGCATCCATGCTGAATGGGGTTAAGTCAACCGGGTCGGTCACTTTGTCAAATCTCGATTTCATGGTTATCTCTATAATCATGGTAATCAGTGTTAGTCTTGGTATTCTTACCCTTAACCTGATGGATGAACCCGTTTTGGCCATCGTAATCATCTTTGTTGGTGCGATAGGATTTATTGTTATAGCCAAATCATGTGCGTTGAGTAACGTGGCTCATTATGTCGTGTCTGCTCTGCAGAAAGACAAAAACATCCAAAGCACTTGTGTCTCACCAAAAGAAAACGTAAAGACCATTGTGTATTTTATATTCTTTGCCTCAACCTACGCAGCAAGCCATATGCTGATGCTGAATGCCGTTTTCGGATTTGGCGTGGAAAAGTCATCATCATATCTGGCTTATCTTGGTTTGGCCTGGATTGTTGGGGCGTTAAGCATGGTCATACCCGGCGGTATCGGAGTCAAAGAAGCTATATTTGTCTTGCTGGCACAATCCGCCATTGAAGCACCGGCGATGGGTGAGCTCATTTCTGTGGCTGTTGTTTCAAGGCTCTGGACGATAGTGCAAGAAGGTATGGGAGTAATATGGGCGCTTGCGGAAAGCAGGTGTCTTAGGATTTAATGGCTAAAGCGCGACCCGAATAAACTTTCATAAAGGAAATCAAATGGAAAACAAGTGGAGTAGAACCCCAAAGCACATCCTGCGAACTGAGTGTATAAAATCAGCCGTGGCTACATGGCAAGCAGGAAGCTTTGTTGAATTTGGCGCAGGAACCGGAGATATTACTAATTATTTCCTCGAAAGTGGGTTTCATGGAAAATGTTATGACCTTGGGGAAGAGAACAGAAGTATATTAAGAAGCAATCTTGCTCATCATGAAGGCAAAGTTGAAGTTGTGGATGATCCTGCCTTGCTCCCTAATGAATCATTTGATTACCTTTTCGCCTTCGAGGTGCTTGAGCATATCGTTAACGACCGGGATGTACTAGGGGAATGGACAAAAAAACTGAAGAAGGGTGGTGGGTTATTGATTTCCGTGCCGGCGCATCAAAGGAAATTCAGCGAGGAGGATGATTGGGTTGGGCATGTCAGGCGTTATGAAAAAAACGAACTGATCGACCTTCTTGGTGGTTCTGGGTATAAAGAAGTAAAGATTCTCAACTACGGGTTTCCTCTTGGGAATATCACAAGGCTTGTCAGCAAGGTGCTTCACCGCCATAAGAAAGCGGAAAGATCCCTCGATACGCCTGAAGAAAGAAGTATAAAAAGCGGCGTTGAGCGAATAAGTGAAGCAAACAGATTCAGCTTCATATTCAACAGCCTTCTAATAAGGCCATTTATAGGCATACAAAGCCTGTTTTTCGACAGAGATTGGGGAGATGGCTACGTCGTTACCGCGACGAAAAGAAGCGATTAATCATGAAACCCTAGTTGGCGAATGGAGCCTGCCGTCACCCCCTCACTTGGAGGATGCAGCCTTTTGTCGCATTTTTCCAAGAGGGTAGACGCTTTCCAGCAAAAGTCTCAAACGCGCTTCCTGAACACAGCGGTGTAACCCAGCGGCATAAAACCTTCATCGGGGAG
>DYMK01000066.1 GCA_020721585.1 Sulfuricurvum sp.
CCGCGCCGGAATCCAGCTATCAATTTGAACGGCATGGGTATTTTGTGGCGGATATTAAAGATCACAGTGCGGAACACCCAGCGTATAACCGCACGGTGACTTTACGGGATGCTTGGAGTAAGTAGTGTGATTTTCAACGAAAGAATTTGAAATATGCTCAGTCTTAGCCGTAGAGGAAAAGCATTACTCCAGCTTGTCAAAAGAGAGTGAATCGCCGCATTTTCTGACCGACACTACTACCATAACGGCTCAGAATCCAGGCTAAATCAAGTTGATAACATGTAATCAACTTTGTTACTCGGTATATACATTTGTCTTATACGACTTTTGTGCCTTTTAAAACGCGTTAGATTAAGCAATCGAGGAGGCACCAATTGGCAGATCGAGCAAAGCAACTTAAGGAAAAATATGCGCCAGAAAGAAGACATACTAATTTTGGGGCTGTCATTAGATCAATCGAAATTGACGGGTTTAGGGGGATTAGTGGATTAACGATTTCCTTTGACTTTCCCATTGTTGCTATTTCTGGACTGAATGGTTCGGGGAAAAGCACGGTAGGGCAAATCTCGCTCAGTGGTTATAAGAAACCTTCCACAGCGACTGAATATATCAGATTCTATGTAAGAGATTTTTTCCCTGCTTCTGTGGCAGACCCGAATCCATTCCACCAAAAATCATCTGTTAAATTCATCTACGAAACAGATGATCCAGAAAACCCCCAAGAACTCACCGTAAAACGAACTAACACTGAATGGTCAGGCTATAAACGCCAGCCCGAGAGAAAGTGCTTCTATGTCGGCTTTACAATCTACATCCCTAAGGTAGAAAGAAAGGATGTAAGTATTTACAGGGGGAGTTCTATAGCATTAACTAAACAAAGACCAATTCCTGATAAGGTAAGAGAGTTGGTCGGGCGTATTCTTGGGCAACAATATGACGAGTTGCATTTTCAAGGGATTAAGCATGGCACCAAGTCTGGTGAGCTCGGTATAGCTGCTCGGTTTGGGTGTCAATATTCAGAAAACAACATGGGTTTCGGAGAGGGACGAACGCTGTACTTAATAGACCTTTTAGAGAATTCACCGGAACGAAGCCTTTTTGTTATTGAAGAACCAGAAACATCCCTGCATGAGCATGCCCAATATGAATTGGCCAAGTACCTTCTCGATGTGACTTATCGTCGCCATCATCAGATAATTTTGTCAACACATTCCGATCGAATACTAAGTGCTCTGCCAAGTGAATCACGATTATTGCTGCATAGAGATCACCTTGGTGTTGCCGTATATCAAGGACTTTCCTCAACCCGCGCACGAGCATTACTCTCCCTCGGTCATCAGCGCGACCTAGTAGTGTTTGTCGAGGATGATTTTGCAAAGTTGCTGCTTTCAGAAATGATTAGAAGCATCGACAATGGTTTATTACGAGCAATTAACATTGAGGGCGTGGGAGACACAAAGGCTGTAAGAAACGCGGTTATCCTAATGAAAAGAATTGGAAAGAACAGTATTGCGGTACGAGATGCCGATATCGGCCCGGACGTAGCCAATAGTATATTTTCTTTTCCAGGCACAATGCCGCCGGAGAAAGAGGTATACCAACAACAAGCCGTTAAAGATTTTTTAAACACGGAATTCCAAATTAATATTGATAACGAGATAGTGTTACGAGAAATACAAGACCACCACAAACTGACAGAAGAGCTGGCAAATGCGGCCAATACACTTCCTGATTATTTTAGGACTATTGCCATTAAGAAATATATTGAAAAAATAGGTGTGAGCCAATATCAGGCACTTGTTCAGTCTATTCAACAGCGTGCGTAAGCCCGCGTAGGGCACATTAGCAAAGCGTAATGCGCCAGATGCGGTACTGGCCTCTCTTGCCCCTCAAGCCATTCACCGCCACACTGCACGTACAATAAGTTTGTACAACAAAAGCGAGCCTGCCATGACCATTGAAACCACCTACAGCCAAGCGCGTGAGCAGCTCAAG
>DYMK01000067.1 GCA_020721585.1 Sulfuricurvum sp.
CGCTTCATCCTGCGCGTGCGCGAACTGGCGCGCAGCGTGGCCGAAGCCTATTACGCCTCGCGTGAGCGGCTGGGCTTTCCAATGGTCGCTCGTGGGGCACAGGAGTAATTACGATGGCTCTTTTGCTGAATAACTTGGAAATTGATGGCTTCCGGGGAATTAACAAGCTCCGAATGGAGGGACTGGGGCGGGTTAGCCTGTTAGTAGGAAAAAACAACTCTGGAAAAACCAGGGTTCTGGATGCAGTTCGTGTGTTTAGCGAAAGCGCCTCTCCGTTGGTTTTCTCTCAAATCAGCAAGGAGCACGATGAGCATTATGATATTAATGAAGAAAGGGGAAGAACAAATAACGCTAACTTTCTACGTTACTTTTTCGACCATCGAATACTACCGACCAAGGACGATATAAAAATAATTTCTATTGGGGATGGCGAAGGTCTCGAAGTAACAATCCACCATCAACCTGTAATTGAGGAAAGGTTTGAGGAAGATGGCAGAATACGCATCAGAAGAAGACTAATTAAAGATACAATAGATGCAGATATAGATAACAGCACCACTTTCGATGCGATCGTGTCAACTACAATTAAAAACAAAGAAATAACTTTAAGGCGCATCATTGCCGAAGCTGACGGGGAGAACAACGAGCTTTCCATGCGTGGCGAAGGCTTTGTCATACGACGCAAACGCCAAGATCATAAGTATAAATACATACCGTCGTCATTTATCGACCATGAAGAGCTTGCAACATTATGGGATATGGTTGTACTTAGCGACAAGGAAGCCATCATAATTGATATGATGAAGATCATTGATAGTAAAATTGAGGGCTTGGCCTTTGTTGGTGAAAAAAGCCGGAGAGACCGTCATCCAATTATACGCTTGATCGGCGACACTCCAGCCCCTTTAGGCAGTTTAGGTGATGGTGCCTATCGTGTTTTCCAGATCGCGCTAAACCTTGTCAATGCGCAGCATGGATTCTTACTTATAGATGAGTTTGAAAATGGGCTTCACTACAAAACACAAACCGCCCTATGGAGTTTTATTTTTAACTTTGCAAGCAAGCTTGATATACAAGTCTTTGCAACCACCCACAGCAGCGACTGTATCGCGGCCTTCGCAGAAGCCGCCACAAACCACCCAGAGCTAGGTTGCGCCTATCATCTAGGCCAATCCATTATTGATGGGAAAACCATTGCCACACGCTATGAAGAAGCTCGATTAAAAGAGCTGGTGGACATGGGAAGAGACATTCGATGAGCGGAAAGCGCATTCTCTTGGTGGAAGGAAGGCAGGATAAGATTTTCTTTGAAGAGTTAATCAACGACTGCGAATTGGTCGAATTAGGGGTTGGCGTAGAGGTATATCACCCTTCTGAGCTCAACCAGACGGGCAGTGGCTTTGATGGTTTATTAAAAGAAATATCAGAGCAATATTCACTCATTGAAAAAGGTGAGGTTTTACGCCTTGGCCTAATAGCAGATGCTGACAGCAACTTTAGTGAGCATCATTCAAAAATTGTCGAGGCTCTCCGATCCAACGGATTCCAAAAACTTGAGCCCTCGGGGCTTGGCGAGATCGCAAAACATTCCAATGCAAACATTGCCCCCGTAGGCCTAGTGATTATGCCTAACCATAAAGATGCAGGCGCATTGGAGGACTTCTTTCTCGCAACATGCAATAGCGATCAACAAGCGTGTCTTACTTCTGCCAGAAGCAGTCTCGCCCCCCACATCTGCGGTCATAATCTGAGCGTGCCCAAACTCTCGAAAGCCACGGTTTTCACATGGCTGGCATGGCAGGAGAAACCCACCTCGGGTTATAGGCATATGCACAAACGACTTGATGCCAATCACGATTGGATGAAAGACCTCAAATTTTGGTTACAACGAGTTTTTTCCTAAATGAACAC
>DYMK01000030.1:0-8572 GCA_020721585.1 Sulfuricurvum sp.
ACCAACAATTAAAATTTCAGCTCAACAACATGTGTACATCCTTGTGAGCAAGAGCCTAGAACAAAATGTGGATTAAACTTATCCACACAAATCCACAGAGAACCAAGCATGTACAAAGCCATTTTTACCCAAGTTAAAAGATCATAAAATCAATGTATCTTTATGAAAAACAAGTGGTTTTTATTTTTATACACAAATTTTGCGAACCACAACAACATCAACAACATTCTTTATATCTATCTTAAGAATTAATTTATTTAAGGAACACACATGAAATTTTCGGTCAATAGAGACATTTTTCTTCCTGCCATACAAAGTGTCATTGGAGCAATCGAGCGTAAGCAAACATTGCCTATATTAAGTAATTTGTTAATTCAAGTAATAAATAATCAAGTTATTGTTACAGCAACTGATTTAGAAATTGAATTAAAGAATACCATCGACTTAGAGGACAAAGTTGAAGACTTTGAATTTACATTACCTGCAAGAAAAGTAGCGGATATATGTAAAAATATTGAGGAAGGTGTTTGTATAAATTTTAAAGTTACTGAAGAAAATACAATAATTACAACAAATAGAAGCAAATTCACACTTTCAATACTACCAAGTAATGATTACCCAAAAATTGATAACTTACAATTATTAAATAATTTTTCAATAGAGCAGAACAAGTTTAAACAAATAATAAGTAATGTTGCATTTGCAATGGCGCAACAAGATGTACGCTATTACTTGAATGGAATGTTATTTGATTTCACTAATGAAAAAATTTCTGCCGTGACAACCGATGGGCATCGTCTGGCTTTATGCGAGACAAATATTAAATCAAGTATAAAAGAAGCTAAACAAATAATTTTACCTAGAAAAACAGTTATTGAATTGCAAAAACTTCTTGGTGATACTTCGGATATTATTAACATAATTATTGATGCCAATCATATCCAATTCAAAATTGGAAGCATTGTATTAACAAGTAAGCTAATAGACGGCAAATTCCCGGATTACAAAAGGGTTATACCTTCTAGTAATGACAAATTTGCCAAAATTAACAGGGATAATTTAAGGCACGCATTAGTCCGCTCAGCAATTATTTCAAATGAAAAATTTAAAGGTGCAAAATTCAATTTTTCAAGTAATTTATTAACCATAGAAACACAAAACTCAGAAAGGGAAAATTCTAAAGAAGAGTTAATAGTTGATTATAATTCAGATGATTTAACGATAGGATTCAATATTTCTTATATATTGGACGTCGTAAATATATGTAATGATAAATACATTGATTTTGAATTAAAATCCACCGACACAAGTGGTGTTATTCGTGTGGTAGATGATAAAAATATTCAGAGTACTTATGTTGTCATGCCAATGCGAATATAATTATGCTCGTTAATTCACTTTGTGTGGAAAATGTACGCTGTATAAAAAAAGCAAACATTTTTTTAGGTGAAGGCGTTAATTTATTTTTAGGTGTTAACGGATCTGGAAAAAGTTCATTATTGGAATCCGTACATATTTTAGCTACAGGTAAAAGTTTTAGAACATCAAAAATTGATGGTGTAAAAAATTTTGATAGCGATAATTTTACTATTTGTTCAACAATAAAAAGAAATGGTTTTGAAAAGGTTGTGGGTTATCGTAATGAAAAATCGAATGTAGATATTAGAATAGATGCAGTCAATGTTAATAAATTGTCTGATTTAGTACTAAACTTTTCATTGATTACATTTCATTCAAAATCAATATTTATTATTGAAGGGGAACCGCAATACCGTAGGCGCTATATTGATTGGTGGCTATTTCATTCAAATTCGCAATTTTACCCAGAATGGTTGCGTTATCAAAAGTTATTAAAGCAACGTAATGCGGCTTTACGACAAAATGATAATTTTTTACATGTTTGGGATGAGGCTTTGGCTGAATCGGGAGAAATTATTAATTTATTGAGAAAATCTGCTTTACAAATACTGATGGAAGAAGTTGTTAGTATCATAAAAGATAATTATTCGACTCAACTTTCTGCTTTTTCATGGCAATATAATTCGGGTTGGCCAAAAGATGAAACGCTTTTATCAGCATTGAAACGAAATCAACAACGAGATATTTTATATGGCTTTACTTCAGTCGGAGTTCATCGAGGAGACTTACGTTTTACATTTAATGGAAAAGATGCAAAAGAAACTCTTTCACGCGGTCAACAAAAAACATTGTCATTAATTATGTTTATTTCCTTGGGTTCTATTCATAAAAAATTATTAAATGAAACCCCGATTTTTATGATAGATGATCTAGCTTCTGAGTTAGATGATGAATATCGTTATAGTCTTCTTGAACAACTAATTGATTTTGGCGGTCAGATACTTCTCACTGCAATTGATAAAAAAGACTTAAGGTTTCCGATGTCCACCCCAGTCAACTCGTTTATGCTCCAGAAAGGTGAGGTTCACGTGTTATGATCGCAAACATTGCTTAACACGGTTTTAAAGAACACTCATGACTTCCGACGCAAAGCTAATCGAACATCCTGATTTAATTAAAGAAATGGTTCCTAAACACGTTTACGATTCAACATCAATCAAAGTTCTGAAGGGGCTTGACGCCGTTCGAAAACGCCCGGGGATGTACATTGGTGACACGGACGATGGTTCCGGTCTGCACCACATGGTGTTCGAGGTTGTCGATAACGCCATTGATGAAGCGCTTGCCGGACACTGCTCTAGCGTTGAGGTTGTGATGCATTCCGATGGGTCGGTAAGTGTGGCTGATGATGGGCGTGGCATCCCCGTTGACATCCATGAGGAAGAAGGTCGTTCGGCGGCGGAAGTCATCATGACGGTGCTCCATGCAGGCGGAAAATTTGACGACAATTCGTACAAAGTTTCAGGTGGTCTTCATGGTGTGGGCGTTTCCGTTGTTAATGCTTTGTCGGATTTGCTTGAACTTACCATTCGTCGCAACGGAAAAAAATACCGCCAGGAATATAACCTTGGTGAACCGCTTTATCCGCTTAAAGAAATTGGTGAAGCTACGGGCACGGGAACTAAAATTCGTTTCAAGCCTAGTCCGACGATATTTACCAAGCTTGAATTTCATTACGATATTCTCGCTAAACGCTTGCGTGAGCTATCATTTCTCAACTCAGGTGTACGCATTCATTTACAGGATGAAATTAGTGGCCGTGAAGATGTTTTCATGTACGAAGGTGGTATACGCGCTTTTGTTGAACATCTTAATCGCGGTAAAACACCCATTCACCCCACTGTTATTTATATTCAGGGTGAAAAAGATGGCATTGGTGTTGAAGTTGCTTTGCAATGGAATGATAGTTACAACGAAGGTGTGTATTGCTTTACCAATAATATTCCTCAACGTGACGGAGGAAGTCACCTAGCAGGTTTTCGTGCAGCATTAACACGCACCCTTAACCAGCATATGGAAAAGGAAGGTTTATTCAAAAAAGCTAAGGTGGATGTTGCCGGGGATGATGCGCGTGAGGGTTTAACTGCGGTCTTATCCGTTAAAGTTCCTGATCCTAAATTTTCATCACAAACTAAAGACAAACTTGTTTCTTCGGAAGTTAAAGCACCCGTCGAGAATTTAATTGCTGATATTTTGCGTGATTTTTTGTTGGAACGCCCAAGCGAAGCTCATGCAATTACGGGAAAAATTATTGATGCCGCACGAGCGCGTGATGCGGCACGTAAAGCGCGTGAGCTTACTCGGCGTAAAAGTGCATTGGATATTGCCGGTTTACCAGGAAAACTAGCCGATTGCCAAGAAAAGGATCCGGCAAAATCTGAATTATTCCTTGTGGAAGGAGATTCTGCGGGTGGTTCGGCCAAACAAGGCCGTGATCGTCGTACCCAAGCCATTTTGCCTCTCAAAGGCAAGATATTAAACGTTGAAAAGGCTCGCTTTGACAAAATGCTTGCTTCTGCTGAAGTGGGTACTTTGATTACAGCCTTAGGTACGGGTATTGGTCGAGAGGACTACAATCCTGACAAACTTCGTTACCACCGCATTATCATCATGACCGATGCGGATGTGGATGGTTCTCATATTCGCACCCTGCTTTTGACATTTTTCTATCGCCAGATGCCTGAATTGATTCAGCGTGGCCACGTTTATATTGGTCAACCACCACTGTATAAAGTTAAAAAAGGCAGACAGGAGCAATATGTTAAAGATGATGTTGAAATGAGTGCTTACTTATTACAACAGGCTATCGATAATGCGCTATTGCATGTTTCCGCTGACGCACCGCCAATTACTGGTTCAGCGCTTGAACAGTTAGCGCGGGCTCATTTGTCAGCACGTATCGTGGTTGATCGTTTAGCGCGTCGTTTTGATCGTTCTGCGATTGAGCGCTTGTTGGATTTACCTCGTTTGCCCTCGACTGAATTGACCGATGCAACCGATTGGGCACAGCGTTGGGCGCATTTACTTAATGAAGGTATGGATGCGCGGGTTCAGCATCGTTCTGAAATTATTATGCTTGAGGGTGAACCTGCGATTCGTTTGACACGCTATCAGCATGGTTTAAGCCATAGTTGGGATTTTGATACGGAATTTTTCAACTCGAATGATTACCGCTTAATTGCCGAGCATTCTGACCGTGTGTATGGTCTGCTTGGTTCTGATGCTGTTATTCGACGTGGTAATGACTCTAAGCCTGTGCAGCGTTTTGAGGAAGTTATGCAATGGTTATTGGATGAGGCGCGCAAGGGCTTGAGTGTTCAGCGTTACAAAGGTTTGGGTGAAATGAATCCTGAACAACTTTGGGAAACAACAATGAATCAGGAAACACGTCGCTTGCTTCAGGTTCGTATTGAAGATGCAATTGCGGCGGATGAAGTATTTACCACCTTGATGGGTGATTTGGTAGAACCGCGCCGTGATTTTATTGAGCGACACGCATTATCCGTGAATAACATTGATATTTAATTTGGTTTGAGGCGTGGTGCATGAGCGTGCTTAATGAGGTATTCGATAACGAAGTCCAGCAAGCCCTGCTTAAATTAACCGCGCATGACCAGAAGAGCGTTATTGAGCAGCAGGATGCAGCACGCTCTTACCCCTTGGTTTTTGCAGCAAGTCCTTTTGTTGTCCAATCGCTTGTCCGTCAATCAGATTTAATTTCAAATCTTATTGAAAGCCAGGATTTGTTTTCTCCCTATAATGAAGCCAAGTTAAAAAATACTCTTAGAAATCGTCTAAATACTATTGAGGACGAAGCGGGATTATTAAGCGTTTTGCGCCAGTTTCGTCGCCGGGAAATGGTGCGTATTGCCTGGCGTGATTTGGCAGGCTGGTCTGATACTGCCGAAACCTTGTGTGAGCTGACCTGGCTGGCCGATGCTGCTGTGCAAGGGGCGCTTGAGTGGTGGACGGCTCAGCTGCAACATCGCCACGGCCAACCGCGTGATGCAGCAGGCCAGCCCGTTGGCTTGGTAGTGCTCGGTATGGGCAAGCTCGGTGGACATGAGCTTAATTTTTCTTCCGATATTGATTTGATTTTTGCTTTTGATGATGAAGGCGAAACCGATGGTGCGAAACCGCTGGAAAATAGTGAGTTTTTTACCCGTCTTGGCCAGCGTTTGATCCGTGCGATTGATGCTTTAACCGAGGATGGTTTTGTGTTTCGCGTGGATATGCGTTTGCGCCCTTGGGGTGATGAAGGTCCATTGGTGCTGACATTTGAGCAAATGGAGCTTTATTACACCCTACATGGACGTGAGTGGGAGCGTTATGCGCTTATAAAAGCACGCCCAATGGCCGGTGATTTAGCCGCAGGTGAGCGTTTGATGCAGCAACTGCGCCCCTTTGTTTATCGCCGCTATTTGGATTACGGTGCATTTGGACAACTGCGCGAAATGAAAATGATGATTGAGCGCGAAATGGCCAAGAAGGGCATGCGCGATAACGTCAAACTCGGACCTGGGGGTATTCGCGAAGTCGAGTTTATCGGCCAGGTATTCCAGCTTTTGCGCGGTGGGCGAGAACCGGCACTGCAACAGCGCGGTATTCTGAACATTCTGCATGTTCTCGCGCAGAACGATATTCTAAGCCCTGAAGAATTAAAGGCGCTCACAGAAGGTTACGATGTATTGCGTCGTGTAGAGAATCGTTTGCAAGCTGCACGCGATCAGCAAACCCAGCTTCTTCCAGACATAGCGCATGAGCAACAACGCTTGGCTTTGAGTATGGGTTATGCCGAATGGCCTGCATTTATTCAGGCATTTAATGCAAGTCGAGCCCAAGTGCATGAGGTTTTTTGTCGCGTTTTTAGGGTGTTTGATGAAGCTAAATCAGATACAAACACGCCCTTGGATGAAGTCTGTAGTGGTTTGTTGACGGGTGAGGCCGCGCAGCAGGCGTTGCTTACCGTGGGCTTTAGTGAAGATCAGCTTGCAGCCATACTTAGCGTGCTCAATGACTTTTTACAGGAACGCTTCATTCGTAGCTTGAGCGATACCGCACGAGCGCGTTTGATGAAACTTTTGCCGCGCGTGCTGCGCGCCGTTGCGGCAGAAACGCGAGCATTGGATAGTCTTCCGCGCGTGTTTGCTTTGCTTAGGCGTATTGGCGGTCGTAGCGTTTATCTGGCCTTGCTATTGGAAAATCCGCTGGCTTTACAGCAACTTGTGCGCTTGGTGGCGGCGAGTCCCTGGATTGCTGAACAGCTTAACCGCCATCCTATTTTGTTGGATGAATTGCTGGATGCACGCGCTTTGTTCTCACCACCCAATGCCGACGAGTTGCGCCAGGAATTGCGCGCTATGTTGGTGAATGTGGATGAAGGTGACATCGAACGTCAAATGGATGAACTGCGTCGCTTCAAACAAATCAATATGTTACGCGTCGCGGCAGCAGACATTATGGATGTGTTGCCGATTATGCAGGTGAGCGATCAGCTCACCTGGATGGCTGAAGTTTTGCTGGAAGAGGTTCATGCTGAATCTATGCGCGAGCTGGTGCAGCGGCATGGCAAGCCTGCCTGCGTCGTGAACAATCAAATCTATACGCCCGGCCTTGCGGTCATTGCTTACGGTAAGCTGGGCGGTTTGGAGCTGGGTTATGGCTCGGATTTGGATATTGTTTTTTTGCATGATTCGGCGGGCGATCAACAGGAAACGGATGGAGTTAAGCCTCTCGAGAATGCGCAGTTTTTTGCGCGCGTCACCCAGAAAATGATTTCACGCATGACCACACAAACCCCTGCCGGCGTGCTGTACGAGATTGATACTCGACTGCGACCCGATGGTGCATCCGGTTTGCTGGTGTCCAGCCTAACGGCGTTTGAAGATTACCAGCGTCATCATGCCTGGGTGTGGGAACATCAGGCTTTGACGCGAGCACGTTGGGTTGCGGGTGAGCCGCGTTTGCACGTTGAATTTGAGGCGGTGCGGCAGAGTGTTTTGTGCCAACCACGTGAGCTTGCGGGTTTGCGCGCCAGTGTGGTCGAAATGCGCCAAAAAATGCGCGCCGAACTGGATCAAAAAGACCTCGTCAAATTTCATATCAAAACGGGCCTCGGTGGACTGACAGATATTGAATTTATCGTTCAATATCATCTGCTTGCCCATGCACATGCCCACCCGAAAATTGTGCGCTGGAGCGACAACATTCGTCAACTTGAAGACTTGGCTGCGGCGGGCATTCTTGAACCCGACGAAAGCCAAGGCTTGGCCGAAGCTTATCGTCGTCTGCGCGATTGCGGTCATCGGCTTGTGCTTGAAGGGCAAAAAACCCTTGTGGATGCAGAGGAATTTGCTCAAGAGCGCGCCTTGGTGCGCGAAATCTGGCAGCGCAGGATGGAACCAGCCTAGCAGCCTGTCGGACTTGAGACGATCTGGCTGCAAAAGCCGCTGACCGGTCCAGTGTCACCGATTTTTTAGCCAATAGTCCCTGCTATTGCCGAAAAAATCGGCAAAATCTGTCCTCGGTCGGCGACTTTTTCGCTACAGCCGCTCAAGTCCGACAGGCTGCTAGAGCGGATGCGGGCTTCCATGCCATAATTCCGCAACATTTAGCACAACGATTTTCGAGCCAATATTTTTGGCCAGCATTTATTTAGGAGCTCATAGAGATGGCGAACCTCCCCACCATGGCCGACCGCGACGGTCTCATCTGGTACGACGGTCAAATGGTTGATTGGCGCAGCGCCACCACCCACGTTTTAACCCACACCCTGCACTACGGCATGGGCGTATTTGAGGGCGTGCGCGCCTACAAAACCGACAAGGGCACCGCCATTTTTCGCCTGCAAGAGCACACCAAACGCTTGCTCAATTCGGCCAAAATCTTGCGCATGAATGTTCCGTGGAGTTTTGAGGAGCTTAACGCCGCGCAATGCGCCGCCGTGCGTGAAAACAAGCTTGAATCCGCCTACATGCGTCCGATGTGTTTTTACGGCGCAGAAGGCATGGGTTTGCGTGCCGACAATCTGCAAGTTCACGCCATCGTCGCCGCCTGGACCTGGGGCAGCTACCTCGGTGCGGAAAACATGGAACGCGGTATTCGCGTGCGCACCTCGTCGTTCACTCGCCACCACGTCAACATCACCATGTGC
>DYMK01000030.1:8681-8988 GCA_020721585.1 Sulfuricurvum sp.
GGCTCGGGTGAAAACATCTTTATCATCCGTGACGGCATCATCTACACCCCCGACTTGACCTCGGCATTGGACGGCATCACCCGTCAGACAGTTTTCACGCTTGCGACTGAGCTGGGCTACAAAATTGTCGAAAAACGCATCACCCGCGATGAAGTGTATATTGCCGACGAAGCCTTCTTCACCGGCACCGCCGCCGAAGTGACCCCAATCCGCGAAGTGGACAATCGCCCCATCGGTACAGGCTCACGCGGCCCGATCACCGAACGCCTGCAAACGCTGTATTTCGATGTCGTCCACGGTCGTAGCC
>DYMK01000068.1 GCA_020721585.1 Sulfuricurvum sp.
CTTGTGCAAGAGCCTCACGTTTTGAAAAATTAGCTTTGATGTAGTGATCGACCTGGCGTTGGGCAAAGGCGTAGCGCGCGCTGTGAGCGCTCAGGTTCAATTCTTTGAGTACACCCCTTAGTTGGTTATCAAGTCTATCTCTCGCGCTCTCTAGCGTGCCCCCTGCGCCGTTTACGAGCTAGCCGGTCTTTGGGTCTACTGCCTTAAGGGCATCCTGAATAGAAGCCAAAGCGGTTTGAAGATCAAAAATCTGCACATCGCGTAACCTCCCGCCTTTAGTCCCCCAAATAACAGTGATCTTTTCACCCATGGCAATCTGTTTTTGCCATGTTTTAAGGCTCTTAGAGGCACGTACAGCCTCTTTTGACCTTAGGCCCAGGGTGAACATCAAGTTGAGCGCGGCGGCCTCACCGTGACTGCCTTTTGCGGCCAGGGAAGCATGGGCTTTATAAAATTCTTGTTGTGTCATGGCCTGGTTTGTCCCGGCGCGAGTCGCGCCGGACAGCCCCAACGATTTATTACTAAGCCGCTCACTTTCCACAAGTTTTTCCCGTCCTGCTGTTCTTAAAACAGCGCGCAAGCTCGCCATTTCATTTTGTAGAGAACGTTTTGATTTTCCTACGGAAATTTGAGAAGAAATATAGCTTTCAATGTGCGAGCTTTTTATCTGGTCAACGGTCCGAATCTGGATGTTTTTGTCCTGCAGAAATTGGGCAAATCTTTGGACATGCAGAGAACGTTCATAACGGGTATCAGGGCTTCCTCCTTGAATTCCTTTAAAAGCAAGATCGCGTAAATTTTTTGCAAGTTTTGACATTTTCACACCTTTTCAATTCAATTTTATCCACCCCGTGCGGCTGCACCCATTGGTTCCACCCCATCCATAGGGTGGCTAATGGGTAAAAAAGCAGCGGACGGGGTGTGAATTTGTTGAACTAATGGGGCTCACTCATTGAATAAATTCAAGGTGCCAGCAAGCTGGAAAATGCCCTCTAGGTCGCCTTGGCGACTTAGACCTCACACTGCTTTTTTGATGACACCTCCTGGTCATCTGTTGGTTAAAAACCCCCGGGAGGGGTTGGTTTTTTTGCGACCTTCTGGCCCGATTTTTTTACTTGGTTCACTCCAAAAAATGCCAGGACGGACTTTGTCCGTCCTGGCTATTGCCAGTCGCTGTTTTGATGTTGTCCAAATTGGACTTTGGGGCTGCGTCATTTCTTAACGCGGCGTGTGGATGTCCTGAAAGGACGCTGTAGCGCGGGCTGGCGCGAAAAATCGCGCGCCCTGCGGGCGCGTCACTTCGTAGGCTTTGCCTGTCGAAGTGACGCGCCGGTCGTGCCCATTGCTGGGCGTGTAGCCAATTTATGGCATGTGGAGACCGCCCTGAAAAATCGCGCACTGGCGATTTTCATGGGGCAGGGACAGGTTGGCGGAAGCCGTGGTGGTGCGCTCAGTTATGGAACGCGGGCAGCTAAAAATCTGCGGGTTGCGATTCGGATTCAGCTTTCGAGTGCGAGAGTACAGAAGACGAATCGCTGGGGTGTTTTGCAGAAATGCAAAATATGGATGGACAAACCTATACTGGTTCGTCATGAGTTGAATGTTTTCAACCCGACTGCCTGAATTCAGGACTTTCTGACGAGTCCTGATTTAGGACTCGATGGAAAAGCATGTGCCTTTCAATATGACGCACCTATTTTTATGTGCGGGTACATCGCCTCAAACTGGGTTAAGTATAATACGCCTAAGACATTAAAATCAAGGGGCAATATCATTCTCAATGAGTAGGCGAACATAGCGTGTGTAGGGCATTCCTTTCGCAGCAGCTTTGC
>DYMK01000017.1 GCA_020721585.1 Sulfuricurvum sp.
GCTCATGCCAACACAAGCGGAAACGAAGCTCATGCCAACACAAGCGGAAACGAAGCTCATGCCAACACAAGCGGAAACTATGCTCATGCCAACACAAGCGGAAACGAAGCTCATGCCAACACAAGCGGAAACAAAGCTCATGCCAACACAAGCGGAAACGAAGCTCATGCCAACACAAGCGGATACAAAGCTCATGCCAACACAAGCGGAAACTATGCTCATGCCAACACAAGCGGAAACGAAGCTCATGCCAACACAAGCGGAAACGAAGCTCATGCCAACACAAGCGGAAACTATGCTCATGCCAACACAAGCGGAAACGAAGCTCATGCCAACACAAGCGGATACAAAGCTCATGCCAACACAAGCGGAAACTATGCTCATGCCAACACAAGCGGAAACGAAGCAATAGCATGTTCATTAGGCTGCCAATCAAAAGCTAAAGCGGTAAATGGATGGATAGTAATTGTAGATTGGCAATATGATGGAGAAAAATACTTTATCAACAATATTCATTCAGCAAAAGTAGGTAAAAAAATCAAAAATACAACAATCAAGCCTGATACATGGTATTGGTTTGAAGATGGAAAATTAAAAAAGTAAAGGAGAAAACGATGCCTAAAATATATTGGTTAAACGCTTATGTTAAAGGCGATAAATGCGAAAAAGCGGTTATTTTGAGACACTTGGATAGTCAATATCCTGCTTCAAATTTAAATATTGAAAGGAAGATTTAATGCCGTTGGATGATTTTATGGTGGATTATTACCCACAAGGTTACGAGGTTTTAGTTGAGGCGAGTGACCTTCAACAAATGATGCGAATGTTTAACGACTATGAAAAAATCATAGAACAACAGCAGCAGACAATCGACACGCAAAAGGTGTGCATCGAGTTTGTTAAAAGTCAATTAGATGATTTTAGAAACGGAAAAAGAAAAGTAGATCTAAGAGGTTGAGTTTTATTAAGCTGGCTCCAATCGTTAATAAAACTCTTTGACATTATATCAAAAAGGAAAAGAATGACAAACGAAGCGTATCATCAAAGAGATGAAATAAGTTGTAGCCAAATCAAAACGATACTAAAAAATCCATATGAGTTTTTGGCAAAAGTGAAAAGAGACCCATCAAAGGCTATGGATTTTGGCTCATGCGTTCATAAGTTGGTTTTAGAGCCTGACGAGTTTAATAATGAGTTTGCAATTATGCCTGACATAGACAAGCGCACAAAAGAAGGGAAAGAGCTTTACGCACAGTTTATGATGCAACACGGAGGTAAAACGCTTTTAAACAATGAGGACTATGAAAGGGCGAAATGGTGCTCGCAAATAGCATTAGAAATAGCGGGTACTTTTTTCAAAAATGGGAAAGCAGAACAAAGCTATTTTAGTGAGCTTGACGGCGTTCCTGTTAGATGCAGACCTGATTATTACATCGAAGATAAAGGCATTATCGTTGATGTAAAGACCACGGCAGACGCATCAAAAGATGGGTTTACAAAATCAGTTGCCAACTTTGGATACCACATCCAAAACGCTTTTTATATTGACACTATGAGAAGCTTAGGATTAAAGGCTGATAAGTTTATGTTTGTGGCCATTGAGACAAAAGAGCCATTTATGATAGGGCTTTATGAGCTTGATGAAACATCAATAGAACACGGACGGAGCCAATATAAAAAGGCTTTAGAGCTTATTAGTAGTGGGAGAATCAACGAGTTTAAAGCCCCTATTTATAAAGACCAAAACGATTTAACAGTCGTTCAAACACTTACGTTACCAAATTACGTTTATTATCAAGGAGCATAAATTGAGCGCAATCGTAGAAAGAAAATCACAAATAACAAGGATGATGGAAAGTGGAGAGATTACCAATAGATTAAACTCTCTTTTTTCTGAAAACAAGGACAAGGCGAGTAAGTTTAAAGCTACTCTTTTAAACATCGCTTTAGACAATAGCTTAAATGCGTGTACCCCCGCATCAATCGTCAAATCAGCGTTAATGGTTGCAGAACTTGGACTGCCACTTGCCAAAGGATTAGGGCAGGCGTACATCGTAAAATACAAACAAGATGCGGAAGCTCAAATCGGCTACAAAGGATGGTTAGCACTTGCAGAACGTAATGGAAAAGCAGTCAAAGCAAAGCCTATTTTCAAGTGCGATGAGTTTGAGTTAATTGATAATGGATTTGATGAAACCGTTGTCTTTAAACCAAATTATGACGAAAGAAAAGAGTTTCAGCCTTCCTGGGTAAAAGATAATTTAAAAGGTGTTTTAGTGGCGATTAAAGACATCAACACGGGAACAATCAGCAATACATTTGTAAGTGTTGGAAAGCTAAATCAAATAGCAGGAGTTAGCCCATCGGTTAAAAAAGGCAGTTACAGCCCTTATACAGATTGGGGCTTAGAGATGTTTCAAGGTAAAGCGATCAAATACGTTCTAAGCAAAACAGCGATGAACGAGGACTTAGGGCGAGCGGTTGAAATCGACAATCAAATGGATATAAAAGCGATTGAAGATTTAAAAGAGAAAAAAGATGACATTGATTTAAACTCAATGTTTGAAGAAGCTGAAATTATCGAAGAGAAAGAAAATGTTTAATCGTGTTGTTCTACTTGGAAATCTAACACGTGACATTGAGCTTAGATACCTTCCAAGTGGTAGTGCAGTTGCAACGACTGGAATAGTCACAAACAGAAGATTTAAAAAGCAAGATGGCTCACAAGGCGAAGAGGTTATGTTTATCGACATAACCTTTTTTGGAAGGTCGGCAGAAATTGCCAATCAATATCTAAGCAGAGGTAAAAAGCTCCTAGTGGAAGGTCGTTTAAAACTCGACAGTTGGACGGACAATCAAGGGGCTAAACGCTCAAAGCATAGCGTTCACGTTGAAACTATGCAGATGATTGACAGTAAGCAATCAGAAGAGCAACCACAACGAAACGCGCCAAAAGTTGAAACATACGATACGCAAGGCAATAAAACAGCCGAGTATGATTTTCCTGATATAAATGACGATGAAGCTATACTCTTTTGAGGTGATAAATGAGTGAAAACGAGATGCAAGAGCAAGCAAAGCAAACAGCCAAATATCTCGTTGCTTTTATGGGAGTTGAACTCAAAAGAATGATGTACCCAGTTGAATTAAAAGGTGACGCACTGGCAGGGCAACTTTTAGGTGTTACAGCAGAGGCAATGAAGCAACGAAGAGCAAGGGGTGTTTATCGTGACAAATACCACTATTATAAAAAATCTGATAAGATAGTGGTGTGGTTTAGAGATGCCTTGTTAGAAGAATGGAGCTACCAAAATGGAAGTAAAGCTTTACTCTCGTCCTAACAAGGATGGTAAAAATATTCTTTATGTGGATTACACAGATAAGAAGGGCAAGAGGTTAAGAAGGTCACTTAACCTCTTGGAAACTAAGGCAAACATCGCGTATGTTTATAGACACATTATACCTGAAATTGAACAAAAGATAAAGTTTGGTGTTGAATTTCGAGAGTATAAAATGAGTGAATTTACAAGCGCAGTGTTGGATTATACAAAAAAGCATAAGAAGTTAAACACTTACACGGTTTATGAAAAAGGCGTGAGGCAATTTTTTAAGCACTTTGGGGATGTTAATATCGACTCATTAACACTGAGAGATATGGAGAACTACATCCAAAGGCTTGAAAAAGAGGGTTTAAGCGGTGCAACGACTAATCTGTATCTAGTGCCTATTAAGTTAGCTTTTAAAGAGGCTATGAGGCATGATGTGATACTAAGAAGCCCTTTAGCACTTGCAAGGAGACCTAAAACGGTTCATAAAATTAAAAAAGTGTTTAACCTAATGCAGATGCACAACATTCTAAATAATGCAGAAGGGGACCTTAAAACATTCCTCTATTTTGCATTTTATACTGGCGCACGTCCAGGGGAAATATCAGCGTTACGGTGGGGCGATTTAGACCAAAAATCAATCTCAATCAATCGAACTGAAATACAGCAGCGCAAAAGTGAAAACCTACCAAAAAGCGGAAAAGTAAGAAAAATAGCCTTACTTAAACCACTCAAAGAGTACATCGACACACTTAAAAAAGACGATGAAAAGATTTTCAGCTACATGTATAAGGTTTATGGTAAGCAGTTTAGAAAGCTTCTTTGTAGACTTGGGTATGAAGATAGAACACTTCACGCCATAAGACACACGTTTGCAAGTTTGCTTTTAAAAGCCAAAGAAGAGCCAACATTGGTACAATATTTCTTAGGTCATTCATCGCTTGATATGCTAAATAAAGTTTACGCGCATTACATTGAGGATGAAAAAGATACCGACAGAATAGGAATATTCTTGGCACAATCTTGACACAAAAAAAAGACCATGCTTCACGAACTCCGAAGCAATCGCTCTAAAGTTGTTAAGGTACATTAACACTTCATTGAAATTATAGGTTTTGATAGAAGTACGATTCTATCGCTCAAATATCGTATTTTAGGCATCTCTAACCACTTTAAAGATACCTACTTAACACCACTAAAACACCTTTTTAGTGTCACATTTTGGCACAAATCTGGCACACGACACAAATTTACAATCAAAAATCATAGGACTAACTATGCTCAAAACCCACAAAAAAGGTTTAGGGATTAAGGTTAGCGAATCAGACATACAAAATTCAATACTTCAATATCTGAAACTCAAATAAATCTTTCATTATCGCCAAAATCAAGCCGCGATAAAAACAGAAAAAACATTCTTTCGTGCTACTTCAATCAATGGCTTGCCTGACATAGTTTGCATTTTAGAAGGTACATACATTGGTTTAGAAGTCAAAACAGCAGTTGGAAGATTAAACGAGAATCAGATTGAAACGCATCGAAAGATAATCAGTGCGGGTGGGTTGGTTTATGTGGTGAGATCGCTTAATGACGTGAAAGCAATATTTGAAAAGAGTACAAAATGATGCTATCAAAAAAAGAACAGACACGCAAAAAGAAAATACGTGACGATAAAAGACTAGAGGTAAAAGAGATGCAAAAGTATCTAAATTGGCTCAAAAAGAACTTTCCAAAGTGCCAAGCACAGCTAAACGGATGTGAACATCAAACAGTCGAAGCTCATCACGTTTTATTTGTAAGTTTTGGCGCAGACAAGGACGATAGGACATTGCGTTGCGTTTGTAGGGCTTGTCGTCAATGGGCGCACAAAAACAAGGCGTTAAGTCAAGAGCTTTTTTTACACGTTGCGCGCGAGAATTGGATGAAATACGGCGGAAGTGAGGACATTGATAATGGCTGAAAGACGAATGATGAGTAAGAAAATTATACATTCAGACGCATTTTTGGATTTACCTTCAACCACTCAAAATCTTTACTTTCATTTGCTCTTAGAGGCAGACGATGAGGGATTTGTGAACAGCCCTAAAAAGATACAAAGATTCATCGGTGCTAGTGACATTGATTCACAGCTACTTATTGACAAAAAATTCATCATTTTGTTTGAAAGTGGCGTTGTTGTGATTAAACATTGGCGGATACACAATTACATTCAAAGTGACCGTTTTAAGCCTACTTCGTACACAGAAGAGCGTTCAAAATTAAGCATAAAAGACAACAATGTATACAAAATGTATCCAAATTGTACGCGTAGGATAGGAGAGGATAGGTTAGGTAAGGTTAGTTTAGGAGAGGATAGGTTAGAAGATACTATGTCGCCTAAAGGCTTGATTACATTTTGCGTTGATGTTGTTTTATACCTAAACAGTAAAGCAAAAACAAATTTTAAAACAGGAATTAAAAAAACAAACTCTTTAATTGAAGCGAGAAGAAAAGAGGGATTTACGTTAAATGACTTCAAAAAGGTTATTGATATAAAAACCTCACAATGGCTCAATGATAAAAAGATGAGCGCATATCTAAGACCTGAAACGCTATTTGGTACTAAGTTTGAAGCGTATCTAAACGAGCAACAAATCATAGACGTTGATTGTTGGGCTGATAGTGAGGTGATAGATGAGGCGTGAGAAGATAAAAAGCTTATTGCTTATGGTTGGAGCAGATGCGAGCGAATCTACAATCTCAATGGTTGATAGTTTGATAGATTTTGTACCTACGCAATACCTAAAGCACTTCACGGAGTACGTTTTAAAAAACTACGATAAACACAAAAAGCAAATCGTAAACATCACAAGCGTATCGCAAGAGTACAAAAAAAGACTTCAAATAGCGATGATCCGCAAAGGCGAAATGAAATTGCAAACAGTAGAGGAAACAAAAGACTTTCTTTTTGAGTTCTTTAAAGGGCAAGAGATTTGCAATTGCGTGACTGGCATTTACCTTGATTTTGTGGTTATAGAGCTAAACGAAAAAGAGGAATTTGTTAATAAATACTCTTTTAAAAAGCTTGACAGTTTGGAAGTATCAGATTTTATTCATTGGTGCTTCTTAAATCAAGAGAGAATAGGCGAAGTTAGACTTTTACAAAGCGAAACCGTTAAAGCTATGATGATTGAAAATCAAAATAGGATAGAAAAGCTTAGTGTTGAGCTAAAAACGCCTAAAATTTCAACAAATGACACCTCAAACGACCAACGAGTTACCTCAACAGTTCAAAACGCTTTAAAGACATTCTAGCACTCGTTTCCATTTTGGAAACACCTCACAAAAAATATCAGTTGTCAAGTTTTTCTTTACAACACAAAAAGGCATAAAGCATGAGCTTATTTGACGAGCCAAAAAACAACATATCAAAAATAAATCTGTTTGTAGATAAGAAAATTAAAACAGAGTTTTACAATGACAATTTTCAAAACTACAAAAGATACAACATCAGAAAAGCACAGTTGGTTATAGCTGATATTCCCTACAATCTTGGGATAAACGCCTATGCCTCAAACCCTGTATGGTATGTCGATGGTGACAATAAAAACGGAGAAAGCGCAAAAGCAGGAAAAGCGTTTTTTAACACCGACTTTAATTTCAACATTGCCGAATACATGCATTTTTGCTCAAAGCTACTCATCAAAGAGCCAAAAGAAACAGGCAAAGCACCAGCAATGATTGTTTTTTGTGCGTTTCATCAAATGCAGATGATTATCGACTATGGCAAAAAGCACGGATTTAAAAACAGTTACCCCATCTTCTTTATCAAAGACTATTCCGCCCAAGTGCTTAAAGCCAATATGAAGATTGTCGGAGCGACTGAACATGCAGTGGTTTTATATCGTGAGAAACTTCCAAAATTCAACAACAATGGCGAGATGGTTTTTAACTGGTTTAAGTGGCAACGTGACAGTAAAAACATTCCAAAAATACACCCGACGCAAAAGCCTGTGAACGTGATTGCAAACCTTATAAGAATTTTTACAGATGAAGGCGATGTCGTTATAGACCCATGCGCAGGAAGTGCATCAACACTTAGGGCGTGTGCTGAATTAAATAGGCACTCATACGGCTTTGAGGTTTCAAAAGAAATCTATCAAAAAGCAAAAAAAGAAATGTTATTAGGAGTTTAAAATGGAACTAGCATACGCAATTATAGCTGTACTTATAGCCGTTTACTTTATCACACGTAAACCAAAGAAAAAAGGAAGCATTGAGCCTATTAAAAGTGTTAAAAGGTTGAAGTTATGAACTACATACCTCAAGGGCATATTAAAGTGCCGACAATAAAACACGAATGGGTAACAATAGCTAACCTTCCAAAAAATGTGAAACAGTGCGTAAGCGTCAATAAACACCTATACAAAGATGAAAAAGTGGACGAGAAAATCTATCGAGGCAGGAGAGTTGATACCGCTTACGTCAAACAGGCAGAAACATATCAATACAACTTAAACGCACTCCACAGCTACATCATGGATTTGTACTACGTCATTTCGCATTATCTAACCGATGCAGACATTGCAAAAATTATAGACCATCTCTACGGTGGCGGTACGAGGATTTGGCATCAATGGATAAGCCTTGATATGTTGATGAGCGAAAGCTTCTCAAATAAGCACGTCAAGACTTTAAAAGCATTTCAGTACATCTTAACAAGCACACATTTGAAATTCAAGCGTAATCCTAAGTGTGAACAATGGTTTGAAGAAGAGCGCATCAACCTAAGCGAGACACGGAATGTGTTTTTAAAAGAAGAGAGAGGTGTAGCATGAGCGACCTAATCATTGGTATTTTGGCGACATTAGCAATATGGACGCTACTGCTTTACGATATAGAAACAAAACGAGAAATAAAGGAGCTAAGAGAGGTTAATAGCCTCTTGTTTAGCGAGGGTATGGCTATAACAGCTAGACTAAACCGATGCAAAATGAGGAGTAAGAGATGCAAACATATACAACAGAAGAATTAAAGATAGTTTTAGATAACCACAAAAGGTGGCTATATGATTTAGAGGGCATAAAAGAACCTGCAAATCTAAGTAATGCAAACTTATGTGAAGCAAATCTAAGTGACGCAAATCTAAATAATGCAAACTTATGTAATGCAAACTTACGTAACGCAAACTTATGTAATGCAAACTTACGTAACGCAAATCTAAATAACGCAAATCTAAATAATGCAAATCTAAATAATGCAAACTTACGTAATGCAAACTTACGTAATGCAAACTTATGTAATGCAAACTTACGTAACGCAAACTTATGTGAAGCAAATCTAAATAATGCACACTTACGTAATGCAAATCTAAGTGATGCAAACTTATGTGATGCAAACTTAAGTGATGCAAATCTAAATAATGCAAACTTAAGTAATGCAAACTTATGTGAAGCAAATCTAAGTGATGCAAACTTACGTAATGCAAATCTAAGTGATGCAAACTTATGTGATGCAAACTTACATGGACTTAACGGTAATCTCCAACATATAAAATCTATTCAAACAGAAATATACCCTATAGCCTACACATCTAAAGTTATCCAAATTGGTTGTGAACAACACACTATTGAAGAATGGAAAAACTTTAGTGATGAAGAAATAAATGAAATGGATAAAAAAGCATTAACTTGGTGGAAAAAATGGAAGCCTATTCTAATGCAAATTATTGAAATGTCACCTTGTGAGGAAACCAAAAATGAGGAGTAAGAGATGCAAATAGGACATATAGTGCTTATGATATTAGGCTCTGTGCTTCTCGGTGTTGTTAGCTTTTGTCTATACAGGGCGAATAAAGCTTTGAATGATTTTTATAATGAGTTAATCAATAAGGAGAAACGATGAACATGTTTGAAAGATTAGAGGAATGGAGAAGAGAACGTGGGCTACAGAAGCAAATAGGCAATGTAGCAGGGAATATCTGTGAAGAACTTACAGAGTATCTTAGAGCCACAACAGTTGAGGATGAGATAGATGCACTGTGCGATATGATAGTATTTGCTGTAAATGCCATTGAAGCAAAAGGCTATGACGCTGAAATCTGCATGGATGAAGTGATTACCAGCATTAGCTCACGCAAAGGTGATTTTGACCCTGCATTGAACAAGTGGGTAAAAAAGAAAACTCCCGAGGCTATGGCTCTTTGGTATAACCCTAGTTTCAATAAGGCTATACGATGAGAACTACCATTGAGCTTTATGGAATAAACCCACTTGAACTTGCTGATATGCCGTACAGACTAGCCCTTGTTGCTTGTAAGGAAGGTGCTAAACGTAGGCTATGGGAATTGATGCAAATCGACTTTACAGAAAGAGATGAGAGACTTGTATATGAGATCAACAAAGCCGTTGATTGGTGCATTAAAAAACTTGATGAATTAGGAGAAAATTAAAATGACAACTATACCCCCAGCAGTAAGCCGTTACTTCACAGAGAAGGAAGATATTCGACCAAAACAATACCAAATAGGCATAGACACATTTGAACGAATGAAAGCAAACGCAACACTTGAAGAGGCTATGGGCTTTATTCGTTGGAATATTGACAAATACAACACACGCAAAAAAGGTCAGGATGTGAGCGATTACAAAAAGATTATTGACTATGCAAAAGAGGCTATTTGGTGGCTAAAAAATAGCAAAGAAAAATGTTAAGCGGTGGTTTTATGTCAGAGCTTGCATTTCTTTATCTTGCGAGTGGATTGATTGAAACGAGCGAGGACGTTGAAGCAAAACCGCAAAGCTATGACGAAGTGGAAAAGAGAGGCAGTGATTATCACACAAATAAGAAAATATCAAGGCGTGTAAATAATCTAAAGAGTGAGATCGATACGTTCATAACGAAATACCAATCAGTACATCAAAGAGGACGAGCAAAGCGTGAGGCATTACTAAGGCGAACACTTGCCAAAGCTAAGACATCGTTGCAACTTGATTATCTTGCGTGTTGGGTGTTGTATCTTAGATTTCAACCAACGGAACGAACTCAACCGCTTTATGACGATTTTAAATGGATATGCGACAAAGAGGGTCAGTTGATGGGGGTCATTGACCTTCTATCGCAAACAGAGTGCGCGTCAAAGGATGGCGAAATGTACGATTTAGCGAATGAAATCGTGAGAGAACTATAACCTTAAATACATAGAATTTTAGGTATAATAATACATATAATTCAAGGTGTGCAGATGGAAATAAACATTGATAACCTCGATCCAAAGATGACAGTCAAAGAGATGGTGCAAATGTACGCGGGTTATAGAATATATATACCTAAGATAAAGTTTGAAAGGGAAATGATGCGCGAAGATTATCGACAACTAAAGCAAATGCAATTAGAACATCACGCAATAGTTGAGCAACTATCATCAAAGTACCAAAAGCCACTAAAGACCGTTAAACTTATTTGCGTATGGTGCAGATAATGAAAGTCGAATCAAACGCTAAAGACATTCAGTCTTACATAGACAGCGCAGGGAAGCAATTACCATTCGCACTCTCAAAGGCTATCAACTCAACAGCAGACAAGATTAGAGAATCCACACTAAAGGGTGCGAGTGAAGTATTAACATTGCGCGGTACATGGTGGAAGCCACGAACTAAGTACGGTTTTAATGTCAAGCCATCAACGAAACGAAACCTCATCGCAGAAATATACACAAAAGCTGATTGGTTGGCACAGCACGAAGATGGTGGCATTAAGACCGCTAAAGGGATGATAGCCATTCCAACGATAGATGTAAAGCGTAATAAGAAAGACATCATCACTAAAGGCAATAGACCACGCAACGTTAAAGGCACATTCAAAGTCACATCAAAGAACGGTAACGAGTTCATCGCTAAGAGAGTAAGAGGCAAGCTCGTTACATTGTATTGGTTAGAGAAGCAAGCGAAGATAGAAGGCGTTTATAAGTTCCACGACATAGCAAAGCAGACGTTTAGTGATAATTTCGTGAAGGACTTTAGCGATGTGGTTGATTATGCGTTGAGGACGGCGAAGTGATAGCCCCCTACTCAAAAGGTACTGTGAGCGCGATTCCCACGTGGGTAACGAACCACCCCGATAAAATCTTAGTCACACAAAATTTTAAAGCTTTAGATTTACAAAAATCACCATCTTACCCCGTAGGGGTAGTTAAATGAATATTATAAAGAATGGGTACTTTAAAGATGATATTTATGTGCAAGTTTCACCTTTTAGCGCAATGATTGGCGTATCTACTATGCAAATTACAAACTATGTTAAAGAAGGTATGCCATTTACTCATATAAACGAAAGTAAACAGCGAAGTTTCCCCATTAAAAAATGTTTTGAGTGGCTTATCCTCAATGGATACATGGAAATAAAATACGATAAGCAAACAGAAACCGAAGAGGACTTGGAAGAGCTACCGCCAAAAGAGCGAAAAGACTTAGCCGATGCGAGGCTTAAAGAATTAGAACTCGCAAAAAAGAAAAGCGAACTCATAAGCATTGAAGAAATCCGTAAAGAGAATGAGTATATTTTGACAGCATTTAGAAATAAAACATTAGGCGTTCCATCAAAAATAGCTTCTGCATTGATTGGAATTGAAAGTGTTGCAGAAATTAAAGCAATATTGGAAGAGGTAATGTATGAGCTACTCGCTGAACTCTCACGACTTGAAGACGTTTAGCCTCTCATGGGTTACACCTCCGCCAAAGCTTAGTGTTTCGCAGTGGGCGGATGAATACAGACATCTATCAAGCGAAGCATCAGCAGAAAGTGGAAAGTGGAAAACATCACGTGCTGAATATCAGCGTGGAATTATGGATGCGTTTAGTGATCCGCTTATTCATACCGTAGTATGGATGAGTTCAGCCCAAGTTGGGAAGACAGAATGCCTCAACAACATCGTAGGATATTTTATAGACCAAGACCCATCACCAATGCTCTTTTTGCAACCTACATTAGAGATGGGTCAAGCATGGAGTAAAGACCGTTTAGCCCCAATGCTTCGCGATAGCCCTGCATTAAAAGGCAAAGTTCAAGACTCAAAATCGCGTGATAGTGGTAACACCATCTTGCACAAAAGCTTCTCAGGTGGTCACATAACCATAGCAGGGGCAAACTCACCCGCTTCCCTTGCATCAAGACCTATTCGCGTTGTCTTAATGGATGAGATAGACAGATACCCTATGAGCGCAGGCACAGAAGGCGACCCGGTAAATCTAGCAACAAAACGAAGTACGACATTTTGGAATCGTAAACGAATGCTCACATCAACACCAACCATCAAAGGAATATCGCGTATCGAAAGAGCCTACGAAGAAAGCGATATGAGAAGGTATTATGTTCCATGCCATGCGTGTGGGCACGAACAGCATCTCATCTTTGGAAACGTAAAATTTGATAAAGATGACGCAACAACAGCTAAATACTACTGTGAGAAGTGTGGTATAGGGTGGAGTGATGCGCAACGATGGAACGCAGTAAAAAAAGGAAAATGGATAGCACATCAAACCTCTCACGGGGTAGCAGGGTTTCACCTTAACGAACTTTATAGCCCTTGGGTTAAACTCGATGATTTTGTGAGAAACTTCTTAGAAGCCAAGAAATCAAAGGAAACGCTTAAAACATTTGTAAACACCTCCTTGGGTGAAACATGGGAAGAAGAGGGCATACAGCTTGACGATAATGAACTGATTGCAAGGCGTGAAGATTACATCAAAGTTCCTAGTGACGCGCTTGTTTTAGTTGCAAGTGCCGACGTGCAAGATGACCGCATCGAGTTAGAGGTTAAAGGTTTTGGAGATGGGGAGGAATCATGGGGCATTGATTATAAAATCATTTATGGGGACCCATCAAAAGCCATAGTATGGAAAGACCTTGACGATGCTTTGCTTCAAACATACGAAAACGAAGATGGTTATACGATGAGAATAGCGTGCACTTGCATCGACAGTGGCGGTCACTTTACAAACGAGGTTTACAAGTTTACAAAAAATAAAGAGTCGCGAAGGGTGTACGCGGTCAAAGGAAGCTCATCAAGCGGTGCGCCTTTGGTAAACAGAGGCACAAGGTCAAACAAAGCGAATGTAAAACTCTTTGCAGTTGGTACAGACACAGCGAAAGAGCTTATCTTTGCACGTTTAAAGATTGAAGAGTTTGGAGCAGGGTATATGCATTACTCAAAGCGATTTGATGAGGAGTATTTTAAACAACTCACAGCGGAAAAGATAACGACTAAGTTCATTCGTGGGTTTCCTTCACGCGTATGGACGAAAACAAGGGCGAGAAACGAAGCTCTTGACTTAAACGTGTACGCTCTTGCGGCACTAGCGATTCTAAACCCAAATTGGAACGCATTACAAGCAAACGTGATTAAAAAGCACGAAGAAGAAACAATCCCTCAAATGCCAATCCCCCAAAGAATAAAACCCGTTAGACAAAAAGGCTCTTGGGCTACACGATACTAAATTTTTCCAAAAAACATACCGCGCAACCGTTAAAGTTCTATTATGAACAATTTAACTTTAACAAAAATATTCTCGGGAGATACCTTAGAGAAAACGGCTACATTGTCAGAATACCCGTCAAATGAGTGGGTATTGTCTTATGAAATAGGTACGTTGGTGCTTACTTTCAACTCATCCCACATATTATCATCTATTGTCAATTTAGATAGTGGCGTGTATCAATATAGGCTACTTGCCACAAATATTGCAACACCTACACTCAAAAAAACACTTCTTAACGGTCAAGTCACAATCGTTGATTTGGAATACCGCTCACACGCTAGAAAAGTATTAGACGCTATTGAAGCGAACATTGAAGGACGCGCATCACAAGCACAAGCGGAAATGACAATCAATGGACGCTCAATCAAATACTACTCACCAGAACAACTAATAAAGTTAAGACAGACTTACCAAAGAGAAGTCGCTAACGAAATCGCACAAGACCGCTTAAACGCAGGACTTGGATCGCGAAATAAAATTTTAGTGAGGTTTTAATGATTAGCTCACTTCTTAAAAGATTTGGATACTCAAAACAGAAACGAAACTACAATGGGGCAAACGTAGGCAGATTATTTGCATCGTGGACAGCCCAAAACCAATCAGCAGATGAATCAATTAAAAGCTCACTCCCACTACTAAGAGCGCGAGCGCGAGAACTTGGACGTAATAACGATTATGTCAAAAAGTTTCTCTCAATGGTTAAAAAAAACGTGGTTGGAACGGGTGGCGTAGCGTTACAAGTCCGCGCAAAAGACACCAACGGAACGCTTGACAAAATCGCAAACGATACCATCGAAACCGCATTTTATAAATGGGGTAAAAAGGGAAAATGTGACGTTACGGGTAAATTCTCTTGGCGTGATATTCAAAACCTCGTCATCTCAACCGTTGCACAAGATGGCGAAGTATTAGTCCGTATGTTATTTGACCGAAAAAAAGGATTACAGCTTCAATTAATAGAAGCGGATATGCTTGATGAAACACTCAACGACATCAATCGAAACATCTCAATGGGCGTGGAATACAACGAGAATGGCAGACCAATAGCGTATCACATTCTACGTTACCATCCCGCATCACTTCAAACAACCGTACAAGGAAACCGAAGAGATCGGATACCAGCAGACGAGATACTACATTTATACGTATTTGACCGCATATCACAAGGACGAGGCGTGACGTGGCTTAGAACGTCAATGACACGCTTAAAGATGCTAGAGGGTTACGAAGATGCAGAATTGACAGCCGCAAGAGTAGCCGCCGCAAAGATGGGATTTTACACATCCCCCGCAGGCGAAACATACAATGGAGATGGAAACGAAAATGGCACTCCATTAACAAGCGCAGAGCCAGGCGAATTTGAAGTTTTACCCGAAGGATGGGGATTTCAGCAATTCGACCCACAGCATCCCACAACAGCGTTTAGTGAGTTCATAAAATCAACACTTAGAGGCGTTGCATCTGGGCTTGACGTGTCTTACAACTACTTGGCTGGGGATTTAGAGGGCGTTTCTTACTCTTCAATCCGTGCGGGTGTGCTTGATGAGCGTGACACATGGAAATCAATACAGCAATGGTTTATCGAGTCATTTCACGAAAAAGTATATGAAAAGTGGCTTGAATACGCACTTTTAACGAAGAATTTACCTTATCCCGTTGAAAAATACGACAAATTCAATAACACTCAATGGCAGCCAAGAGGCTGGGCGTGGGTTGATCCGCTTAAAGACGTGCAAGCATCAATTATGTCAATTAACGCTGGACTAAAAACATCCGCACAAGTTGTGTCAGAAGACGGACTAGACATCGAAGATACCTATATTCAACTCCAATTCGAGCAACAAATGAGAGAAAAATACGGAATTAAAACAGAATTTACATTAAAGCAGGAGGCAATCGATGCCCAAACAAATTTTAGCCAAAACGCTTAAACCTCAATTTCGTACTTTCGAGATACGAGGCGTAAACGAGGAAAACAGAACAATCGAACTTTCTTTTAGTAGTGAAGAGCCTTATACACGTTATTGGGGAACGGAAATATTGGACCATTCGCCCACAAGCGTTGATTTAAGTCGCTTAAATAACGCCGCACCACTACTTTTTAACCATAATCCTGACAGTCAAATCGGAGTTATCGAGTCGGCAAGTATTTCAGCAGAACGTAAAGGCGTGGCAGTCGTGCGTTTTAGTCGCGGGGAACACGGCGATGAGATATTTAAAGACGTAGTTGATGGCATTCGCAGGAATGTATCAGTGGGCTATCGCATCGAAGAGATGATGCTAGAGTCGAGAAAAAACGATGAGGAAACGTATCGGGTAACAAAGTGGATGCCTTACGAGGTGTCAATCGTAACCATTCCCGCAGATACAACAGTCGGTGTTGGACGCGCAGACGAGTTGGAAGAGTTGGAAGTAAAAATAAACCACAAAGAGGAAGAAAAAATGGAAGAGATCAAAGAAGAAACCAAAGTCGAAGAAACTCCAACAGCGGATGTTTCTCAAATGCTTGGCGAAAGAAAACGAACGTCTGAAATCTTAGATATTTCAAAGCGTTTCGGTATGGATGCAAACGAGGCTATTAAATCAGGAATGAGTACAGACCAATATCGAGCAAAAGTTATGGATGCACTCGAATTAAAATCAAAGGAAAATAAAGTGGATACTACACCAAACACCGACATCGGATTAAGTACAAGTGAAAAAGAACAATACTCACTTATGAGAGCGTTGAGAGATGCTTCAATGGGTAAACGTGACACGTTTGAATTTAGAGTTGGCGAAGCGTCAGCAAAAGCGTCAGGCATTGAAGCAAGAGGGCTTTATATCCCCGCTGATATGTTATTGAGAACAATGTCAGTCGTTGATACGGGCAATGGTGGTAACACAGTTGCAACAAACATTCTTAGTGGCTCGTTCATTGACGCACTACGCGCACAATCAGTCATCATGCAAATCGCAACTAAACTTGATGGCTTAGTTGGCAATGTACAAATCCCACGTCAAACTGGTACATCAACCGTTTATAAACCAGCGGAGAAATCAGCAATCACTCAAAGTGACATCACAACAGATTTCATTACTCTTGCCCCACAAAGATATGGTGCGAGCGTACCTGTTACAAAACAACTTTTGATGCAGTCATCTTTGGCAGTTGAAAACATGATTAAAGTGGACATTGCAAAGCAAATCGCTTTAAAAATCGAAGCTGACATCATCGCTGACATTTTAAGTCAAGTAACACAAGTTGTGCCACTTGGAACAAACGGACTAGCACCTACTTTGGCACACATGATTTCAATGGAAACATTGGTTAATGCATCAAATGCATCAATGGGTAACTTGAAATATATCTTTAACGCTAAAGGTAAAGGCACACTAAAAACAACTCCAAAAGTAAGCGGTTATCCTTCTTACATTATAGAAAGCGACATGGTAAATGGTTATGACGCGCTTATGAGCAACTTAGTACCTTCTAACCTCACAAAAGGTTCAGGAACAAATCTATCAGCCGCAATCTTTGGTAACTTTGATGACGTGTTGATCGGTACTTGGGGCGGACTAGACATCGTTGTGGATATTTACTCACAAGTAGAAGAGGGCATCATCAACATTATAGCCGATCAGTTTGCAGATTACGATTTAAGACAAATCGCATCGTTTGCAACTATCAAAGACATGATTACAGCGTAATGACTGACGTTGAAGCACTATTGGCATCGGCCATTGGAGAAAGTTGCACCATAGACGGAACGGACGTAAGGTGCATTTTTGAAAAGAACGGTGGGGGATATGAGGAGGGAGTTTTAACGCTCATCCTCTCGTCCAACACGTCAATCAGTGAGATTTCATCCGTTGTTATTTACGGAAAATCATACAGTGTCTTATCGTTTGACGATGATTTATTTGGAGAGCGTAGAGTCATTTTAGGAGATGTATTGTGAGATATTTTACCGATGAAGTAGAAGCACGAACGGTTATTGCGGACATAATTCGTCCTATATATATGAACGCCCATCTCTTCATTGCTGAACGAAACGCAATTAACATCGGGTTAAGAGAGGTTACATTTGTGGCGCGTGTGAAAAAGGACGATACCAAAGCCAATGCGCTTATTGATGCGTTCTTTACCGCACAACTCTCACAATCCGAACGACTAGAATGGCAAGGCACAAAAATAGACTTCTTAAACGATGAAGAAACCGAGTATATCATGATAAAGGCGGTAATCGAAAATGGCAACTAAAACATACGTTTTTAAAAAAGAAAACAGCACGCTTGTTTTTGGAGATAAAACGCTCAAAAGTGGTGACGAAATCACGATAAAGAGTGCCGATGAAATTTCAAAAGCAGATGAGTGTGTTTATTTAGAGGAGAAAAAAGATGGCAAATCAACAAACGCTTAAAAATACCGTGCTATTCAAACAAGGCGGGTTACCAACAGAAACGGAGGTAGTCACGCTTGATGGGTTGGTATTTATCAATCCAAAAGTAGCGGGCGGGGAATACGAGGACATAGGGAACGGACAACTTGGAAATAAAAAATCTTTCGTTGACGCGAACAACGTCACAGCAGAGTTTGAAATCCCAGTCATCGGACGTGGTGGTGGAGCAGCAGGAACAGCCCCGAAGTTTGCGGAACTTTTAAAAGCGTGTGGATTAGCAGAAACTATCACCGCCGCAACAAAAGTTGAGTACAAAGCAGGGGGGTCACTTACCCCCGCACAATGTAAAGTGTTTACAGATGGCTATTCGCGTACTGTTACGGGCATCCTATGTGATTTAACCATTAGTGGAAAAGTGGGCGATTTAACGCGCTTTAAATTCTCACCAAAGGGTTACACCACAGCAAATTCAACCGTTGAAGCGAATCCCGCAGTAACGCTTGACACATCGAATGCCCCCGTAGTTTCAAACGCGACAGTGTTCACACTTGCAGGCGGAACGGTCAATATTTCAGAGTTTGAGTTTATGCTTGGCAATAGCATTCAATCACTCTATGCGATTGATAAAAAAGAGTATTACTTAGAGAACTTTGATTCATCAATCCGCATCAAAGCCATCAAAACAAAAGGGAACGAAACCCATTGGGATGACCTTTTGGCGGGCAACGTGAAAGCAATCGTAATCACCGTTGGAACAACAGCAGGGCAAATCATACAAATCGATGTACCTTTTGCAAAAGTAAAAGACGTATCAGAAACCGACCAATCAGGCGTTGTGGTTTTCGACCAGACTTTCAGATGTCAGTCAAGCGTAGGAAACGATAACTTTACACTCGCCTTTAAATAATTGATGGGGGTTAGCCTTCCCCCTCCAAAAAGGCAAAATCACAAAAAGGCAAAAAATGATTAGTACAAAGCACAATATATCTATTTCTATTGATGATAAAACATTTAAAATCACAGCGCACGAAATCACAGCGCAACAGCAAAAAAAATTAGAATCAAAATTCAGCAAGCACACGGACGAAATTAAGAACGTTCAAAAGCTATCAGGAAAACTTGCACGACTCAATGAGCGATACGGAATGCTCAAAGAAGCCAAAGAAACAAAAGAAGCATTAGAAGTATTGACAAAAATAGAAGCAATTGAAGAAGAAATCGAGAAGGCAATGCCTACGCTTAAAACAGCAAGCGATGAAATCGAAACCATACTCAATGAAAGACTTTTGATGCTTATTGATGGCGATGACAAAGATGAGCTTTTCGAGTGTGTAAAAGAAAAAGGCATATCGAATAAAATCGTTTTTGATGAGATCGCAAAAGCCATTCAGGAATCAAAAGAAAAAAAGTAACAAGGCTTCGCAGATTTGCCAAAGAGTATGGCAAAGGGCAAAGCTTTATCCATTTACAAGAATACTTAGACCAAATGGACGAGGACGCAGTGATGCGACCTTTAGATGAGTGGGAGATGCTCGTTATTCAATGCTTCACCATCTCACTCGAATCGGGGATGAATGGAATCGAAACAAACTATCACGTTGTGCGTGATTTTTCCAAAAAATACGCATTCGATGTCATAGAATTGTATCAGATAATAAAATCAATGGCAGGAGAGCTTAACAGTGGCAGAAAATAAAGAGCTAAAAGTATCTATCAGCTCAAATCTTGACGCGACTGGCTTTAATCAAGCTCAATCAAAAATCAAAGACCTATCATCATATACCGATAAGCTATCCGCATCATTTAAAACATTCGCAGGGTTAGCCGCTTCACTTGGGGCGGTCACACTCTTTAAACAACAAATCACGCAAGCGATAGACTTCGCGGACTCACTCAACAAACTATCTCAAAAGACGGGCATCACAGCAGACGGACTTTATAGCCTAAGCGCGGCTGCTAAATTAAGTGACGTGGACTTTGCATCACTTGAAATCTCACTATCAAAGTTTAGCAAAGGTGTTGGCGAAGCGTCAATGGGGGCAGGAACAGCCAAAGACGCATTTGAGAGGCTTGGCGTATCGATTAAAAATCAAGATGGAACGCTAAAAGATAGTTTCTCACTATTAACGGAATTATCAGACAAGTTTCAAGATATGCCAGACGGTGCAAGTAAAGCCACAACAGCAATGGAGATATTTGGAAAGAGTGGCGCGCAAATGATTCCCCTTTTGAACAGTGGAAGTGCGGCACTCAAAGAGTATTTGGGCGTTATGGATAACGATACTGGAAAAGCAGCAGAGGCTTTTAATGATTCAATGACAAAAATAGGTTTAGCATTTTCCAGTGTTAAAATGTCTATCATTAAAGATTTTTCACCCAGCATACAAGGTATGACAGAAGACATTGAATCCGTAGCAAAAAGCATTCAATCGTTTTCATCAAACAGTGACATCAATTATTATGAAACATTTAAAAAATACGCTGATGATGTAGCAGCTCTTGGGGTTGCACTATACGGAACTCCATTATTGATCAAAAGTACATCAAGCGCATTTTCTTCTCTTTCTAGCAGCACAATGTTGGCAGCAGCTAAAATGGCACTTTATGGTAATGAGCTTGAAAGTGCTATTGCAAAAACACATATGGCAAAAAGTGCATTGGCAGGATTGTCAATGGCATTTAAAACATTTGTTCCAACAGCTGCTTTATTTGCCATAACAGAGATATTTTTAAACTGGGATGAGATTACTGGGAAGGTATATGACAATCTTGGAAAAATCTCAAACTTTAAAATTCAAGAGATGATTGACAAGCAAACAGAATACATAAAAACGCTTGAAAAAAGAAAGAACAATAAAGAAGACAGTAATGGATTTTTAGCATTTATGGGTGCTTCATGGACAAACATGGATGACAACACATTAAGATTTGCAAAACAAGAACTCCAGGTATTAGAAAGTCAGATAAGAAAAAATCAAGAAAAAGATAAAAATAATCAAGACAAAAAGAAAAATGATTATGGTGTTATTGACACAAAAGAATTTGATACTCAAGTAAAAGAATCCTTGAGCATCTATTCATCTTACTATGGAGCCATAGGAGATAAAGCGACAGCGTGGGCGATAAAAGAGCATGAACTTAGAGAAAAAAATAAAATTCTTTCAGAGGAACAAATTAATTCACTCTTGGATGCTGAAAAGAAAAAATATTTTGAATTAAGTGGTGAAGCTAAAAAACACGCAGATGAAGCAAAAAAACTTGCCGAAGAAACAGCTAAATTTAACGATGAACAATTTGCATTATTGGCCATAAACTCCGAAAAGTCATTCAGACAACTTGACGCAGTAAAAGACTTTGCAGAAGTTCAAAAAGAAGCTGACAAAATAGCTATCAACTCCATTAAGAGTATGCAAGATGCAATGATTACCTATTACGAAGCCATAGGAGACACCCAAAGCGCATACTACGCAAAAGAAGCCAAACTTATCGATGAACTTAAAGAGCAAAAGCTCTTAACCGACACTCAAATAAACGCAATCATTTCAGCAAATCGTGAGAAGTTCAGAGATGAGCAGTTTGAAAAAGAGAACAAATGGCTCTACGATATGTTCGACAACATCAACAAAGCCCTTGATGAGTCTTTCTTTGACACAATGACAGGTAAGTTTAAATCCTTTGGTGATTGGCTAAAGGGCTTTTTTGGAAGCATAGGCGGTTCAATTGCAAGAGGACTTAGTAGAACACTTGCAGGAAGCCTCACAGATAGCTTACAAGGCGGTATCGTAAACTCCTTTAAGTCATATGGACTCTTTGGCGGTGCTTCTCTCGTTGGCTCAACACTTAGTGCAAGTGATATGAACTCTCTTATCAGTTCAGGGGCCACAGCATCAGGTGGGAAAATCACCACAGGTGGCGGTACGATTATCGACCAAGCAAGCGGAATGGTTACAAATCAAGGAAGCGATGCAATGTCATTGTTAAGTACGGCATCGTCACTTAAAACAGCTTACGGAATGATTACTACAGGGATAAGCGATAGCATCATAACAGGGTTTCAAAGTGCTTCAGGTCTTTTGGCGAACATGGGATTTGGAAGTGCGGCAAGTGGCATGATGAGCTTTGGCGCAGGTGTTGCTAATCCTTTCGCTTATGCAGGTATGGCTGGACTACCCACATCAATGACCGTAGGCTCTGCGCTTAGTGGGGCATCACTTGGTGGTATAGGTGGCTATTTGGTTGGAAGCCTTGGAGATAAGATTTTTGGAGCAGATACTTACGCTGGAACTGCAGGTGCTATCGGTGGTGCTCTTGGTGGACTTGGCGCAAGTTTGGGTTTATTTGGCGGCCCTATTGGTATTATCGCAGGCAGTCTTTTAGGAAGCGTGCTCGGTGGATTGTTTGGAAAAAAAAAGGTAACAGGACAAGGTATCGATATCTTTGGAAATGCCACCGCGGATGATGTAGATGGTCGCTACTATACCAGCTATAAAAAGAAAAGCTGGTTTTCTTCTAAATCATGGGAAAATTATACAGGTTTCAATGCTAAAGAGCTAGAAGCCATCAAGCAAACAATTGGAGCGTACGATTATCTCTTGACTCAACTTGGGGAATACAATGATCTCGTTATTACAGGTGGACGCTTTTCAAATCTTCAATCGTTTTTAGATACCAATGTTGTTAAAACATTTTTAGGTTCTATCAACCCTCAAAACCTTGATACTATTTATCAGTCATGGGTGGACTATGCTGCACAAATTGATAAGACCATTACTGAAGCTATCTCTACAGCCGTGGGTGGGTACACAACATACAAACGAGGTTATACAGAGTGGTTTTTAGGTAGCGGAACGACTGAACAATTGGAATTTACAGCAAATTATTTACAGAAAGACTTCGAGGCTTTAGCTTCAAGCTTAGGTGCAAGTTCTGTCACCGTTGATAATTTTCTCTCTATGTACGATGAAGCCATTAAATCAAACTTTACACAAGACACCATGACATCATGGGCAAGTCTTGGTGATGCGCTTATGAAGGCAACGGATGCAAACAAAAAGTATAAAGACAGTCTAACAAGCCTAAACGCAACGCTTTATCCACAAGATATGATGCTCAATAAAGGCACAGATGGCACAAAAGTCTTTCAACAAATCGCAAATGATAACGCAACGATGAAGCTCATGTACGCTCAAATGCTCAAAACCATGAAAGATATTTTAACACTCCAACAATTTGGAGCGACAGCATGAATATTTTAAAACCATCAGATTATACGTTGGTATCATCAACCGTTGCAGACAGTGCCTATTCAGCATGGAACAGCGCAACAGCATACGCAATCGGTGCAAATGTAGTTTATACCAATCATGGGGAGTATAGAGCACTCACAGCCAATACCGATAAGACACCAAGCGATAACCCTACGGATTGGCAGTTTTTAGGCACAACGAATCGGTGGAGATTATTCGACCAATTTTTAAACACACAGACAACCGCCACGACATCGATGCAATACGTTATTGATTCATATGATGTTCAAGCTATTTTTATCGGAAATTTAACCAATATCACGAGTGTTCGCATTGAAGTTATCAGCAACATTGACAGCTCTATCTTAGAGGATGTTACGTTATCTGCAAGCCGTGAAGCCAAAGATTGGTACGAATATTTTTTCGGAACATTAAGCGGAGGTATTTATCGAACACTTTTATATGAGCGAACAACGCTTGATAGAGATGTATCGGTAAGGGTTACATTTTCAGGCGCAGGAACGATAGGGATTGGATTTTTAATTATTGGAACAAAAAAGCATATTGGATATTTACAGTGGGGCTTTTCTTTATCGTCGCTTGATTATTCAACGGTTATAACAGATACCGCATCGGGCATCACATATTTAAACAAAGGAAATTCGGTCAAATTATTAACAGGCACAACATTTATTCCAACGAACTTATCTGACGCCTGTTACGATGATCTGGTAGAAATTCAGGGTATCCCCGCAGTTTTTTATGATTCTTTAGAATCAACACGCGTATATGGATTTATAAAAAAGTTTGAATTGCCAATCAAATCGCCAGTAGAGACACTCGTACAAATAGACATACAAGGACTTTTATGATTACTGAAACCATCACACCATTACCCATAGCACCAAGCACATCTGACCCGGTAAACTTTAGGGCAAGAGGCGATGCATTTTTAAGCGCATTAAACCAATTTGACGATGAAATGAACACCGTCATTTCAGAGATAAACAGTACCGCACAAACAATTAACGATACTGAAACATCAGCAGTTCAAGCCAAAGATGCAGCGGTTTCGAGTGCTAATTTTCAAGGCACATGGTCAAGCGGAACAGCTTACACAGTAGGACAAAGCGTAGCTCACAATGGCATCATTTATCGTGCATTGCAAGCAGGAACAAATCAACAGCCTGACACACAAACGGCTTATTGGGTTTCAATAGCTACTGCATCAGAGGCTTTGCTTGCATTGATTAATCAGAAAGCCCCTTTAGCAAGTCCAACATTTACAGGTACTCCAACAGCACCAACGCCAACAACGGATTATCAAGTAGCTAATAAAAAGTATGTTGATGACAAAGTAAATAAACCTTGTTTTTCAGCATATAAAAATGATGAAAACCAACCTATTACAAGTGGCGTATCCACTAAGGTAACTTTTACAACAGAAGAATATGGCCGAACTGGTGCTTATGACATTACAAACAGTAGATTTACGCCAAGTGTTGATGGAATATATCATGTTATCTCGCAAGCTGATGTTAGTGGAGGTACTGATGTTCAACTAAGGTTATATAAAAACGGTTCACCTGTTAGAGGGGCTAGAAGTACGTGGACGTTCACCGCAAACTCTAAATTTCAGTTTTCATGTGATATTGAATTGGTTGAAAGCGATTATGTAGAAATGTATATAACAATTACTGGCAGTACTCCAGTTGTATATCCATCGAAATCTACTTTCTTTCAAGCACACTATGTAAGGAGTTAAAATGACAATTTACGAACAAATAGAGGCTAAATACCCAAATATAAAAGAGTTGCTTGATTTAGATGTTATCATTCTTCAAAACGATAGTGATGGCAAAAGCGATTATATTGCGGTATGGGAATATGATAAGCCACTGCCAGATGGTTTGTCACTAGGTAAAAAGGAATAATTATGATGTGGTTTTTGAATAGAGCAAGAGGTGGGGGGATTAAAGGGTCAGCACCTTTTATTGGTATGGCATTAGGTTGGTTTATAGCAATGGTGTTTGGTAATCCTTATGTGGGGTTTGCTGTTGCGGTGGGTTATATACTGGGTGAGAGCTTTGGTTGGGGTGAGTGGGTAGGTACATTATCCGTTCATCAAAAGGATATCAAACGTGAAATGTACACAATGGAAGAAGGTAAGAATAACGGTATTGCTTGGTTAGCTTCTAAAGTTTTTAATCCTGAAACAAATTGGATTAATTATTGCAGAGTAGCCCTATCAATTAGAGGTCTCTATTGGTGGTTACCAGTACTTGCCCCATTGCACTTTGTAGGTTTCAGCCCGTATTGTTTAGCTTTAGCTGTGGTTATACTTGGCGTAGGTTTCCCTATTGCGTGCGAGATTGGTTATAGAACATCAAAACTGTTTAGTATCAATAAGCCTTACTTTCAAATGACTGGTGGTTGGGAACATCAAGAGGTAGCTTATGGGCTTATTCAAGACCTTGTATTCATTGGATTAGGGGTAAGTTATGTCTTGGCTCACTGATATATTCAGTTCATCCGCATCAGCGATTGTGGACAGCGTAGGAAGTGCTATTGATAAGCTGGTTACCTCTGATGAGGAACGATTAGCAATGAAGAATGAACTCGTAAAGATACAGCTAGAGGCTACTCTAAAAGCTAATGAACAAGCTAATGAAGCTGAAGCACAAATTACCGAAAGGTGGAAGAGCGACAATGAACATCTTATTACACGTCTTGTACGCCCTCTTTCATTTGCTTGGGTTATTGCTTTATTTTCTGTTATTATCATTGGTGATAGTAATCTGGGATTTAGCGTGAAAGATGCTTATATCCCAGTGCTTGAGACTTTACTTGTTACGATGGTAATTAGTTATTTTGGTTCTCGTGGATTTGAAAAAGTATCAACTATAGTAAAAGGAAAGTAAATGGACTATGACCCTATTCAAGGACTTGTATCGGCTATAACAAGGATAGAGGCTAAGCTTGATAGACACGAGGATAAGTTTGACACTATTGTTGAAACACTGCAACTCCTTGTTAAAATTGATACAGAAAACAAGGAAATAAAAGATGCATTAAATCGTGCTTTTCACAGGGTGGAAATTATAGAACATAGCCAAAATAATGAAGGTTGTGTAGCACATAAGAACTTTATCAAGGTTAGAGACGAGCAACTCAAGGGTTATAATAAGATTGCAAGTGATTGCCACGAAAAACACGAAAAGCTGTTGGGACGTATCGTAGCTATAGAAAATGCACCAAAAGAGATGCGAGGCTTATTTCTAAAAGGTTTTTTAGGTGCATTAGGTTCAGGCTTTCTTGCTTGGGTCGTATGGTCAGTTTCACAGTTTAAATAGGTAAAGGATAGAAATGAGTTTACAATTAGATATGGCAATAAAGTTAGTACAAGAGGCAGAGGGGTTTATCCCAAATAAGTACCTATGCCCCGCAGGAAAAGTGACACAAGGGTATGGAAGAAACCTAGAAGTACACCCACTAAGCGAAGAAGAATTAAAAGAGCTTAACGGCGATGGTACCGTCAGCGAAACAGTGGCAGAAAAGTGGGCGTTGCATGAGTTGTTAGATTGCGAGATAAAGTTAATGGATAACATCATTTATAAAAACCAATCACCTGTTCGTAAAGCAGTCCTTCTTGATATGTGCTTCAACATAGGTTACACAGGGCTAATGAAGTTTAAGAAAATGTGGTTTGCACTTGGAAATAAAGACTATCCGCTGGCAACAAGAGAGATGAAAGACAGCTCTTGGTACACACAAGTAGGTAATCGTGGTAAACGTAACGTTGAAATAATGGCATCAAATCAGATGAAAGGATAACCTATGATGACTAAAACTTATAAACAAGCTCTTTTGCAAGGGCAACACGCATTAACAGACACATTTAAAATGGCATTGTACAGCGCATCCGCAACTTTGAATGAGGATACGACAGCATACAGCGCAACAAATGAGATCACATCATCTGGATACACAGCAGGAGGATGCACGCTTGCAAATCCAACAGTAAGTGCAGATGGTACAGGCTTCAAACTCGACTTTGATGCGTTCACTTATACCAATTGCGCCATCGTTTGCAGATACGCACTTTTATACAACGTCACCAAGGGTAAAGCCGTAGCGGTAAAGGATTATGGTAGTGATGTTGGCGTGGTTGGTAGCGGTACTTTTGTTGTTGATGCTAGTGTAAAGCTTGACTGATGCCATTCGTTAAAGTAAAAGGTGCAGATAATGCACAAACGGATATAAACGTTGATAGTATTGGTGGGGCATCCACTCAAATTGTAAAGCTTCAAATGGGTGCAATCGGTGTTGATGATGGGTTGGTAGATGATAGTAACCCATTGGCCGTTAAAGATGACCTGGTAAAGTCAATCCTTGAAGCTATTAACGCAAAGATAAGCACAAATGAAGATGGGCGTGTGATGGTCGCTTCAAAGCCCGCTATTTTTGATGTGCAAACCAAAGACATTACTGCAAACGCGCAAACATTCCCGATTGATGTCACTACGGTTTCAAATATTATGGTGCATTGTAAAGTTAATCCATCCGTCTCAGGCCATAACTGTACGTTTGAAGGCTCATTGGATAGTACAAATGGAACGGATGGCACGTGGTTTACCGTTCAGGCGGTACGTTCTAACGCGAACACTATCGAAACAGCAACAGGCGCATTGTCAGCAAATCCCATTTATTGTTGGGAGTTATCTGTTAATGCCTTAAAATGGTTTCGCATCAGAGCGACAGCGCACACATCAGGAACGATGAAATGGATGGTTCAGTGCGGAAGCTATGCCACAGAGCCAATCCCAGCCATTCAAACACATGCCATAAGTGGTACGGTGACAGCGAACATAGGAACAGTTGCGGGGGCGGTTAATGCGGACACCACAACCAACTTAGCAAGTGGTGCAACGTATACGGGAACATCAAGAGATGCAGGCTCTACAAATGGCTATATGCGTTTTATTGCACGTGTTTACTCCGACCAATCGGGAACAATGAAAATACAAGACAGTACCGATAACAGCGTCTGGCGTGATGTTGTAAGTGCGCCTCTTGTAACAGGGATATGTACAGATTTGGGCGTGGAAGTTTTAGCACGATATTATAGAGTTTTAGTGATAAATGGTGGCGTTGCAACCACAGCGTTTAGAGTTATAAGCGCACTAAAAAGGATTTGACATGAATGAATCAATAGCACACCTTACATGTAAATGCGGTCAAAAATTCCAAGTTCTAAAAACAGTTGTCAATGAAGATGGCGAAGAGTCTACCGATTGGGATGAAGAAGCAACAGCCAAAGCATTTAGTGAGCACGTATGCTCTTAACCCTTTACACACAATTAAGCGATGAAGCCTTTACGCTCACATTTGATGATAGCGTCACAGCATCAACAGACATTAGCGTATCGGTTTCGTGTGATATTGCGGTAAATGATGTCATAGGATTAAGTGACAGTGTTACATGTAACGCGCAAAATGGCTTAACCGTATCAAGTGAAGCAACGCTAAATGATGATTTAAAATCATACGGATACATTCAAATCACTTTGAATGACACAATGGCTCTAAGCAGTGAGGTTACTCATACGATTTCAAGTGGTGTGAGCATAAACGAGCTGATAGATACGATTTCATCTTGTGAGTGCTTTGGTGAGGTTTTAACGGTACTTAGCGAAACCATTGGAGTAAGTGATAGCTTTAGCGTTCAATCGCTTTCAGGGATTCATTGTGAGGCTCAAATCAGCACGTATACAGATGCGACAGCCTCATTCTTTAATGAAATACGTATGGATGAAGTCTTAACACTTGAAGATTTACTCAAAGCGTTTCAGTATTTCAAGGTTAGAAATTGGAGCATTGCCGTCAAAAGCATCCCGTTCAAGAAAATTGAGAGAGCCGCACAGTTTTCAATGAGTGAACGAAAAACAATAATGAACAAAAAAGAGAGGGTAAAACAATGGTCGTTGGTGAATCGAGATTCTTTAGCGTGGAAGCTCCTGGTGGCGTAGATATATCAGGCTATACAGCACGGTATGAGCTTAAAAAAGAAGGTACTGTTAAAAAGCAAGGTGATTTAACGAACAATGGAAGTAAGTTTGATGTTCCGATACAGACCGATGATTTAAGTGCAGGAAGTTATGAGGTTAGAGTTTTTATAACGGATCCGCTTGATGGGTTTGTTGAAGTTTTGAGAGATAGTTTCGTTTTGGAGAAGTAGGGCGTAGATTTACGCCTTTACTCTTTCCCAGATTTTCGTTTTTCAGCCGATAAAATAAGCTCTTGTTTGTGGCTATAAAGCTCGTCAATGTTATCAATAGGTATTTTAATTTCAGCCCCTTTATCGTCAGGAAATGAAATCATTCTTTGCTTACCGTTGAAATAAAAACGACAAATCCATTTAGTAACTTTCCCTTGATATAAAATTGTAAAATAACTCATCGTATCTTTAAAGCTAACATTCTGAACGCCTACATTCTCACCAACAATTGAACGCACTATGTAAAATCCATTTAGCTCTTCGTCTGTTGTAATGACTCGTTTTTCTTCTACGATTGCTTCTTCTTGTATTGCTTCAGTCGTTGGAACTGATAAAGTAGATTGAATGGCTTGAATCTTATCATTTGCAATATCGTTTAAAACATCAGAAAAAGACTTTTTAATATAAGCTCTAAATTCTTCTATGATTTGAGATGTCATTCTTTTTTCAGTTATTTTTTTAGCGAAGAATGTGACAAAGTCATCCGATGGATTTTCTATCTCAGATTTAAATATTGATTGGATTTCTCTATGATATTTTTTTGTGCTTGCCATTTGCAGGATTGCATCAGTATCTAATACATCTTTAGCAAACTTTGCTAGTTCCTTAATGTCTCTATCTCTTGCACTCTCAAGATTAATAGACAAGAAAGGGGCTTTATCCATTTTGTTTTTTTCTTCTAAATCAGAGAAAAATCTATACTCTATACCATTAGTTAGGATGCCAAATTTACAGTCAGTTACGTTGAAGTATCTTACAAGTTGATTATTGTGGTTATCTAGCTTCTCGGTATGGTTTTTTACTTCAATAATCATCACAGGTACGCCATCTCTCAAAATAGCGTAATCAACCTTTTCACCCTTTTTTGTGCCAATGTCGGCTGTGAATTCAGGAACAACAATAGTTGGGTCAAATACATCATAACCCAAAGCAGAAAGAAAAGGCATAACGAAAGAGTGCTTAGTTGCTTCTTCGGTAAGTATTTTATCTTTCATTGATTTAATTCTATCGCCTAATGCTCTAATCTTTGACTCCATAACTTTTCCTTTACATGTAAGTTTTATTTTTAGCGCAATCTTCTAATCACATTTACATTCATTACCACAAAGACCTCACCAACGAATCTTATCGTATCCATATCATACTCATTTATTTCATATTCTGGTGCACTTGAATTTTCACCTTTGAGCGTCAATCCTTTTGTAAGAGGGTTTTTAAATACTTTTTTACAGTACGTTTCACCATTTACATTTACAATGTAGATATTTCCATCTCTCACAGAATCAAAAGGAACGACAAAGAGAATGTCGCCATCTTTAATCAATGGTTCCATGCTATTACCATCAGCAACAATCGCATGCACATCTTTAGCACATTTAATACCAAGATGATTTAAAAGATACGAGGTTGGGAATTTCATCTCTTGAATGTCATAATCTTCCGCAACGCACATACTGCCATTTGCGCAAGATGCTTTTATGTTAGGGTAAAGCTTGATTGTGGTGTACTCTTCATCACTTTTATAGTTTAATTTCCCAAACTTTACTTCAAATTCTCTAATTCTATCCATTACTTCATCTGAAATTTTATCAGAGTTTTTTATTTTTGTAATGTATGATTCAACCACTCCAAGCTCTTTACTTAGGGCTTTTTGATTCTTTACCTTACTTACTCTAATCATCTCTTCAATGATTTTTTCACCAAGCATTATTCATCCTTTAGTAAATTTATTCTAAAAACACTTGACAAATAGTGAATTAATTCACTATAATTCTCTCATCAAACCAAATCGACACAAATCGAAAAAGGCTTAGAACGCAACTTAAAACAAAGGCAAAAAATGACACCTAGCCAAACCGTAATATTAACCGCAATAAATAAAGCAAAAGAAGCCAAAAACTCCACAGTTTCTCTTTTGAAAATGCTTAATATGGATAAAAACGAAAATCAAACAAACAATGTGTTTGACACAGTAATTGAAGAACTGAATAAAATTGAAGAGCGTCAGGAAATTATGATTGACAATCTTTTATCCATCCTTGCTCTATCAGTTCCAAACACCTATCATTTCCACTGTACCAAGGGCGACAACTCAAATGAGGGATTAGGTTGTTCCCATTCTGATGATAGACAATCTCGAACACAAAAACAAGAGAAGAATTTTCAATGTCACGCTCAAGTGCAATCACTTCACCAACGCGAGGCACAAAATCACACTCAATCTCAAACCGTTCACCATGAGGTAAAAGGGCGTAGTTTTTCGTATGAGGTACTATTATCAGCTTGCCCATTGCTAGAACTCCTTGATAGTTTACAAAAGTATAACACAAAATCAACACAAGAGGATAAATAATGTCAAAAGTTATGGATGTAGAAAAAATCAATAGGGACTTTGCAAATGAGACAGCTTTTTGTAGAGAGATGGGAATATCAAGAAATGTTTACAACCATCTAAAGCGAAAAAAAGCGACTTATTTCAGAGAAGGGAGCGATGCGTACAACGCATCAATCAAGATAGAAAAAAGAGGATACATGAAAGAAAGGGAGATAGCATGAACGACATCGTAAAAATAACAGACGATAGAGAGCTAGTTGTTTCACTTGAAGATGTTGCAAGTGCAACGGATAATCAAGTTTCATCGATCATTACATTGATTCAAAAATACAGTGATACTTTTGATGTTCAAATCCCTAAAGGTTCGTATAAGGATTTGAAATCCTTATGTCTAGCTGAAAAAGATACCTACAAACTATTAGTGTTAATGGGAAATAGTAAAAAGGTTATTGAGTTCAAAATAGCACTCGTTGATGAGTTTTTTAGAATGAGGGAATTTTTGCGAAATGGTCTTGTCATCAATGATGAACTCAAAAAACACATAGAGCAGTTTATTCCTAAAGGTGGGTACCTTGAAGAGAACGCAAACGGAGAGTTAAAAACAAAACCAATTAGAGGTTATTTCAGAGTTGATAAGTTTAGCAACTACGCAATTTTGCTTAACAAAAAATACCAACTTCAAAAAAGAGTAAACAGCCTTTTGAGAGAAGAGTACGAACTAGAAATAAAAATGGTTGAAATCGAACTAGCAGAAATTGAAAAGGAGAATGTAGCATGAGTGCATTAGTTATCAACAACATAGAGGTAAGTTTAATCTCTAAAGATGGAAAAGTGTTTGCAACGAGTTTGGACGTTGCTAAGGTTTTTGAAAAAGAACATAAGAATGTCTTACGAGATGTTTCAAATATGAGCGAAAGAGCACGGCTCAATTTTGAGCTTAAGTCTTATCTAAGTTTGAACAATAAAGAAATGCCAATGTACGAGATGAATCGTGACGGTTTTTCATTTCTTGTTATGGGCTTCACTGGCGAAAAGGCTGAAAACTTCAAGCTTGATTTTATTGACGGGTTCAATCAGATGGAAAACGCATTAAGAGAACAACAATCCATGGTGCACCTCACACCGCAATCATTTACTATGAAAGCCATAGCAGAAATGGCAAATAGCTTTTTAGGTGTTGAAAATCAAATCAAAGAGGTAAAAGGCGAAATCGCAGAACTCAAAAACAGCACTACGATTGATTACGCACAACAACAAAAAATACAAAAACAAATTGCAATCAGGGTAGCGGAGTTAAGAAATACTCACTCACTCGAATCAAGCTACCAAAGAAAAATATTTCAAGGGCTACATAGGGTACTAAAGGAAGTCTTTCAAGTTGGAAGCTACAAAGACATCGCTAAAGTACGCTTTAATGAGGCAATTCACATTATACAGAATTCTAAATTAAATTTATCTATTTAGACCATTCATAGAGGATAGACAATGATACAAATTACACAAGGAGACTATGTCCTTCTCCTTATGACATTGATTATTTGTGGCTTTTGGCTTGGGATACAAATCAAAAAAGGTTTTAAGAGATGAGTTTACATTTGGAGTTTACAAGTTCACATAAACATCCTTTTTGTGTGAAAAATGGACATGAGACACTGACACATTTTCCATTACGGTATATGCGTCCCATCTCCATGCTACCACGCCATCCAGTTTTATCGCTGGCTGCAAATGTGTTGCAGTGAGTTTTATCTTGTGAGATGGTCGGAGCTTGGACTTTATATCCAACTCCGATACCAACTCCAAAAGCACCGATAAGTGAACTTATAAATATCCATATAGGGAGTTCAATCATAGAAGTCCTTTTTTAAAATTATAACATAGTTCAATAGAGCTTTACTCTTTACATGTAAGGCTCTCTTGAGTTGTATTACAACGATGGGCGAGAGCCTCCGAAAGGGAATACCCAACCACTTAGGTGCTGATGGGGATAAGGGGTGGCAACCAAAGAGCCAAGACGTGCAGTTTGATATACGTCTTTAAAAAATAGTATCTATGACCTTTAGGCAAGGTGTAAAACTGCCTATTTTCTAAAGCACACAACGAATACAGCGGAACACTGATCCATCGGTCACGAGCATTGACAACGGGGTGACGGTTGTGGTTTTGGAAAACTTTAAAAAGGAGAACGAATGAAAGGTTATAAAGGTTTTGACAAAGATTTATCATGTCGTGGTTTCAAATTTAAGGAGGGTGAAACATTTGAAGAAAATGTCAAACCTAGTACATGTAAGCAAGGGTTTCACTTTTGTAAAAATCCTCTTGATGTATTTACTTACTACCCACCGCTTACTGGGGCAAAGTACGCAGAGGTTGAAGCATTGGGTGATATTGACGAAGAGTCGGACAAAGTATCTACTAATAAGCTAAAAATAGATTCATCCATCAGCATAGGCGATATGTTCAAGGCGCATTTTAAAATGGTATATGAGAAGCTTACCTATTCCGATACTGCCAACACAAGCGGAAACGAAGCTCATGCCAACACAAGCGGATACAAAGCTCATGCCAACACAAGCGGAAACAAAGCTCATGCCAACACAAGCGGAAACGAAGCTCATGCCAACACAAGCGGAAACAAAGCTCATGCCAACACAAGCGGAAACGAAGCTCATGCCAACACAAGCGGATACAAAGCTCATGCCAACACAAGCGGAAACGAAGCTCATGCCAACACAAGCGGAAACGAAGCTCATGCCAACACAAGCGGAAACTATGCTCATGCCAACACAAGCGGAAACGAAGCTCATGCCAACACAAGCGGATACAAAGCTCAT
>DYMK01000069.1 GCA_020721585.1 Sulfuricurvum sp.
ACATAATCATGCAATCTTTACCTTATCGCTTTTCTTTGGGGAAATTTTTTATTTACTGACCTTACGCACCCTTTAACCTCTGTAATTCCAAAAATGCCATTTGATTGCTACGGATGAGAAGTTTGGTTCTAAGTGCGAAATGGTTTAATGCGTGTTTTATTTTCAAACATTCAAGCTTGAATACCGAATAGATTGCCATAAATACATGATTTGCTTGGGTTTTAATCGTCTTTGTTGGTGATTTACTCAAGCTAGCATTCGATTTGAGTGACTTATGAAACTCTTCAACTTTCCACCGTTTTTGCTAGTTCATTGAGACTGTGTTTCCATCAAGCGTTGTGTCGGAGCAATCCGATCAAGCTCAATGTGGTAACAGCAAGAATGGTTATAGCACTTATCCTTTATTCACTAGCACCTTTAATTTTCGCCCGCCGCTTATCTCAAACCCTTCTCGTTCGTAAAACGATAAAGTTGCATCAAATGGAACACATCAATTCCGATTCGATCCATAATCCCTTGTAAAAGTTCACCGACTAAGATGGCAATAGCATCCGATTGATCTTTGGTTGCTCGATATATCAAAATAGGCTTCATAAAGGCTCCAACCCGAAATACTCTTTTAACGCACCATCATAATCGACGCTCAATAGTTCTAGTTTCCCCTCTTCGATGAGTTTGAGTTCATTATCCACGAGGATTTTACGACCATTAGGTGTCTGTATAATAGCGAGTTTCTTTTGGGTAAAGATTGTATCGGGATGGGTGGCATTAAAATAGTTCGCGAGACTAAACTCGATCCACTCCTGCGGTTGCAATGCAAAGCCGTATTGTCGTTGCCACTCACCCTGCACGAGAGAACTTACAACGTATTCACCATCGAGATGTTCCATCCGAAAATGATCGCCATCCTGCACTACTTCACCCTCCACAATCTCCATCGGTGCGCGCAAAGCATATCCGCCAAATCCCGTATCGCACAGATAATCGCTCCCTTCGATACGGACGATCACCACCATGTGCGTTTTAGGACGACGCATAGGATAAAACATCGGACGCGCTCCCGCGAAATACCACTCGAATCCTATAGCAGTGAGTGCCATCGCAAAGATTCCATTAATCTCGTAGCAGTAACCTCCGCGCCCACGTCCTAACACTTTATCCACAATATCTTCGGGAACCAGTGAGGGGATTCTCCCCGCTTGTACCTCGGTATTTTCAAACGGGATGCTTCGCAGTTGCTTTTGTACGAGCTGAGTGAGTGTTGCAACATCGGGATGCACTTCCCCATCGTAGCCGATACGGGAGAGGTAGTCGGTGAGATTAAAATTTTCGGCTGTCATCGGGGTTCCTATTATCTTATGATGTGGGAATTTTGCTCTTTTTTCGCTTTGCCTGCCGTTAAAGTGTTTGAGGAAATAATTTTAAGAAAAACGGTGTAAAATATTTAAAAATATGTCAATATGTAAAATTTTGCTTGGATATTTCTGATATTAGGACATTTTGAGTATGAATAAATAGTTAGTCTACATAAAGGAGAATAATTGGCAATTAAAATATTTTATTTCTTTATATTTTATTTTATTTTATCAGTAGTGATTTATTGGGTATCTGGTTTTACGCTTAATATATATTTTGAAAATATAGCATTTTTAACAGCAAGCATAATGACTATAATTTTTTCTTATTACCTGTTTAAAGCCATTAAAAATGGTAAAGTAGAGTATGAACTTAAGTCTATTGAAGCTTATGTTGGATTTATTGGTGGGCGAATTCGCATCATTAACGAATACCCATTGCCAATATTCTACCATCCAAACCT
>DYMK01000070.1 GCA_020721585.1 Sulfuricurvum sp.
GACGATACAAAGAGCTATAAAGCTTATCCACACCGATAAACTCTGCCTCTTTATCACTCCCATTATTGATATGGTATCCGATATATTTCGCTCCATTTTTTGAAGCATTGAAGAATCCTTCTTTTGTCCACATCACCCACTCATCATCGCTTCCGACAAAAAGAGTAAGAAGTGGGGAGATGGATTGCTTCGTCGTTCCTCCTCGCAATGACGATAAATCCCACACTTTGATAATTTGGTCATCGCTCCCACTCACCAGTCTATCCCCATCAAGGGCAATAGACCAAATCTCTCCCGTATGCCCAACTAGTGAGGCTACTTCCACCCCTTTGGTATCGTAGATTTTAAGTTGCCCACCGCTTCCACCACTCACTATAGTGTCTTTGTACCAGCCATAACATGTGTGGCTATATCCAGTGGTGGAGCCTTTGGTAATAGAGACTCCTGAGGATGCGATGTTTAACACTGCATCATACCCATGATCACCCCCCTTTGAGTGAGATAAACCATCAGAGTTGATTCGTTTGAAATCACTGTCACTGCGAGACGAAGTCGTGGCAGTCGCGTCTTTGGATTGCTTCACTTCGTTCGCAATGACAGCTCCTATAGCAAGAGTTTTAAGATTAAAGGATTTTTGGAGTTTTGCATGTTGATTGATTTGTGTCATGGCAACATTCCCCCAAGCGATACTCTCTCCATTTATCCCCACACTCCAAACTCCTTGACCAGCCCCTACTATTTTGGTTTTGATATTTTGCGTTTTTATATCCCAAATATAGATCTCATTATTATTTCCCCCACCACTTATGGCAGTCTCATTATCCAAAAAGGCTACCGCCATAGTTAGATTGGTATGCTTATCAAATGTGGCTATTTTGGCATAGTTTTTTTGGCTATCGTAAATATTGGCATTGAGTGGATAAGCACCAGTTCCCGCTATCAGATACCTTCCATCAGGGAAAAAGGAAAGTCCCCTTGGCACCGTTTCACTTTTGATTTTGCTTTGAAGATTAAGCCTTGTATCAAAAAGGAGTATCTCGTTGCCTGTTCCACAAGTAGCGATGGTTTTGCCATTGGTAGCGATATACATAAGATTCTCATTATGGGTGTAGCTATTTAAGAGTTTTCCACTTAATGAATGAAGTGCTATGCGGTTATCAAGACCGCTTGAGATAAGAGTGTTTTTATCGGTAAACTTTACTCCATACACAGGATTTGTGTGGAAGGTGATAGTAGTCGGAAGTGGGACTTTAGTCCCGCCTTTTGCCGAAGCTAAAGCATCGGTTCCGATTTTACTCATATCCCAAAGTTTAACTGTTGTATCTCCTGAACCCGAAGCTAGATATCTCCCATCGGGGCTAAAAGCTAGGTCATAGACTATATTGGTATGGGATTTGAGAATAGTGAGGAGTTTGCCACTTTGGTAATCGTAGAGGCGGATTCTTTCTCCATTTCCACTATTGATAAACCCACCTACAGCCAAATATTGCTCATCAGGACTAAGGGCGATAGCAAATATCATCCCCTCAGCTCCAGCTCCGATTTGCCCTAGTATTTTTCGCTTTTGGGCTCCATCTCTACTACTCCAAACTCTGATAGTTTTATCATCACTAGCACTTATGATATCACCGCTTTTGGTGACGATAATATCGTTTATCTTTGCCGTATGTCCGCCTGTATTGATGGAGAGGACGGCATCATTTGCCAAAAGTGCGTAGGTGAGTGCCATCATCATCAAAATTATCTTTTTCATCTTTTATTTTTCCTTTATGTGTGTAATTGTAGGGGTTCAAGATTTTGAACCCCTGCGGTTGCC
>DYMK01000071.1 GCA_020721585.1 Sulfuricurvum sp.
CCATTTGCCATTGCGTTGGCACGAGAAGTCATGTATAAAAATGCTATTGAAATATATCCAAATGCACCAAGTAATGCAATGTGTCCGTGAGGCATTATTAAGTAGGTGCCGTGCGAATAGTACGAAATAGTAGGGGTGTTAATTATCATACCAAAAAATCCGGCACCTATCCAATTTAATACCGCTGAACCGGCAATCCACATAAAAGGAGTGGAAAATTCATTTACTTTTCCTTCGGTTTTTTGTTCTCTTTGGTTTTTCCAAGCTTCAACAATCATAAGTGCTAAAGGTAGTGGTTCGAGGGCTGAAAAAATTCCTCCTATGGCAATCCAATATTGGTCTAAACCTTGCCACCAATAGTGATGACCAACCCCTAATGTGCCTGACATCATTATTAAAAACAACTCAAAAAACATTACACGTTCTGCTGTTTTTTGCGATATTAAACCTAATGAAACGGTCATAAAAGCAATAACACCAGCAGCAAAAAGCTCAAAAGTTAATTCAACCCAAAGATGTATAACCCACCAACGATAATAATCATCAACCGTAAAGTTAGGCATAACTTTATGAATGGGCATCATTCCTGCAATATACAAAGTAGCTATTGCAAATGACGACCAAATAATTGTACCAACCAAAGGATTGTTTGTTGCTGATTTTTTAATCAAAGAAACAATTAGTAAAAACCAGAATACCAAGCCTATAACCAAACCAATATCCCAAACCCTACCTAAATTTAATAATTCTCTACCTTCGTTTCCTAACCAAAACCAAGTGTCGCGAAGTTGACCGGTTGCACCTAAGTATAATCCTGCAATAGACCCAAGGGCAACAACTACCAAAGCCACCCAAAGTACATCAACAAGCCAAGGAAATTTGTGGTCTTTGTTGGCAACCCAAGGAGCAATTAACAAACCACCAACTAACCAACCTACTGCAACCCAAAGAATTGCTAATTGAGTATGAATGGAACGAATTACATTAAATGGAAGAATATCTTGCGAAAAAATAAAATCCTGTGTAGGGTCGGCGTAAAGATGTGCAATATAAGCCCCTAAAAACAGTTGAACCACAAATAAAAGCGATACAATTGGTATATATTTTAAAAGTTTCTTTTGCGATTTAAATAATGAAGTTACTTTAATTGCCGGTGTTAATTCTTCGTTTTCATCCTTTTTAAACAAGTACTCGTACGATAGGAATATAACTAAAATGGTAAGAGACCACAGTATCAAAAACTCCCAAAGAGATACTATATGATTATTGTACGAGGTATCCTGGTCAACCAAAGGTTCGGGAGGCCAGTTATTAGACCATGTTCTTTTCTCTCCAACTTTTCCTTCTGTTTTGGGACGTATAGAGGAGGCAACGGTTTGCGACCAATCAATAAAAGCTGCAATTTTCACAGCTTCTTCTGTTCTAATTACACCACCCTTAAAAGCTCTTTCAGGGTCGCCTTCTACAAGCATTTTAGTTAGGTGCTTTACATTTTCTTTGTAAGCTAAAGAAGATGCTTCGGTATAAGTTACACCGCTTTCCAACAATTTTGTTTGTTGATGAAAATCTTGCTTTACCCTTTCTTTTACAGCTCCACGTTCAATGTCGGTAAGCTCTTTCTCAGATTTTTGATACATTTCTTTACTATAATGTTCGTACAAAAATAGGGCTCTGTGGTGAAAAAATTCGGTAGAAAAATCGGGTCCCATATAAGCACCCATTCCCAACAATGAACCCCAATCCATAAGGTCGAACTCTTGGAAATATCCTTTTCCTTCAACCACATCGTCGTAAGTGTA
>DYMK01000072.1 GCA_020721585.1 Sulfuricurvum sp.
GATCAAAGAGTGGAAATTTATGTCTGAGCTTTCAACTGGAATGACTCTCACGCGCACTAAAAATTGAACCAAAATTTCGTTTTTCAGGGCTGACTAAATATTTTTACGATTATAGTCGCATCTCACTTTAAAAACAGTATAGTACGGATTCGTAGTTCATCTATGAGCTTTTTACCGATCCCTCCGCCTTGTAGCGATGGCTCAACGGCAAACAATCCGAAATGGACGCTCTCGTTTTCATGATGCGCATGTATGGTGGCGAGTATCGACTCCTCAGATTGTGCGATTAGAATCAGAGAATCAGGATCATTCACCAGTTGGATCATTCCCGCTTCATCGATCCGTTGACCACTCAGCAGATCCGCCTCGCTCGTCCATCCCGCGCGGGAGCTATCACCGCGATAGGAACGATTTAGGAGGGAGGTGAGGGTAGGGATGTCGTTGTGGGTGGCATGGGTGAATTTCATGAGGGGATTTTAGCATAGGATTAAGTGCGTATTGACATCATGTATCTAAATGGATACAATTTGTCTATGTATACCATTCAGCAAACCCATAAATTTTCGCAATGGCTCACTAAGCTCAAAGATATGCGTGCCCGTATCGCAATTGCTCGACGTTTGGAGCGTGCTCAAGGCGGTAATCTCGGAGATGTGAAGAGTGTTGGTGAACGTGTATTTGAAATGCGTGTTGATATGGGGGCGGGTTATCGGCTCTATTACACGATGCGTGGGAATGAATTGATTATTTTGCTCGTTGGCGGTGATAAATCAACGCAACAGCGCGATATTGAAAAAGCCATAGAGATGGCAAAGGAGATATAACGATGGAAACACAATTGAGCCCATTTGATATGACACAGTATTTAGACAGCGAAGAGGCGATTGCCGAATACCTCACGCAAGTCCTCGAAGAGGGTGATACCGATGAGCTGATCCGTGCTATCGGTCATATCGCCAAAGCTCGCGGTATGAGCCAAATCGCACAAGAGAGCGGTCTTGGGCGCGAAAGCCTCTATAAAACATTCGCTCCGGGTTCTAAGCCCCGTTTTGATACCATCGCTAAAGTGGTAAAATCGTTGGGATTGCACTTTCATATTACGCCGCTTAAAGCTTCGTAGTTCGTCATTCCCGACTTGATCGGGAATCCAGTTTTTTGTATATGTTAGTTTCGTCTCGCTCCCAAGCTCCAGCTTGGGAGTGTATATACTAGTCTGCATTCCCAACGAGGACGTTGGGAACGAGGGAAAAAAATTGCGGTATATTTTTAATGTTTGATAAGATATTTATATCAGCTTATTTGATATAGAATATAGTAGATTAAATATTTAAAGGAATGAATTATGGATATAGAACTTGGAATACAAATTATTAAAAATGTTGCTCAAGAAAATGGGTATCAATTAACAAGTGGAGAATCTTCATTTGAAATATTTAAAAACACTCTCCGTCCAAAATCTTTAAAAATTAAAAAGATTAATGATGATTTATTAATCTATCAATGGGAAGATGAAAAAGAAGATTACAGTACAAATAGTGTTTATTCCCTTAGAACACTAAATGATGTAATTAAGTTTTGTAATATCCTGAGTATCAGTACTGAGATAAGAAGTGGTAGGAATAGAGTTTAATAATTGTTTTTTCTCGCTAATAGTGGCATCTCGGGAGCGTGTGAACCAGTAGTTTAGACTTTTATCACCTCAACCGGGACTGTTCAGAATTTTGTGTCAGCATCTAGTAGTTCCTAAAATTGTATCATA
>DYMK01000073.1 GCA_020721585.1 Sulfuricurvum sp.
AGTTCTGTTTCGATGTTGATAGAAGATTTTAAATCTTTGTTTCCTAAGGTGTTTTTAGAGTAAACACCATTATCATTATTGTACGTTTCATATTGATAGGAGAAACCGGGTCTTAAACCGGCTGTTCCTCTGGCGGCTCTTATTTTGAGTTCTTGTACACCTGGAATTTTAACATCTTCAGTAACCCGATAAGCCAAGGAAACTCTATTGAATAAATTCCAACGGTTATTGGCTCCAAAAAGGGATGAACCATCATAGCGAACCAGACCATCGACTATATATCGGTCTTTGTAAACCAATGCAATAATGGCAAAATAATCTAAAGCTTTTTCTACAAATCTGTAATCGGAATTGAGGTGTGTTGTAGCGTAATTAGGCGATGCGTAGTTCGGCAAATTGAAGTTGCTCGACTCTGTGTAATTCTCATTCGTTTTGAGATGTTCCATGAAATAACTCAACTTCGCATTGACATCTAACTCGCCGTAAGTATTTGAAAAATTGAGGGTGGAACGCACGACTTGATTAAAGTTTTTGGTAAAGGTATTATTAATAGCACCGTTGGTGGTACTGTATCTTTTGATGTTGGCGATGGTATCGGTTTCAATTCCATCAAACGTTCCATAAGGGGTATAAGTTTCACCGTTGTATCCCATATAATCGAACGAGTAGGAAGCTTCTGCATTGAGCCAATCTGTAATTTTCCATTTTAACTCATAGTTGCCTAACAATTTATTTTTGGATACTGTACTTTCTCTTCTCCATAAATTGTAAATTGGATTATTAATCTCAGTACTCCAAGGATTAGGATAATAATTAAATTGCTGTCCGTCAGGGTTGAGTTTATGCAAATTTACATCGGGTTCCATCATCAATACATCAAAAAATGCTCCGGTGCCGCCCCCCATTAAATCGTTTTTAATATTAATGAAATTACTGCTGGTAGATAATTTGAGTTTGTCGGTGATTTTATGGTCAATATTGGTTCGGATACCATAACGGCTGTAACCGCCTGTTTCTACGATAACACCCTGTTCTTTATTGTTTTCAAAAGAAACAAAAATGTTCGTTTTGTCTGAACTGCCTCCTATACCCACGTAGTTTGTCATTGAATTTCCACGAGTAAACATCATTTTTTGTAAATCGTTGTTTACACGAAAGGGCAGGTCCATATATGCATCGGGTTTTATGACCCTACTTCCTGTTATATAGGGATCCCAACCGGTAACGTAGCCGGATGGATAGGTAACTCCTGCGTACTTGGTATAAGTATCTACACCATACCAATCAAGTGCTAATTCGTAAGGATGAGAAGTGGATAAGGGTAAATATTTTGCCACTTCTTGCATGCCAAATTCATTTCTGACGGTAATTGAGGTTTTATTTTGACTGTTTTTACCTCTTTTGGAAGTAACGACTATTACCCCGTTTGCCGCTCTTGAACCATAGAAAGAAGAAGCCGCGCCTCCTTTTACTACTTCGATGTTTTCAACGTCGTCTGCATTGATGTCGGAGAGTGTACCGCCATACTGTACGCCATCAATTAAGATCAATGGAGAATTGCCTACACTTAAACTTGTTGCCCCTCTAAGTACAATATTTTGACTGGAACCCGGCGAACCGCTGAAAGAGGATATGTTTACACCGGCTATTTTCCCTTGTAAGGAAGATGAAATATTAGATGAAACCACTTTATTCAAATCATCGGAACTCACTTTGGCTACCGA
>DYMK01000074.1 GCA_020721585.1 Sulfuricurvum sp.
ATACAGCGTTCAAGTTGTTGGGTATTTAGGTAAAGCATGGAAAAAACCAACTAGGAGCCTGTCGGACTTAAGGAATCGAAGCGAAAATCTGGCTGGGCGAGGGCAGATTTTGCCGCTTTTGCAGGGCAATAGTGGGTTCTATTGCCCAAAAAAGCGGTGAAATATGCACCGTCCAGACGGATTTGCAGCCGATTTCCCTTAAGTCCGACAGGCTCCTAGGTTTAAGCGGCACGAGCACTTTCTTCCAACACAACTTGGTTCCAACGCGCTTCAATGGTGTCCACCGATAAATCGGCACCACATGCCCACTCAACAAAATAGCCACCATTGAACACGTTCCTGAACTCTTGCGCATCGCGCAAAGGCCGAAACGCTTCAAACTCAAGATAGGGTTTGACATCAAAACGCCCTGATCGACCATCCTCTGCGACCACAGTCAACATCCAGTCGGAATCGGCAATTAACTTTTCAATTTTCATTACTCAAGCCCCTTGATCTGAAAAGGTTTCTGCCCGTTAACAGCAAGCTGCCAATCGGCGAGTAAGTCATCCTTGTGGATTTCAATCCAAGCAACCACCAGCTTGTGCTTGTTTTTCGGCAAAGCCCCAGCTAAAACTTCACCATCAATAATGGAGTAAACCGCAACAACCCCCTGATAATCGGCATGAATATGTGGAAAATGATGTTTTTCTATATCACGAAAGAACATGCGGATAAGAATGCCGTAAAACATGGATATAGTTGGCATAGGTTAATTCCTCATTCATTCCGTAGGGCGGGTTAGCGCAGCGTAACCCGCCGGATGGGTATGCGTACATCAGCTCAACCATTCGGCGCATTACGCTTCGCTAATGCGCCCTACGCGGAACGAAATCATATTTGTTCACCTGACGCACTCAAACACTCATTACAGTAACGTTCAAGCGGTATATTACGCATACAAGCCATTTTCTTTAATGGCGTGTGTGATGGGTTTGTTGATGTTCGCTCTAAAACATCTATAGCTTTCTTCGCAAGCGAGCGCAATGTGACATCATCAGCCAAATTCGCAATGGAATTAAGTTTGTTTTGAATAGTCTGTCGCCGTCCGACAGCTCCAATTACGACCAGTGCTTCACGATACCAATTCTTTGACTTGGAAATTTTTTTCCCGCTAAATAACTCATCGAAATTACAAGTTTCACTTTTTTCTTTTCCCCCTAGGTATAACGCGTCAACTTTAGATCTTTCTACGCCTTTGTAAAATTCAACTATTACCCGATCTTCAGAAGCTTGTTTAATTGCCGCCACGGCTTCTTCTAGGCTACAACGAAACCATTCTTTACCCTCATGATGAGAAACGAGAAGTTTATGGGCTTTTTGCTCAACTTCGTATGGGTATTCAACCAACATCACATAATCGACCAAATATGGGTAAGCCGCTCCTGTATGACTAAGCTCATCAGCTCTTAGCTCAGGATCTCTGGTTGTGAACCCAACTTTCAACAACCCCGGCATGCCCTTATTTGTTATCACGTAAACCCAGCCTTTCATTTGCGCTCCAATTTATAACTACCCTGTTTGAACCCAACAGCACATACACCGTGTAATAGGGTAACAAGATAAAGCGCGCCAAATTACATGGCATGGAAATCGCAAAATCACCCCAATACCCGATACGCCGCCGAAGCCGCATGAGCAAACAACCCCTCACCCTCCGCCAGCACGCGGGCTA
>DYMK01000075.1 GCA_020721585.1 Sulfuricurvum sp.
CCGTATCACCTGTTCCTGATGCTCAAGGATCTAAAAAGCTTGCTGAGCTATTGATTCGGCACAATTAATTTATGAAAGCGTAGGGTGCGCCATGCGCACCGATGGGCTCAATGGTGCGCACGGCGCACCCTACGGATCGGCGGGAAATCACGAATCAAACTGGCCGGATCAATAAGTCCAACGCCCTGCTCCCCCCATTCTTGCCAGATTTCCGTTCCGTGATTTGATAACAGATGACAATGAACCATATAAACACAACATTCACTCGTGGTGGACCGACTTGGGCACACGCTTGTGTCGGTAAAAATGGATTTCCTGGGTATTGGGAATACGCGAAGGGTTTTTCCCAAGCGGCGAACACGTTAATTGACACGGTACTTCAAGGGCAGGGATTAGAGCACTCCGTTGATGAGCTTGTGTATCCGGTTTGCTTCAACATGAGGCATTCCGTTGAATTGCGTTTAAAAGCAGCTATCTTAGATTTGTTATTGATCCAAACATGCAGAGGAAAAACTCTTAATTCTGATTTTGTTCAATCGCATGATATCGGGCGTATTTGGAGTTTTTTTGTTGAACAAAGCCAGGTGATTGACGACCGCTACAAGCATATCATTGAGCTGCTTGATGAAAAAATTAGAGACTTTGCCGAAGTTGATGCTACAGGACAGACATTTAGATACCCATTAAATACCGAAAGCCAAAGGCATCTTGTTAATGTGGCTAACATCAGCTTTGTAGTTTTAAAAAATAGCTTTATTTATTTAGAGGATAAATTGGATGATCTGTATCATTTGAGCAAATACCTGTGTGATGAGTACTCATTGGGTAGCTTCACAAAAAAACTGTCACGAAAAAATATCTTTGAAGTCGCAAGCTTGCTTCCTCCAAAGTCTGAGTGGCATGACGAATTATTCGATGTCACAAAGAAAAATATTAAGAAGAGGTTTGGTATAGGAAGCAAAGACCTATCTGATTGCATAATGATTATTGAAGCTCACTTTGAGCTAGCCCCACAGATTGAAATGTCGGTTCCTTTGCTTGGTGTTACTGCATCAGACATACATGATTTTTTCGTTCATTGGGTTAGGCTGCACGGCTTACCAGCATGCCCGAGTTTAACTGAATCGGAATTAATTGAGCTTGGAGTTGGTGTTACGCTTCAAACGATAGAAAATGATTATGAAATTATAAATGAAATCTGGATGGCAGTTTACCCAAGTCTTACCTCCGTTAAATTGGCTGGCCTGTCAGCATTGTTTTACTTTGCTAATGATTTGCGCTTTTCCGAGACGTATCGCGATACTTTCGAAGATGAGCTTCAAGATGCTAAGCTTGCGTTTGATGACTCGGGTTACTCTATTAATTCAAAATTTTTACACATAATTTACAAAACGAACGCCATTAAGAATATATTACTATCACTTTACTTCCTTAAGAAATTTGAAATTGCAGAGCGACTAGTAGAAGACTTTGACCTAGATAATATTTTTTTTTGGCTGGATGATGTTAGATGCAATGCTCATCTCAGGAAACCAGACTACTGTGGATACGCAATATAACTAATAGGACTTACGCAGATATTGGATTTAGCTCCCACTCCCGCGAGAGCGAAGGGGGGGGCGGGGGGGGGGCTAAAACCAAGGCTTGACCTTGCCCCCGAATTTCGTATCCCATAACGGAGGTCATGGTCTGGCGTATT
>DYMK01000076.1 GCA_020721585.1 Sulfuricurvum sp.
CTCAACCTCGCTCCCTTCGGTCGCTGGACGGCGCTAAAGCGCCGCCGGTTAGCTCACTACGTTGAGCTTCACCAGTTCCTCTCCGGTGCAGGAACCTGTAACATTTCCAATTAACTAAATTCAGGGCAGCGACACAATGACCGAAAAAGAGAGCTTTTCAAGCAAACTCGTGGAGTTCGTGACAGAACTCAAAGGTCACGTCAGTACGGATGACGGCCAATGGACCGTCAAAGGATTTGTTGATATTTTCGAGAATGTTTACACGATCTCATCCGATACCAAGATTGTGTCAAAGATTCTTGAAATTCATCTTTTCCCACAGATCCTTGCGTTTGCACAAGCCAACGAATACAAAGTCGTTCTTGCTACGCATCAGAACTACTACCCTGATATATCGTTTGTAAAAGCCAGTGACGAATCCATCAGATTCGCCGTTGACTTCAAGACCACATACAGAAATCCCAAGAAGCCACACTTGTGCAATGGATTTACGCTCGGCTCACATGGTGCATATTTTGAGAATAGAACAAGCACCAAGAATATTCAGTTCCCTTACGGTTCATATTCTGGCCATTTCTGCCTCGGTATCATCTATGACCGAGCGGTCGGAGCAACCATTGATGAAACAAAAGCCCACAAGATTGAAGAGTTGCATTCCATTGCATCTGTAGCAAGTAATTTTCACTTCTTTGTTACAGAAAAATGGAAAATCGCAAGCGACAAAGGCGGAAGCGGAAACACAGCCAACATCGGCAGCATCAACAACATTGACGACATAGTCAGCGGCAGGGGTATGTTCTCAAAACTTGGCGAGCATTGGTTTGACGAATACTGGATGAATTACAAAAAAATCACGGTTCAAGACGAAAACGGTGCTACTAAGAAGATTTCTAATCTTCGAGAATTTGTTGCGTACAAGAATGGCGACGTTTCTTTGGTCGTAGACAAAAGGAACGGCGAAGAATGATTACGAAAGTTGGCGTCCCACCGATTAAGTCGCAAGGCATAAAAACAAAGCTGGTGCCATGGATACAAAGCATAGTTCCGAGCGACTTCAATGGCACGTGGATTGAACCATTCATGGGTACAGGAGCGGTGGCTTTCAATATTGCACCACGGCGAGCCATTTTGTGTGACACAAACCCTCACCTTGTGAACTTCTACGCGGGCATAGCGTCTGGTCAAATAACGCCGGAGGTAGTTAAGGAATTTCTTACCCGCGAAGGGGAGGTACTGCTATCCAAGGGCGAAGATCACTATTACTTTGTAAGAGATCGATTTAATTCAGAGCACTCGCCACTTGATTTCTTGTTTATAAATCGTGCTGGCTTCAATGGCATGATTCGATTCAATCGAAAGGGCGGCTTTAATATCCCGTTTTGCCGAAAGCCTCAGCGGTTTGCGCAGGCATACATAACGAAGATTACAAACCAAGTCAGCTGGGTGAGCAAACTCATTAAGGCTAAAGAGTTCACCTTCAAGTGCCAAGACTTTAACAAGACCATTGAAGAGGCATCCTCTGCCGATGTTATCTACTGCGACCCGCCATATATTGATAGGCATGTTGATTACTACAATGGGTGGGATGATTCTCACGAACGGGCGCTTTTCAATAAGCTTTCCAGTTTCAGCGGCAGATTTATTCTGTCAACATGGCATCACAATGATTACCGCGAAAACGAGTATGTGAAAA
>DYMK01000077.1 GCA_020721585.1 Sulfuricurvum sp.
TAAATAAAAAGGAGGGGTAGAAATGTCTACTCTACAAAAGATAATTTTGATGATGGTGGCACTCACCTACGCACTTTTGGCAAATGAAGCGATTTTAAGTATCAATACAGGTGGGCATACAACACTGATACGAGATATTATCGTTACTAAAAGTGGAGATATCATCTCTGCGAGTGATGATAAGAGCATAAGGGTATGGGATAGCAGAAGTGGCAAAGAGAAACGAAAGATATTAGGTGAGATAGGAGCAGGTAATGGGCAGATATTTGCCATAGCATTAAGCCCCGATGAGAAGTATCTCGCTGTGAGCGGGATGTTTGGCAGTATTGATGATCTTGAACATTTAGGTGTTATTCGTATATATGATTATAATAGTGGCAAACTTATAAAACTTCTCGAATCCCACAAAGAAAATGCGGCTGATTTAACCTTTAGCAATGATGGAGTGTATCTGCTCTCAGGTTCAGCCGATTTGAGTATCAAGCTTTGGAGCATGAAGGATATGAGCCTCGTTCACACTATAGGTTTTCATACCGATATTGTAAGTGGGATCAGATTTGGCAAAAACAACACTATCCTCTCAGTAGGATATGACAATCGTATAGCCATGCACTCCTTTGACGGAAAACTTCTAGAGAGTTATACGCATACGCAGAAGTTACAGTTTATCGCTACAAATGGTGAAGAGATAGCCGTTTGTGGATTTGGTAATGAGATACTCATATTTGATATGGCTCTAAATCTGAAATCTAAAATCCAAAGTGAAACAGTTCCTACTGGACTTTCCTACTCACCAAATAAAAAATATCTTATCGCTGGAACAGGAATAAATCCAAATAATGTCAATATCTACGATGTCAAAAATAACCATGCTTTGCTCTCGTCATTTAAAAATCATACAAATGCAACTCATGCAGTCGGATGGTTAGATAACCAAAGAGCTGTAAGTGGTGGGGGAGAGAGCAATGAGATTTATATATGGGACAGAGATAGCAAAGAGGTCAAAACTAAGATAGTGGGTCTTGGGCAGATGGTTTGGAGTGTGGGAGTAAATGGAGATAATATCGCTTGGGGGAATGTTCCTTGCGGAACTGTAAATTGTTCAAAAATTGAAAAATCATTTAACCTAAAAAGTCTCCGACTCTCGAACAGTGCGAGTGAGTCAAATTTCACACCTATAAACTCAGATGGTCTTACCCACTCCAGAGGAGGAAGTTATGGAGATACCCATGCTGTGCTTAATATCGCGTCAACAGGTGCTATTGTAACCAAATATGATACAAATGGGGCTAGACACCTCTGCTATGGTTTTTACAAGGATTTTATCATTAGCGGAGGAGATAATGGTTTTCTTAAAATTTATGATAAGATGGGAAATGAAGTAGTCTCTTTGGTAGGTCATACAGGAGAGGTTCGGAGTATCGCACTTGATGGGGATAGACTCATTAGTGGAAGTGGTGACCAAACTATTAAGATTTGGGATTTGAAACCATTAGAAAAAATAGCGCAATTACCAAAAGAGTATGATGAAAAAATAATAAATTTACTTATAAAAGCTACAAATAGGAGTCGAGAAGAAATAATCCAACAAGCTAGTTTTTTTTACAAAGAAGGAGGCTTGAATCTTTACAAATCTAAAACCCTCCAACCAACCCTT
>DYMK01000078.1 GCA_020721585.1 Sulfuricurvum sp.
ACTAATTACAGTTATGATATGGCTGGTAATCTTATTAATATGGCAAGTCAAAATTTAATTAATAATTCTCAAGCAATTAATTATGTATATGATTATAATCGACTTACTCAAATATCTTATCCTGACCCTATTGATAATGTATATTATGAATATGGAGAGCAGTTTTATCGTGAAAGTGATTTTGGTACTGTAATTGACAACAATGCAGGACGATTAATTGGAACTCAGGATGCTACCAGTGTTCAGAGTTTTGAATATGGAAATATGGGAGAAGTGATTAAAAACTCGCGTTCATTTTGGATGCCTGGTAATGACCAAGTAACCTATACATTCAATATGGAATGGACTTACGACAGTTGGGGAAGAGTGATGGAAATTATATACCCCGATGAAGATCAAGTAAGATATACTTATAACAATGGAGGGCTCTTACAATCAATGAGTTCAAATAAAAATGGTATAACCTACCCAATAATTGACCAGATAAAGTACAATATGTATGGCAAGCGAACTTATATCGAATATGGCAATGGAAGTAAAACTCATTATACATACAATGACTTTAATCAAAATTTAGTATCTTTGATATCTTATAATTCATCTAGTAAAACCATGCAAGAATTAAACTATACATACGACGATGTGAATAATATTACTAAGGTTATTAATAGTTCTACTGGAGCTAATAGTTTGGGGGGTGAATATACTTATAATTATTCTTATGACGATATTTACCGACTGACAGGTGCTACAGGGACTTTTGGCACCACATATAATTACGATTTAGATATGAGCTATAGTAAATCAGGTAATATAATTTCAAAGGATCTATCAGCTAATAAACTAATAAATGGCTCATTACAGTCAATAACATATTCAAATACATACACTTATAACACCAATCAACCTCATACCATTGCCTCAGTAGAGGATTACGATTTTGTCTGGGATGCCAATGGAAATATGACCATGAGAAGTAATAATAATACGCAGCAATTTAGAAAACTCTGCTGGGACGAAGAAAATAGGCTTTCTGCAGTTGCAGATATCTATAGAGAAACGCCACAAACTTTAAGTAATTACCTTTATGATGCAGGAGGAGAACGAACCTGGAAAATGAGTGGAAATGTGAGTGTAATAAGCCAGAATGGACAGAATGCTATTAATAGTGTTGCATATAATGATGTTACCCTATATAGCAGTGCCTATATGGTTGCCAATATGAATGAAGTAACCAAACATTATTACATCGAAGGAGAACGAGTTAGCAGTCGACTAGAAGGTGGGTTCGCAGGCATGATAAATAGCCAAATTGATGATGTTCCTTTAAGCAGAATTAATGGGGAAAATGAGAATATATCTATACTTGAGCTGTATAATCTAACCCAATCCAGTGGTTGTGTTTTGAATGATATTGTTGCAACTATACCAACGAGTCTATACGCTATGGACGATCTTTTAGGAACTGATAACCTCGAAGACAACCAATACTTTTACCACTCCGACCACCTTGGAAGTAGTGCTTGGGTAACCGATGCCAGTGGCAATGCCATTCAGCATTTGCAATATTTACCCTTTGGAGAAGACTTCGTTAGCCAACAAAGCACATCATTTGCATCGAGATATACATTCTCCGCAAAGGAGAAAGA
>DYMK01000079.1 GCA_020721585.1 Sulfuricurvum sp.
TCCATCTTTTGAAGCATTAAAAAAGCCCTCTTTGCTCCACATAACCCACTCATTGTCGCTTCCTACAAACAAAGAGACCGAAGGATAAAGCGTTTTAACCCCTTTTGATAATGGTTTCAAATCCCACACTTTGATAGTTTGGTCACCACTTCCACTCACAAGTCTATCTCCATCAAGTGCGATACTCCAAATCTCTCCAGTATGTCCCACAAGAGAGGCTACTTCCACCCCTTTAGTATTATAGATTTTAAGCTGACCATTGCCTCCACCACTAACGATAAAATCTTTGTACCATCCATAACAGTTGTGTCTATATCCATTACTAGCATTTTTGGTGATAGAGTTGTTTGTAGAAGCGATATTTAGTACAGCATCACCATAATCTCCCTGTGCGGAGTGCATTAAGCCGTTTGAATTAATACGGTTAAAGTTTAAGCTACTTGTAGCGTTTGAAAGCCGAAAATTTTTTAAATTAAAAGATTTATCAAGTAAGCCTTTTTGATTGCCTATTTCTTTACAAGTTGGGCATGGATTGATATTTCCAAAAGCGATATTGTCTCCATTAACTCCTAGACTCCAAATTCCTTTGCCTTTACCAACTATCTTAGTTTTAACCTCCCTGCTCTCTCTATCCCAGATATAAATCTCTTTACTATCTCCCCCACCACTTATAGCTTTTTGGTTATCTAGCCATCCTACTGCCATAGTAAGATTGGTATGCTTATCAAATGAGCTAAGCAAAATATGGTTATGATTCACATCATAGATATTGACATTTCTTGGATTATCTCCATTCCCAGCGATAAGATATTTTTTATTTGGTGAGTAGGTAAGTCCATTTGGCACTGTTTCACTTTGGATTTTGGATTTTAGATTTAGTGCCATATCAAATATGAGTATCTCATTACCCATTCCACAAACGGCTATCTCCTCACCATTGGTAGAGATAAAAGCTAAATTTTTACTATGCGTATAACTATTTAGCAGTTTCCCCTCAAAGGAGTGTATGGCTATACGGTTATCATGTCCAGCTGAGAGGATGCTATTTTTGCCAAATTCAACCCCATATACAGAATTAGTGTGAAAATCGATAGTGCGAACAAGACTCATATCTTTCATACTCCATAGCTTGATACTCTTATCAGCTGAACCTGAAAGCAGGTACTTACTATCATCGCTAAATGCTAAATCAGTTATAATATTCTCATGAGACTTAAGAAGCTTTAAGAGTTTTCCGCTTTTGTAATCGTGGAGGCGGATATTTCCAATTTCACCATGTTTAGGTTTATCTAAAAACCCACCCACAGCGAGAAACTTTTCATCAGGGCTTAAAGCAATGGCAGATATTTTCCCTTCAGCTCCTACCCCAATCTCACCCAATATCTTTCGCTTCTCTTTGCCACTTTTGCTATCCCATACTCTTATACTTTTATCAACACTAGCAGAGATGATATCTCCATTTTTAGTGACTATTATATCTTTTATTATATCTGTATGTCCACCTGTATCGATGCTTAATATGGCATCACTAGCCAAAAGTGCGTAGGTGAGTGCCACCATCATCAAAATTATCTTTTTCATTTTTTCATTTTTCCTTTATGTGTGTAATTGTAGGGGTTCAAGATTTTGAACCCCTACGGTT
>DYMK01000080.1 GCA_020721585.1 Sulfuricurvum sp.
CTTCGTCGTTCCTCCTCGCAATGACGATAAATCCCACACTTTGATAGTTTGGTCACTGCTTCCACTCACCAGTCTATCTCCATCAAGAGCAATAGACCAAATCTCTCCCGTATGCCCTACAAGCGAGGCTACCTCCACCCCCTTGGTATCATAGATTTTAAGTTGCCCATTCATTCCACCACTGATGATATAGTCTTTGTACCAGCCATAGCAATTGTGTCTAAGTCCAGTGGTGCCATCTTTTGTGATAGAGACCCCTGAAGATGCGATGTTTAACACTGCATCATATCCATGATCACCACCTTTTGAGTGAGATAAACCATCAGAGTTGATTCGTTTGAAACCACCGTCACTGCGAGACGAAGTCGTGGCAGTCGCGTCTTTGGATTGCTTCACTTCATTTACAATGACGGTTCCGACAGCAAGAGATTTAAGATTAAAGGATTTTTGGAGTTTTCCCCTATTGTTATGATGTGTATAATCAGATATATTTCCCCAAGCGATACTCTCTCCTTCGCACCCAACACTCCAGACCGATTGACCAACCCCTACTATTTTGGTTTTGATATTTTGCGTTTTTATATCCCAAATATAGATCTCATTATTATTTCCCCCACCACTTATGGCAGTCTCATTATCCAAAAAGGCTACCGCCATAGTTAGATTGGTATGTTTATCAAATGTAGCTATTTTGGCATAGTTTTTTTGGCTATCGTAAATATTGACATTATGATTTGGATTGCCTTCTGTTCCCGCTATTAGATACCTTCCATCAAGGGAAAAGGAAAGTCCCCTTGGCACCGTTTCACTTTGGATTTTGCTTTGAAGATTAAGATTGGTATCAAAAAGAAGTATCTCGCGGCCTGTTCCACAAGTAGCGATGGTTTTGCCATTGGTAGCGATGTACTGGAGTTTTTCATTATGGGTGTAGCTATTTAAGAGTTTTCCACTTAATGAATGCAGTGCTATGCGGTTATCAAGACCGCTTGAGATGAGAGTGTTTTTATCGGTAAACTTTACTCCATACACTTGTTTTGTGTGGAAAGTGATAGTAGTCGGAAGTGGGACTTTAGTCCCGCCTTTTGCCGAAGCTAAAGCATCGGTTCCGATTTTACTCATATCCCAAAGTTTAACTGTTGTATCTCCTGAACCCGAAGCTAGATATCTCCCATCGGGGCTAAAAGCTAGGTCATAGACTATATTGGTATGGGATTTGAGAATAGTGAGGAGTTTGCCACTTTGGTAATCGTAGAGGCGGATTCTTTCTCCATTTCCACTATTGATAAACCCACCTACAGCCAAATATTGCTCATCAGGACTAAGGGCGATAGCAAATATCATCCCCTCAGCTCCAGCTCCGATTTGCCCTAGTATTTTTCGCTTTTGGGCTCCATCTCTACTACTCCAAACTCTGATAGTTTTATCATCACTAGCACTTATGATATCACCGCTTTTGGTGACGATAATATCGTTTATCTTTGCCGTATGTCCGCCTGTATTGATGGAGAGGACGGCATCATTTGCCAAAAGTGCGTAGGTGAGTGCCATCATCATCAAAATTATCTTTTTCATCTTTTATTTTTCCTTTATGTGTGTAATTGTAGGGGTTCAAGATTTTGAACCCCTACGGTT
>DYMK01000081.1 GCA_020721585.1 Sulfuricurvum sp.
GGTCATCGCTTCCACTCACCAGCCTATCCCCATCAAGGGCAATAGACCAAATCTCCCCTGTGTGCCCTACAAGTGAGGCTACCTGTGCTCCACTAGTATCGTAGATTTTAAGTTGCCCATTGCTTCCACCACTCACTATATAGTCTTTGTACCAGCCATAACAGTTGTGTCTATATCCAGTGGTGCCATCTTTTGTGATAGAGACTCCTGAAGATGTGATATTTAGCACGGCATCGCCAAGCCCATGCTTACCACCAGCAGAGTGAGATAAACCATCTGAGTTGATTCGTTTGAAACCACCGTCACTGCTAGACGAAGTCGTGGCAGTCCACTCTTTAGATTGCTTCACTTCGTTCGCAATGACAGCTCCGACAGCAAGAGATTTAAGATTGAAGGATTTTTGAAATTTTGAACAATTTTTACCACTGCAATTATCCACATTCCCCCAAGCGATACTCTCTCCTTCACACCCAACACTCCAGACCTTTTGTCCAGCCCCTACTATTGTTGTTTTGATTTGGTCATCACGAATCACACCACCGTCATCGCGAGGCTTTTGCCGTGGCGATCCACTAGACTGCTTCGTTCTGCTCGCAGTGACAGTTCCGAAATTCCAAATATAGATCTCATTATTATCTCCCCCACCACTTATGGCAGTCTCATTATCCAAAAAGGCTACTGCACTAGTTAGATTGGTATGTTTATCAAATGTGGCTATTTTGGCATAGTTTTTTTGGCTATCGTAAATATTGACATTATGATTTGGATTGCCTTCTGTTCCCGCTATTAGATACCTTCCATCAGGGGAAAAGAAAAGTCCCTTTGATACCGTTTCGCTTGGGATTTTGCTTTGAAGATTAAGCCTTGTATCAAAAAGAAGTATCTCGTTGCAATTTCCACACGAAGCGATGGTTTTGCCATTGGTAGCGATATACAGAAGTTTTTCATTATGGGTGTAGGGTTTTCCTATCATATTTCCTTTGAGGTCATGAAGTGCTATACGGTTATCAAGACCGCTTGAGATGAGAGTGTTGTTGTTGGTAAACATAACTGCATAGACATGATTTGTGTGGAAGGTGATAGTAGTCGGTTCGTCATCGCGAAGCTTTAGCTGTGGCGATCCATCTGTGGATTGCTTCGGCGTTTCTCCTCGCAATGACGAAATATCCCAAAGTTTCACTGTTGTATCTGCCGAACCCGAAGCTAGATATCTCCCATCGGGGCTAAAAGCTAGGTCGTAGACTACATCGGTGTGAGATTTGAGAATAGTGAGGAGTTTGCCGCTTTGATAGTCGTAGAGGCGGATTGATGATTTATCTTCATTTGTTTCACCAGTCAAATACCCGCCCACAGCCAAATATTGATCATCGCTACTTAGAGCGATAGCAAATATCTTCCCCTCAGCTCCAGCTCCAATATTTCCAAGTATTTTTCGCTTTTCACTTCCATTTCTACTACTCCAAACTCTGATAGTTTTATCATCACTAGCACTTATGATATCACCGCTTTTGGTGACGATAATATCGTTTATCTTTGCCGTATGTCCGCCTGTATCGATGGAGAGGATGGCATCACTAGCCAAAAGTGCGTAGGTGAGTGCCATCATCATCAAAATTATCTTTTTCATTTTTT
>DYMK01000031.1 GCA_020721585.1 Sulfuricurvum sp.
GGATTTTGTTAAATTCATTAGAGAGATGGAGGCACTACGAAATAATCTAGCTCATGGAAATACAAGTGACTCTCTTGAAGATGTTAAAAAGACTTATGATGAAAATTTGAAACATTTTAAAAGATTTTGTATCACAGACAACGTTCTACTAAAAAAATAATCCCCCGTCACCCTAAGCGTGATTCAGGGTCTAAGATTGCGGATCAAACACGGATGAAGGAAAAGACTGGATTCCCGCCTTCGCGGGAATGACAGGGATTGTCACCCTGAACTCGATTCAGGGTCTAAAAAAAGAGATCCCGAATCACGTTCGGGATGACAAGACACGAAGACGATTAAGAGAAAAAAATTATCGTGCCAATTCGACGTTAAAGACGCGCCCATCACGCTTCACGATTTTAACCCGTTGACCGATTTGGTATTGGGTTCCTTTGGAGATGACCACGACCGATTGCCCCTCATCCAAATTGACACTTAACTCTTGTGCGTTGGATTTTCCAACCTCATTGCCCACATACGACCCTAACAATCCACTGCCCAAGGTCATAAGAACGGCTCCATTACCGCGACCCATCGTTGAACCCACCACGGCTCCGACAATCGCCCCCAAAAAGCTTCCGTTCCCCTCATCTTTGATTGCAACGGCGCGCGCATCGGTAATGACCCCTGTTTGGGCGACCAATTCATATTTTGCCCCTGCTGCATCAATGGTGGGGGTTCCTGCGGGAACGCACCCACTGCCTAATAGTACGATACTGCTGATGAGTGCCAGCGTAAATTTTTTCATGGTATCTCCTTTTTTACTATTGTAACACAACTTTATAAAGACTTCTAAGCGTAGCTTAATTCTTTCTTTAGATAGCTTCGTCTACAATTGAATCATCTTAATAACCTTAAACGGGGGGGGGTATCGTATGCAAATTGTTCTTCTCATTATCGTCGTGTTGGTTCTTATTGGGGTGGTGATGTACAACTCCTTGATTGCCAAAAAAAATCAAGTAGATAATATCTTCGCGGGGGTGGATGCGGTGCTTAAAAAGCGGTTTGACCTCATCCCCAATCTGGTCGCATCCTTGGAGCGGTATATGGAGCATGAAAAATCCATTTTTGAAAACGTTACTGCCCTACGCGCCCAAGCGATGCATCCCCATATCAGTGAAGATCAAAAGATCGCCTTAGATGGTCAGCTCTCCGCTGCGTTGGGTTCTTTGAATCTCGCGATGGAAGCCTATCCTCAACTCCAAGCCAATGAGAGTGTGATGCAACTGCAACGGGCATTAAACGAAGTGGAAGAGCAAATCTCCGCTGCCCGTCGTGCCTACAACCAAGCGGTGACCGACTTGAATAACGCCCTTGAGATGTTCCCTACCAATATTATGGCGGGATGGATGAGCCTTAAACATCGTAGCGTTTTTGAAATAACCACAGCAGAGCGTCAAAACGTGGATGTTCATGCACTGTTTCACCGATCATGACATCGATTAGTCAACTCACCGATTTTTATTACAAAGGATTGTATCCCAACCTTCAGGCATTGGAAAAAGAGCGTTTAACGATCCTCTCCCGTCTTCGTTGGTTGGGGATTTTTGGCGCGCTTATCCTTATCCCTTTACTGGTGGGGTTATCACGCAATTTTGGGATAGCCCACCCCGCCTTTATCATCACGGCTACGGCGATTTTTATCGTCGCGTTAGCCCTCTATCATACGATGATCAAAGGGTATATAGCGCACTTTAAAACCACGATCATCACCCCCCTTATTGGTGCCATTGATCCCCATCTTTCGTACACCCCTGATGCCCATATTATGCAGGCCAGTTTTGACCACTCACAACTGTTTCCCCAAGCCATTGACCGTTACAGTGGGAGTGACTATGTCCAAGGGAGCATTGAGGAGATACCACTGGATTTTTCGACCGTTCATGCCCAATACCGCACCAAAGATTCCAAAGGCAATACCCAATGGCACACCCTCTTTCACGGGATTTTTTTGGTCACGGCTTTCCCGAAATTGTTCCACAGCAAAACAATCATCCTCCCCGATCAAGCGGAAAAACTTTTTGGGAATCTCCTTGGGGGATGGTTGCAATCCCATAACGCCTCACGCGATGAACTGATCCGTATGGACGATCCTGAATTTGAAAAAATGTTTGTCGTGTACGGCAAAGACCCCATCGAAGCCCATTACCTCCTCACGCACACGATGATGCAACGGATGGTCACTTTCCAAAAAAAGATGCGCTATCCCCTCTATTTTTCGTTTATCGACAACCGCATTTATGTCGCTATCAAAACCAACAAAGAAATGTTTGAACCCTCGGTGTTTACGTCGTTGTTGGAATACGAGCAAGTCATGGATTATATTGGTATGTTACACCATACCATTGGATTGGTCGAAGAACTCAAACTCAATGAGAAATTATGGAGCAAACCCTAAGCTTGGCGCACGCGTCGCCCTAGCACCGCATACAGTGCGTGGAGATGCTCTTGCGTCCCCTCAAGGATAAACGTTGCCCCCTCGCTATCAAAAGCTTTAGAGACAATACCAATCGCGTGGTGTAAAACCTCATACTCTAAGCGCGCAACATCCCCATAGCCACACTGTACGGTATGGGTCAACCGTTTTTCGTAGGGTACGCAAACGGCGTGAGCGTACGCCGCATTGGCAGCTTGGGCATACGCCCGCACCAATCCCCCCGGCCCCAACTTCGTCCCCCCAAAATAGCGCACCGTGATAAGGGCGACATTGATAAGATCATGCCCTTGTAACACCGATAGTGTGGGTTTTCCTGAGGTTCCCTTGGGTTCCCCATCATCACTGCTGTGTTCTTCGATCTGATCGTATTCATTGATCCGACGATAGGCACTCACCCAATGAACCGCTTTGGGATGAATCGCACGCAAATGGGTCATCTGCTCCTCGTACACAGCAATTGGCATCAAAAAAGCGATAAACTTCGACCCCTTAATCTCGATGGTATCGGTAAAAAGAGCGTTGACACTAACCATAAAACCGCTCCACAAACTGCATTACTTTATGAAGAACTCTGGGGACTATTTTTTTACGTTCCAATAGTTTTGGTTTAACATTAAGCGTGTTGGCAATGTCATCACCCAGAGGCACCCGTTCATCATAGAGATAAGTATCCACGACCTTTTTTACTTCTTCTTTGTTTAGATTTTCCTCTTCACACAGTTCATCAAATGCTTTGATTTTCTCTTCGTCCCAAAACTTTTCAAACATATCATCAACAACGTCCACATCTTCGAGGCTCATCACGTGTTCATCAATAAATCGTTCGATAAGTTCCCGTTTACTACGAAGTTGCACGTTAGAGTTGATGATATTGATGATATTTTGACGTTGTGTTTGTTGCTCATGAACACTACTGTTTTTGAGCTGTGCCAATAGCTTCACAATATAGGTGACATTGATTTCATCTTTATGGATAAGTTCGAGTTCAAAATCAACATCGTTTAAAATAGAAACTTTTTCTTTTATTCCGACAGGCGGTCTCATATCGAGATATTTGCTCTTATAGTCTTCAAATTCCTGCTCTGATAATCCTAAATCAAGAGGGTTAAAATCAGCAAAACTCTCCAAAACATTGCGAAGTCGGATCAATTCCCTAAACGCTTTGACGAATTCAAGCTGGGATTCTTCACCCTCTAAATCATCAACACTCTCCACATCAGGGACAATCGATTTGAGATTTTTAAGCGCTTCGACAAATTTTTCAACATATTCCTCATAGGATTGCATCAAGATGATCTCTTTGGCATTTTTGTTTGAGAAGAGTGCTATCGCTTCATCGGTCGCTTTTTTGAGATTACGGAAACAGACAATATTCCCTTGGGATTTTTGCTCATTTAGGATTCGGTTGGTTCGTGAGAACGCTTGAATAAGACCGTGGTATTTAAGGTTTTTATCCACATAAAGCGTATTGAGCGTTTTACTATCGAAACCCGTGAGGAACATATTGACGACAAGGAGAATATCGATCTCTTTGAGCTTCACCCGTTTGGAAATATCATTGTAGTAGTTGTAATAGCTTTGGGTGTCTTTGGTGGTGAAATTCGTCCCGAACATCGTGTTGTAATGCGTGATATACGCTTCGAGCGTGTCACGGCTGTGTTTATTAATATGTTCTTCGTCAACGTGCGCGCCCTCACTCTCATCGAGGGCATCCAAACCATTGGCATCCTTATCGTCTTCGTTGGTGCTGTAGGAGAATATCGTAGCAATTTTGAGTCCGTGTTGCTTGAATTTAAAAAGGTCGTAGTACCTTGTAAGAACATCAACACTACCCACACACATCATCGCTGTGAACTCTTTGGAGTGGGTTTTTCGGTCGTGATTGGCGATAATATAATCGGTTATCTTCTCCAACCGCTCAGGGGATTCGAGAAGCTCTTTGGTATCGATGTCTTCAACCTCAATATCGAGATTATTGTGACTGAGTGCTTTCTCTTTGTATCGTCCTACATACTCAACAGAGAACTTGAGGACATTATCATCACCTATTGCATCGGTGATAACGTATTTGTGCAGAGACTCATCGAACAGCTCTTTGGTCGTTCGTTTGCCAAATTTATTCCCCGTCGCATTGGGCTCAAAAATCGGTGTTCCCGTAAATCCGATCATCTGATGGTTCGTGAAAAATTTCGTAATGCTACGATGGGTATCACCAAACTGGCTACGGTGACATTCATCGAAAATAAAGACGATGTGTTTGTCTTTGAGATTTTCCATAGCAGATAGATAGCGTTGCTTATTGATAGCGGTGTTAAGTTTTTGGATAGTAGTGACGATGAGACGGGTATCGTCATTGAACTGTTTTGACCAGTGCATGGGTGCTATCGGTTCCGTCCACACTTCCTGCGCTGAAACTGTTAAACTCTTTGTTCGTTTGGTAATCGAGGTCTTTTCTATCGACGACAAAGACGACTTTGTGGACGTTCGGAAGTTTCATCAGGATTTGGGCGGTCTTGAACGAGGTGAGCGTTTTACCGCTTCCCGTCGTGTGCCAAATATAGCCGTTTTTATTGGTATTGACCACCCTATCGATAATCGCTTCGGTCGCATGGTATTGATACGGGCGAAGTATCATCAATGATTTAGTCACCTCTGCCAATACCACGTATTTGCATATCATTTTCGAGATATGACACGGCTCTAAAAAGACATCGGTGAACTCGTTTAGGTTTGTGATATTGTTGTTCTCACGATCCGCCCAAAAAAATACCTGCTTAAAATTCATCGCTTCGAGTTTGGTGTTCGCATAGTATTTGGTATTGACACCGTTAGAAATAACGAAGATTTGAATATAGTTAAACAAGGCACTCTTAGCACCATACGAGTGACGTTTATATCGCAATGTTTGATTAAACGCCTCTTTGAGTTCTAATCCACGGCGTTTAAGTTCGATTTGAACGAGCGGCAACCCGTTAATGAGGATGGTGACGTCATAACGGTTTGTATAGCTCCCCTCGATGGTGACTTGGTGGGTCACTTGAAAAAGGTTTTGACACCAGTGTTCGGAGTCTATAAATTCGATATATTTGGTCGTACCGTCCGCGCGGGTAAGGGCGTATTTATCTCGGAGCGTTTTAGCCTTCTCAAAGACGTTCCCTTTGTTCAGGTAGTTGAGGATTCGGGTAAACTCAACATCATCGAGGGTGGTTTTATTGTGCCGCTCTGTTTGCGCTTTGAGATTGGCGAGGAGTTCGGCTTCGTCACGTATGATGACTTTTTCATATCCCAAAGAGATGAGCTGTTTGAGAAGGTTATCTTCGAGGATAGCTTCGGATTGGGTGTTCATTGATGATCCATATACGCTTTGAGGATGTCGATGAGTTCCTGATCGCTGAGGCTCTCTTTTTCGGTTTTGGAATAGATAGAGATCAGAACCGTTCTGTTATGGAGCTGTTGGTAGATGATAATTCTGAAGCCTCCGCTTTTACCCGTCGGGATGGAGGAGTTTCTGACTCTCTTTTTAAACAGATTGTAGCCCAGAGAGATGCCAACATCGTTTTTGGTCTCGATCTCTTCGATGGCGTGTTTAAGATCGGCTTTGAGAAGTTTGAATTTTTTGCTGAGCTGTTTGGCTTCTTTTAGAAACGTATCGCCGTACTCAATCATCCAGCTCATCCCACAACGATTCGATAGGGGAGACTCTCCCTTGTTTCACATCCTCAAGTCCCTGCGTGATCGAGAGGAGAATTTCAGCACCTTGGACTTTTTTCAACGCTTCGACCATTTTTTCGTACTCATCTTTGGAGACGAGCACCGCTTCGACTTTGTTGTTTCGCAAAATCGCCAGTTTGGAGGTCGAACTCTCTTTGAGCTGCGAGAGGTACGAACCGAACTTTTTGACCAATTCAGAGGAGGCGATCAGTTCGTTGGAAGCATAGGTTACCATCTTGTTTCCCTCATTATTTAATGTATTATTTTATGTAAATTATACACTAAATTTTACTATTTACACAAACATCTGCTGAAGCAGACCCTTTTTGAACTGTTTGACCTCTTCGAGCTGTTTAGTAACAATGTCTATTTTGGTATCGATAGCAGAGAAAAAATTGGCAATTTTGGTTTGTTCTTCAATAGATGATGGGATTGTTATCTTTATACCGCCCATAGTGTTGTTCATCAACTTTGGGTTTCCGACATAAGAAACATATTTTTTGGTAACAGAATTTAAAATTTCGACTATAAACTGATTTGCGTATCCCTTATCACTTTTTAATACTCCACATACATTTGTGCAATAAAACTTCCCCCGTCTTAAATTTGCATCTCCAGCATTTGCTCCGTCGGTTGTCCAAGTTATGCAGTCTTCAAATAAATACTCATTGAAATACCCAGTCAACCCCTTGTTTTTAGTTTGAGATGAATACACTGGATATTGAAAATCATCATTTTTTTCTTGTGACATCTTAGGAACTGCAAGAACATTCCCCCGTGTTATTTCAAAAATTTTACTTATCTTCTTCTCTTCCCACTGCGGAAACTCACGCTTGGCTCCGTCATGCTGAACTTGATTCAGCATCTGAGATCCCGAATCAAGTTCGGGATGACCCCTCCCATCATCTGCTTTAAATCGTAATTCTTGCGAAAAAATCTTTTGCATTATCCCTTTTTTGTATTGCTTTAAAAGGGTTTGTTTTTTGGTGAGTTGGTCGATTTTGGTATCGATAGCGGTCAGAAAAGAAGCGATTTTTTGTTGTTCATCAATGTCAGGAATATTTATTTTGATAGGTTCAATAATGCTTTTTGAAAGGCTTGGAACCCCCGAAGCTTCATTATGCTGTTGCCAATTAATTCGTTGAAATATTGCAAATAAAAATTTTGGTATGACATTTTTATATGAATGTGTGTAAAAAAGTGTATCAACTGTCCAAAATTTTCCACTAATAAACATTGGTTTGTTTATTGTTCCTTTTCTACCTATGCAAACACTTTCTCCATCATATAGATAATCATTTACAGATGCCATATATCCGCCAGTTCCAAAAACAGGTATATCACCACTATCTAAATGCTTATAATCTTTACCACTTCCAATTCTCAACACATCTGAAATACTTTTCTCTTTCCACTCCCCACTAAACTCTTTAAACCGTAGTTTCGGGGTTTTAGATTCCGTGTCAAGCACGGAATGACGAGAATCAAGTTCAGGGTGACGAGAATGGTTTTGATTATTTATCATGTGTGTGTTATACTTCACGTCTAATTACCTTCGGGACTACTCTCTTGCTTTTGGGCAGGAGAGGAAAATTTACTTCTGGCGAATTCGCATTGCAAAGGAATACCCCTAAAAGTTAGTTAATTTTTGTTGTT
>DYMK01000082.1 GCA_020721585.1 Sulfuricurvum sp.
AGCCATTATCAATCACCCCATTGCCATTACGATCCAGCACCAAGAGACCATCATCCCCGTTGACCCAACCTGTCCCCGTTTTTACCCCATCGTTGTTATGGTCAAAGAGGATATGGGTGGTGGCATTAACCCCTACCGTTTCGATCCCATCGCCATCGAGGTCAAGGGCGAGGGGGTCATAGCGGGCGATCCAGTTGCGGGCTTGTTCCCAGAGGGAGTTGACGTTATCGGAAATGTCGCCGAGTTCATGTTTCCACCAGTCGCGTGTTGCTTTATACAGATCGTAGAGTGGATCACCGACTTTGGGAATATTTTGCCCATATAGCCATGGTTGTTGGGAACCTGCGGTGATCATGGTTGCTAGTTCTGTACGTTGAGCATCGGTGAGTTGTTGATATTTTGGTAAATTTTTAAGATAGTCATAAAAATTTTGCATTTCTTCCTTACCAAATTCTTTACCTATATACAAACCACCCGCACTTCCAATTGCTCCCCCAACAAAAAGTCCTAAAATTGCAGCAAAAACATCTCCATCATTACCTAGCACTAATGCAGAACCGCCACCTACAAGAGCGCCACCAGCTGCTCCACCTATTCCCCCACCAATAGCTTCTCCAATAATACCAAATATTTCTCGTTCCATTTCATTTGATGTAGCCACATTTGCTGCATCTTTTCCATGTGCTAAGTACTCGTTGACTTTTCCAAGTACATCAAAATATTGACCTGCTTCCCCTGTTAAAGGCTTGCAAAGAATACTTAATATTTCTAAAAAATCTGTTGCCGCACCAAAAGTTTCAATTGCTTGAGCTGGTGATGATGTATTACTGTCATTCATGATCTTGCCTTTTTAATTAAATTTTTAAATACCTGTAAATTCACCATTAACCAACCGATAAATATTCCTACAACCCAAATGATCTCAAACCAAATAAAAAATGCTATTCCGCTTTTTGACTGTATGAGTATATTTGGAATATTATGTCTGGATTCTGGATTAAACACACCTATGGTTCCCTGATAAAAACTAAAATGACCCGTCAAGCCAAGTTCCATCAGCATAAAAAACAATCCTCCTAAATACATAAAAATTAAAAACTTATTTGTATTTGGGAAAAAAATAAAATAATTATCTGTTTCTGATTTCAATAAAGGAATCAATGTGATAACAAATAATAAAAATATACCTATCCATGCAAGAGAGACTGCCAAAGCCGTAATATTTGGAATTGCACTCGCATGTGATAGTACCTCTACTCCGGGTATCCATGAAGACATCACACCTATAAACCATTGGATTAATACGGATGTAGTTACAAAGTTTTCAGTGACTAAGAAAGGAATCAATGGAACGATTACAAGTGAAAACCATAAAATCAATTTTCGTATCTTACGTAACCATGGATGTTTATCTCCGAAATGTTTATTTCGTTTAATCTTTTCTTTTGTCTCATCCCATTCTTCTTGATTCACCCCACCCCCCTTACCTTTTTAAAATCAAGATTATTCACCTCCCTCTTAGACCCTGAAACACGTTCAGGGTGAGGGTGATGGGGAGAAGGTTTAGGATCACGGAGGGGGTGATTGGGATGAGG
>DYMK01000083.1 GCA_020721585.1 Sulfuricurvum sp.
AACAAGAGGTTAGCATGCCTTGTTCGACGTTATACGGCAACCCCTTGGATCTTACTACGGCGCGGTGCGCCGTATAATTCACGTTAGACATATGAGGATTGCATGATGGAAAAACATCCAATAGAGCTTCAAATTGAAAAGGCTGATACTGCAATCGTCCAAGAAGATTTCGATACTTTAATGAGCATCTACTCTGAAGATGCATTGCTTGTCGTAAAGCCCGGCATGAATGCCACCGGAAAGGTTCAGATCAGAAAAGCATTTGAAGCAATCGCGGCGCACTTTAATCACACGCTGCAAGTCGAGCAAGCCGGAATGAAAATATTGGAAGCTGGTGATACAGCTTTGGTCTTGGCTAAAACTGTAGTTTCAGCATCCAATATGCCTGCAACCGAAAGGCGCGCCACGTATGTTTTCACGAAAAGCTCTGACGGTGATTGGCTGTGCCAAATAGACAACTCTTACGGCCATGAATTGCTACTCCATGAAAATGTCTAACCCTACGCTCAAGCGGGACGCCGCAGAAGCGCGGCGCCCCTTAGCTACACGTTAGAGCGCACGCGTATGGACGCTGAAAATACTCATCAAGTATTCGATTGGCTTTGGACTTCTGGGCAACTGTCAGGGAAAGACATTGCGTGTCTGCCTGCACTTGGAGTCGAGGCTGTTATTAACTTGGCTCTCCCAACGGCATCAAACGCCTTGTTCGGAGAGGCTGAGTTTATTACGCGGCAAGGAATTGCTTACATTCATATTCCTGTGGTGTGGGAGCGGCCTGAGCTTCATCAGTTAGAACAGTTTTTCAGTATTCTCAAAGCCTTCGAGGGCCGTAATGTCTGGGTGCATTGTGCAAAGAACATGCGGGTGTCTGCGTTCATCTATCTCTATCGGAAGTTGTGCCTGGCAGAGAGCGAGGAAATTGCAGTCCATCCCATGCAGGAGGTTTGGGTGCCAAACGAAACATGGCAAACATTCATTCACCGCGCCTTGAGTGCGCGCTCTAACACTGCATTCGAGCGGGACGCGCCAGAAGCGGCGCGCCCCTCAATTTGAACGTTAGCAAGCTGATTGAAGGGTAATGATATGGGCGATTGGGATTACATTAATGAGCATATGGGTGGTCATGATGAAGATGGTTTACCAAATTTTATGAGTGAACCTGGGTTTGCTGATGATTCGTATTATGAAAAAAAAGAACCAGATTACTTTGACACTTTTGAAGAAGAAAAAGAATGGGCAAAAAATAATCCTGGTAAATCGATAACACGTTCACCCGATGGAAAAGGTTATATAAAAAAATGAGAAACTGGCTTCACGAAAAATCATCAATTGTTTTTTTTGTCACATTGTTCGTGTATATATTAATTTGGGCAACAGTTTCATATCTCGGTGTTTATGTTACCTATGTTGCTGGGCCAGTTTTGGTTGTTTCTGGTATTTTGGCTTGGTTTACTGCCCCAAAAAATTAATTAATTTACAGTGCGTTGCTAACAATGCACTCAAGCGGACTGCGCTAACGCGCAACTCGCTTAGCTTGGTCGTTAGGACTTCATTCGCCCCATGGCGTCACGCCCCATCTCGCATCAACTGATC
>DYMK01000084.1 GCA_020721585.1 Sulfuricurvum sp.
TTGGAACCCAGTTATGTTTTACGCGCTTTAGGGCGTAACGATGAGCTTGCCCATAGCTCGATTCGCTTTACCTTTGGTCGTTACACCACCGTCGAGGAGATTGATTATGTCATCGCCTTGGTCAAGCGTGCGGTCGGGAAGTTACGCGAGCTTTCACCGTTGTGGGAAATGTATAAAGACGGCATCGACTTGAGTACCGTTCAATGGGCTCATCACTAATTCTTATTAAATCAAGAGGATACGATTATGGCATATACAGACAAGGTTATTGATCACTACGAGAATCCACGCAATGTGGGCAGCATGGACAAGGAAGACCCCAATGTTGGTACTGGCATGGTCGGCGCTCCAGCGTGTGGCGATGTCATGCGCCTACAGATCAAGGTGAATGAGCAAGGCATTATTGAAGATGCCAAATTCAAAACCTACGGCTGCGGTTCGGCGATTGCATCCAGCTCGCTAGTGACTGAGTGGGTCAAAGGCAAGACTTTGGACGAAGTGAGGCTGATTCGTAACAAAGATATTGCCGAAGAGCTTGAGCTACCGCCGGTGAAAATTCACTGTTCGGTACTCGCTGAAGATGCCATTGCGGCAGCGATTGCTGATTATCAGAGCAAGCATGTAGTGGCTTAACGTTGTTGTGAGCCCAGTGATGCCAAAAGGCCGTGTCACATGATGTGACACGGCCTTTTTTGTGGATCACAATCCCACGCCACAAACTGCGCATAATATATATTATGTTAAATTGCATGCGCTAATAAAAAGCAGAATTTCGCTTGCAAGGTCTTCTCCGCATTGCGGTTTCAAGCCCCAAGTGCAGCGTAACAGGCTGCTGAAATACTTCCTTGCAGCATCAAAAAGTAAAATTCTTGGGGTGGCTTGCCCTCGCCCCAGCGGATTTGCCCCCCTCGCCATGCTCTCCCCGCTTGTGGGATAGGGGGTAAAACACTGCTTTTGCGTAAGTCCTATAGGTGTCTTATCTCATCTGATTGTTGTGTCTTAAACCGACTTCAACAGAGCCTTGATACTGACATTCATCGTACTAATCACAAACGGCGTTGACTTCGACCGCCCATCAAACTTTCGGCTCTGCATCTTGATGAAGGGCTGGCCAAGGTTGCTACTTTCTGACTGAAGTTCATTTGCTCACTTCTTGGCCTGTGGCATCTTGCTACATCGTATTTTTCTTTGTTACTTCCTTAAATAGGTATTTAAGAGAGTAATAACGATAGAATGACGAATCAGCCATGATGACCAAGAAATGGCGCAATCAGTGTCTAAGGTGTTCTGAACGTAACTACTCATGTGGTTCATTCACTGTAAAAACAATAGGTTACATGAAATCCATGCCATGCAATGAATGAATTATTTTTGTAAAACATTGATTTAATTGTGTAATTTTTTGTGGTGTACTTTTGATTGAATCGCAGAATGAATCTTCTTATTCATATTTATCGATGTGTTACGACCACCTGAGTAGTTACATTAAATTAAACAATGTTTGACGCACGGCTTTTGACCCTCTAATCTGGAGCCT
>DYMK01000018.1 GCA_020721585.1 Sulfuricurvum sp.
AATAAATCTTACTGAATATTTTAAAATTTAAGTAAAGGTTGCGCCAATTCAAGTCATAAGTGCAACAGTGAGCGTCATAGGAGATAAAGGTTAACTGCACTCAAGGATTTATCTTGGGCAATGCCCAGTTTTTTTTGAATCTCTTGACAAAACTTAGGATAATCGTGTCGGTGGTGACGCAGATCAATCACAATCACCGTGGCAGTAGCATCGCACATTTTCGACCACATCGGAGAGTAAGCGACTTTTTCCCGACCCTTCGTCACCGAAAACATTGATCGAATCGGCTGCTTGAATCTTCCTGCAGATGGTTTGTGTAAACGCTTTTCGTAAACTCTTTCCCATGTCCTCACCTCTGGTAAACTCATTGGATATAATCGTACCATAGGGGGGGTGAAAGTTTACCGTTGGGGAAATGGATTGTCGATGGGGTTGGGAGTGATTTATGCTAAAATACCCTTATGAAACTCAGTGAAGAACTCAAAAATGCCATTGTTCACCAATTGACTCCGCTCAATCTCGAAAAAGTGGTTTTGTTCGGAAGTTATGCGTATGGTCATCCTAATGCGCATAGTGATATTGATTTGTATGTGGTCACTTCCGATGAGTATATGCCCAAAAATTGGCGCGATGGGATTGCTTTAGTATGAGATACAGTTACACGATGGTACGAGACACCCTTTAAATGCGTACCCTTATTACCGGTGCCAGCAGTGGATTGGGTGAAACACTGGCACTACACTATGCCCGCCAAAACCATGACCTTATCCTTTTGGCGCGTCGTGAAGAGAAGCTTCGTGCAGTAGCGCAAGCGTGTGAAGCTTTGGGATCATCAGTGGAGGTGATTGTGGCGGATATGACTGATTTTGCCCACATTCACGCCATTGCGAAGACCCTTTCTACCCAAAAGATGGATCGTATTATCCTCAATGCGGGGGTTTCCATCGGTCATTCCCATGACGTTGCCCCCTTTGAGGAGGTTCATCGCCTTTTTCACACCAATTTTTTAAGCCTTCATGCCCTCTTAGAACCCCTTATTCCCACATTGATGGGGCAAAAATCGGGGGAGATTATCTTTATTTCGTCGCTTGCATCCCTCTTTTCGATGCCAAGTTCCATCGCCTATAGCAGTTCCAAACGGGCGGTGAATGCCTACGCGCAAGGGTTGCACCATCAGCTTCGAGAGTATAACATTGATGTGATGACCATTTTACCGGGATTTATTGATTCGGAGATGACCCGAAAAAATCGGTTTAAAATGCCTTTTTTTCTCACGACGGAGCAGGGGGTAATGCGAATCGTCCATGCCATCGAAACCAAAAAACGGTTTTACCCTTTTCCGCGACGGTTTTACGCGCTCATCACGTTGCTAAATGCCCTTCCTTCTGGGGTGCAAGATCGTATCGTCTCACGATTTAGCCAGTAAAATCGCTTTTTGGGTCTCAAACTCCTCTTGGGTAATCACCCCTTTTTCCCGTAAATCGTGCAACCGTTCCAAGGTGTCCAAATGGGTATCAAGAGTGCTATCCCCTCGCCCTTTGGGATCGTTACCGTAGTTATTTGCCCCCACCGTGCCATCCATCATCGCAAGGATAAATAACACCAAGTTTCCAAAAGGGATAAAGGTGATTAAAACCCACCAACCGCTCATATTAATGTCATGCAATCGACGCACGGTCACCGCAAGGCTTGGGATAAGCATCACGATAATATAGACGATCGGGAGTAAAAGCCACCCAAAATTCTCAATTCCTGCATCATCGGTGGTCGTTGAGAGGAAAAAAGGGAGGAAAGAGAGCATCATCGCGATGATATTAAACAGATAAAACATCCAATACTCTTGACGTTGTGCGCGCCCCTCAAACGTTGCGTATTTTTTGAGTACCTCAAAATACCAATTCATTGTCGTAATTCCTTTGTGTTAGTAGGTAATGAGACTGCTTTGCACCGCTGCACTCATGCACCATCGGGTGGGGATGATCTTTACCGTATCACCTTGGGTAAATCCCTCCACCGATTCATCCACCATGATAAACGCATTGGCACGGGATAGGGGAAGTACCATTCCGGGGCTAAATTTTTCACTGGGGGTGAAGCTTTCCCCATCAAACCACCCAGGGATCAGGGAACGGCGGCCTTTTTTCATTTTAAAAGGGGTGGCTATTTGGGTTGTAATCGTCTGCAAATACTTATCCTTTCGACCACTCAATCCTAAAATGGCACTCTGACCAAACAGCTCAAAACACAATGCCGCTGCTAGGGGATTGCCCGGGAGATTAAGGATGAGTGTGTTCCCAATTTTCCCAAACGTGGTGGGTTTACCCGGTTTAATCGCCACTGAGGAAAACAGCGTCTCCATCCCCAATTGGGTAAACGCCTCCTTGGTATAATCGGCATCCCCCACACTCACCCCCCCTGAGGTGATGATAAAATCGGCATTGAGACCATTGGTAATATGGTCTTGAATGCTTGCCATGGTGTCTTCCGCCGTTCCCGTAAAAATCACTTCACACCCCAATTCTTCGGCGCGGGAGGCGAAAGTGGGGGTATTGGTGTTGTACAATTGGTGGGATTGAAGCGGTTCAAAGTGCATTTTAAGCTCATTGCCTGAGGCAAACAGTGCCACACGCGGTGAACGAAAAACCCGAATATGGGTCACCCCTTGAGATGCAAAGAGGGTCAAATGGTGGGCGTGCATCATCGTACCACGGCTAAGTAACTCTGTCCCGATGGCAATATCTTCCCCTTGTCGACGGATATGCTGCGCGGGGCGGATGGTAGAGGGAAAAGTGACGTAATCGTCCCTGATGCTCACCTCTTCGATGGGGACAATCGCTTCACATCCTGTAGGGATTTTTGCCCCCGTCATGATCCGAATGGTCTCCCCTAATTCAAGTGCATTCTCCCCTTTGTCTCCTGCGAAGATGATCGAACGTTGGCATAACGTTGCTCCAGCATCGCCCAACCGCACCGCATACCCATCCATCGCAGAATTATCGTAAGGGGGGAGGGGATGGGAGGCTACTAATGATTGTGCCAACACCCGACCAAGCGCGTTTTCCAATGGGATAATCTCACTCCCCAAAGGTGTAACTGCTTCATAGATAGTCGCCAATGCCTCTTCTACCGTAATTGCCATGGTCTCATTCTCCTTGAGGGGATTTTACACTTATTATAAGCGAAGTCCCCTTTTTCTGTGATTACAAGGGAGATTTAGCCTAAGTGTATCGAGGAACAAAAAAACACCCGAAAATAGGGTAAAATCCCACCCATGGAAGCAATGTACACACTGGGATTAGAGATCCACACGGTCGGGGTTATGGTGTTGATGGGGGTAGTGATGTTTAATATCATGATGCTTCTGCTCAATAAAAATAGTATTCGGTATGCCAAACGGATGCGGATGGTGATGCCCATTTCGGCTTCATTTATCGCCTTGATCCTTTTGACAGGGGCGATTATGATGGCGGCAAAACATTTGCACTTTACCCTTGCCAATGATGCGATGATTGTGGCGGGAATTGTGTTTATCGTTTTGGAAGCCAAACGGTATGCCACCCTCAAACGGCGTACCGACATCACCAAAGAGGGGGCATTTGAGGCGTATAAACATAAAGCGTTGACCTATTTGGGGATTGAGATGGGGTTAGTGTTGGGATTAACCCTGTTTATGATGTTCCCCTTAGGATAAGGGATTCATGCAATTTATGCTCCACCCCCAAGCGGGGAATTCACAACTCATCGTATCAGGTGAAGAGTACAAATACCTTATCAAAGTGCGCCGCCACAGTATAGGGGATCGTATCGTCTTTCGTCGCCGTGATGCCCTCAGCCTTGCCCATTATTATGTGTTAGAGAGCATCGATGGTCGCAAGGGGATTTTTGTCCATCAAAACAGCGTAGAAGAGGAGTGCCAATCGCCGTATCCTCTCCACATCGGATGGTGCATCGTTGACCCTAAAACGGTCGAAAAAACCCTCCCCATGTTGGTGGAGTTGGGGGTGAGTGCAATCACCTTTATCCGATGCCAACGCTCGCAACACCACTTCAAACTTGATTTTGACCGTTGTAACCGTATCATGGAGAGTGCCATTATGCAATGCGGTCGTACCTCGGTGATTACCTTGGAAGAATCCCCCTCGCTGCACTGTTTTTTAACCGCTCATCCTGAGGCGATGATCATGGATTTTGGCGGGGAACGCTTACGTTTGGAGGAGACTTTTGAAACGGTCGTCATCGGATGTGAGGGGGGATTTAGTGCAGAAGAACGTTCCCTTTGTGCCACACACCCTATCCGTCATTTGGGAATAGGGATGATTTTACGCTCCGAAACTGCCGTAACGACCATCGCGGCATTGAGAGCGGTTAGGTAATTGACCAAAATCAAACACTTAGTCTAATCTTATCAGCTGAATATTGATGTATTAACATCTGTATGATATTTTGATAGGGGATGGCATTTTCAAGAGCTTTTTGCTTCAGAGCATACAAATCATTTTCACTCACGCGTATAGAGAGAGCTTTTTTATTTTGATTTTTGATTGTGCGCTGAAGCTCTGCGATGCGTTCCTTTACTTCCCCTTTTACTTTCCACTCATTATTTTCGACGCTTTGCAAAATATCTTGCTCAAACTCATCAAGCTTTATCATTAGTAGCTCCTTTATTGTATACTTTACTGAACTTTTGCACCTAATTTTAGACGATATTACTTGAAAAATTCCCTGAAACAGGGAGTTATAATAAAATATCCCATTCCTCTTGACAGTAGATTTTTAGAATTTTAGCTCCCTAAAATAGGGACTTTAAAAAAATAAAAAACATCTGTCAAAAGATACAGTAAATACCTATCTAATGCCCTATTTATCGAATAAAACATCAATAAATTAGGTGCGAAAGTTCAGTTAAAATGATATAAATCAAAATCTCATCAGTATAATACCTATGATTTTTAACGTACTTGGGGAACTTTATTATAGGAAAGTTCAATGTGTCCATTTACGGTGTCACCCAACGGTTCCATTGTTCCAACAACGCTCCGAAACTGCCGTAACGACCATCGCGGCATTGAGAGCGGTTAGCACGTAAAGAATTGAAGTTTAGCTTCGTTTTTTTGAAAAACTTTAGATACGGTTGGATACAATAATTATCATAATTACTGCAAGGAAATCTGATGATTAAAATACTTTTAGCCTTAAGTGTTTCAGCAATGTTATTCTCCACGGGTGTGCTTGCCAAAGAAGCAGTTGCTTCGCATGAAGTGCATTGGGATTATGAAGCGCATGGACCTGCACACTGGGATGAATTTAGTACTTTATGTGCAAAGGGTAAAATACAATCTCCCATCAACATTATCACCAAAAAAACGCAGCACTCAGAAAATAATAATTCGCTTATTCTTTCTGAAAATGTGACCGCTTTAGATACGATTGCGGATAATGGTCATAGTATTCAAGTAACCGTTGACCATGGCGGTAGCATTACCGCTAATGGCATAGAGTATAAGCTTGTTCAATTCCATTTTCATGGCAGAAGTGAAGAACGTATTAACGGAAAACAGTATGATCTCGTTGCCCATATGGTACATAAAAGTGCTGAGGGTAACATAGCCGTTGTGGCTATTTTATTTAATAAGGGGAAAAAGCCAAGTCCTTTGCTACAAAAAGTATTGGATAACGTGGGTAAAGTAGCCTCTATTAATCCAGCCCAATTACTTCCTAAACATACAAATCATTATTTTCATTTTAAAGGTTCACTAACAACGCCACCTTGCAGTGAAAATGTTCAATGGTATGTGATGAGAGAAGTTCAAAGTGCAACGAAAGCGCAAATAAAGGCAATGCGTGCGTATCATAATGACAATTATCGCCCCGTTCAACCGCTTAATGGTCGCGTGGTTGAGAGTCAATAGCCTTAGGTTTAATGGTATAATCTCCCCTAAAAATGGGGGTGAGAGTGAAATATATAGTCGTTTTTTTACTCAGTATCGTTTGGGGATATGGCTCCACGTTGCATCTAAGTATTGCTGCTAATCCTGCCCGTCTAAATCCTCTGATTGCCACCGATTCTGCCAGTGGAGAGATTAGCGGATTTATTTTTAATGCGTTGGTCAAATATGACCCCAGTGGGCAAAAGATCATCGGCGATTTAGCGCACTCCTACACCCTCATTTCCCCCACGGTGATTGAATTTCATCTGCGTCAGGGGGTCAAATGGCACGATGGAAAACCCTTTAGTGCAGAGGATGTGGTGTTTACTTATAATCTCATCCGCTCCCCCAAAGTGACCTCCCCCTACGCGAGTGATTTTCGGGTGGTCAAAAGCGTCGTCGCGGTGGATCCTTATACGGTGAGGGTGACCTATACCAAACCCTATTTCAAAGCGTTGGAGATTTGGATGATGGGGATTGTCCCACGTCATATTTTAGCGCGCGAAAAGGAGATGATGGGAAGTAGGTTTAATACCCATCCCATCGGAACGGGTGCGTATAAACTTACCAAACTGGAGTTTTCCAAAGCGATTGAACTTACGGCTAATCCTACCTATTTTGAACATTCCCCTAAGATAGATAAAATTATTTTTCATGTGATTGCTGATCCGATGACCCGTTTTTTGATGCTGAAAAACGGTGAAATTGATATTGATGGATTGGATCCGATGCAAGCGCAGCGTCAGCTGGACAAAAACTTTCATCAACGGTTTAAACAATTGGAATTACCCTCACACAGCTACACCTATTTGGGCTTTAATTTACGACTCAAAAAGTTTCAAGACCCACGGGTGAGAGAGGCGTTGTCGCTTGCCATTGATCGTCAAGAATTGGTCGATATTTTGTTTCTTAATCATGGCAGGGTCTGTACGGGGCCTTTTTTACCGGGAAGCAAAGGGTTTAATGCTGCCATCAAAGCTCCCACACCCAACCAAACCAAAGCGCGTCAGTTGTTAGCCCAAGCAGGGTATACCGCTGCGCATCCGCTGGAGTTTGAGATTGCAACGTCCAATTCCAACGCCATTCGCCCCTACGCTGCGGAGATTTTGCAACGGCAATTGCTCAAAGTAGGGGTCAAAGTGACCCTCAAAGTAATGGAGTGGCAGGCATTTTTAAATACGGTCGTGATGCCCAAAAAGTTTGAAACGGTACTGTTGGGATGGGGGCTTTCTCTCACCCCTGATCCGTATATGATTTGGCACAGTGATGCGGATGTACCGGGGGGATTTAATATGATCGGGTATCACAGCAAAACAACCGATCATCTCATAGAGACCATGGAAAATTCCACCGATCCTTCGGTCATCGCGACCTTGCAACGGCAAATTTTTGCCCAAATCGTGGGGGATAATCCCTATTTGTTTTTGGTCATCCCCAATGACATTAATGTCTATAACAAAGCGATCAAAGGGGTGCAACCCTCTATCAATGGGATTTGGGAAGGGTATATTAATTGGGAGAAAAAATGATTATTTTATTTGATTTAGACGGGACATTGATTGACTCAACGGAGGCGATTTTAGAGAGTTTTTACCACGCATTGGCGTATTATGGGGAGCGTGATGGGGTGCAACCGCACCAAATCACTTCCCAAATTGGGCATCCCTTGGAGGTGATGTTTGCGGGTGTTGGGATAGAAGCGTCCACTGTGGATGCCCATGTTGCTAGCTATAAAGCCCACTATCGCACCATCGCGTGTCAAAAAACGGTCATGCTTCCCGATGCGGTTAGGGCGATTGAGGAGGCTTCGACCTTTGCGCGATTGGGGATTGTGACTACCAAAACGGGGCGATATTCCCGTGAATTGATGGAGTATTTTGGGATTATGCACCATTTTGAGGTATTGGTCGGTTTTGAGGATGTTGAACATCGCAAACCCCACCCCGAACCGATTCTTAAAGCGTTGGAACAAATGGGAGCTTCGAGGGATAATGTGTGGATGATCGGGGACACCTGTTTGGACTTAGAAGCATCCGCACGTGCTGGGGTTGAGGCAATTGGGGTACTAAGTGGCTACGATACTCATGAACAATTAGCACCCTTTCAGTACCCCATAGAGAAGAATGTTTTGGAAGCGGTTTGGTTCTTGCAAAAAAAAAGGGATAAAGTAACACTCTTTTTCCCCTTTATTGCCCACTACAGGGCTGAAAAGCTACATTTAAGAGCAAGTTTCATAGAATACACTACATTGATAGATGCAAGTTTAAAATTTACGTCATAGGGAGAAGCCATGCTCGAAATTCGATGGCATAGTCGCGCCGGTCAAGGTGCTGTAACGGGAGCAAAAGGTCTGGCGGATGTTGTTTCAACAACAGGAAAGCATGTTCAAGCGTTTGCATTTTACGGCTCAGCCAAACGGGGTGCAGCAATGACGGCGTATAACCGCGTTGATGATGCCCCTATTATGAATCATGAAAAATTTATGGCACCGGATTATGTTTTGGTCATTGACCCCGCATTGGTATACGTTGCTGATTTTACCGCGTTTGAAAAGCCAGATACGACTTATATTATTACGACCCACATGACGACGGAAGAGCTTATCGCCTCTCAACCTAAATTAGAAGGGAAAAAAGTCTACACCGTTGATTGTATTAAAATTTCGCAAGAGACAATCGGAAAAGCGATCCCCAATACACCAATGCTAGGCGCATTGATGAAGGTTTCGGGTATGTATGAGATGGATTTCTTTAAAGAAAACATGATTCGTGTTCTTAAAAAATTACCACAAAAAATCATTGATGCCAACATGATCGCGATCCAACGCGCTTATGATGAAGTGAAATAAGGAGCCTCGAATGGAAAAAGCAGGATGGGATGGATTTGAAATCGGAGCGATGCTTCGATCCTTTGATGGGGCAATCCAAGATATTGCAACAACGTTACCTGAGGATAGAGCCTATTCTCAAGCCAATTCGTTTACCGCAAGCGTAGCCGACTGGCGTATTAATAAGCCTTTGTTTAACAAAGACTATTGTATTGATTGCCAATTTTGTTGGATTTATTGTCCCGATATGTCGATTATCTCTCGGGATAAAAAAATGGTCGGAATTGATTTTGATCACTGTAAAGGGTGTGGAATTTGTGTTGAAGTGTGTCCAACCAATCCTAAATCGTTGTTGATGTTCCCTGAACAAAAAGATGAAGACGAAGCATTGGCGCAATGGCCTCAAAAAGAGAAAAAAGAAAAAGAAGCAGGGGTAGAATAATGGCTGATACAATGGAACTACGGGACATTGAAGTCTGGGATGGGAATATGGCAGCAGCGCAGGCGTTGCGCCAAGCACAAGTGGATGTGGTAGCGGCGTATCCGATTACCCCATCAACCCCTATCGTTGAGGGGTATGCGACGTTTAAAGCCAACGGTTATGTGGATGGCGAATTTGTTATGGTTGAGTCTGAACACGCTGCGATGTCAGGGTGTATTGGGGCTGCTGCTGCGGGTGGTCGTGTCGCTACTGCAACCTCGTCTCAAGGGTTTGCCTTGATGGTTGAGACCTTGTATTCCGCTTCTGGGATGCGTTTGCCGATCATTTTGAACGTCGTAAACCGTGCCATTGGTGCGCCACTGAACGTGAATGGTGACCACTCCGATATGTACATGGGTCGTGATAGTGGATGGATCCAATTGGATGCGTACAATCCTCAACACGCTTACGATTTGAACTTTATCGCCTTTAAAGTAGCCGAAGATCACGATGTTCGTCTCCCTGCTATGGTTCACCAAGATGGATTTATGACCTCACACACCGCACAAGGGGTTTGTACTTTAAGCGATGAAGTCGCGTATAACTTTGTGGGTGAATTCCAACCGATGAACGATATGTTGGATTTGGATCACCCCGTAACCCATGGGGTTCAAACCGAAGAAGATTGGCACTTTGAACACAAAGCACGTCAACAACACGCCCTTATGACTGCCGTTATGCCTAAAATTGAAGCTGCTTTTGCTGAATTTGAAGCGTTGACCGGACGTAAATACAATGTCGTTGAAACGTACCAAATGGACGATGCGCAAACGGCTGTTATTTGTATGGGAACGTCAGTAGAAACCGCTATGGAAGTGGTCGATGAACTTCGTGCGCAAGGGATCAAAGCAGGTGTCGTAGGGATTCGTGTTTTCCGTCCATGGCCATTAGAACAATTGGCTGAAATTTTGAAGAACGTTAAAGCCATTGGTACCTTGGATCGCTCAAGCCCTCATGGAACCGTGGGAACACTTTATAATGAGATTGCTGGATCGTTGTTTAATACCGGAGTCAAAGCCGTCTTGAATAACTATATCTACGGTTTGGGTGGACGTGATTTGACCAAAGCACACTTAGTGGGGATTTATCAAGATCTTCAAGCCAATGCAGAATCGGGTACGTTAACCACGCCATTGCAACAATATATCGGTCTTCGCGGTCCGAAACTCTCGTTTTTCTAAGGAGTCACTGTGTCAGAAATTAAAAAAATTAAAAACCTTAAAGAGTTTTCCACTTCAGCCGACCGTTTTGAGGGTGCAAATCTTCTTTGCCCTGGATGTGCGCACTCGATTATCGTTCGTGAAGTGCTGAATGCGACCAATGATGATTTGATCCTTTCTGCCTCTACAGGGTGTTTGGAAGTGTGTACAGCGGTTTACCCCTACACGTCATGGGATGCTTCGTGGATCCATATCGGATTTGAAAATGGTTCAACCGCCGTTGCGGGTGCAGAGGCGATGTACAAAGCACTCAAAACCAAAGGGCGTTTGAAACAACCCGATCGTGTTCCTAAATTCGTCGCTTTTGGTGGGGATGGTGCAACGTACGACATCGGATTCCAATGGATTTCAGGATGTTTTGAACGCGGACATAACATGATGTACGTTTGTTTGGACAACGAAGTGTACGCCAATACAGGGGGACAACGCTCCTCATCCACCCCAATTGGATCCTCAGCGACCACCTCTCCTGCGGGACGTGTGAGTTATGGTGAAAAACAAAACAAAAAAGATATGTTGGCGATTATGGCAGCGCATGGCGCACCGTATGTTGCACAAGTGGCTCCGAACAAATGGAAAGACATGGTCGCAAAAATCCAAAAAGGGTTTGCAGCAGAGGGCCCAGTCTACATCAATGCAATGTCAGCGTGTACGACTGAGTGGAAGTTTGCCCCTGAAGATACGATTGCTATTTCCGATTTGGCAACCGATTCATTGGTTTTCCCACTGTATGAGATTATCAATGGCAGTGAGCTAAACATCACTTACCGCCCTAAAAATATCGTCCCTGTGCGGGATTATTTGGGTGCGCAAGGGCGTTTCAAACACCTTTTCACCAAACAATACGAGTATCTCCTTGATGAGTGGCAAACCCGTGTTGACGCTAAATGGGTTCAACTCCAACGTCGTGAAGAAGCGCGCGTTTAAATTTCTCCTTCTCCCCTCTTTGGGGGGATCATCCTCTTTTATTGGTTAAATTTTCTACTTTTTTTTGTTTAAATCGTTTTAGAATCCTTAAAAAGATAGAGCTGCCCATAACAATCACAGAATTTTTTACATCCACAAGGGGAAAAAATATTTTTTCCTGTCTCTAAAGAGTAGCTTCCAAAGGTGGTTTTGATCACCCCATTGTGAATTTTTAGGAGGGAAATTTCTTTGATGAGGGAGGGATCAGCGGGGTTAAGACGATGAAATTTTTGACGCGAAGCATGAACCCACACAACCGGTGAGGGGAGGGTTAGGGAAAGAAGCTTTTGGGGATCCCACACCCGTTGCACCCCTAATGTCGCACGTTCTGCGTCACTGAGATTGCAGTAGGGACGCATTATTCTGCTTCGTTGGTATAGGCATAGGTGGAGGAGATGGAGCGTAACCGTTGCACGGCGTGGGTAAAGGCTTCAATAGCATAGTCAATCTCTTCGCTGGTGGTAAAACGGCTCAAGCTCAAGCGAATCGCCGTGTGGGCAAGCTCTGGATCTTCCCCAATGGCGCTCATCACAGGATTGGCATGGAGGGATTCAGAGGCACACGCGCTCCCCGTCGAAGCAGCAATCCCCGCACGGTTAAGATCCCACAGCATCGCTTCCCCCTCAATCCCCCGCAACGAGATAAGGATGGTATTGGCCGTACGGTGCGCACGATCCCCGACAATAATGGTATCAGGAATCAAGGCAAGCGCATCTTCCAAGCGATCCCGCAAAGCCCGAACATCACTGTTCATTTTGTCCAAATGCCCTACCGATTGTTTCATCGCTAATCCCATCCCGATGATGTACGCGACGTTGAGCGTTCCTGCCCGATACCCCCCCATTTGTTCCCCTCCGTGCAACAAATTGGGGAGTTCTTTCCCTTTTTTTACGTACAACCCCCCAATCCCCTTAGGACCATGAAATTTATGGGCAGAGAAGGTGAGATAGTCGATGGGAGTCGCGCTAAGGTCGATTTTTACTTTTCCAATCGCTTGTACCGCATCGGTATGAAACAAAATCCCCAGCTCTTGGGCAATGTGGGCGACTTCGTCGATTGGAAAAATCATCCCCGTTTCGTTGTTCGCCCACATCATTGAGATAAGGATGGTTTTATCAGTGATCGCCGATGCGATACGCTCTGCGCACACATAGCCTGAGGCATCAACATCGACATAGGTGATCTCTGCCCCATTTTGGGCAAGAAAATGGAGCGTTTCGAGGATGGAGGGGTGTTCTACGGCTGTGGCGATGATGTGATTTTTGGTAGGATTGGCGAGGATATGTTTAAAAAAAATCCCTTTGAGTACCGTATTGTTACTCTCTGTGGCGCATGAGGTGATGAGAATATCATCCGGATCAGGGGCATTGAGGGCATCGTACATATTGCCCATCGCTTCGTTGAGATAGGGGCGCACCTCCATCCCGTATTGGTGCAACGAATTGGGGTTACCATACAGTTCTTCAAAAAAAGGTTGCATTTTGACTTTGACGATGGGGTCAAGTTTGGTGGTAGCATTGTTATCGAGGTATACACGTTTCATACAATAGTCCTCATAGTATCGATTAATATGAGGAGAGAATGCAATATTTGTTCGAGACAAGGACACCAAGGGTTACAGGGGAAAAGGTTTAATGTCTTAGCGTCACATCGACCCGTAAATCAAGTTGATCCCGTACCGTCAAAAACATCAATTTGATGGGCTTAATCCCAAAGTCGGTCATCTTGATCGTACTGGTGGCTTTGATGTGAAGTTTCCCCCCCTCATCGCTCATGGTACTTTCAAAACTCAGAGGTTTAGTCACGCCATGCAAGGTCATGGTGCCTTTGAGCGTATAGCCATCGCCCCCTTTGGCAACGACTTCTTTGAGGGTGAAAATCGCTTTGGGAAAGCTTGAAGACTCTAACACCTCTTGCATATGTTCATCCCGTTTTTTATTATCACTGATAAGATCAAGCACCGAAATCTCCATCGATCCTTTGAGCGTAGATGGGGTATCGTCCATCGTAAAATGGGAGGTCGCTTTTTTGGTAAAAGGGTCAATGGTTCTATCCCCAAACACTTCGGTATGGGCTTTAATGCTCCCTGAGTCAAAACTCAAACTTCCTGCTGATAACGCGCTTGCCAATGCCAAGGCAACTAAACTGATTTTTTTCATACGATTCTCCTAAAATAAAATGGATAGAGGGCAGCAAGTACCCCCAAGAGTAACACGACAATCCAGATGTGATGGGTTAATGCCACCACATTGGCAACCGATGCCGCACACCAACCAACACCAACCATCGCCCATGCGATGATCCGAACCTCCCCCATTTGGGTCAGTTCTCGAAAAAGTAACACATTGTAGTACGAAATAACGATGGGATAGACAATCGCCAAAATAACCCCTTGATGGGTGTAATACGCCAAATAACTGAGGAAAAAAAGTCCCAAGATTAGAGGGGTATTATGGATCAACGAGCGAGGGATGACCAGCGTGCCATAGATCCCCAACAGATGCGAAAGGATGATAAGAAGGGTATAGTGACCCCAAATGTCCATCTCTTCTGAGCGACTGAGGGTCTCAAACAGTGCCGAATCGGCAAAAATCCATACCATCATTGCCCCGATGCTTTTCCACGGCAATCCCTTTTTGGGGTGATAAGGGGAAAAGAAGATCGGTGAAAAATACAGAGCAATCAACGATACACTGGGCAAAAGGATCGCAATGACCCCCCGTTGGTGAAAGGGATACGTATACAACGCTGTTCCAATGGCGTAGGATAGGGCTAACCCAAGGGCAAGATTGACTCTGCTTTGTTGGGCGAAGAGAAAGAGCAATAAAGGGGTGGTATACCCAATACTTAACCCCAAAAGCAGTAAGGTGACCAACGAATAATGGGGATACCCTAAGGAGATAAAAAATTGGAGGACAAAGGCACCAAAAAGTTCCCGTTTGATATGGGTGTGGGGGAGATACGCTGCCAATACACTCCCCAAAACGCCCCCCAATGGTAGGGTATAGAGAGCATGAAATTGGGAATCGAAGACCCCCACAATCCCCGTTTGGGCAATCAACAGATAATACAGCAGTTGAGAGCTTAGTACCACAACCAACGGGTTCATTTACGTAATCCTAAAAAATAGATCATCGCATAGACCCCATCATACACCGCGATCACCCATGCCAAGGTATCCAAAATACCCGCCATGTAGAGCGCGCTAAACATCCCAGAGACCATTATGCGGATAATAGCGGTGATGTGGGCTAAACGATCTGAGGATTCCTGCCACCCAAACCAGTGAATGATCCCTGTCCCCATCACAAAAGTAAAAACGAGGTATTCGTACGTCCCACTAAAGGCGAAGCCAAGATACCCAAAGAGTCCTTTTCCCACAAGGATAAGGAGCATTCCACCCCCAAAATCGCCCAAAAATCCGATGACGTGATACCACTCTAGGGGGGTAGTGGGGTGAGGAAAAACGCGATCCCATAGAAGCTTGGTACTCAATGCCACAACCCCCAATCCAAACACTATGCGGGCGATAAACAGGGGTTCGATGGATCCTTCCATGATCCCCGATTCGATCACTCCCGCGCCACTGAGTACCAAGGCAATCGCCATAAGTAACCCACTCCAGATGAGGGCATACCCTCTGCGAAAAAGTTTGGGCAGGAGATGATGGGCTATTGATAATGCCATAAACGCCACCGCAATCCCCATGGCGATATGGGCATGACCCACCACCAAATCATTACGGTGCATCATGGCGCGAAGGGTGGGGATAAAGAGGATATTCCCCTCAATATCGACCAGCATAAAGGCTCCAATGGAGAGGATTAAATAGGGATTGGTTTTGATACTTACCCCCGCATCTTTCACCCATACCCATAATAAGGGGAGATAAAAGAAAGTGAGATATTGAAAAAACCACTCTTCATTGTAGGATAAAGGGTGGACAAAATTGCGGATAATCAACGACACACCATATCCCCCCAAGGGGATCATCCATAATAGGGGATATCGGGGGATAAAGGTCTGGGTGCGAGAGAGTTTAAGGAGTAAATAATACAGCGGTATCAGCGCAAAGCTCATCCCCAAGGTGTTGTCGCCATGGGGGCCATAGAGGGTTTGCTCCACCTGACCGTAGTGGGGATTCATCAACACCATAAGGGCAATAGGAGCAATCACCACCACCCATAAGGATACGGTGACCCAAAGGGGGCGTTGATGGTACTGTTTGAGCGATTCCACCAAAGCCAACGCATAAAAAACGCCACTGAGGGCAAGGATACCATTAAGCTGATAGGGAAAATCGTAAAACGGTAATCCCCGAAGATTCCCAAACACAAGAGACAGCGTCATAAAGAGCAAAAACGTGTTCCATACGACCATATAGCGGTTCAGATGGCGTAACGCTTTGGGCGTTAACACCCCCTCTTGGTCAAACAGCGCAAAGGGAAGCAACGAAAGCACCAGCGGGACAAAGCCATACAACATCAAGGAGAGGTGCAGTGACCGTGCGCGTTCAGGGGACAACAGGGTCATAGAGCCATCAACGCCTAAAAGTTCAACGGCATACACCAATCCCGCAAAAAGTCCCACCAACAACCACAACAGGAGAAGGGGGAGGTGATCATTGAGAAATTTTGACAATGTGTCCATCCTCCATCTGAATGATTGTATCGGCATATTCGGCGATTCTTTTGTCGTGGGAAGCGACCACAAACCCTCTCCCCTGTGCGGAAAAGGTTTTAAAGAGTTCATAGACCGCAAGGGCGTTTTTGGTATCCAAATTGCCCGTGGGTTCATCGGCGAAGACCACCGAGGGGGAATTAACCAAAGCACGGGCGATGGCGGAGCGTTGACGTTCTCCCCCTGAAATTTCATCACTGTACCGATGGGCTAACCGTGCGATCCCCAATTGTTGTAAAAGAGGGTCAACTGTAGTGGTGTCCAACGCCGAGAGGGCAACGTTTTCCCGTACCGTGAGATGGGCAATGAGGTAGTGAAACTGAAACACAAACCCGATGTTATGCCGTCGGAAGGTGTCGATATTTCCCCATTGGTCAAGACCTTTCCCCTCAAAGGTGACGCTTCCTTCGGTGGGGTGAAGCAAGGTGGAGAGGATCGAAAGAAGGGTCGTTTTACCGCTGCCACTCTCACCGATAATGGCAACAAATCCGCCACTTTTGAGGGAGAGCGTGACCCCTTTTAATACTTGCTCAGAGCCATAATAGTGGTTGATTCCCATGGCATCAATTCTCATGCTCCCCCCTTTTGGATCAAGGTCATGGGATCAATACGGGCAGCATACAACGCAGGCAAAAGTGTCCCCACCATCGCCATGACCAAAGAGACCACGAAGACTTTGATCCCTAATGCCCACGTAATTTCACCATCGATATACCCCTGAAATTTATTCGTATGTTCAATCACGTCTAAGATCCCCCATGATGCACCCAATGCCACGACAAACGCCACCACCGCGATAATCAAGGTCTCTGCTAAAAGGCGTTTGATGATGAAGGTGGGTGAGAGACCCAACGACCGCATAATCCCAAACTCCGACTTACGGTCATTGACCACCATACTCATCATACTCACAATCCCCAAAATCCCCATCAAAAACGCCATCGCCCCAATCACATCGGAACTGGTTTGGATGATTTTGAACTGATTGTACGCGTTGATAAAGGCATCGGTCGTTTTTGCCTCAATGTGGGGACTTAAGGCATTGATTTCTGTGAGAATACGGTCACTTTGCCCCAAATCGGTCAGGGTGATCAAAAAAATCGAGGCACTTTTATGAAACAAATCGCCCCCCTCACTGAGGGGAATCACAACGCCTCCATCTTCAAACCCAATGGCACTTTTAAACACCCCGCTAATGGCAAACGTTTTTTGGGAGAGGAGAATCGTTTTGGGATGATGCAAGGTCTCATAAAGTTTTGATCCGACCAACGCTTCTCCCGCTTTAGGATAACTCCCTTGCATCAGGGTATAACGTTTAAACCGATTCTCACTCACCCCATAAATCCCTACGATGGGCAAGGGTTCCACCGGCGCAGCCCCCAAGATCAACGCTCCGACGTGTTTGACTCCGTGAAGGTGTTGAATGGGGGTGACCAACGAGGCGTTAATGTCGCTAAAAAAGGTATCGGAGATCCCCTTTTGGGTGACGATAATGTCCCCATCGGTTTTGAGCATCGCGCTGTACATCCCCACCACCCCATTGGCGATGGCACTGATGAGGAAAATGGCGGCAATCGAGACGGTCATACTGGTAAAAATCAATGCCGTTTTAAACCGATTTTTGCGTAACGCTTTGAGGGGGGTGATCACGGGGCGATCCCTTTTTTCAGTTCGGTTGCGTTAGAGACAAAATCAATGCCACTCACACGGTTATGATCAAAATGCAACACGGTGATTTTTCCCTCTTGGGCAGGAAACGCCAATCCCTCCTCTTCGTTTTCAATCAATAAAATGGGATGGGCATAGGTACGTAATTTGGGCAAGGCAAATGTCGTGGCAATAAACGAGGGCATTTGGCTAATGTCGGCAATAAAGACCGCATTGTTTTGGGCTAAATACCCTTTGTTTTGGGTGGCTAAATAGTCATTGACCGTGGCAGCCGTTGCTTTTTCAAACGCCATAATGACCGTTTTGGGCATGGTGGTCAATTGGGTGGTATGCCCAAATTGATCTTTGAGACTTAAAGGGGGAACCACTTGCCCAACGCTATACCCTGCTCCGTACAAACTCATCGCCATGAGGGCAAATAAGACTATCTTTTTCATCGTTATCCTTTTGGTATACAATTTAAAACAGTGTAGCTTACCAAGGGTAAACAGCTTAGGATAATGGAAGGATAAAACAGAAGTATGAATTTTTGATGAAAAGGGAAAAAAGGTGAATCCATTTTTTTCCTTCGCTACGTAATACGCAATAGTATCCTTTATCGGTATAATTAGTGAGAGACATTTACGTATGCTACCAAGGAGATTTTATGACGTTAGTTACTATCCGTATCTTTTTATTGATTGCCTTTCTTGCTTCCCTTTCTTTTGGGGATGGGGATTTTGAAGCGGGTAAAAAGGCGTATGAAGGGCGAGATTATAAAAATGCCCTTAACCTTTTTTCCAAAACGGCTGAAAAAGGGGATCCTCACAGTCAGTGCGCCCTTGGATTGATGTATGGTCATGGTCATGGGGTACCGCAAGATTATAAAACAGCGGTGCAGTTATATATCAAATCGGCTAATCAAGGGTATCCCAAAGCCCAATACAATTTGGGAGTGATGTATTATATGGGCTATGGGGTGCCTCATAATGAGACCACTGCTGCCTATTGGTACACCAAAGCCGCCAAACAAGGGTACACGTTAGCCCAAAATAATCTAGGTGATATGTACCGTGAGGGGCATGGTGTGACCAAAAATCGCCCCATTGCGTACGCATTACTGGGGTTGGCAGGTACTGGGAACGATGAAAATGCCAAAGAGGATCAGGAAGAATTGACCAAAGAACTCTCTGCGCAAGAGTTAAAAGAGGGGAAAGAGCTTCTGGCAAATCCCAAAAAATTGTGGGGATTAATCGATCAAATGCAAACAAAGTAGGGAATGAGATACAAAACTTTACGGGTTTGAATTCCATTTTTGGGCTAACAACTCTTTAAGTAGGGTGTGTGCATGGTCACATTTTTGGTCATTGAGCTGTTGCGCCTCTTGGAGTTGCTGGGTGAGGTTGTTAATTTTTTGGGCGTTGGTGAGGATGGTATGAACCCGTTTTTCTGCCAATTGACCCATAAGGTGTGTAGCACGCAAAGCCGTATCAGAGCGTACGTGATGGGAACGTTGGGTGAGGGCTTGGGAGAGTTCCATTTGGGATTCGAGAAAATCAATGGCAGAACGATTCGTATAGGAACTCACCAAGGCGATAATCGCTTTTTGAATATCGATGATAATTTTATTGCCGTTATTTTGGAAGACCAAGATGGTTTTGACTTTGGTATCTTCATCGATCATGAGTTCTTTAAACCGCGTAGGAGCATCAATGAGTTCACTCTCCAAGGGGAGTAATCGTGCCTCAAAAGAGCGAATTTTTGCCTCCAACAACGCGTGATCTTGCTCATCTTGGGTGTGTGCTAATGCTTCGTGCGCCCGTTGGAGAATCATATACCCCGCTGAGACCAACACGGTGTACTCAAAGGTAAACGCTTTGTGGCGTTGTAGCATCTCCTTGTTGGTCGCTAAATCACTCATGAGCTTATCCGTTTGCTCTTTGAACCGTTGGTCTATTCCACGGATAAAATTTTGAATTTTGGTTTTTTCCGATTTGAGGGCATTTTCGATCAGGGAATCCCCATTTTTTTTCCGATTTTCGATCATCCCACGGGCAGCTTTTTTGGAAAAAAGTCCCACTCCTTTAATCCACCACGGTGCAGAAAAATACGTTTCGGCTTCTTCTTCAATTTTTTGCAATTGGTCATTGGTCGCTTCATTGTTGTTTTGAAGTTCATTGATGATGGCACGAACTTGGGTAATCCCTTTGGGTTGCAGCTTTTCTAATACGTGGGTGTAGTAGTTTTTGAGCGACGCTTCGGTCTCCATCCCATAACCAACGATATGTTCATCGATACGATTATCCAAAAAAGAGCTGGGAAATTTTTGGAGAATTTTCCCGATTTCTCCCTCCATTTCTGCGGTCAGGGTGATTTTCATTGATTCCATTTTTTTGACCAATGCGAGGGGGTACGTCCCCGATTCGTGTACTACGTCAACCTCAAAAATACTCATTTTTTCCCCTTTATTTGCGTTCTTTGAGCCACTCAACCAGCTCATCTTGAAACATCAACCCCTGAAAGCTATCATCTTGGAGTGCCTGACGAATATTTTTGATGGAGACAAAGCCACAATTGTCATAGTGTTTGGCAAGATAGTTCAAAAAGCGAAACGACTGTTTCCCATCATTGTCCAATCCCACCAACATAAAATAGATATTTTGCCCATTTTCTTGACAGCGTTTAATCAAACTTTCGGTCTGATTTTCATCGCTGTTATCCCCATCGGTGACCAAATAGCACAGCACAGGGTGACCATCAGTGGAATTTTGGTTCACGACCGTTGTTTTGGTCGCCCCAAATCCCAAAAATCCCCCTGAAGAGTGGGTCTGGATAAATCCATAGTGCCGTAATGCTTTTTCTAAAGGGGGAGCATAGTGCGTCCCGCCCCAATCGCCATCGCTATCGAGGTGATAACGGTTAATGTATCCTTCCCAATTTTTTCGGGTCACCGCTGGACGCTCTTTGGCTTGGGTGTGAAACGTATAGAGATCCAAAGATTGGTCTGGATCGAATACCAAGGCAAAGGGGAAAAGATGTTGCACCACCTCTTGCACCAGACCGCTGTGGTATTCATCTTGGAAGCTACCGCTTTTATCCAACAGCAAACACACTTGGGCGACCACCGTTTTGCCTACCTTTTTTTCAACGCTAAAGCGAATCCCCTGTGCGTGTTTGTCAATCGAAAATTTCATACTAGTCATCTAAAAAACCTTTCAATGTTTGGATCATAGTGTTTTTACGTTCCCCCTTTAGTGGGTGTTGCGCCAATGTGACCAAAAAGGGGGCATAACGAACCCGTAGTTCTTCGACCACCAACGAAAAATGGAGGAGATAGCGTTTAAGCATTTGCACGTCATGACCACGGTCAATACTCTCAATCGTCTCGTGCAAGGTAGCAATTTTATGGATGAGGATGGAGCGTATCTCATCGGGATACGCTAGGATTGTATAATTGCCTTCCTCCAAAAGATAGCTAGCGACGTTTTGATAGTGGTGTAGTCTTTGTTTAAGCTCTTCAAAGACCTCTAATCGATGTTCCAATTCGATACGCGATGCGGCAATGTTTTTTTCATAGGCTTCAAGGGTTGTAAGGATAGTACGTATTTCATCGGTACGCTCTTTGGGCGTACGTTTACCCCACAAGGGGAAAAAAGAGGATTTGGTCGTATCTTCTTCCACAATCGCTAGCAAACGGTTCATTAACGTTTTAGAGTGAGAGAATTCTTTGTGATAGAGGAGTTCAAGCAACTGCGTATGTTCAGCGTGAAATGTTTCCATCACATCACGGTCTAAGGTCAAAAATTTCGCACTGTTATCGTTCCCAAACCGTAACGTAGAGAGAATTTTCCTCTCCTCTTTTCCTAAATTTTCCCCAAGCAGTTCAGGGATAAACGCTTTTTGGTTAAAAATACGATTGGGAGGGGTATTAATCACCACATTAGGGGTGAAGATTGTTGCTCGTTGAGGTGACGAAACGGCATCTTGTGCAAAGATACTCATGGTCACTGGGTTACGCACACGCTTACAATACTTTCATTAAAGTGGTACGCCATAAGCGCGTAACGCTGCATCTAAATTGGCTTGAGCGTGGGCATCTCCAATGGGTTGAAACTCCCATATACCGTTATTTTTGTGTAATTCACCCAATACAATAATTTTAGCGGTACTAAACTCTTTGGTGAGGTTGTATTGTTGAATGATCTCATTGGTTTGGGCATTTTCGATTGAGAAAACGGTGTTTTGCACCCCACCAAACGAACCATTCCCATGGATACTGGCAACAACCGCCAATTTTTCGATGGAAGGAGCCATTTTAGCGGGGGTGACGATAACCCATTCGTCTTCTGCTTGTGTGGAACCATTTTTAATATCCGAAGAGTGGATCAACGCTCCATCAAGGGTTTCGTAGGTTTTATCAGCGTTGATGCGGATCATGGAAGAGACATCTGCACCCGCCTTGTTTTGCTCAAGCCAAAAATAAAATAACACGTATCCAAAGAGGTTGGAATCAATTTTACCATCCCCTTTAAGCCCAAAAACCGAGAGATCAATATCATAAGCGCTCTCCCAATTAAGCTTTAGTCGAAAAGCATTCACCCCTTTTGCGGTAAAAAATTGAAACGGTTTGGTGGTCACATCAAGTTTATCGGTTGAAAATTGCATGGTTTTCCTTTTACGAATTACGCTTTTTACGCGTAACACTCCCCATCAAGCTCTTTTTTATTGGCTCTAATGGAACTCATCAAAGCAAAAACGATCATCAATGCTCCCACAAGCCCTGTGAACCATTCGGGAATTTCGTAAACAATCCCAATAAGCATAATTGAGGCTAAGGCGGCAATTGCCCAAAAAGCTCCGTGTTCAAGGTATCGGTAGGTGGTCATAGTACCACGATCGACCAACATAATGGTAATGGATCGCACCGCAAATGCCCCGATGCCTAATCCCAACATAATGATAAAGATGTTATTGGACAACGCAAATGCCCCAATAACTCCATCAAACGAGAATGACGCATCCAGTACTTCGAGGTAGATGAATCCTCCAATCCCTTGTTTGATGATATGCTCAGTACCGCTTGATTCCCCCTCTTCTTCTGATCCCATCAACGACGCAAACCCTTTGACTGCGATAAACGTGACCAAACCAAAGATACCGGAGATGAGAACTTCAAGCTGTTCTTCTTGGGGAAGCATCTTGGAAACACCGTAGAGTGCTAATAGCACCAATGCCATCTCAACGGCTTCAATACGCCCTAATTTGGTTAAGGGTTTTTCAAACCATCCTAACCAATGTTCATCTTTGTGAATATTAAGAAAAAAGCCCAAAGAGACCATCATCAAAAATGCTCCCCCAAATGCTAACACCTCGTGATGAACGGCTTGGAGTGCTGCGGCATATTCATTGGGTGAATAGGTCGCCATTTGGAGTACTGCGAGGGGATTGAGACCTGTTGTGACCGAAACAATAACGATAGGGAAAATTAAGCGCATCCCAAATACCGCAATCAGCATTCCCCAAACAATAAACCGTTGTCGCCATTTATGATCCCAACCACCCAAAATTTTAGCATTAACCACCGCATTATCGACGCTTAAACTCACTTCAAGGATTGCTAAAATCGACATACTGTACACCCCAACCCATCCTCCGATGAAATACCCAATGGGTAGGGCGATAAGGGTGAAAACAAGTGAGCTGTAAAAATAGCTCAAGGTACTTTTTTGATTCATGAGAATGATTCCTTTTAATAGAGTTGTGGTTGTACCATCGTTCAATGGCGTTAAGCTCCTGATTGTAACCAAAAAAAGCTCAAAAAAGGATTTTTTCCATCTGCGCGTTGCTTTGGATATAATAACTAAAAATTACATCACTCTGGGGAAATATCATGCGACTTTTTTATTACGTTCATACCGGTCATCGCATAGGACTCGATCGTTTTCGTCGTGCCGCTGCCATTATTAATCAACTTAATGGGGTGAATATTACCTTATTATGTTCTGACTTTCGTATTGCCAGCGAGGCAAAAAGCTATGGAATACCCAAAGCAGTGGGGATTGACTTGGTACGTAATATCCCTCAAATTGCGCAGCATGGGGATAAAATTATTTTTGATTCGGACGAGATTAATCCGACGTTATTGGAGGATATGACCCAATTTTTCTCCACCTTTATCCGTATCAGTGATAATCCCAATGAGCAAAAACACCCTAAAGAGTACCTTATTTCCCCGTACCTATCGGAAGAAAAGGTGACGCAAGGGATTATTATTGATGAAAAATACACCCAAGAACTCCCCAAAACGATCCCTATGGCACTCTTTTTTGGGGATGATGACTACGAAAAAGATTTAGAAAAACATCAAGCTCTCTTTGCCCCCTACGGTATGGAGCTACTTATGGGGTATTATCACTTTTTGGGGTACGAAAAAGCCCTTCAAAACAGTTTTAGTCGGATCCATGAAAGCGAAGAGTATGATGCGATTATTCGTCATACGGATATTTTGGTAAGTAGTTCTCCCATGGCGATTTTGCAAAATCTCTCGGGGGGTGGACGACCCATTTATCTTCACCGTCCTGACTATACTGACGATTTTATCCCCCTCTTTGAGCAACTTAGTATCCCTGTAGTCATTGGTTACGATGAAGAAAAACTTATAAAAGTTATCACACAACATTCATCACAAACGTATAAAAAATGCCAGATAAGTAACAAAATCATCGTGAGTTTTCTTCAGACTACCCTATCTTTATAGAAAATTAAACCTTTCTGACTTATGATATGGGGTTAAATTTCCAAATTAAGTGAGAAATGATGAAGGATGAAAGCAGAAGAGGCTTTATTGGTAAAGCTTTTGGTGCCGTCGCTGCAGTAGGTGGAGTTGCTTCCCTGCTTGCGATGAAGAAAACATGGGATCCGCTTCCAAGCGTTATGACAGCAGGGTTTACCACTGTCGATGTATCTGCGCTTGAAGCCAACAAACTACAAATTTCAGTATGGCGCGGTAAACCTATTTTTATCTTAAAATATACCGAAGATATGAAGCCAACCGATGGTCGTAGCGTTAAAGTGGGTGACCACTATTACTCGGTTATGATTGGATTATGTACCCATTTGGGCTGTATTCCAGGGTATGAAGAAGATAATAAAAAATTCAAATGTGCGTGCCACGGCGGTGAGTACAGTGCTGATGGTAAGCAAACTTTTGGACCACCTCCCCGCCCATTGGATATCCCTCCGTATAAGATCAATGGAAATACCCTTGTCCTTGGTGAAGAGGGTCCAGAGTACAAAGCCATGATGGCAAAAGCAGGAGGAGCATAAGATGGCAGAATTTAAACCCGCAGACTCAATGTATGAGTGGTTTGACCAACGTTTAGGAATTGATAAATTTGTCAAAGTGATGATGACAGAGTATTGGATTCCTAAAAACATTAACTTTTTATGGGCAATGGGGGTTTTGTTGACCGTCATGTTCACGTTATTGTTGGTGTCTGGAATTTTCCTTTTGATGTACTACAAACCTGATGTTAATATGGCATTTGACAGTGTTAACTACACGATTATGCAAGAAGTGGGTTATGGTTGGTTATTTAGACATATCCATGCTGTAGGTGCTTCGGTTGTTTTCTTAATCATCTATATCCATATGTTCACGGGTATCTATTATGGCTCTTACAAAAAAGGGCGTGAGATGATTTGGATCTCAGGGATGTTGTTGTTTATGCTTTTCTCGGCTGAAGGGTTTAGCGGCTATATGCTTCCATGGGGACAAATGTCGTATTGGGCAGCCTACGTTATTACCGAAATTTTTGGGGGTATCCCTCTTATTGGTGGTGATTTGGTTATTTGGATCCGTGGTAACTTCTATGTTGCGGATGCGACCTTGACCCGTTTCTTCATGCTTCACGTATTGTTGATCCCCGTTGCTATCCTTGGTGCGATTGTATTCCACTTTTATTCACTCCGTTTTCCTCACGTTAACAACGAAGAGGGTGAATTCTTTGATTTTGACGAAGAAGCAACCAAGTATCTTGAAGGTGATAAAAAAGGGTCTAAAGTTGTCCCTTTCTGGCCGGTATTCTTATCAAAAGATTTCTTCGTCCTTGGCTTTTTCTTGTTGTTCTTCTTCTATTTGGTCTTCTTCCATTACGATTTTGCAATGGATCCGATTAACTTTGATAAAGCCGATGGTCTTAAGACCCCTGCACACATTTATCCTGAATGGTATTTTTTGTGGAGTTATGAGGTACTACGCGGATGGTTCTTCGAGATTGCAGGAGTATCGGGTAAAGACCTTGGGTTGATGGCGTTTGGTTTTGCGAATGCTATTTTCTTGGTATTGCCATGGTTGGATCGCTCTCCGATGGTTAAACCTGCGAATCAACGCCCTTATTTTAAATACTGGTTCTGGTTATTGATCGCTGATTTGATGGTATTGACCGAATTTGGTAAATTACCTCCAACCGGGCCTAATGCGTGGGTAGGTTTTGGTGCATCATTGATGTTTCTTGTACTATTTATTGCATTGCCGTTTATTACCAAAGCAGAAGCTAAAAAAGTGGAGGGTAAATAATGAAAGAGTTTAAAATCTTAGCCGTTCTTGTCGCTCTTGTCGGCATTACCTATTACGGAATTGAGCCTTACGCTCACAGCGTTATGCACCCAGAAGTCGCCGCGGCGGACTTCACCTTTAAAGATCTCAAAAACGTTGATACCAAACTTGTGGGTAATGCTGCCAATGGTAAAGTATTAGTAGAAACCAACTGTGTTTCGTGTCATGGGATCGAAAAAGCAGGAAATCCAGCACCAATGCCCGCTGCCGATGCAGCAGCAGCGTATGGGGTTACTCCGCCTGATTTGAGTCATGCAGGGCGTATTTACGATAAAAACTACTTGGCAAACTTCATTTATGATCCTGTCAGTGCGATGCACCTGAATCATAAATATCCAGTAGGGGGAGCAAAACAGTTCCCTATGCCTCCATTCCCATTACCGGCACAAGACATTATGGATATGGTTGCGTATCTTCAATCCATCGCGCCTAAAGTAGCCGATGATAAAGCAGGACACAAAGCGACGTTTGAAGCAGCGTGTGGACGTTGTCATAATATGAAATATGCTTCTATTGAGGCAACAACTCCTACCGATAGCCTTAAAACGTATATGGGTGCAACACCGCCTGATTTGTCTCAACATATCAAAAGTCGTGGTGAACACTATTTACACAGTTTCGTTAACGATCCTCAAGTACTCCTAAAAGGCACCTCAATGCCTCGTGTAGGATTGAATGAAAAAGCACAAGAAGAAGTGATCGCCTATATGGAAGAGGTAGGGGATTCTAAAAAAGCAGAGCGTGAGACTATCGGTCTTTATGTTATGATTTATACCTTTATCTTTGCTATCCTCGCGTATCTTTGGAAACGCAAAATTTGGTCAGAAGTACACTAAGTCACTTCTTTCCTTTCCCCTTTTGGGGAAACTCCCTTTCTTGATCTGCATCAAAGAAAAAACTTCCCCTTTCCCTTATACTAAAACACTTCAACGCTTTGAAACGATCTTTTCTTTATAATGATTTTTTTGAAATGGTTTAGCTCCCCGTTGGGATGAATAAAAAGGATGAATGTGTTAATAGATAGTTATGGACGCACCGTGGATTATCTGCGTGTATCGGTTACCGAACGGTGTAATTTTCGATGTCAATATTGTATGCCCGAAAAACCCTTCTCATGGGTTCCCCGCGAAAATTTGCTTAGTTTTGAGGATCTCTTTAAATTTATTAAAATTTCGATTGATGCAGGGGTCAAAAAAATTCGCATTACGGGGGGTGAGCCTTTGTTGCGGGAAAATTTGGATACCTTTGTCCGTATGATTCACACCTATAATCCCACCGTTGATTTGGCAATGACCACCAATGCGTTTTTACTCAAAAGTGCTGCCCAAAAACTTTACGATGCGGGATTACGTCGCATTAATGTCTCAATTGATTCGCTGATCCCCAGTGTGGCGGAAAAAATTGCCAAAAAAGATGTCCTAAGTCACGTCTTAGAGGGGATTGAAGAAGCCCTTTCCGTGGGACTTTTGGTAAAAGTTAATATGGTTCCCATGAAAGGGGTCAACGATAACGAGATACTCGATGTCCTTGAGTATTGTAAAGCACGTGCTATGTCGGTTCGTTTTATCGAATACATGGAAAATGTCCATGCCAATGTCGATATACGTGGGATGCAAAGCCATGAACTCCTCTCGATCATCGGCAGTCGTTATCGCTACAGCGATGAGGGATTTGATGGTCACTCCCCCTCACACTATTACCGTTTGGACGATGGGTACGCATTTGGGATTATCGAACCGCACAAAGACGATTTTTGTACCAAATGCAACCGTATTCGCCTGACCGCCGAGGGGAATTTAATCCCCTGTTTGTATTTCGATGAAGCCATGAGCATACGTGATGCCATACGTGCGGGCAACATCGATGAAGCTGCCTTAGTCCTACGCGAAGTGATTCGTACCAAACCCGAAAAAAATCGCTGGAGTGATCCGGATGGAGAACTCTCCAAACGGGCATTTTACGAGACGGGGGGGTGAAACGATGTTGTATTTAGTTGAACATTTTTACTCCGTGCAAGGTGAGGGAAAATACGTCGGTACCCCTTCACTGTTTTTCCGTTTTGGAGGATGTAATCTCAAATGCGAAGGGTTCGGGTGCCGTGAAATCACCCCCGATGGTCGTGAAATCATCGGATGTGATACCGTTTACGCCGTCGATCGTCAAGGGTTTGGCGATCTATGGATGGAAGTTGAAGAGCTTCAAACGCTGATATGGATTATGAATGGCTACAAACTTCCGCCGCATGTCGATGTCGTTTTGACAGGGGGTGAACCCCTCATTTATGCAAATGAACCCATCTTTGTCGAATTTATCGCCTATTTGATCGATCATGGTCACCGTGTCACCTTCGAGACCAATGCGACTATTTCCCCCGATTTTAAAAAATACCCTTTTTACCAAGAGGCAATCTATGCCCTTTCGGTCAAGCTCTCCAACAGTGGTGAACCCTATTCCAAACGGGTCAAAAATGAGGTTATCACGGCGATTATCGCCCATACCCAAGGGAGTTTTTTTAAATTCAGTGTAGACGAAGCCTCATTGGAGGGTGTTTTGGAAGGCGAGATTGATGCGATTATTGCTCCCCATCCTTATACAAGCGTCTATTGTATGCCCCTTGGAGGAAATAAAGCCCATATCGAAGCGAACTGCGAAGCGGTCATCGAGTTTTGTAAACGACGGGGATTTAACTACTCTGACCGTCTGCATATCCGTATTTGGGATCAAAACCACGGGGTGTAAAATCGTATAGTCCTAAAATAGGGCTAAACCTCCATGAAATAGGCGTTTACAAGGCTTATAAAATTTTAAGAATTATGAAAAATTTAGTCAAATTTAGTCATTTTTACCCATCTGAAGTGGGAAAAAAGTGGGAAAAAACTAACTTCCTTATCAATATTAAGAAGCTATAGATATCATAAAAAATTATGGTACTGCTCTAATTGATTGGCTAAGCATTCCTATGTTTAATATAATTTGTTAATATATATGATAGAATAATTAAATATTAAAATAGGCATATGAATATGACAGAGAAAGAGTGGAAGTTATTGTGTGCTGATACAACTGAAAGAATGAGTGAGCATGTTCAACAGTTTACTACTCCAATATCAAAAGTAGTCTCCAGTGAATATGGAAAACATCATGGCAGTGGATCATACTACGAGAATAATGGTAAAAAATTTATAATTAGCAATGAACATGTATTGCGAATAATGACTAATACTACATTAACACACAAATTTTATGACAATGACAATATATATAAATTAATCAATCCACCAAAACTTATTAAAGAGCCTATTGATATAGGAATTTCTAAAGTCGATGAAGATATTTGGAATAAACACCCCCATAATGCTTCAGCTTTACCGATAAATCGGTTTGCATTAAAACATGAACCTGAAACACATGAACTACTTTTCATAGCAGGTTATAGTGGGGAAAGGTCTAATTTTGCCTTTAATACACTCTCAACGCCCGGAACTCCTTACGCTACGCAAGAAACGGATTTTCCTCTGAATGTTGGAGGTGCAGATCAAAAGTATCACTTCGCTCTATTTTATTTACCAGAGAAAGTAGAAAGTGTAAGTGCTAATGCTAAACCATATCTTCCCGATCCTCATGGACTTAGTGGTACTTTGGTTTGGGATACTAAGTTGGTTAAATGTTTGAATGAAGGTCGTACATGGCAACCTGAATATGCAGTTGTAACAGGTATTCTTTGGGGATGGCCATCATCAGATGGATGTGTTTTAGCTACAAAAATTGAACATTTCAGAGATCAACTTCTAATATACAATGATTAAGTTTTCGTGTCTATCAAGAAATAAGATATTATCA
>DYMK01000085.1 GCA_020721585.1 Sulfuricurvum sp.
ATTCGATTCGGCGATACCTTGCAGTGGATTCCTATCACATGGAGGTATCTATGAAGAACTCCAAAAATGCTTTTACTTTGATTGAAGTGTTGGTGGCAAGTGTCATTTTAACCATCGGATTTTCTGCATTGTATTATTGGTTTCTAGCCCATGGTACCATGGCACGTCAGGATCGCTTACGCGCTGAATTATTGCGTCACACCCGAAACATTGCCGAATGGACTCTATCGCAAGATTCCTTGCCTTTAGATTCCAATTGGCAACTTGACATGGGAAGCGATACCCTTGTTTTCCGTTTGCAAAGTTGGGACAGCCTTGGCGCCAACGCACCTGTCGAAGTTTTACTTGAAGCATCTGTGTTGGGCAAAAGCGTTCCTGTAAAGCAACAATTGTATTACCTCGTCGGCGGAGTTTACCATGAACTCCCCTAATCGCAAGGGTTTTACCCTGATAGAACTTTTGGTGTCCATTGTTCTTTCTGCCATTTTATCCTTATTGGCGATGAATCTTTGGCTTGGTTTGCAAAGCACTTTGCATCATAAGCGCAACAACGGACTGGATGCACACGGGTACCGCACCATGGCTCTAGCATTCGATGCTCGCTTAGCCAAAGGTGGCGGCCTATTGGAATTGGGGCCACAACGAGTGATCTGGGAATCATCGGCTTTTGGATTCGATACATTGGAAATTCGCTCTGATACTTTGTGGCTGAACCATCACAAGCTTTTTTCGCGCAAAGTCCTAAAGCTTAACATTATGGCATGGGGTGATTCCATCGGTTTTGACGACCTTGATGCCAACTACTCCGGTCATTTGGATGCCAAAGAATCTCAACGCGTACAACACTTCCAGATCGACTTGGTGCTAGATTCTTTACCAGCCTTGCTATTCCACAAACAAGTCCGATGCCCTGCAAAACAAAGGTGATATTGACTTTAATTATTTTTTATATACAATGTATATATGAATTTCGAATGGGATACCCAAAAGTCCGCTTTAAATCTCAAGAAACACCATGTGAGCTTCTTAGAAGCGAAATCTGTATTCTATGATGAACAAGCGCTACTCATCGCAGACACAATTCATTCGGCAGATGAAGATCGATTTATCATTCTCGGATTATCGGATAATAATCGTGAACTTATCGTTTGTCATTGTTACCGTACGCATACTTTTAATGAAGACACGATTCGAATCATTTCTGCAAGAAAAGCAGATTCCGTTGAACGAAAAACCTATTGGAAAAAACGAGGTAATCATGAAAAAGAGGTATGATTTTACCAATGCCATAAAAAATCCTTATGCCAAGAAGCTAAAAAAGCCCATTAGCATTCGTGTGGATGAAGATGTAATAGAATATTTTAAAAGAATAGCAGATGATGTCGGTGTGCCATATCAAGGTTTAATGAACTTATACCTCCGCCAAGCCAAAAATCAAGAATTGGCGCCCAAATTTGTAAAAGACATCAAACCAAAGAATGCAGCTTAAACA
>DYMK01000032.1 GCA_020721585.1 Sulfuricurvum sp.
AAGAAAGTGGCATCGGGGTTAAAATCATCACCGGTGCATCGGGAAAATTGACGCAACAAATCATGAGTGGCGCACCCTACGATGCGTTTTTATCTGCGGATGTCGAGTTTCCTGCCAAGCTTGCCAAAGGGGGATTTACCACCACTCCTTCTCAAGTGTATGCGTATGGTTCGCTCATTCTGTGGAGTGATACGGGGGCAGATTTGTCCAAAGGGGTCGCGGTTGTCGCTGATCCAACGGTGAAAAAAATTGCGATTGCCAATCCTAAAACTGCACCCTACGGATTAGAAGCGATGAACACGATGAAGTTTTATAAGGTCGAGCAAGCAGCTGCCCCAAAAATCGTCACCGCCGAATCAATCTCTCAAGTGGGGAGTTATGTCACTACCAAAGCAGTCGATGTGGGCTTTATGGCAAAATCAATCGTCTTAAGTCCTGAGATGAAAAACGTCGGTAAATGGGTCGAAGTAGATCCTTCCTCCTACAATACCATCGATCAAGCGATGGTCGGATTGAAAAACGGCGCACCTGAAGACCAAATCGCAGCGAAAAAATTCCTCCGATTTATGACCTCACCCAAAGCACGTGAGATACTCAAAGCAAGCGGCTATGGCTTACCTACCAAAAAATAAGGAAACACGATGACAAAATTTAGCGTTATAACCGCATTACTCTTAGCTTCCGTGGTCGTGGCTACCGCGGCGGATGATTTAGCCAGTGCGTTCAAAGAGGGGAAACTCGATGGGCGTGTCCGTATCAATTATGTCAATACCAATTGGGATCCTACCCAATGGGGAACCAAAAACAATGAAGACAGTAAAGGGGGAGCCATCGGGGGGAGTCTTGTGTATCACACCGCTTCGCTTTATGGTCTCAGTGCGGGAGCAGGAGCGTATACCACGCACAGTATCGGATTTTTGACCGATGATACCAATGGTGTTACCAATGGATACGCCCGCAATACCACAGGTTCTGATCTTTTTGCCCGAGGGCCTGGAAGTGCTACCAATTTTTGGGCAGGATACAGCGTATTAGCACAAGCCTATCTTCAATACGACATTGCTAAAACCAAGCTCAAAGGGGGTCGCTTTTTAATGACCAATCCATGGATTAGCCCCAATGATACCAAAATGATCCCCATCGCGATTGAAGGGTATGAAGGAATTTCCAATGATCTTCCCAATACTACCCTTCACGTCGATTATGCCAGTAAGATCAAAGAGCGGGGGATGAGCTATTTTGGCACCATGGCCGATACCCTTGATGTCCCCGATGCCATCAAAAACTACTATCGTACCAATTACACCACCAGTGCCACCAGCCCAGGGGGGAATGCACCGGGGGTGAGCGTGGTAGGGATCAAAAATAAATCGATTAACGCTTTAGAATTGCAAGCGTGGGGAATGCACTGGGAGAATATTATTGATCAAGCGATGGCAGAAGCCAACTATTCTCTTGAAGCGGGCGATGTTATCCTATCGTTTGGTGGACGCTATATGCAGCAAATGGATCGGGGTGCGGGGGATATTATCAAACCTAGCACGGGGGACTCCCTTTATGGTACCTCCGCGGTTGTGAAGAAAAAAGGGGACAGTGACAATAGTGTTGATACCCACCTTTTTGCCCTCAGAACGGTCGCTAGCTACCAAGCTGCCCGCTTTATGCTTGCGTATTCCCATACGGCACGTGGTGGAGATATGATTGCTCCATGGCGTGGATTCCCCACCGATGGGTATACCCGTTCGATGACGGTGACCGATTGGAATGCCAATACCACCTCGTATAAAGCGCAATTGGATTATGATTTTAATAGCCTCATCAATGGTCTTAGTGCCTTTATCAGCTACAGCTACTACAACCGTGACCCTTCTAAAGTGGGCTATGTCTCCCAAACCGATCGTTACTATGGCAATGGTGATACCCACCAATGGAACTGTGATGTTAAATATGCGGTACCAACGGTCAAAGGGTTAGAACTAAAACTGCGTACGATGCTACAACATAACGATAAAGCGACCAGTATCGCGGGGAATACGGCCACCAGTACCACAACCTATGCGCAAGGGATTGGGAATGATACGTCCAACAAAGAGTTCCGTGTTGAGGCAAATTACCGATTTTAAAAAGAGGGAAAGGTTTTTACCAAAACCTTTTCTCACTATTTGTTCATCATGATCGTTACAACAAGGGGAGCGTATGCTTTTTTTTAATCCAATCGTTATATCTAATAAGATACAACTTAATCACTCACGTCTTACCCTCACGTCATTGGGTATTTCGCTCCTTTTGCACGCGATGTTTGTGACCCTTGCACTGTATTTAGCCCAAAAACGTACCCCAATTTCCCCCAAAGAGATACCAATTACGATCTCTTTGGCGAACTATGCCCCCGTTTTGACGATAAAGCACCAAAACAGCGCCAAATCATCCGCCATCCCCTTACCCAAAAAAACTCCCACCGCTGAGGTGAGACCCTCATTCACGTCCAGAGTTTCTCCTGAGCGGTTGTCTCACAACCTCTCACCCGTGCGTCCCACTGTTGCCCCATCCGATCTTGTTCCCCACCAAGAAGAATTGCTTCATTCAATTCTTAACCCTGTTGCTAATGATTCTCCTCATGACACACTTTTTCATTCGAAATCTACGGAATTAACCAAACCGATTCGAACATCCGATGAGATCAATGGGGCAACATTGGGACGCATACGTGCCATGATTGAAAATGCGCTTACCTACCCCCCTTTTGCCAAAAAGCTCCACATAGAGGGGACAGTGACCGTATCTTTTATCCTTAAACCCAATGGTGTGGTGGAAAATATTCAAGTGCTTACCTCCAGTGGAAGTTCGCTATTGGATACCAAAGCCATCAATACCGTCCGTCAGTTAAGTGGGGAATACCCCCCGCTTAATCAAACCGCTTGTTTGAAAATTCCCATCACGTTTTCACTCACATCCGCCTAAGAAACCGTTTTTATCAAAGGAAACACCATGAAAATCGCACTTTACTTAAGTCTTTTGTTTATGAGCTTGTTGGCTCACGCAGCAAATTTACCCACCGAATTAGAGGGTTGGAAAAGTTTATCGTATGTCAGCTCGGCAAAAAGTGCCGAAGAGTTGCTCACTGCTTCGATAGAACTAAACAAGGCTTCCTACGTCGGATTGATCAATACCCCAAAAATACACTACGTTATCCGTCCAACCAATGAGGGGGGGAGCGTGAGCTATGGCGGTCTTTTTCAAATCGAGATCAAAGAGCGTGGCACCTACCGTGTCGTATTAGGAAACGCTTCGTGGATTGATGTGGTCAAAGATGGCAAAGGGGCGCAATCAATCGGACACGCACAAGGACTGGATCATTCTGGGATACGAAAAATGGTGGATTATCCTTTAGAAACAGGAACCTATACGGTGCAACTCTCCGCTGGAGCCGATAGCACCACAGCACTACTTGTCACAAAAATCAAGTAACCCACAAAAGGATGATTATGAGACGATCTATTCACGCTCTTGTTGCCGTATTAATAGGTACGGGTGAGCTTTATGCGCAATCTGCCCCAAGCAACAACCCAATGGAGAAAGCCAAAATTGAGTTAGGGCGACGGCTGTTTTACGACGTTTGATCTCTCCCAAATCGAAGTTTCCAAAGGGCTTGCTTCTCCACTGTTAGGGGCGAATACGTTTGCCGGTGCCATCAATTTGGTGACCAAAAAACCAAGCAAAGCGTTTGAAGGTGATATGGGCGTTGGCTTTTTTAGCGGTAATGGTCGTACGGGGTATATCACTATGGGGAGCAATCAAGGCAAATACTATGTCCAAGCCTCTGCTTCTAAAACCCAACAAGACACGTTCCCCCTTTCCAACAATTTTCAGGTCATAAATAAAACCAATGAAGATGGGGGCAATCGTAACAATGCGTACGCCAAAGACGATAAAATCAATCTCAAAGCGGGATACACCCCCAATGCGACGGATGAGTATGCCATCAACTACATTCGCCAAAATGCGGACAAAGGGGTACCACCCGATGTGGCTGCTAACCTAGCGGGGCGTGGATTCTGGCAATGGCGTTATTGGGACAAACAAAGTCTCTATTTCCTCTCCAAGACCGATTTTGGCACTTGGTATCTCAAAAGCCGTGTTTTTTATGACAAATTCCAAAATTCTCTCGCCATTTACACCAATAATGGTCAGTATAACACCTACAACGGAACAGTAGGAAATCCAAGCTGGTACGATGAGTACACCAAAGGGGCTTCCATTGAGGCAGGGACAAAACTCTCTTCGGTCAATAGCCTTAAAGTCGCTGCCCACTACAAGATCGATGATCACAAAGAGGGGGGAGCCAATCAAGCTGCCGTTTATGAGATGAGAGACACGATCGGATCGGTGGGAATCGAAGATACCCACACCTTCTCCGACGCACTCAAACTGACCCTTGGGGGGAGTTACGACACAGAAAAAATCGACACGGCACAAAATACCCAGTACGGTAAATCCAATACGTTGTATTACAACGATGCCTTAGGTACGTCTCAAAATACCACCACAGGATACACCACTGCCCAAGCGTTTAGCAATGGAAATACGGGTACGTTTAACCCTATGATCAAAGTGGAAGGAAAAATGGATGGCGCAGTCTCATGGTACGGTGGTATTGCCCATAAAAGTCGTATCCCCTCCATCAAAGATCGATACTCCTTTAAATTTAACACATTCGTCCCCAACCCTGATCTTAACGTAGAAAAAACCATCAACTACGAAGTGGGGGGAACCAAACGATGGGCAAACGGTTCACTAAGTGGTGCCCTTTTCTATGCCAATGTCACCGATTTTATTCAAAGTGCCTATATCCCGTTGTGGTACAAAAATGGGGCTGCCTACACCCAACAACAACAGCTTCAAAACGTCGGAAAAGTGACCCAACAAGGGTTTGAACTCTCCGCGATGTATGCCCCTGTGGAATCATTACTTCTCAGTGGAAGTTATACCTATTTGCAAATGACCAACAGAATAGATGAGAGTCAAAAGATTACCGACATCCCTAAACATAAAGTGATCACCACCGTTGCGTATACCCCGGTTGAACAACTTACATGGTTTAATACCTTCGAGTACGATTCGAGTCGATACGCCGCCCTTGGAACCACCGGAAGTGGTGCGGCAACAAAAAACCTCTACACCACCACCGGTTCCTTGGGCATTTGGAATACCAAAGTGACCTACCATGCGACCAAAGCACTCTCCCTTGATCTTGGAATCAATAATGTATTGGATCGTAATAACTATTACACGTATGGGTATCCAGCAGCGGGACGGATCGTATTTGGAAATATTCGTTACCAATTTTAATCATCTTTGGGAAGTTACTCTTCCCAAAAGTTTTAGTATAATAAACCCCTTTGAGGAGAAACTATGTTTTTAGAACCCATCGATTTTGCGACCATGTATTGCGAACACAAAAAAAATACCGATTTCAAAGGTAAATCCAGCAGTGACTGGGATGCCAAATCCGCTACCATGGCAGCATCGGTGATCAATAGCCCCTACGTGAATGATTTTATCTCCCGTATGAAACTCACAGGAGACGAAGTGGTTCTTGACATCGGATGTGGTCCGGGGACACTGGCAATACCTTTAGCCAAACGGGTCAAAGAGGTGATCGCCATCGATTTTTCCCCAAAAATGCTTGAAGAACTCAAAGCATACGCCCTACGCGAAGGGGTGACGAATATTAAAACCTATCATCTGGGATGGGAGGATGCGTGGAACATTCTTCCCTCAGCCGATATTGCGGTAGCTTCGCGTTCCATGGAAGTAGCGGATATGGAAAAAGCCTTGACAAAAATGTCTGCGCAGGCTTCCAAAAGGTGCTATCTCACCTACAAAGTGGGGGGGAGTTTTATCGATAAGGAGATCCTCGATTTTATCGGTAAAAAGATCACAACCAAACCCGATTGCTGGTACATCCCCCTCATCCTCTATGCACAAGGGTATCTCCCAACCCTTGAATATATTGCTACCCAAGCGGGGGCATTGCGCTATTCCACAAGCGATGAATTTGTTCAATCCCTCATCTGGAGCGTTCACCATCTCGATGACGAACAACAAGTCAAAGCACGGGAGTATTATGATACGTTTATCGTGGGGGAAAATCGCCCCCCCAAACCCTTTACATGGGCATTTATCGGATGGGAGACCACCAAATGATACTCCTAACCGACCACGAACTTGAGACCCTTATCGCTGAAGATGTCCCCTACGGAGATTTGACCACCACCGCATTGGGGATTAAAGGGCAACGCGCCCGTATCACCTTTGCTACCCGTGATCGTCCACTGGTCGTTTCGTGCATGGAAGAGGCCGTACGAATGTGTGGACTGTATGGATTGGAGATTGATGGGTTTGTCCCCTCTGGAACCCTCGTTCCCCCTCAGAGTGTTTTTTTAGAGGCGCGGGGAGAAGCAGCTGCGCTTCATCGTATTTGGAAAAGTGTCCAAAATCTCCTCGATTACGCAAGCGGAATTTCTACGTATACCCGTGAAGCGGTACTATTAGCCCGCACCATCAACCCCGATATGGTCGTCGCAACGACCCGTAAAACTACCCCCTTTACCAAAAAAATCGCCCTCAAAGCGGTCGAATCGGGAGGGGGAGTAGCGCACCGTTTGGGATTGTCCGAATCGCTGTTGGTGTTTGAGTACCATCGCGTTTTTTTCCCCACCGATGAGGCACTTCGTACGGCTTTACACAAAATGAAAATTGCAAACCCTGAAAAAAAGCTCGTTATGGAGACAGAGACCCTTGAAGATGCGTTACGCTTTGCTGCAATGGGGGCGGATATTCTCCAACTCGAAAAAATGACCTTGACCCAACTCTCCAATGCCGTACGTGAAATTCGCTTTGCCTATCCCCCTATCACACTTATCGCCACGGGGGGAATCAGTGCCAAAAATATCGCGCAATACGCCGCTACGGGGGTAGATATGATCGTCACCTCATCGCCCTACACTGCCAAACCTGCCGATATTAAAGTAAGAATTGCAACACAGTAAGATGATAGGCGAATTCGCATTGCAAAGGAATACCCCTAAAAGTTAGTTAATTTTTGTTG
>DYMK01000019.1 GCA_020721585.1 Sulfuricurvum sp.
TATGATACAATTTTAGGAACTACTAGATGCTGACACAAAATTCTGAACAGTCCCGTATATGCTCATTTATTTCGTTCTTGTAAGCTTGCAATTATTTGATTCTAAAGTGCCTACAATTTATGATACGTATCATGCGGGTATTACTTTATTTCTTACTGTGATCGGTATGATGTATGCATTTAAAATGAATAATGGAAATGATGGCACCCAGTTTGCTGAGCGATATTTTAGTATCGGTTTTGTAGTTACTATTCGATATTCTCCTTGGTGGCTTTTAAGTTATCTCATTTTTGAAATTATTGTGAGAGTGGAAAATCAATTAAGCTTAAAAGACGTTGGAAGTATGGGTTTAGGAGTTATGTGGGAGCTTATGGTGTTAATTTCTTCGGTACGGCATATACGTGATGTGGCACAAAAGAAAAACCCTTAAGAACGTTCCCAATAGAGTTTTTTCCCAAATCCCAACGTATTATCGGTCATTTTGATCGTATGAATGCGTATGCTCCATAACGTTGGATTCATGATGCGCGCGTAAGGAAATGCCTTAAAATAGCACTCTTTTCCCCGCTCATCTTGGATCATCTCCCCCTGAAATTGTATCCCTTGAATTTTCCCTACTGTGGTGGTCTCTACTGACACGGTTCCTGCGACCTTGGGGGAGTGAATGAGAGCGTGACCATGCTGGGTTTTGGGGTCACTGGCAACGATAAAAGTGACCGTATCGGGGTCGTAAGCGTAAAAGAGTGAACAACATTGGAGCGTTTCGTGGTACGTAGCAAGGGATAAAAGGTGATGTTGCGTCAGAAAATCGGTGATTTTAGGATTCATGAAAAAGTCTTAAAAGGGGATGGATTCCCGCTGTTGCGGGAATGCGAGGAAACGGAGAATTAAATTTCGTCTGCAAGTTCGACGTTGTAGAGAATATCATCGGTTGGGTGACGGTACATCGGCATTCCAAGACGTTTTTCATCCAAGATATGACCGATAAATCCGATTGAACGCCCCACAACGAAGAACGCATTAAGCGCACCCGCGTCGATAAAGCCATCAATCTCTTCTTCACTGTACCCAAGTGCGCGCCACATATCGACCATCAAGATACCAATGGTACCATCAACGTTCAAGATAAGGTTGTCTTTTTTAGAGGTTGTCAATTTTTCAACTTCCAGTGCAAAGTCAAGCAATGGGGTGCTTGGGAAAAATTCCGCTGCGTATTTTTTGAGTCCTGATACACGAAGGTCAGGATTACGGACGGATTTGATACGGTGACCGATACCTGAGATGGTTTTACCCTCTTTTTTCATGTAATCGATGAATTGAGCGGGGGTCATTCCATGGTCATTGGCGTATTTAAAATAGCGTGCTGCATCATCAATGGCTCCACCAAAACGCGGTCCAATGGTCAACAATCCTGTGACCAGTGAGCTAATAACATCTTTTCCTGCACGGGCAGTCACTTTGGCATTGTGCGCACCCGAAACGGCTGGCCCATGATCCGCAACGGTTTTGATAACCGTTTCAAGATAATCGGTTGCCCATTTTGGGTACCGTTTTTTGAACCAAAGAAGGGAGATAACATCCCCGATTCCAAAGCCCGTTTCCGGTGTTGCTACGGAGCTAATGGGGTAACCTGCGTAGGTTGCTTCATCGCCACGGTCATCAGAGATGGTACAGATAAACTCTTTTTTGCGACGTACTTTGGGTACAGTGCGAAGAGAAGGTTCTTCAATATCAACCACAATCCCCTCAGCTTTGAGTTTGGTATAAACATCTGCGATAGTGCGAGGAAGATCATTGAAACTTGCAGGGACATAAATACCCGCTGCTGCCATTGCCGTATTTTTTGCCGCTGCGGTTTCTGAATCAGCATTCGCCGAAGCACCTGCGTGACCAAATTGTACCCCAGAGCTAAAATGTTTGGCAATCGTCCCGATACACCATGCAATGATCGGTTTTTTGATCTGACCGTTTTTGACCGCTTCGATCACTTTGTACTCTTCGGTACCGCCCACTTCCCCCAAAAGAACCATGTATTTTACTGCTGGGTTGCTTTCCATACGAAGAAGGTTATCGATAAATACCGATCCGACAAAACGGTCTCCACCGATTGCCACACCCTCAGCAATACCATCGGCATTAATCGCGATGATGTTGGAAAGTTCATTGAACAATCCCCCTGAACGGGTGACCAATCCACAAGAACCTGCACGGTGAAGTTTAGAGTTAACGATGTTTTCGATGGTTCCACCGACGTTGGCAATTTTAAATGCCCCCGGTGCAATCCCCCCAACGGTAGCAGGTCCAATGACCACAACACCCGCATCACGTGCTGCTTGGTTCATTTTACGCGCCAAACGCTCAGGGATCCCCTCTGCGGTGACCATAACGGTTTTGAATTGCCCTTTAAGGGTAATGGCTTCCATCGTTACATCGTATGCCGTACGGAAAGAGGCAAAGTTTAACAACACATCCGCTTTGGGAAATGCTGCTGCGGCTTCAGTCGTGTTACGGAAAATAGGTACCATGATCTCATCAGGACCATAGAAGAATTTTTCAAATTTGTTACCCGATGTTGGGGCAACGATTGCCGCAACGGAAGGTTTAGCACGATTGACAACATAATCGTAATCCAACATACGCTGAATTGCGCTTGCGTTGTTGTTCCAAAAAATCGCTTGTGTATCTTTAGTAAATAAAGCACCCATACTTACTCCTTATTTCTCTAGTGCCATACGAACAATGTCGGTGACATGCGTTTCTGGCCCATAAACTTCGATATAAAGACCTAAACGGTCTGCTGCCTCTTTGATGTCTTTAAGCCCTTTTTCGTAGTTTGGTCCACCACGACGAACGTAAATACGCGCACCTACTGCTTTCATTTTTTCGGCATAGGTCTCAAACGATTGGATAATACCCGTAAAGGTTTTTGCTACATCGGTAAAGTTAGCAATCGCCCCGCCGATGATAAGAATTTTATCGCGTCCTTTGGGATCTTTGTGACGGGTCATCAAATCCAATACCGTATCGGCGTAAAATTTAGTTTCACCCGTCGTTGGCCCTCCTGAATACTCACCGTAGTTGGCAAGATCAGAGACATTACCGGCTAAATCCGCGATGGTATCGGCATACACAACCGATGCTCCCCCACCTGCAACCATCGTCCAAATGCGTCCCATGGGGTTAAGCACGGTCAATTTTAAGGATGCACCCGATTTGGAGTCCGCTTCAGCGATTGCTTTTTCTTCGGGTGATTGATCTTCCATCCCAAATGCGGTAGGGAACTCTGCACCACACCACGCATCACCCATCATGAAGCCTGCTGTGTCATCCAAACGCGCGACCAAATCAAGGATGTGCATATCGTTACCGATCATAACGATAGGATTGATTTCAAGGTATGCGAAGTTCAAATCACGGTAGAATTTATAGAATTGCTCCGCAAATGCGATAAAACGCTCTTTGTTTTCCGCGGGGATCCCCTCAGGAACGTTAGCACGGATGAGGTGTTCGATTTCATTGTCTTTCATGGTGATAGAGATGGTCACTTCATTGACTTTTTCTTCCCACCCCTCTTCAACTTCCATACCACCCTCAGCGGATAGATACAAGACATCGTCTTCACCCACGGTCGTAGCGGAAATATAGTACTCTTGCTCTTGAGCGTGAGGCGTGAATGGCTCAACGATAAAATGGGTTAATGTCCCTTTTTGACCGGAAAGAAGGGTTATCTCATGGGCAATTTTTTCATCAATCCATCGGGCAGCTTCTTCAAGGGTTACATCACCTGGCTTGGTTGTGCGAAACAAAACTAAGTCATTTTTACCCCGTTTACCAAAAAGCATATCGGGTTTTGCCACCAATGCCTCTTGCTTCAACCACTCAAAACCATGCTCTTGTGCTTTCGCACGAAGTTCATCACCATTAGTTACCAATACTGATTTAAAACCGTAGCGGAAACCGCTGAAGTATTTTTCCCAATGCTTTGAGAAAATTGCTTTACCATCGTATTCACGAATCGCTCTTTGAGCCATTGCAACTCCTTCGAAAAATCTTTATAAAAAATATTATAACCAACATTAGATGAGAGAGGTGCTTTGGGGGTTTTATTTTGGGGTAATTATCCCCTTATTTGTTTATTTTTGTAACATATACCGTATAAATAGGAATCTTTGTGTAACTTATGGTAACTTTTTTCCCTTGGGGAGTTACTTCTTCGGACAAAAAGGTGTTGGTACATTTTTCAATGCCATAAAAACGGAGTCGTAATGCCATTTTTTCATCGTTTGCATGGAGACAGGTGATATTGTCCTCTTTAAGGGCATAGGCTAATTCTTTAGCGACGTGCATCGAATAGGCAAAGTGTTCTTTGGGTTTTTTAACCCATACATATCCCCATTGGTTGAAAAAAACCGCCAAAGCATTGAGAACCAAAAGGGCAAGGGAACTGTAAAAAAGCAATCGATACCGCCACCGAAATTGGGGCAATCGAACCCGATAGGTATGGAAAAACGTTTGGGCAGCAAGAGGAAGGGCGATCATGAGATAGGGGGCAAAATCTTGGACGATGACCTTTTGACGAAATGAGAGTAAAACAGAGATCACAAACATCGCAGAGGCGATAAACCATACTAAATCCCGTTCGCTAAAACTGTAACGACGGTACAACACATAAAAGAGATAGATAAAGACAAACGGAGAGAAAATGGCGGAATAGATCCCCAATACATCGAGAAAATGACCTTTGGGAACTCCCCCAAAATGAATCTCAAACATCCCCAAAGCAATGCCAAAAAAGAGAAAAGCACTTCCCCCCATGACCCATTTTCGGTGGAATAGGGCATACACGGCAACAATACCATAAAAATAAAGTGCCGTAGCATCAAGAAGCAAAAAGAGTGGAAGCAACACGACGCTTTTTTCCTGAAACCGTAAATAGCTGTAGACAAAGGCGAACAAAAAAAGGAGTTTAAACCCTGCAACAGTGACCAATAACGCCGAACTGGTGATGCCAGGGAGGAGTAAATAAATCGCTATAATCCACAGTTTATCGTGGGGACGAGAGACGTAATAATCAGAAATCTTATACAGTAAGGTAGCAGCAAGGAGATGAATCACAATCATTGGAATGCGCAGGGCATAATCATTCATCCCAAAGAGGTGTAAAAAAACGGTGATAAAATTTTTGACCAAGGAGGGGGGAGCGTAAAGAAGGGTCGCTTCGTAAAAACTAATCGAAAGACCGTGAATTTCTGCCACCAAAATGAGGAAATTAATCCCCAAAAAGAGGGCAAAAAGTGTATTCTCTCTCATAGCTTGAGGAAATTACCCAGTATCTCATGACCAAATTCACTCATAATCGATTCAGGGTGAAACTGGACACCGTAAATGGGTTTGTCTTTGATCTCCAATGCCATAATCTCATGGTCATCTTCGCTGTACGCCGTTGGGCATATCGCTTCGGGGAGATTGTCTTGCTCCACAATGAGGGAGTGGTAGCGGGTGGCAATAAACATCTCTGGCAATTTATGGAAAATCGGGGTATCGCCTTTGCGAATCATTCGAGAGGTTTTGCCGTGCATCATTTTTTTGGCACGTACCACTTTTCCGCCAAACACTTGCGCGATGCTTTGATGCCCCAAACAGATCCCTAAAATGGGGATTTTATCCGAAAAATAGCGGATGGCTTCCAGCGTCACACCCGCATCATCGGGGGTTGCGGGTCCGGGAGAGATGATGAGTTTTTGCGGATGCAACGCCTCAATCTCCTCCACACTCATCTCATCATTGCGGATAATTTTTAGATCCGCCCCCAATTCCAAACAATATTGGACAATGTTATAGGTAAAACTATCATAATTATCAATCATCACGATCATAAAAAGCTCCGTATATTTTAAAACGATGGGGGGATTATAACGAAAAAAATAATGCCACGAAGTTTAAGGTAAAATGTTTTAGAAGAGGGCTAGTTTATACCCCACCCCTCGAACGGTTTCGATGAGTTCATCGGCATGGAGTTTTTTACGCAAATTTTTGATGTGTGCATCGACGATATTACTCCCCCCCAATTGATCAAAATCGCGACTGAGATGTTCGGAAATTTGATAGCGGGTGAGGACGGTGTTGGGATTACGTACCAACAATTCCAGCAACTCAAACTCTTTGAGGGAAAGTTTGATCGGTTCGTCATTGACCCACACTTGGCGTGAGGCACTGTCCACACGTAACATTCCCAGCGTAATAAGAGTCTGCTTTTGACCACTCTCTCGACGTAATAGGGCGCGGATACGGGCAAGGAGTTCGATATTGGAGAAGGGTTTTTCCAAATAATCATCTGCCCCTTTATCGAGTGCTTCAACTTTTTCTTCTACGGCATTTTTGGAGGAAAAAAACAAAATAGGGGTCTTGAGGTGTTCACGACGCAGTTGGAGGAGTAAATCAATCCCATTCCCATCAGGAAGCATCCAATCCAATACAATCAAATCGTATTTTTTGATCTCAATGGCGTGACGTGCCTCCTGACAATTGTGTGCCACATTCACGTGATAGCCTGAAGCTTTGAGAAGAATTTGCAGAGCATACACCAGCTCTTCATTGTCATCAATAACCAATAGGTGCATACGATTTTTCTCCTTGGTGCGTTGTAAAAACGTAGTGTACCGTACTTGAGCAATTCCTATCAAATAGAGGGAACAAGAAAAGAAAATAAAGTTATCTAAATGATAGTTATTGTAATAACTATTTAAGCTCTGCTGCATTACAATCCCACAAATTTTTTACAAAGGATCGCTATGGGTTTTGAATCGGACAAATCAATAGGTTTTCTCATCGCTAAAGCACGCAATGTTCTCAAAAATGAGTTTGAAAAAGAGCTCAAACCCTATGCCCTTTCGTATGCTCATCGGGTTATTTTGATTCGGTTGTCTGAAAAAGAGGGACTTACCCAAAAAGAGTTGGCGCAAGATACCTATTTTGAGCAATCCAATCTCACCTTGATGTTGGACAAGTTGGAGTTAAAAGGGTTGGTCAAACGTTCTGCCAAAGAAAATGATCGTCGAGCATACATTATTACGATTACCCCTGAGGGGAAAAAACTTCGTGACTCACTGATTAAAATGGGGGAAGATGTGATGGAAAAAGCGTTAATGGGGTTATCCAAAGAGCAAAAAAAAGCGTTTTCGGAGATGCTTCAATTGGTGTATGCCAATTTAAAACATTCGTAATCTTACGATAAAAAAAAGGAAAGTCAAATGATCTCAATGGTTTTTAAAATGATGGTGAGTATAGCAGTGGTGGGGACACTTTCCTCGTGTTTTGCCGATGCGTATCAAGAGGGAAAAACTGCCTTACACGATAAACAGTACCTTAATGCCGTAGTCGCGTTTGAAAAAGCGTGTGATAGCGGGAATGCGCAGGGGTGCTTTGAATTGGGGATTCTCTATGAAAAAGGGGATGGTGTGGTACAAAATAAGTACAAAGCTTCCAATTTATATGCCCAAGCGTGTCAAGGTGGTGATAAATATGGGTGCAGTCATAGCGTGTTAATGTACGATACCCCTTGATCGCATCATGTATTTATCGAAACGTCTATTTCTTTTTACGCTCCTGTGTGGTACCTTCTTAGGGTTTAGTGGCTGTGTCCCTAACGTGGGTAAAGCCATCCCTCTCTCAGATAGCCGTATCCAAACGGAGTTAGAAAAAAACCGTGCCGATTTTACGACCACACCTTGGGTACGTGAGTGGTGGAGAGGGTATGGGGATGCGCAACTTACTACGCTTGTGGAAAATGCGCTAAAGGACGCTCCCCGTATTCAAAGCTTAGAAGCCAAGTTTGCCCAAGCCAATACGATCATCCAGTCGGTACAATCGCGCAATTTACCCCATCTCTCTACCCATGCTACCGTACTTCATGAACGTTTTAGTGAAAATCATATTTTTCCCGCTCCGCTTGGGGGAGGGACGTATACCCAGTATGAGCCTGAACTAAAACTCGACTACGATTTTGATTTTTGGCATGCACGCAGCTCCCAGATTTTGGCGGTGACCAATGAGGCTTTTGCACAACGCGCCTCCCTTGAAGCTGCCAAAGTAGCCTTATCGGGTGCTTTATGCGAAACCTATCTCTCATGGTCTTACGATGAAAAAAAATTAATCGTACTAAATACCTTAGAACAAAATACCCGTGAGACGTTACGTATTATCGAAAAACAATACGCTTTGGGGCTTGTGGATCCTATGCAAATCAATACCGCTAAAAGTACATTATTTCAACTGGGGCAACGCAAAGAAGAACTCAAACGCACCATTGAGGGGAAAAAAGAGGCACTGTGTGTTTTGGGGGGATTGCTCCCTTCGTACGCGGATACCCTAAAGCCCCCCTCGATTAAAAAAGGTTTTACCCCCCCCTTGCCTAAAACGATTATGCTTGATTTTCTCTCCCATCGTCCCGATGTCGCTGTGGCAAAATATACCGCATTGGCTAAAAGCCATACGATTGAACACGCCAAAGCCCAATTTTATCCCAACATTAGCCTCTCAGGACTCATCGGATTTACCTCCTTTAGTTGGATTAAATTGCTCGATCACTCCTCGTATACCCCCTCTACAGGGATGGCATTTTCCCTTCCGTTGCTGGATTGGGGGGAGCGAAACGCGGTATTAAGCAGCAGCGTCAGTGATTATAACCGTTCAGTCTATGAGTACAATCACGTGGTCATTAACGCCGCCAATGAGGTGGTTGTTCTCCTTAAACAGTCCAAATTGCTCCAATCGCAACGGCACTTGCACGATCAGGAAATGGGGGCTAAAAAAGCCAATACGACCATTGCCCGTAAAAAATTAACCCAAGGATTAAGTGACAAGCTCCCCTATTTAACTGCCCAAAAAACGGTGTATGAGGGGGAAATTGATATCCTTTCGTTGTTGGAAACAGAGACTTTACTGCGCCTTCATCTTATCACCGCCTTAGGGGGAGGGTATGGTACTATGGAGGAATCCCATGGCAGTCAATAGTCTGGGGATGGGTGGTGCTATTCCATGGAAACGGACGTTCCATGAATGGCTTTCGTTGGATGCTCCTGTTTTAATCTATATGGTCAAAGTGGTTATCGCAGCGCTCATGGCATTGTGGATGGCGATGACACTCAATATGCCTGACCCTCGTACCGCTATTTTTACCGTCTTTATTGTGATGCAACCCCAAAGTGGACTGGTGTTTGCCAAAAGCTATTATCGTGTTTTGGGAACCCTTGCGGGGGTGATTGTCTCTTTGGTCATTGTTGGGATGTTTTCACAAGACCCCGTGTGGTTTATCACCTTTTTTGCCCTTTGGATAGGGTTTGCGACCGCAGCGGGATTTAAATACCGTAATTTTCAGTTTTATGGATTTGTGTTAGCCGGTTATACGTTGTGTATCGTTGCTTTGCCTGTCATTGAAACCCCACTGGACGTTTTTGATATTGCGGTTTCGCGCTTTTCGGAGGTGATTGTCGGAATCTTGTGTGCTACGGTGGTAAGTGATGTGCTTTTTCCCCGCCGTCTTTTGGATGCACTTATTACCAGTGAGCAAGAGCGGTTTCATAATGTACTTGCTACGTTATCCGATTTGGACTCCCTTTTTACCCCATTGGATGATACCAATCCCACGGTGGGTCGCTTTTCCAATGGGGTCGTGGGACTGAATGCTGCACAAATCAACAGCAGTTTTGAACGGGGAACCAATCACAAAGAGCAACAACATTACCAATACCTTAATCATGAGTATATGAATCTTTCCACCACCTACCACTCGTTAAAAAGCATTTTATCGGTGATAAATGAACATGACAAAAAAGAAGTTATCGAGACATTAAAACAACTCTATGCCCCCATTGCTACGATTTTGACCATCCCCGCCCATACCCTTTTAACGCCAGAGGATTTAAGTATGATCCTTAGTAAACTCTTAGAAGTTAAACATAGCCTCTCTCTCCGTTATGAGCAGGAGTGGGAAACAGTTGAAGATGACCGTGAGTTTATTGCCGCTACCTATCTTATGAACCGTCTTTTGGATGAAGTACATAACCATTGCGCTACCTATCTTTCCCTCCTTAAACACCGTTTATCGGGGCGTGGAAGTCGTACCTTTGGTCAGATGGTGCGATTTTCAACCCACACGGATAATGTTTTGGTTGCCCTAGCGGCACTTCGAGGGAGTGGGGTATTGCTTTTGACGATGCTTTTTTGGATGGGGAGTGGATGGCCTTATGCGACCTTGACCATCACGATGGCGGTGGTGATTGGGTTGTTGTTAGGAACGTTACCCAGCCCCTTGGATGGGGTGAAAAACTTTTTCAAAGGGGCGATCATTGCCTTGTGCGTGGCGGCGTTGTACGATTTTTACCTTATACCTGCGTATGCTTCGGACATGGTGACTTTGGGACTCCTTTTGGCTCCTACGTTGGCATTTATTGGATGGATGACGACCCGACCCGCTTTGCCCATTTTTTCGTTTGGATTTGTCTTTATGTTTATGAGCCAATGCGCCCTTGACCCTTTTTATAAAATTGAACCGACCAAATTTTTAGAAAGTTCGTTGGCAGCATTGATCGGGATAGCGTTTGGAGGGCTTGCTTATATTTTGGTCAATTTTTGGTCGTGTTCTCTCACCCAGCAACGGGTAGCCAAAATTTTGCGCCGACAAATTGTCACGGTGTGTGAGGGGACACTCAAAGTTGAACGCAGTGCTTTGGAGAGTACAGGACGTGATTTGGTGCAACAATTTTCCACCCAAGGGCGATTGAATATGCGTTCGAGTCGTTTGGTCTTTGAATGGCTCCTCTCAACCCTTGAGATTGGGCGTGCTATTTTGGCAATTCGACGCAGTACCCAGGGTCTTAGCATACCTCATCCTACGATTACTATGGTATTAGACTCCCTTAAACACTATTTTCACACCCCAACAGCCGTGGACAAAGAGGCGGTATTGCTCCTCTTGCACCAAAGTTTTGAGGAACTTCGCACCTTCCCCCGCCCCAGTGAAAAAGGGGAAGCTAAGCGTTTAAAACTCATTGGGGTTGAATTGGCATTAATCCATACCGTGATTTTTAATTCCACCACTTTTCCCCTGTTATTGGAGGACTCATGCCGCTAGACCTGACCCTTTTTGGGATTCAAATGCCCACGTTACTCCCTATTTTTGTTGTCTGTTCTGTAATGCAGATTTTGTTGGATCGGGTGATGTCGGATGCGGGCATCTATCAGCACGTTTGGCATCCGGGATTGTTTCGGACAGCGGTATTTGTCTGTTTGTTTACCCTTCCGTGTTTATTTATTTATCGTTAAGGAATCATTATGAATCACACTACCAAAGTAGCCAAACTAATCCGCTTTTCCCTCACTTTTTTGGTCGTCTCATTGGCGATTTTTTTGGGATTGATGTTGTGGAATAATTACATGAACAGCGCATGGACGCGCGATGGTCGTGTGCGTGCTGATGTGGTGATGATCGCTCCTGATGTGGGGGGATTGGTAAGTCGCGTAGCCGTTGTGGATAATCAAGAGGTGCATCAAGGGGATATTGTCTACCAAATTGATCCTGTGCGGTTTGAACATGCTCTCCATGAAGCCAAAGCCCTTGCCCAAACCAAAAAAGCCCAATATGCGATGAAACAAGCGCAGTCAAAGCGACGCAGTCAAGCGGATAATGAGACCATCTCCGCTGAAAATCGGGATGATGCATTTTACGATGCCCAAATAGCGCACGCCCAATACGAAGAGGCACTGACCAAAGTAGAAACCGCCCAACTTGATTTGGATCGTGCTTCGGTGCGCGCCCCAAGCGATGGTTGGGTCTCCAATCTTTTGTTACGCAAAGGGGATTACGTCCAAGCAGGTGACAAGCGCATAGCCCTCATTACCAAAGGGTCGTTTTGGGTTTATGGCTATTTTGAAGAGCATAAATTATCCCTCATTCATGTTGGTGATCCTGCGGATATGCGAATATTGGGGACGAAATATCGGCTCAAAGGTCACGTGGAAAGCATTGCACGGGGAATATCGGATCGTGATAATGTAACCGATGGGCGATTACTTGCCAATGTCAATCCGATCTTTACGTGGGTTCGATTGGCACAACGGATTCCTGTGCGTATCCATATTGATACCGTTCCTCAAGGGCTAATTCTTTCTGCGGGGATGACCTGTTCGGTGAGTATCTCTAAAACGCCCAAAAGGCGTTGAGATATTCTTGACTTCCTTCTCATCCAATATGGGGTACGATTCGGAAATCTTAAAAAATGGATAATTATGAAAATTCTTGTCGATGCCGATGCCTTCCCCAATGTACTGAAAGAGATTTTGTTGCGTGCGGTCTTAAAACGGCATATCACAACGATCTTTATCGCCAACAAACGCATTGCGATTCCCGATGTGGCGTATGTCTCGATGGAGGTCGTAGCACTGGGTCCCGATGAAGCCGATCACCGCATCGCACACCTTGCCCAAGCGGGAGATTTGGTCATTACCGCTGATATTCCCCTTGCCGATCGTATCGTGACCAAAGGTGCCATTGGGCTTGATCCCCGTGGAACGATTTACGATGAAAACACCATCAAACAGCTCCTTGCGATGCGCAATCTTATGGAAGAATTACGCAACAGTGGGGAGATAACAGGAGGGCCAAGTGCCATTGGGGAAAAAGCCAAACGGGAGTTTGCCGATGGACTCAATCGGATTCTCTCGGCTAAAAAATTCTCGTTATGAAAACATTTTTTCCCTTTTTGATGATCGTAATGGTGGTATCGTTATGGGGTCACGATCTCAGTAAAATTCATGGAAAAATCCAATTTGTGGATCATTTTGCTGATTATAAAGTTAAGGTTGTGACCCATCGGGGTGATTTACGGGTTCAAAAAGTAGAGCATTTCCCCAGTAAAGCAGGTCAATGGCAAATCGTTGACCATTTTCCCAATTACAAAATCCAATTGGTGGAAAATTTTCCCGATTTTACCATCGAATATGTCGATCATTTCCCCGGAGTTCGCTAAATGGTGTTTCGTTATTGGAACGCATTGGTCGTTTTTATCGGTACCTTTAGTCTCCAAAAGAGGCTTTTCGCACCGTATGATCCGTTGTACTGCATCAAGCAAAAAAGGGTGTTAGCTAGAGAAGAGATTCCCAGCCCCCTTGAGGCATTGTGTCGTGCTATCGCATTGGAGCATGGGATCGTCAAACGTGCATTTGAAAACCATCCCCCTGACTATGCGATTTGCGAGTATAAAAAAGATTGTATCGACCGCTCCGAAACCTATTTAGTGACCCTCACGTATCACTATACCGCAGATGAACGCCCTTTGTTAGCCAAGAACATTGTGGGGATAACGTATTACCAAAGTTATTCTTCGTGTGGTCAAGCGACGTTTGGGTGGCATGAAACGCTTTATGAATAACTGACCTTTTAGGGGCTTGAAAAAAGGGGAGACAATAGAAAACTTTAAGGAAAAAGCCCCTAATATATCGATATGTTTAAGAAAATAGGAATATAAGATGAAAACCAATTATACCGAGCTTTTACCCCCCGCGTGGGAAAAAACCTCTTTGATCTTTACGGCGTTGGGGGATGAGCATCGTCAACGGATGTTGCTGCTTTTTGAACTTGATGAGCGGTTAAATGCGGGACAAATTGCCCAAGCCTCAACGCTTGCACGGACCACGGTCTCGCATCATCTCAAGATATTGCGTCAAGCCGAGGTGTTGTTGAGTGAAAAAATCGGCAAAGAGGTGTGGTTTTGGATCAATAAGCCCCTTTTGGAGACCACGTTTGGGAATGTGATTCGCTATTTGCACGAAGGGGAAAATCATGATTAAACGGATATTAGCATGGGTGTTGCGTCGCGTATTTCGGATCAAAACGGTGGGGACGTTCGACTATCAGAGGGGGAATACGATTATCATTGCCAACCACCAGTCGTTTTTGGATGGGTTGATTTTGGGGGCGATTTTGCCCATTGATCCGGTGTTTGTGGTCAATATCGAAGTGGCTAAACAACCCTTTGCCCGATTAATCCTTGCATTGTCGGAGTATTTGGTAGTAGATCCTTCCAACCCTATGGCGGTTAAGACGATTATCCGTTTGGTGGAGAGTGGTCGCCCTGTGATGATTTTTCCGGAGGGGCGAATCACCACCACGGGGGGATTGATGAAAATTTATGAGGGGTCGGCGTTTGTGGCGATGAAAACCCATGCGACCATCATACCCATCGTGATTGAGGGGGCGACGCTAAGTAGCCTATCGCGTATGCCCCAACACCACCCACGACAGTGGTTTCCCCCCATTACGATCACCTATCATGCTTCTACGACAATTGAGCCTACACATAAGGGTACTACGCACGATCAACGTACCCACGCGGGGGAGGCGATGCGCCGTTTGATGCAGCAATCGCTCTTTGAATCACGTCCTTCATTGACGTTGTGGCAAGCGTATTTGGGGGCGATGAAAACCTACGGACGTTCCCGACCCATCATCGAAGATACGACTCAAAAAGAGTACACCTATGGTGAGGTACTCAAAATGGCGTTGGGATTGGGGAGATTACTCTCACGTCATACGGTTTTAGGGGAAAATGTGGGGGTATTGATGCCCACCGCCGTTGCGACGTTTGGGGTGATTATGGGGTTAAGTGCTTTTGGGCGTACCCCTGCGATGCTGAATTTTACCGCAGGTTCCCAAGGGATTCAAAGTGCGTGTGATGCGGCACAGATTACCACCATTGTCACTTCCCAAAAATTTGTAGTGCAGGGGAAACTTACCGAAAAACTTGCACGCTTGGCGGGGATTACCCTGATCTATTTGGAGGAGTTAAAACAGGAACTGACCGTAGGGGATAAAGTGTGGTTGCTGGGGTATGCCTTATGGTCTCCCCACGCTATCGCGCACAAGGTAGATCCTGACGAAAAAGCGGTGATTTTATTTACTTCGGGTTCGGAGGGAACACCTAAAGGGGTGGTATTGTCCCACAATGCGTTGTTAGCCAATGTGATGCAGATACGCTCCATTGTCGATTTTTCCACCGATGATACGATGCTTAATGCGTTGCCCATTTTTCACTCCTTTGGACTGACTGCGGGGACATTGTTACCCGTACTTAGCGGGATGCACCTTTTTATGTACCCCTCACCGCTTCACTATAAAGTGATTCCCGAAATTGCGTATGATCGCTCGTGTACGATTTTATTGGGGACGGGGACGTTTTTAGCCCAGTATGGCAAGCACGCCCATCCGTACGATTTTTATCGGTTGCGTTACGTCATTGCAGGAGCTGAGAAGCTCACTTCCCGTGTTCGTGATCTGTGGTTTGAAAAATTTGGTATCCGTATTTTTGAGGGGTATGGTGCCACCGAAACCGCCCCTGTTATCGCGGTTAATACCCCCATGGGATTCAAAAGTGGCACGGTGGGGCAAATCCTCCCCAGTATCGAGCATAAACTCATCCCCGTTGCGGGGATTGCAGAGGGGGGAGTATTGCACGTGCGAGGGCCTAATGTGATGAGTGGGTATCTTCGCGCCACTGCTCCGGGCATTTTGGAACACGCGGTTTCGGATGCGGGTGAGGGGTGGTATGACACGGGCGATGTGGTGACCATTGATAAACAAGGATTTGTGACACTGGTGGGACGGGTGAAACGGTTTGCCAAAATTGCAGGGGAGATGATTTCACTGGAATCGGTCGAAAAATTAGCGCAACAGGTCAACCCCCTTGCCCATCATGCTGCCTCTTCTTCTGCAGATGAACGTCGTGGCGAGCAAATTGTACTGTTTACGACCGATGGGACACTCAGTCGTGATGCTTTAGGGCAAATGGCGAAAAAAATGGGCTATCCCGAAATCGCCATCCCCAAAAAAATCGTCCTTTTGGAGGCCATTCCGATTTTAGGGACAGGAAAAACCGATTACGCCACCTTAAAAATGATGGCAAGTGAGTAGGACGATGAGTAATCCCTTTTATCTCTTTAAGACCAATCGCTTTGCCCCGTTGTTTACCGTTCAGTTCTTGGGGGCGTTTAATGACAATATTTTTAAAAATACCCTTGCGGTGATGGTGACGTTCCAAGCAGCACAATGGAGTAATCTTAGCGCGTCGTTATTAGCTCCCCTCATTGGGGTGATTTTTATCCTCCCTTTTTTCCTTTTTTCGGGATTTTCGGGGGCATTAGCCGATAAATACGACAAAGCCACCCTCACCCGCTGGGTCAAAGGGTTGGAATTTGGGTTGATGGGATTGGCGACGATGGGATTTACGTTTCATTGGTTTGGGATGCTGTTGATGGTGGTGTTTGGCTTAGGGATCCATTCGACCCTTTTTGGCCCCATCAAATACGCCATCATCCCTCAACATTTGGGAGAAAATGAGTTGGTCACCGCCAATGCGTTGATCGAATCGGGTACCTTTACCGCGATTTTACTGGGAACCCTTGGAGGGGGAATGTTGTCGTTGTACCCGCATGGGGGAATTATCGCGGGGGTGATGGGGATGATCCTTGCCCTCATTGGGTACAGCGTGAGTCGCTTTATTCCACCTGCCCCCTCGCTTGAATCCCTCACTCCCCTTTCGTGGAATCTTTTTAGCCAAACGGTCACAACGTTACGCTTAAGCTACCAAAACAAAACCGTTTTTGGGGCGATCGTGGGGTTGTCGTGGTTTTGGTTGGTGGGGGCGTTGCTTCTAAGCAGTTTCCCCGCCTTGGTCAAAACCCTCTTACACGGCGATGAGACGACGGTCACTATGGTACTAAGCCTCTTTACCATCGGGATTGGGGTGGGGTCATTTGCGTGCGAACGCCTCTCGCATCACACCATTCGCCTCTCTTTGGTCATCGTGGGAGCTTTGGGGATGGGCTTAGCGGGGATCGATTTTGCCCTTACTGCCCACCATTTTCACGCGGTGGGGATTTTGGAGCATAATCCGACATTTATCCATATTCTAGTTGATTTAACCGCGATAGGGATTTTTGGGGGATTGTACAGTGTCCCCTTGTACGCGTTGATGCAAAACCGCAGTGACCCAAAAGTGCGCTCCCGCATTATCGCCTCGAACAATATCCTAAATGCCCTTTTTATGGTCATCGGATCGGTGATGATGATGGGATTGTTAGCACGGGGATGGGGGATTGCGGAGGTGTTATTGTTGGTCTCGTGTCTGACGATGGGGATTGCTTTGATGATGGGGTATTGGTATTATCGGGGGAAAAGATGAGTGATTTTTTTAGAGCAGCGCACGAAACGATGGAGGGACGTATCGATGTTGAGAAGATGTGGTAAGAATAAAAGTAGCCTGTCCCTTTTTTCCTTTTTTCTTTTTTTTGCTCATTTTATGACTAATATTAAGTAATTTAGTAATACTAAAGTAAGTAATTTGTTATACTATCAAAATATATTGATTGGAGACAAGATGCATACCATTACATTAAAATCAGATGACTCATTTTATGAAACACTTAACGATATGGTCAAGAGCCTCAAAATTACTAAAAGTGAATTAATTCGTCGCTCTGTCAACTATTATCGAGAAGCATTAAAGCAAGAACAACTCAAAGAACAAATGAAGTGTGCATCCCTAAAAGTTCGAAATCACTCATTATCTATGGCGCAAGATTTTGATGATACTCTCAGCGATGGATTAGAATGAAGCGGGGTGAAATTTATCTCGCCAGTCTCAATCCTAAAAAAGGGGACGAAATCGGAAAAATTCGCCCCGTGCTTATTTATCAAAGTGATATGCTCAACACCGTCGGTCATACCACGACGATAGTGATCCCATTATCGACAAAATTGATTGATGATGCCTATCCACTACGCTATCGGATCGAGAAGCGACAGGCTTTAGACCATGATTCTGATATTGTTATCGATCAAATCCGTTCAATTGATAATCAGCGTTTAACTTCCAGTGCAATTGCTTCATTACACCCATACGAAATGGATGATATTGATAGTATGGTAAGCATCGTGCTTGGTATCAAAAAATAAAATATTTTCAGAAATTCAACACGAATATTTTAAGAAAATTTATGTAAATCATCTAAAAATTTTCTAAGCAATGATAAGCGTCTTTTTAGTTCCGTATAGTCACTCTTGTTTATATCAAGGATTGAATAAGAATCATTTTTTTCAGAATACGCTGGATACCTTAAGTCATTATGTAGTCGTGAATATTTAGTCTTACCTAGTACATGGGAAACTATCTGCTGCGACACTTGGAGAAAAGAAAGAAAATGGGAAAAAGGGACAGGCTACTTTTTATAGTATAATATCTTGACATTTTCGATAAAAGCGAGAGTAATAATGCCACGAATACCGCGAGGAGATACCGCAGAAGGGATATATCATATCATCAACCGTGGAAATATGCGGATGCAAGTATTTGATGATAGTGACGACTATGAATATTTTTTAGAATTACTCTTTCGGAGTGCTTCAAAACAACAAGTCGCTATCCATGCATACTGTTTGATGCCAAACCATTTTCATTTGTTATTGTCTCCAACACAAGAGGGGAGCTTAAGCCGTATGATGCAATGGATGATGACATCGCATGTGCGCTACTACCACCGTAAAAACAAAACATCTGGTCATGTATGGCAAGGACGATATAAAAGCTTTATCGTTGAAAAAGAGGGTTACTATATCAGCGTTATGCGTTATATCGAAGCGAACGCATTGAGAGCTGGTTTGGTTAGAAACGCAGAAGAGTGGAGATACAGTTCACTTCAAGCACACCTTTTATCATCAACGCATTTATGTGACCCCCTTATTGATCTTGGAGATGATTGGAAAAAGGATGTTAATACCTCTCTGAAAATGTATGAACTTGAGAAAATTCGTAATAGTGTGAATCGTCAATCTCCATTGGGAGAAGAAAGATGGCAAATAGAGATTGCTTCACAACACGGGCTTCTGTCAACTCTTGGGAATCGCGGAAGACCAAAAAAGGAATAGGATGTCTGATAAAAGTAGCCTGTCCCCTTTTCCTTTGAGCGTTATATAATGTTAAATATTTTAGCTTAACTTAAAGAGAGGAAATTGATTCAGCTAAATCTAAGGTTAAAAAGGGGTTTTTGGAGGGATTTATTCGTCGTGCGTGAGATAAATCCAAAACTCTTTATGGGTTTTTCCCTGATCTAAAAAGTAAAATTGCAAAATAGAGACCCGATAAATGGTGATAATCATTTTGGCAAAGGGGATAAGCAGTGCAAGAGAAACCCAAATAGGTTGCTCTTTGGATCCTTTGGAGAGGAGCATCTCTTCCATCCCAATGTTATTGCTAAGGTAAATACCAAAGGCAATGGAGATGACAAAATTAAGAATAATGCCAAACGTCGCATACGCCAACAGTTGGGGAGAGAAGAGATCCATCATTGCTAACCTTACTCTTGGTATGCGGCAATCGCATCGGCAAGAATTTTAGTCGCGGAAGCTTTGTCTTCAAACCCTTTTACTTTTACCCATTTATTGGGCTCTAACATTTTATAGGTTTCAAAGAAGTTTTTGATTTTTGCCAACGTGTGTTGGGGAATATCACCCAAATCTTGAATCTCTTCAAACGTAGGATCGATTTTAGACGTAGGTACGGCGAGTAGTTTTTCATCGATACCGCTTTCATCTTCCATAATGAGAACGCCCACCAAACGACAATTGGTCACACATCCCTCTACCATGGGGTATTCGGTCAAGATTAAAATATCGGCTGGATCGCCATCTTGAGACAACGTTTTATTGACAAAACCGTAGTTTGCTGGATAGTACATCGCTGAGTGCATGACGCGATCGAGTACCAAGGCACCGCTTTCTTTTTCTACTTCATATTTAATGTTTGACCCGCACGCAATTTCGATAATAGCTTGAACTTTGTTCGGGTTTTCACCGTAGCCAATTTTGTTTAAATCCATCGTCAGATTCCCTTTTTGTGGTGTTTTTGTTGGGTAAGATTGTAACAAAATAATCTTTAACCTTAGATAGCATTTCTATTTTCTAAAGTGATAACATTGATTAATTAATTGTTCGATAGAATCGCTCCCATAAAAAAAGAAATGGGAGAAAAAACATGGCTACTTTTGAAGAAGCATCTTTAGACTATCACAAAGCGCGAGATAAGTTTGATACCAATGGTAAAATCGGAACGTTGATTACTAAGCCATGCGATACGGTTGCCGAATTAGCAATGGCGTACAGCCCCGGTGTTGCGTATCCTTGTTTGGAAATCGAAAAAGACATCGATACTGCGTACGATTACACCAATAAAGGGAACTTGGTTGCGGTTATCTCTGATGGCACCGCGGTTCTTGGTTTGGGTGACATCGGTCATTTGGCGGGTAAACCCGTTATGGAAGGGAAATGTGTCCTTTTCAAATCGTTTGCTAAAGTAGATGCCGTCGATATCGAGATCAATACTAAAGATACCGAAGCCATTATCGCTACGGTTGCTGCGATTGCGGATACGTTTGGGGGAATTAACCTCGAAGACATTGGCGCGCCTAAATGTTTTGAGATCGAAGAGCGTCTTAAAGAAATTTGTAACGTTCCTGTTTTCCACGATGACCAACACGGAACAGCGGTTATTACCACAGCAGGTTTGATCAACGTCCTTGAAATGTCAGGTAAAAAAGCAGAAGATCTTAAAGTAGTGGTTATCGGTGCGGGTGCTAGTGGTATCGCGTGTGCCAAAATGTACAAAGCGTTGGGCGTTAAAAACATCACCATGTTGGACTCCAAAGGGGTTATCCATTCAGGACGAACCGATTTGAACAAACAAAAAGCAGAATTTGCCTTTGAAACCTCCGACCGTACACCCGAAGATGCAGCGCGTGGTGCGGATATGATCTTGGGTCTTTCAGGTCCTGAGCAAATTTCTCAAGATATGGTTCGTTCAATGGCAGCAAACCCTATTATTTTTGCGTGCGCTAACCCAACACCTGAAATCATGCCTGATCTTGCTAAAGCGGTTCGTGATGATTTGATCATCGGTACAGGTCGTAGTGATTTTGCTAACCAAGTGAACAACGTGCTTGGGTTCCCTTTCATCTTCCGTGGTGCTTTGGATGTTCGCGCAACCAAAATCACTGAAAATATGAAAATGGCTGCTTCTCGTGCATTGGCCGCTTTGGCAAAAGAGCCAACACCGGATTACGTACAAGCAGCACATAATCGTACGGATATGACGTTTGGTAAAGAGTATGTTATCCCATCTCCTTTTGACAAACGTTTGATGGAATACGTTTCATTGGCAGTTGCTACAGCTGCTATTGAAGATGGTGTTGCACGTGTTAAAGAGTTTGACCTTGTAGCGTATAAAGCACACTTGCAAGAGTTGTCCAACAGCTAAATTTCCCCTTTTTCACTTCGTCCCCCTTTTTTTTGTGGGGGGCTTCTTCTTTTGACTATTGAGTTCATCTTACGTATTTTATAGGCTTAAATCCTTAAATCCCCCAAAGCCATCCCACGGTACAATAGCGACCATTAAATACAAGTGAGTTTTTTATGGTACCAACCACCGCCTGTCCATTGGATTGTTATGATGCGTGTCGTGTTGTTTTGGATGAAAAGGGTCGGATCAAAGGGGATAAAACCCATCCCGTAACGCGGGGGTATCTGTGTCCCCATCTCAACCATTTTGAGGATCAGCCACGACTTACCGACCCCACCTATAAAGGGGAGGTCATTACGATGGAAGAGGCGTATAATCTTCTTATTGCCCAATTGCAAACGACGCATCCCGCCAAAACGCTCTATTATCGCGGGAGTGGCAATGTTGGGGTGATGCAACGGGTCACCGAACACTTTTTTGGGCAATTCGGAGCCATGGGAACACGAGGATCGTTGTGTGATGGTGCGGGTGAAGCAGGAATTATCGCTGGTCGGGGGGTCAATTACCCCCTCTCACCTGAAATGATTGACAAAAGTGAGGTGGTCATCGTGTGGGGTCGAAATCCCAGCGTGACCCACTCCCATCTTCTCCCGATACTGCAGACCAAAACGGTGATCGTCATTGACCCTATCGCTATCCCCTTAGCCCAAAAAGCCCAGCTTCATATCCAACTTAAACCCCATGGTGATCTTGCTTTGGCGTTGTTGTTATCCCGTTTTGCGCTGATCGAGGGGATGGAAGATACCCAATTTTTGGACAACTATGGCAGTGACTATGAGGAGTTTTACGAATTAACCCAAACGGTGCGGATCAAAGCCACACTGAATACTATTGGCGTTTCGTTGGGACAAATTGGGGATATTTTAGCGTTGATTCGGAATAAACGGACGGTGATTTTGGTGGGAGCTGGGGTGCAAAAATACCGTAATGGTGCCGATGTCGTACGTGCCATTGATGCGTTTGGGGCGATTTTAGGGTTATTGGGTAAAGAGGGATGTGGGGTCAGTTATCTGGGCAACTCGTTGGAGGGGATCACCCTTCCTTTTGCTGCGTGTAAGCACAAAATGCCCAAACCGACCCTTGATTTTTCCCGTTTTGAGACCGTATTTATCCAAGGGGGCAATCCGTTGAGCCAAATGCCCAATACCTCAAAAGTAGAACGTGAATTTTCTCAGGTACCGTTTAAAGTGTATTTTGGACTGTATGACAATGAGACTTCCCAAGCGTCGGATTTGGTGATCCCTGCCCAAACGTTTTTGGAAAAAAACGATTTTCGCGCTTCTTACAGTGATTTTACCTTTCAGACCATGCCCCAATTGCGCTTTAGCCCCATCGGTATCTCAGAATACGCCTTAGCCAAAATTTTATGCGACGCGTTTGGACTTCCCCTGAAAGAAGAGGTGGTCTATTTAGACCATTTTCGCGCTCAGATTGCGGTGCAAGAGGGGATCGAATACAAAAAAGAGTCTCCCCCTATCCCCTACAGCGATGGATTTTCCACCCCTTGCGGAAACTTTGAATTTATGGACGAGGTGGAATTAAATGTTGGGCAGGAAGAGGGGTTTTATCTCATTACCCCCAAATCGTCTCACGCCCTCAATTCCCAATTCTCGCGTAAAGCCAACGCCTTTTTTCATCCAACGTGTGGATTTGAAGCGGGGAAATGGGTCAAAATCAGTAACAAGGTAGGGGAAGTTACCCTGATGGTACAATATGATGCTAAAATTCGTCCCGATTGTGTGTTGATCTATTCGGGGACACCAAAGATCAATCACCTAACCCCCTCGCAACTCAGTTACGAGGGGGAGGGTGCCATCTATCAAGAACTTAATGTAAAGGTAACACCACTATGACACAAGAATTTGAAAGCTATCTTTTGCCAACCTATGCTCGTCAAAGCGTCTCCTTTGTGGAGGGAAAAAATGCTATTTTGGTCGATAGTCACGGTAAAGAGTACATCGATTTTGCCTCAGGGATTGCGGTGTGCAGTGTGGGGCATAGTAATGAACGGTTGAATAAAGCGATCTGTGATCAAATTTCCAAGGTGACCCATGTCTCCAATTTGTTTGCGATTGAACCCCAAGAACAATGCGCCCAAAAAATCGTCGCCTTAAGCAATTATTCCATGAAATGTTTTTTCGGAAACAGCGGTGCTGAAGCAAACGAAGGGGCGATTAAAATTGCCCGTAAATTTGGAGAGGTTAATGGTAGCCCCAAACGGTACAAAATCATCACCTTAGAACACTCCTTTCATGGCCGTACCATCACCGCCCTTAAAGCGACGGGGCAAGAGTCGATGCACAACTATTTTGGCCCTTTCCCCGATGGATTTGTGTATGCCAAAAACATCGATGAGATTGAATCGTTGTTGGATGAACATACCGTTGCGGTGATGATCGAATTGGTGCAAGGGGAGGGGGGAGTGCAACCATTGGATCGTGCCAAAGTTCAATCCTTGTCCGCACTCTTAAAATCACGTAATATTTTGTTAATGGTCGATGAGGTGCAAACGGGGATTTACCGAACAGGAGAATTTTTGGCTTCCAATCTCTACGGCATTGAACCCGATGTTATTACGCTGGCAAAAGGGTTGGGTGGCGGTGTCCCCATTGGGGTAGTGATGACCAATCGTGTGAATATTTTTGCACCGGGGGATCATGGCTCCACCTTTGGGGGAAATTATCTCTCGTGCGCGGCGGCCAATGAGGTGTTGGATATTCTCGAAGAGATCAAAGTTACGGGGGAATTGGATGAGACGCTGATCTATTTTGAAGCGTCGTTGGAAAACTTTGCCCAACACCATCGTGCGATTTTCCAAGAACACGTCGGATTTGGTTTGATGCGCGGATTGCGGGTGGTGGATGCCGATACCTTAGCCAGTATCATCAATCATGCCCGTGATGAGGGGGTCATTGTCCTCAAAGCAGGGCGCAATACGTTGCGTTTCCTCCCCGCATTGACCATTACCAAGGCCGATATTGATGAGGGGTTTGCCCGACTTGAAAAAGCGATGGGAAATTTATGATTTTCGTCATTCCGTGCTACGACACGGAATCTAATACGTATCGATTTAACAATGGATCCCGTATCAAGTACGGGATGACACGAGGGGGTTATAGTGCTTTTTAGGGAGTATATGACGCAGTGGCTTTATGGGGAAAATGGCTATTATGGTCACTACCGCCCCATAGGGAAAAAAGGGGACTTTTACACGGCGGTGAGTACCTCCAAATTTTTTGGAGGAGCCATTGCAAAACACATTCTTGCGCGTATCGATGAGGGATTTTTGGCTTCTGATTCCCTCATCTGTGAGATTGGGGCGCATCATGGGTATTTGCTTGCGGATATTATCGAATTTCTCTACACCCTCCGCCCTGCGTTGTTGCAAACCCTCCGTTTTGGAATCATTGAGCGTTTTGAATCATTGCAAACCCAGCAAAAAAACTATTTTCACGAATCCTTTGGGGAAGCCATTACCCTTGAACACTACTACGATCTCAGTGACGTTAAAGCCTCATGCGCTTTTTTTATCGCCAATGAGATTTTTGATGCGTTCCCCTGTGACCTTGTGTATCAGGGAAATATCGCGTCGGTCACAGAGGGAAAAATCGTTTTTGAGACCCCATCGTCTGAAGCGGTGCAACACGCGCACACCTATCACAAAGATCGGGGCGAAATTGCCATCGGATACGAAGCCTTTGCCCAAACGATGGCACGCAGTGTCCCCAAATGTGAATTTATGAGTTTTGATTATGGGGAACTCTCCGCCCGAAGCGATTTTTCGATACGGATTTACCAAGAGCATCAGGTCACGCCGTTGTTTGAGGAGTCATTGAAGCTTGATGACGTATTTGGGGTGAGTGACATCACCTACGATGTCAATTTCTCCCATGTCAAAACGGCGTTTGAATCGGCAGGGATGGTCTGCACCCAATTCTCGACACAACTGGTTGCCCTTATCGAGATGGGGATTTTGGATCTCCTTTCGATGCTCAAAGAAAACGTCAGTGAAGAAATTTATCTCCAAGAACTCGAAAAAGTCAAAATCCTCATCACCCCATCATTGATGGGGGAACGGTTTAAGATGATACGGTTTGTCAAAGGATAAAGTATGTACAATGGTCGCGCTATTTTGGATGATTTGGGAGGAAAATGATGGCTACTATTTTGGAGATGGCAAAGAATATTCACCCCACGCACACATTGTCTGAGGAAGAATTACATGAACGTTATATTGAAATTTATCCCTCTATAAAGCGTGATGTAGAATTTTTTATTCATGCAAGTCCTTATAAATCTCCTCCCCTTTTTATTTCAGGTCAAATTGGAAGTGGGAAAACAACCTTTTTAAAAAGTTTACTACTTGATAAGAATCTACCTGTAGATTATTTTGATCTTTCAGAGCTTGAAGTGGAAGCTCCATCCAATGCGTTAGAGGTGAGTTTAATTATTCTAAAGCAAATTCTTCATCTATCGAATTCAATTGTGGATACAACAAGTATTGATACATTTATTTCTAGTGCTAGAAGAAAATATGATTTTATTTTTAATGAAACAGATATGAAAGCACTTTCGAGAGAATATAAATGCAGTAAAGGTTCAACAGTTATTATTGATGGATTAGACCGATTATTAGAATTGAGCAGTGTTTCAACGATTGATCAAATTTTATTTGATTATGCATTTATATGGAAGATGTTAGAACAAAAACTTATTTTTGTGACCCCATTACATTGGGTAGTGTATTCCGCTGCATTGGATCGATACGATAAAGCCTATTCTCCTGTAGTTCAGTCCGATTATTTACATATTATTCTTCCTTCTCCTGATCCTGAGGATAGGTTTTTTTGGGATGCTTTTTTAGATAAACGGGCAAAAGTTGATGAGCTACGATTAACGTCTTGGCAAAGAGATAAATTGCTTCGATTATCAGGTGGCGTTATGCGATCCATGTTAATCAATATACACCGTTTACTTAATCTTATGTATCGAAATGGTACTTCTTTGGTAGATGATAACTATATTTTTCAATTGGAATCAGAGGTTTTGTTATCATTTCAATCATTTAGTCAAAGTTTAAAATTTGATAGTGCACGAAGACAAGCATTAGATGAAGTGAAGAGAAATCTTCCTCCATTAAGTGATATTTCATTATGTTTAAGTAGCCCACCTATGGTTATATTAACACTAAAACTAGACGCATCAGGAAGCCAACGGTGGTTGTGGTGGCGCGTACACCCTTTGCTAAATCGATATTTACCACTTCCTCGCATAATTGGCTAAGCTATGATTACAACAAATATCAGTGAATTAGCTTTTAATGTAACCCAAATGGCAGGAGCGTTGTCCTTGGTAGTGGTTGAAGAACATGAAACAGTAATCGAACAGATTCAACTTTTTGATCCTGAAATCACCTACGCAACCATCACGGACGGTCAAAACCCCCTTTTTGAAACACTTTTGCGCGCACGACACCCCTCCTTGTTGATTGATATGACCACCATCGAGCAACCCAAATCGTTTTTGGATGTGTTGGTGCAATTACGGGATAAATTGGATGATGAGCATCGGTTGATACTTGTGGGAAATTCTGCGATTGAGACGATGATTCAAAATGAGTTTAACCAACTCAAAGGGTACGTATACGAGGTATTTACCCTCATGCCCCAAGAGGATGAACGCGCCAAAATCATTCAATCGTTTGAAAAAAAATACGGGATGAACAGCGATACGTTTTTGGAACAATGGCAAGCGGGAGCGTTAGAGGATACAGAGGAGTTTAATCGATGGTATGTGCTACTTTAGCCGATAACTACGAAAACTACAAAGCCAGTCTCCAAGGGCGTAGTGTTAAAACCAAAAAAGATTTTAACTCGTTGGTGGGTGAAATTAAGTTAATGTATCAAAAACTCTTCAATTATTCGGCATTTTCGATTAATGATAATCGTACTGAATTAAAAGTGCTGACCAAAGAAAATACCCCTTTACGACTTGATCATTGGGAAATCACATTTAGTGTCGATTTTAAACTCAAAGAGGGCTGTGCCAATGAATTCGAGTTGCACAAATACTCGTATGTCATGAAAAATGCGAGTCAATATTTTAGATTTGAAGGAACTGATGAGGGGGAACACGCGTGCCATCCCTATTATCATTTACATATCCAAGAAGACGGCGCACCTCGTATCGCGACCCATGTTATCACCCCGTATGATTTTTTGGTTTTTATTGCGGATATGAGCCAAACGTGTCACAAACTACGATGATCCGCACCCTTTTTTGGCTCCTTTTTTTGGTGGGGATTGCGCAAGGTGGCGCGTTGCATGAGGCAGTTTATGAGGGAAATGTGATCAAAGTGGAGCAATTACTCTCCTCAGGGGCAGCGGTCGATGAACCCAACCAAGCGGGATTAAGTGCGTTGCACGTCGCGATTAAACTTGCAGATATTCCCATGGCGAAGCGATTGTTAGATCATGGTGCGGATAGTAATTTCCAAGATGCCAATGGCAATACCCCGCTGATCTTGGCGATTAAAAAGAAAAATCTTGAATTGACGACGTTTATGATTATGAAGGGTGCGGATGTCAATTTACCCAACAATGAGGGGATTACCCCCTTGCACCAAGCGGCGTTTAGTGGGAATGAACCCATCGTTGATTTTTTGCTCAAAGCCAAAGCTAACCCTAATGTCACCAACGCAGAGGGGGCAACTCCCTACGATTTTGCGGTGGTCAAAAAAAATCTCTTAATTATCCCCCTATTAAAACCAACCAAAGAGGAGAAAAAATGATTGTTATTATTAATGGCGAAACACGTGAGGTCACACAAGGGTCAACGCTTTACGATGTCATCCAGCTTTTGGGTGTCCAAGAACGGGTGATGGCAGCTGCGGTGAACATGGAGATTGTCAAACAAGACCAATGGGAAAAGGCTGTTTTACGCGATCAAGACCGTATCGAATTGCTCGATTTTGTGGGGGGAGGGTGAAGTTATGTCTATAAAAAAAATAGATACATTGTTTAAAGGTGATGATGAAATGATTACAACGTTTGGAATGACTTTTTGATATTTATAACTCAACTTGCACAGCAAATGGATCATGCCATCGCCTCAAATAATACTCAAACAATTGAAGCATGTATAAAATATTTTTTGGCTCACAAAGAGACCCTCAAAGAGAGTCAAAAATCCCCTTATCACTACTTTTTGGCAAATGCTTATTCTGCTTTAAGACATATCAAGTATACCTCTCGTGAAAAAGCATGGAATTGGAATAAAAACGAATATAATAAAAGTATTTTATATTTACGAAAAGCGATAGAGTTTTTAAAATTTTGTACGGAACAAACGGATTTAGCACAACGAATATATACCAATTATGCTAACGAACTCAATCATTATGGACGTTTTGTTGAAGCTGCGGAACAATGCAGAGAAGCTTTGAACATTAGACCCTTTGGTATGGCATTTTATGGATACGCTGAAAGTTTGCGAACGTATGTCGGATTTTTGTATATTAGTCAACATCAAGAAGTTTTTTTATCTAAAATAGAAGAACTAACCAATCACGCTTTAACGTTTAATCTTGAAAATGGAGCAAACGAATCGTGTCAAAATCTACAAGATTGGCTTTCACATTACCCGATTAAACCGATAAATATTCAATATTACAGCTCGTTTGAGTTAGGAAAGTCAAAAAAAGAGCGTGAATATCGTCAGTGGTGTCTTGAGAATAGATTATTTTTAAATCCGCTTAATGATTTATTTGGCGAATTCGCATCATTAACGAATACCCATTGCCAATATTCTACCATCCAAAC
>DYMK01000086.1 GCA_020721585.1 Sulfuricurvum sp.
GAAATCAACCACACCACCTACAACCTGGCGCGGATGAACATGTTCTTGCACAACATCAACTACGACAAATTCAACGTCCAGCTCGGCAACACCCTGATCGCCCCGCACTTTCTTGATGCCAAACCCTTCGATGCCATCGTCTCCAACCCGCCCTACTCGGTGAAGTGGATTGGCTCAGATGACCCCACGCTGATCAACGATGATCGCTTTGCCCCGGCCGGCGTGCTCGCGCCCAAATCCAAAGCCGATTTTGCCTTTGTGCTGCACGCATTAAGTTATCTCTCCAGCAAAGGCCGCGCGGCGATTGTCTGCTTCCCCGGTATTTTTTACCGTGGCGGAGCCGAGCAGAAAATTCGCCAATATTTGATTGATAACAACTATGTTGAAACCGTGATTTCACTCGCGCCCAACCTGTTTTTTGGCACCACCATCGCCGTGAATATTCTGGTGCTGTCAAAACACAAAACCGACACCACTACACAATTTATTGATGCCAGCGGGTTGTTTAAAAAGGAAACCAATAACAACACCCTCACCCATGACCATATCGAAAAAATTATGCAGGCGTTCGATAACAAAGCGGATGTGGAACACTTTGCCAAATCAGTGAACTTTGATGCCATCGCCACCAACGATTACAACCTGTCGGTGAGCAGCTATGTCGAGGCCAAAGACAACCGCGAAGTCGTGGATATTGCCCAGCTCAATGCCGAGCTGAAAACCACGGTCGCCAAGATCAACAAACTGCGGGCGGAGATTGATGCCATTGTGGTGGAGATTGAAGGTGTTGAAACAGAAGGAGAGACCGCATGATTCTGGCGAATAAACTCAATATCACCGATCAAATCGAATTGGCCAAAGCCGAAGAAAAAATCAGCAAACAAAAAGCCAAACAGCTTTTTGATACAGGAGACATAAACAAAGTCGAAGTGGGCACATTCGCAGGTCTTGCTTTCATCCATGCCTATTTGTTTGAAGACATTTATGACTTTGCCGGAAAAATCCGCGACGTGAATATCGCCAAAGGTGATTTCCGATTCGCACCGCTGATGTATCTCAATCCATCACTGGAACATATTGACGCCATGCCGCAAAACCATTTTGACCAAATCGCCGAAAAATATGTCGAGATGAACATTGCTCATCCATTTCGTGAGGGGAATGGGCGAGCCACCCGCATCTGGCTCGATCTTATTCTCAAAAAAGAAATCAAACAGGTGGTGGACTGGAATCAGGTCGATAAAGAGGAATACCTTTCCGCCATGCAACGTAGCGTGGTGAAAGACACTGAAATTAAAGCCCTGCTCAAACAAGCTCTAACCGATCAAATTGATGACCGCGCCTTGTTTATGAAGGGTATTGATGTCAGCTATTACTATGAAGGCTATAGCGAATTCAAGACCGAGGAGCTGTAGGCATGCGTAATGTGAATTTTTTGGACAAGCTGCTGGATGGGGTTG
>DYMK01000007.1 GCA_020721585.1 Sulfuricurvum sp.
GGCATCGATGTGCAATAGCACCGATGTCACTAAATCCAGCTAGACTCCCGTCTTCACGGGAGTGACGAAACCCAGTCACCCAAAACATCGACCCCGTCACCCTGAGCTTGACTCAGGGTCTTAGATTGCGGATCAAGTCCGCAATGACGAAGAGGTGTCCGCAATGACAGCGTATGTCGCCCTGACCACAACGTTATACCAATCCCCCTTTTAGCCCAAAAAACTGGACTCTCTTCCACCGCCATCAATGCCATTATCAAGCTTCTAAACGAGGGATCGACCATCCCCTTTATCGCCCGTTACCGCAAAGAGATGACCGGTGGTGCCACCGATGAGCAGTTACGGGAGTTTGAGATCCTTTATGGGTATGTTCAAAAACTCTCTCAACGCAAAGGGGAAATTCTCCGCCTTATCCAAGAGCGTTCCACCCTCACGGCTGAACTCCAAAAGAGCATTGATAACGCCCAGACCCTTCAAGTGTTAGAGGATATTTACCGTCCGTTTAAAGAGAAAAAAAATACACGCGCCTCTGTGGCGATTACACACGGGCTTCAACCCTTGGCGGATGCGTTACGCAGTGGTCAATGGGAGATGGACGCGTTTCACGCACGGGCAAAAACCTTTGTAAACGGGTCGATCCAAACGGTAGAGGATGCACTTCAAGGGGCAAAAGATATTCTTGCCGAAGCCTACAGCGATGATCCCAAAGAGCGTGAGTATTGGCGTAAACAGCTTTTTGATTACGCCTCATTTGAGATCAAAGGGACAAAAACGCTCCAAGCCCAAGGGCTGTTTGCCAAACTCGTCGGTAAATCCGAACGGATCAGTACTATCCCTTCTCACCGTTATTTGGCGATGATGCGGGGGGTAGCGGAAAAAGAGTTAAGTGTCAAAATCGCTTATGACAACGAGCGGATTGAAACCACCATTGCCTCCTATCATCTCCCTAAAAATGCTAAAGGGAGCAAGGCATTCCTCCTGATGGCCTATGTTGATGGGTTTAAACGGTTGCTTTTCCCCTCCTTGGAGCGGGAAATTCATGCCATGACCAAAGAGCGATGTGATGGTCAAGCCATTGCTACGTTTGGGAAAAATCTCACGCAGTTGCTCCATACTCCGCCTGTAATGGGATGGGTGATTTTGGGGGTTGATCCTGCCTATCGAAGCGGGTGTAAATTAGCCGTTGTGGATGAACAGGGGAAATACGTCGCCCATAGCGTGATCTATCCCACTCAACCTGTGAATGACTATGCCACTTCAGCCAAGGTGGTTAAAGGGTTGATCGACAACTATGGTATTGGCGGTATTGCCATCGGAAACGGAACCGCCTCTCGGGAGACCCAAGAATTTTTTGCCCGTTTTAATCGGGAAGAGGGGATGAATCTTCCCTATACGGTGGTCTCAGAAGCGGGGGCTTCGGTCTATTCGGCTTCCAAAATTGCCCAAGAGGAGTACCCAAACCTCGATGTGACCATTCGGGGGGCTATCTCCATTGCCCAACGGTTACGGGATCCCATGGCGGCGTTGGTCAAAATTGATCCCAAGTCGTTGGGAATCGGGCAGTATCAACACGATGTGGATCAAAAACGGTTGGAAAAACAGCTCCATGCGGTGACCGAAGATTTGGTCAATCGTATCGGTGTCGATCTTAACAGTGCGTCGGTGTCCCTTTTGTGCTATGTGGCAGGGATTGGGACTAAAGTAGCACAATCGATTATCGCCCATCGCGAAACCAAAGGGATTTTCACCCGTAAAGACGAACTGTTGAGTATTAAAGGGTTAGGGGCAAAAGCGTACGAGCAATGCGCGGGATTTTTTCGGATACGGGAGGGGAAAAGCATCCTTGATAATACGGGGGTTCATCCCGAAAGTTACCCCATCGCGCAGAAACTTCTGGACTCCTATCCGATTAAAACCATGGGATCAGAGGAGATACGCACCCTTGCCCAAGCGTGGGGGGTGGGAGAAATAACGTTGCGCGATATCCTCACCGAACTCCAAAAACCCGGATTTGACCCCCGTGAGACGTTGCCCCCCATTGTATTTCGTTCGGATTTGACCGATATTAACGAGTTGCACGTGGGAACCATCGTCTCAGGGGTGGTACGTAATATTGCCGATTTTGGGGCGTTTGTCGACATTGGGCTTAAAAACGATGGCTTGATCCATATCTCAGAGATTTCCCAAAAACGCCTTTCCCATCCGCTGGAGGTGTTAAGTGTCAATCAACACCTCCCATCAATTCGGGTCATCGAAGTCGATGTGGCTAAGGGGAAAGTGTCGCTGAGTCTTAAGGAATAGATAATTCTGCTATAATCTCCCCATGAAAAATGAGGTAAAAAACTATGGGTAGACTGTGCGTAAAATCTTTTGGACCGCTCAAAGAAATTGATATAGAAATTAATCATGTCAACCTTTTTATCGGTGCAAACGGAAGCGGCAAGAGTGTTTTAGGAAAGCTTTTGACAATTGTGCTAGATTTTAATATACAGAGCGAAGACATTTTTCTAAAAAAATTAAGAGAGTTCGGAATTGATTTTTTGACGGATGAAACGGTGATTAGAGTTTATGGCGAAAAAGAGCAGTTTGTTGAAATAATTGATAAAAAGATTACTTTTTCTTCGCAATTAGAAAAAAGCCATAAAGCATTACTTAGCTTAATTGATATAGTGTCCAAAAAGTTAGAAGCGTTAGAAGAAGTTTCTAAAGAAGAAGTTTCTAAAAGGCTAGATGAGATAGAAGCAATGGTTTCTTCCCAATATATCCCAGCAGAACGCAATCTTATCTCTCTTTTTAGTCAATCCCTCAGCAGCTTTGTTGTAGCAGAAATACCCCTGCCAAAATTTCTTTTGCACTTTAGCAGCCAATATGAAAAAGCGCGAAACGAGATAAAAGAGTTAGATTTACTTGGGATGAGGTATCTGAACAATGGAAAAGATTTGGTCTATTACAATGAAGATGAATATCTTGAATTGGCGCATAGCTCAAGTGGGATGCAGTCTGCATTGCCTCTCTATCTGACGATGAGATATTTTGGACACAAAAACCATCATACGATTGTTGTGGAAGAGCCAGAGCTTAATCTTTTCCCCAAAGCACAAAATGAAACGATAAAATACCTTGTTCAAGAGTGTAATGATAAAAATAATTTATTTTTAATGACCCACAGCCCGTATGTGCTGAGTAGTCTCAATATTTTGCTTTATGCCCATAAGGTAGGCTCTCTTAATGAAAATACCAAAGCAAAAGTTTCTGCCTTAGTTCCTGAAAGTCAGTGGATCAATCCTGATAAATTTTCCGCCTATTATTTGGAAAATGGCACCGTGCGTTCTCTTAAAGGTGCTACGGGACTCATCGGTGAAAATGAGATAGATGCCAGTAGCGATGAGATAGATAGTGAGTTTAATGAACTCGTTGAAATCTATCGAGAACACAAGCATGATAGATAATCTCAAAGAAGCTTTTGCCACAGTAGAGAGCAATGCGTGTTTAGAAACTACCCGTGAAAAAGTATTTGAGATAGTGGATGATGAGGTACGAAAACGCTCCGTAATGGTCAAAGAGGGGCAATTTAAGGTCAATAATCCTCAACAAAAGCTAATCCATTTTTTGGCGGTTGATTCCTGTGTTTTTTCCGATAGCGATGGTTCTCGGTGTGATTGTATGGTATTTGATGAGGTAACCTGTTGCTTTATTGAACTCAAAAGCTGTAAAAATAAAAACGAACCTAAACATAGACAAAAAGCCAAAGAACAACTCAAAACAACGATTGAATTCTTGAAGGAAAAAATTGATTTGAGTTTAGTAGGGCTAGAAGCGTATATCTGTATCGCTTGCACACCAGCAAGTATAAAACCTCGTGCTGACAATATGAATGCCATTGCGGAGTTTGCAGAACAATTAGAGACCAAACTTAGGTATGGGTGCGAAAAAGTATTTGAGTGACCCCTTAGGATTAAGGGCGATACATCTCTGGATTTTCCCCTTTCCACCGTTTGTGACACCAAAACCAAAAGTGTGGATTGGCGCGGATAATGGTCTCTAGTTGGGTCACTTGCGTTTGGGTTGCTTGGTGAATATCGTCCTCTTCACCTACTTCAATGGGGTCTTCAAAACGGATCGTATAGTGGTGTTCATCCTCGGTGAGAATGTATAAGGGGATGATGGGGGCGTTGTATTTTTTCGATAATTGGGCAGCCGCTGCGGTGTGATAGGTCGGATGACCAAAAAAATCGACGCTGATTCCCGAAGCAGCATTGCTGGCTTGGTCGATTAAAAGAGAGACACATTGACCCTGTTTTAATGCGCGTGTGAGGTGTTTGAGTGCACCATTTTTATCGACCAAGGTGAGGCGATGACGCTCTCGTGCCTCCACGAGATAGGGGTTAAACGCCTCATTAGCGAGTTTTTTATAAATGGCCGTTGTTGGGGTAATCAAAGCAGCTAACGCACTTGCCCCTATCTCCCAATTCCCAAAATGGGCAGAGATAAAAATGATGGGGCGATTGTGGGCTAAATATTCATCCACCTTTTCGCGATTTTCAAAGGTCACTTGGCGCGCCAAATCCTCAGCGGTGTTGCGTCGGTTCTCCATCACTTGGAGGAGATTGAGGGCTAAATTTCGGTAACAGTACGATTCAATGGTTTTTTGGGTTGTGAGGGTATCCCCAAAGGCAAAGGTAAGATTGTTTTGGATGATGGTGTTGCGGGAAAAAGCCAGACGATGGGCAAGGGAGGAGAGTGTCGTAAAAAGCCCTTTTCGCCACGAGGCGGGGAGAAGCATAATCACAAAATCGACCATTAAAAAAAGACGATACCCTAACATGATAAAAGTTCCTTAGCATACGTTGCGATAGAGTGAGGGTCAATGGCACTAATCGAAAAATCGTTGTGATTAATCTTAAAAATATTCACCTCTGAGGGGGAATTGATAAAACGATTGATGTGTGTGGGGTAGATCATCCGTTCATTGGTCGGGCCAAAGAGGGTGAGGGAGGGGCGGTTCATTGCCCATGCGATGTGCGTGGGTCCCGTATCGTTACCGATGGTCAGATCACAGTGCGCGATAAAGGTGACCAGTTCTTTTAACCCCATTTGGGGGGCGATAAGGGCATTATGACTGTGGTGTGCGATCCATTGCGCGTCCTCATATTCGTGGCTGCTCCCCCACACGAGATGACATGGATAGGGGAGAAGATCACACAAAAGGGCAAAGTGTTCTTTGGGATAACATTTACTTGCTCTCGATGCCCCGATGACCAACGCGATTTTAGGGTCACTTTGGAGGAGAACATCGAGGGGGAAAACGGGGGTTTTGGTCGCGATCATTGCCTCTTCAAAGGGGATACCCAGCGCGTCGGTGATCACCATCACATTCCGACGGATGACGCTGATGTCGTAAGGGATCGTGGAAGTGGTACGATAAAACCATGCCGCAACGCCCTCCCGCGCACTTTTGCGATCAAACCCATGGACAGAACCTTTTAAAAAAGCGGTAATGAGGGCGGATTTAAGTAACCCTTGCGCATCGATGATATGGTCATAACGTTCACACGCGCGTAACGTCGCGATGGTCTTTCTTAGAAGGGCAAACGATTTGGTTTTCTTGAGTCGCTTAAGTGGGATGGGGATCACCGCATGGAGCAACGGATGACTCTCTAAAATCGGAGCAAACGCCTCTTCGACGAACCAATCCACCACCGCATGAGGGTAATGGTGATGGATGATTTGCAACACAACAGCGGTATTGATGATGTCCCCCAATGCGCTGAGCCGAACGATGGCGATGCGTGGATGTGGATTTTTCACTTTATTCCTTTCGATAATATTGTCGTGACAGGGCTATGACATTTGGTGCGCATATACGTATTGTTAAAAAGCTGGATTCCCGCCTTCGCGGGAATGACGGGTTTGGTCATCTTATCTTCGTATTTTTATTTTAGCGTTTTGGAATTAAAAAATAGAATTTACTGGTTTTATTTTAGGGACTCATTATAGTTATTTTTACATTGCCTTCTTGAGCATTTTACCCTTTCTTTTGTGAGAAAAAGATTTTCACTGAAACTCTCCATGGTTTTTGTTTTCCTAAAAGGTCGTTCAATCAATCCTACTGAGTGATGATTGAGGTAATGACGCCAATTCAAGTCATAAGTGCAACACCTATGCTTTTTTGTTTAGAGTTGCATTCGTAACGGAATCATAGAGGATTTTTTAAACCCCATGCGCGCATAAAAGCGGTGTGCCGCGCTATTGTCTCCATCGGTGAGGAGAGTAAGGCGTTGAACCCCTTTTTCTTTGCTGACCGTGAGAACGTATTCGAGTAAAGACGAGCCGATATCCTCTCCTCGGTGATTCTCATCGATAACCATATCTTCGAGAATAGCGACTCTTCCGCCCAATGCCGTCGACACGGTATAGAGCAGATTCACCATCCCCATAATCTCATCTTCTTTGGAGGCAACGTATATTTCTCCAATCTCATCATTGTCGATGATTGTTTTCAACGCCTTCGTCTGATTTGCACTATCGGGGGTGAATTCGGCTTCTTGGGAGAAGAGCTGATCTAGTAGGCGACAGAGACTTGGGATATCCTCTAGTGTTGCTGTTCGGTACGTGATGGAAATCTTTTTGTGCTCTTGCATCAATCGCCTTTAATTAAGTTGCATAATTATAGACGCTAAAACCCCTCAATGACCATTATGCTTTAGAGGAGGATTGCGGAATGAATTGTCATTGAAAATTCTCAGCTATAATGGAGGAAAAACAAAAAAATTTAGTACAGCAAGGAGATCACAATGTCAGGTTTACGTTGCGGATGGGTCAAATTAAGCGACTCAATTTATGTAGCATACCACGATGAAGAGTGGGGGAAACCGTTGCACGATGATCGTGCATTATTTGAGCTGTTTAGTTTAGAGACCCAATCAGCAGGCTTGAGTTGGCTGACGATTCTTAAAAAGCGTGAGGGGTATCGTGAGGTATTTGAAGGGTTTGATTTAGAGAAAGTGGCTTCCTACACGGATGAGGATGTTGAGCGGATACTTCACAGCGGTTTGGTTGTAAGAAGTCGTCCGAAAATTGAAGCGATTATCTCTAATGCTCGTGTTTTTGTAGAGATTACAAAAGAATACGGTTCATTGGATGCGTATTTTTGGGGAAAAGTGGGCAGTAAACCCATCATCAATGATGTCAAACATTACCGTAGTGCAGCGTGTACCTCCGATATTTCCGATGCTATGACCAAAGAGCTCAAAAAACGGGGGTTTAAATTTATCGGTTCGACCACGATTTATGCTTTTATGCAAGCGTGTGGGATGGTGGACGATCATGAAAATAGTTGTCTGTGCAAACAAAAGTGTACATGAATGGGCAAATCACGTCATACCTTTGTCACACCTCGATTCTTTTAATCCTGTTAGTCATAAATATGTTATAATGTCCGTACATAATCCGTATAGGAGTTAATAATGCAAGCACTCTCTTTTTACAATGGGATGTTAGACAATACTAAAGATGCAAGGTTTGAAGCGAAGCTAAATTCTAAACTCAAAGATTTCATCCAACTAGCCGCAGGATTACAAGGATGTGATTTGACCGCATTTGTCCTTTCAGCAGCAGCAGAAAAAGCAAGAGCCGTAGTAGCCGAAGCGGAAATGCTTGCATTAAATGAGAAAGATCACAACGCATTCATGGAAATTTTGATGAATCCTCCCAAAGCCACTCCACAGTTGAAAGAATTGATGGCTATGGAGAGTTTGAATGAGCGTTAATACAATCGTATTAGAACGCTTGGATATTACAAAAAGCTACAACGGAATCAAAAAATTTGATTGTGGCCATGAGATGATCAATCGCTTCGCCATAAATTCTCTGAAACAAAATGTCAAAAATAATATGTGTCAAGCCTATGTATTACTCGATACGTCATTGAACGACAAATTTATCGGTTACTACACTATTATGGCTTTTTCGATAGCCAAAGAAGTGTTTAACACAGCTCTAAGTGGTTCAACAAAGCAGATACCCGTTTTGCGATTGGTAATGCTTGGTGTTGATCTCTCTTATTCAGGTCAAGGACTTGGTAGTAAACTTTTAAAGCATAGTCTTGAATTGACTCACAGACTTGCAGCACAAACAGGAATCGCGGGTCTTTATTTGGATGCCGAGGATGGCAAACATGATTTTTATCGGAATAGGGGGTTTGTGGGGATTCAAGACCCTGACCCACTAACCAATATTCTCCCTATGTTTATTAGCGTTAGTACGATTGAAGAAGCAATGCGATAGAGATCTTTGTTTCCACATGAATTTGAGATAAGATATTTCTCGGAGTCAAGAAACCATAAAGTGTTGATGGAACAATAAACCATATACATAATGCGAATTTGCCATGGCTTGAAAGCCCTAAAGAGGAAGTTAGGTTGATTACATTCTCCTTGGATTACCCCACATAATACGCTACAATAAGCCCCATCAACCTTACCAAAAGAGTCTCCATGAACATCACCCCCCAACAAAACCGTATCCTACGACTTGGAGCAGGAATCATTATCCTCATCTATCTCTTATTGACCTTTTTCTTTGGAAATTTCTTATCCGAAGCACGCCATGGCTCCCTCACCATGCACGCTTATCAGTTGACGCTGAAAAACTTAAAAACCGTATATCCCCCCAAAAAACAGGATTTTACCGAAGTGAAAGTGGGGACGTATTTGGAAAACATCCATAATCTCTCGATTGCAAACTCCTCTTTTTCAGCCGATTTATATGTCTGGTTTTCATGGAAAGGTGCCAAAGAACTCGATCCTGGTGAGACCTTTCAAGTCGCGGGGGGAACCATTGATGCCAAAGAACTCTCCAGTGAACACCATCTAGCAGATGGTCGTAACTATCAACGGTACAAATTACGGATTACGATGAATAAAGTATTCGATATTCGACGGCTCTCGCTGGAAGATCATCTCATCCGTATCTTTATCGAAGACAAAAAACATGATGCGGCGACCATGCGCTATGTTCCTGATGAAAATTCCGCCATCGCCCCTAAGATTCATATCCCCGGTTTTACCGTTACAGGATTCGATGAAGTGGCCAAACCGCACGAGTACAAAAGTACCTTCAGCTCCCCCAATGCAGAAGGGTTAAGCCGTGTTTTTTCAGAATACACCTTAGCCATCGCGATTCATCGACCGGGATTTGGGTTTTACCTCAAAATCTTTTTACCGTTTTTTCTTTCGGTTGTCTTGGGGCTAATGGTCTTGACTACCACCCCTGATATGGTCGATTTGCGGATGGGATTAGCAGGTGCTGCCTTTTTTGGGGTGATGGCAAATACCTATGTCATCAGTGCGCTTGTCCCCCCTGAGAGTGGGACATTTGGCTTATTGGATATTTTGAATATTATTTCCCTCTTTTCGGTCATTTTGATCGTGGCGGGGGGATTGATCGCCCATAAGTTGGAAGTCAAAAATCATCACAACGATTTTATCGTCGCGTTTGATCGGATGTTGCTGTATACCATTGGCATGGGATACCTTACCCTCTCGATTGTCTTGCCGTTATGTGCGTATTCGTTTTAGGGAAGTTTGTCACCCTGAAGTGCGAATTCACATAAGACGTGCTTTTGTAGCTTGCTTCTAAAATTCTACCCTAAAAGTAGATTAAACCCCTTTTTTGCCCTACCAATGGAGATGAAACTTGGTCATAATAGCACCCATACTATCGATAAAAGAGGCATTATGAACATTGCGGTATCCGGTTGTTTGTTAGGGGAATCCATCCGATTTGATGGGGGGCATAAACGGGATCGTTTTATCACCGATGCGTTGGGGGCGTTTGCTACGTTTGTCCCATTTTGTCCCGAGCATTTGGCGTTTGGGACACCTCGTCCCTCCATTCGGTTGGTGAGTGTGGAGGGGGAGATTAAGGTCTATTCCAACAAAAGCGATACGGATGTGACCCAAGAGCTGCTTCGTGCCAGTCACACCGAACTCTCCCGACTTTCTCCTCAACCCTTAAGTGGCATTATTTTTAAATCCAAATCCCCCAGTTGTGGGATGAAAAGTGCCAAACGGTATTGGGAAAATGGTCACTGTGAGGGGAAAGAGGATGGGGTTTTTATGGCGTTGTGTCGTGCGCGTTTTCCCCTCCTTCCCATGGAAGAGGAGGGGCGATTGGAAGATGCGTGGTTAAGAGAAAATTTCGTGATGCAGCTTTTCGCCTACCATGCGTTTGAAACGTTCAAAACCGCTTCTCCGACCATGGGGGATTTGGTGGCGTTTCATACGAAAAATAAATTCATGCTCCAATCCAAAAATGAGTCCCTGTATCGACAATTGGGAAATATTGTCGCCAATCGTGATGCGCTTTCCCTTTCACACCTTATCGATGCGTATGAAGTGGGGTTTAAAACCGCCATTGCGACCAAAAGTTCCATCAAAAAAACGCGTAATGTGTTAGAGCATTTGGTAGGATTTTTCAAAAATGAGCTAACTCACGGGGAAAAAGAGACCCTCCATACCCAAATAGCGGACTATGCGACCAAGATTATCCCCCTGATCGTCCCCCTCTCGACGATTTATCTCTATGCCAAAAAGTACGCGATTAGCTATTTATTGGCGCAAACGTTTTTGGATCCGTATCCCAAAACCTTGGCATTGCGTTCCCATATTGAGAGTGGGAAATAGTTCATGCGACGGCTGTTGTGGTTTCGGCGTGATCTGCGCATGGAGGACAATCCTCTTTTAGCACACGCAGGGGAGGTATTGCCACTGTTTATTTTTGATCCCCATCTCCTCTCAGCGCTTTCCCCCCATGATCGTCGCGTGAGCTTTATCTTTGAATCGCTGATCCACCTCAAAGCCCAATTGCACCACCACGGTTTGGATGTGGCACTTTTTTACGGAAACCCCACTGACGTAGTGGCGTGGCTTTTGACCCAAGGCACTTTTGATGAGGTGGTAGCCTCCGGAGATTATGACCCCTATAGCATTCAACGCGATACCCACATCTCCCACCTTTTGCCTTTTAATGCCCTGCACGATACCTACCTTTTGGATCCAAACGAAGTCCTCAAAAAGGATGGAACCCCCTATTTGGTTTTTACCCCGTTTTATAATCAGGTGAAAAAAATCTTTTCCCCCGACCATATTGCCCCATCCTCCCCCTCCAAACAGACCCTGATCCCTTTTGACTATGGTGTCATTCATCAGATTCACGACACGCATGAGACCCTTTTGCCCCTTGCGTTGGCATCGATTGGATTTATCCCGCAAGCACTACCGCTTCTTTCTCTGCACGAAAAACTCAATCGTTTTAGGGAAAAAATAGCGCACTATTCGCACGATCGGGAGATTATGGCATTGGAAGCGACTTCGGATCTGGGTGTCGATTTACGGTTTGGACGTTTGAGTATTCGGGCGTTAATGCGCTGGTTGGTGGAGCGAAAAAAGGAAGGAATAGAGACCGAACCGTTTTTTCGTCAGCTGATCTTTCGAGAGTTTTATGCGATGCTTTTGTACCATTTTCCCCATTTGGTCGACACCAACTTTCGGTATAGCTTTAGGGGAATACCAAACGAAGCCTATTTTGAGGCGTTTTGTACCGCCCAAACGGGGGTGCCGATGGTCGATGCGGGGATACGAGAGTTGCTTGCAAGCGGAGAGATGCACAACCGTGTCCGTATGATTTGTGCGTCGTTTTTTACCAAAAATTTGCTATTGCCATGGCAGTGGGGGGAGGCGTTTTTTGCCCGCCATCTCTTAGATTATGATACGGCAAGCAATGTATTATCGTGGCAATGGAGTGCGGGGACGGGGATTGATCCTCAACCCTATTTTCGGATTTTTAACCCCTATACCCAAACCGTGAAATTTGATAAAGAGGGACGCTACATCACACGCCATCTTCCGCAACTTACCCACGTTCCCCCTAAACTTTTTTCGGATGAAACGGCACTCACGCAGTATCGGTGGGGTGCGTATCCCCCGCCTATTGTCAATCATAAAGAGAGTGCGCAAAAGGCGTTGGCGTATTATAAAACTTCGTTGTCGCAGTGATAATTCTAATGTTATTTACTTCAACAACCCCGCCACATACCCACTGGAAAACGACCATTGGAGATTGTACCCTCCACACGGACCATCGAGGTTCATCACTTCTCCACAAAAATAAAGCCCTTTGAGCTTTTTACTCTCCATAGTGTGGGGGTTAATCTCTTTGAGCGAAACACCCCCACGGGTGATCATCGCCTTATCAAATCCCTCATGACCGGTGATGGTCAGCGGTGTCCATGCTAAGAGTTTAAGGAGTCGATCCCGCACAATTCCCTCTAGGGCATTAAACCCTTTTTCCCCATCCGCTCCCGCAAGAAGACACAGCTCACGACACACCGACTCGGGTAGGAGCGTTTGGAGGTGGGTGAGGGTGGATTGTTCGGGATTTTGGCGAATAGATGTTTTGAGGTGTTCACGCACTTGCTCTTCGTTCATCCCTTTGGTCATATTGACTAATAATTCAATGGTGCCGTATGTGTCCAATAACGGGGTGATTTCACGGGAGATGTCCAGCACCACAGGACCTCGAATCCCATTTTTGGTAAAGATCAAATCCCCTGTGGCACGAATCCCTTTGCTTTTGGGGTGATTGACTTTGATGGTCACTTTGGGGAGGGTATCGGCACGACACTTTTCCCCCCACGTCTGGTGGGTACGTAAGGGCATCATGGCAGGATAGAGTCGGGTAATGGTGTGTCCCACGGAGGAAGCAAGGGGAAATCCATCTCCTTGCGCACCTAAGGTGGGATATCCCAATCCCCCCGTAGCAATGATGACATACGGGGCGTGATAGGTATCCGTCGCGGTACTTACCCCTTGTATCCTCATCCCATCCTGATGGAGTTGTTCTACCCGCGAAGAACCAATCACGGTAACGCCCAAACGTTCCAGTTCATTTTCCAGTGCGGTGATAATGGTGGCTGAACTGTGGGAAATGGGAAAGACCCTGTACCCATCAGGGGCATGACTCTCTACTCCAATCTCGGCAAAAAATGTCATGAGGGCTTTATGATCCAATGCCTCCAAAGCAGGGGTCATAAATTTCCCCTCACGACCAAAACGCGCCATAAACGCTTCGTTGGAGAGGGTATTGGTCAGATTGCACCGTCCCCCTCCGGTGGCTTTGAGTTTGGCGGCAATTTTGGGAAGTTTTTCCAGTAGAAGAACCCGATGATGGTGCCGTGCAGCGGTGATGGCGGCAATGAGTCCCGCTGCACCACCACCTACGACAATGAGGTCAAAAGGGGAAGCGTGTTTCAATGGGATTGAATTTTCCCTTTGAGTTTACCGGCAATGGTATCCCCCACTTCGGTGAGGGGTTTTCCTGCATAGGGATCAGATTCATTGGACTCTCCCGTGGCATTGACTTCTGCTTGAGGTATTGTTGCATTGGTCTCCGTGGTTGATGCGTGATGCGAATCCCAATAAAACGCCTTAAAAACGATCAATCCAATGAGCAAAAGGACAGCGTAAACAAACGTTTTCATTATAACTCCTTTGATAAATAGATAATGTTATCATACCCAGTATTTTTAAATGCAAGGATAGCATAATTAACACTGTAACCAAATACCACATCGCCACTAAAACCCGATGATCTGCTTGAAAAACCCATTATATTTTATGCGGGATACTCTATAATCAAGCCCATCTAAGCCAAAGTGGGTCTCTATGAGAATATTTTTGTTCGCCCTTTTACCCTTAAGTCTCCTTTTGGCGCAAGAGACTTCTCTCTATACCCTCACAGGTAAAAAAGATCCCCGCTTGGAAGTTGGTTATGCCCTGACGTACGTTGCGACTATCCTTAAAGCAGGATGCAGTGTCAGTGGTTCGACTACGGGAACCCTCAAGCCCTCCCTCACCAAACGAACCGTAATGCTCCCTGATGGTCACTACCACATTTCCCTTCCTCTTATAATGGCTCCCCAAGAAGATACCGCAGGGTGTGGTTATCGCTTTGGGGGATTGGAGCTAAGTGTACGACGTAAGGGGGATACCTCTTTGTACTCACGCTTTCAACTTTTGGGCGATTTTAAACGCTATACCCCTACCCAAGAGCCACTATTTATTTATCGTGGATCCAAAGAGGGGGAACTTAGTGGCGGGTTTGCGGGGATGAGTCCCCAAGAGACCCCTCAACTGATTGCCAATAAACCCTATTTTCGCATTGCCCCTGAAACGACTTTTGTCTGTATGACGCAAGAACGGGTCTTTGACTATCCTTTACCTTCATGGCAACAACAAAGCATTGCGAAATTTGGTCATACCGATTTTATGTGTGCTATGCAAATGAAATCCGATACGCAAGGGGGAAAATACCATTTTAATGAGTGTACCAAAGCGCAACAACAAAGCGATACCCAACATCAGTGTGGCAAAATGACCCATCCTGACTTTGGGGTCAATGAGATCAGTAGTGGAACACTCCACATTGATATTGTCGTGGATGAATCGAAATGTCAACTTTTACGCTACAGCGGAAATTTACGCTTTACCAAAGAATCGGATAGTTTTAGAGAAGTGCCACAAACGGCTCCTTCTCCCTTCCAATCCTTTAAATCACGGTTTTAATTTTACAAAAAAAAGGGGTCAATAATGGCAGAAGTAATCAGAATTGGGGCGTGCTTTGATGGCACAGGGAATAATATGTGGAACGATTTAGCCATTGGGGATAAATCCGAAACCAATGTCGCCAAAATCTACAAAATGTATAAAGATGCAGGGTACATCGCCTTGTACGTTGAGGGGGTTGGAACCGAAGATTATCGCGGTAAAACGTTAACGCCTGAGCAAATCAAAGAGGTACGCACCGCCTCATCTCGCAATAACTATTACAATACGGTCAATATGGCATTTGGTGGAGCGGCTAAAGATAAAGTGGTGTGGATGTTGGCGCAAGTGACCAATAAAATCGCGGAGGTTAAGCAAGCGCATCCTGATGCAACCATTATTGTCGATGTCTATGGCTTTAGTCGCGGGGCGACCGAATCGCGCGATTTTGTCAATGAATTTAATGCCCGTTATGCCGATGTGGAGCGGGGAAGTGTGATTGGTTTTGTGGGATTGTTTGATACGGTCTCTTCCATCGGCTTTGCCAGCAGTGTCCATATTGGGTTTAATCTCAATATCAGTGACCACTCCGCGACCAAAATTGTGCAAATCGATGCTGCCGATGAGATGCGTGCCAACTTCCCCCTTGAGTCCTTGGGTAATGGTACTAACCGTGTTGAGGTCTCGATGATCGGCGCGCACGCGGATATTGGTGGAGGGTATGGCAATTCATTGGGAGATAGCGAAGAGCTGTTGATTCTTGATGTAGTCAGTGAAAGTTTCATCCCTATGGCGATTGCGGAGATGGCGATTAACAAACGTGCGGATCGTATTGCCCAGCTTAACGCCCAAGCCAAAGACCAAGCGACCAAAACCGGTAAAGCCATTGAGTTTAAATACGATGAGCGTATCACGTATGCCCGTAATGGTAATTTGGAACTCCATGGGGTCTTGATCGAAACGCGTCACGTAGGGTTTGGCTTGAGTAACAATGCGTTGCACAAACTCTATGAGTATATGGCCGCGCAGGGAATTTCGCTCACTCTTAGTGATTACCCCATGGTGCCTAACCATCATGACTACGTTCACACCTCCTCCATGAACCGTTTGTACAACCGCAGAGGGTTGGCGGATTGGATTGCAAATCGTGATGAGTGGAGTCCTGTGGATGGAAAACGGGACACCCATGCCAACTACCCTGAGGGGGCAATGACGAAATTGCTTCTCCTCTCTCCCGAAGATAAAACGATCCTCTCCATGAACAACACCCCCTACACGATCATTGGCACCCCCGCACAATTTGCCAAATATGAATCAAGTATTAAGGCTAAAGGGGCAGATTTTAGCACCAAACGCCTCGCCGAAATTGTGCAACTGCTCACATAATTTTCTCTCTCATTCCCTAGAGAGCAGGCGTTTATAGACCCTGAGTCAAGCTCAGGGTGACGATCTCTCCTAAAAATCTAAACTTCGTTAAAATGGCACCCTAATTTTCCAAAAAAGAGACGCTATGCCCCAAAACATCGACAATCAAACCCAAAAAGGGATTTGGTTTATGCTTCTAGCCTCCTTTTTATTCGCTCTGACCATGCTTTTTGCCAAATTATTATCGGGTTCGATGGGGGCAGTGGAGGTGACGTTTTGGCGTAATGGTATCGGGTTGCTCGTGATTTTAGCGACCCTTTTCCAAACGCCGATTCGCAACGTTGGAGGCAAACCCGTGACCCTCATGTTTCGAGGGATTATTGGGACGGTGGCATTGATCACTTTTTTTTACACCATTGGAGTAACTTCCCTCTCCCATGCCATCGTTTATGCCAAAACCGAACCTATTTTTACCGCCATTTTGGCATTTTTTCTCCTCAAAGAGAAACTCCGATGGGATGCCCTTCTTGCCATTGGGATTGGATTTGCGGGGGTGGTGGTTTTGAGCCGTATGGCGTTTGAGACGATCCATATTATGGGGATTTTGACGGGGTTTCTTTCGGCATTGGCGTATACCAGTGTCCGAAGTCTCAAAGCCTATTATGACCCACGAACAGTGGTTTTGTCGTTTATGGTCTGGGGGGTCGTTTTGCCCTTCGTGTTAATGGTGGGATCAAACGAATTCTTTGGGGTGGGGTTGATGCGCACGTTAAGTTGCTTCGTGATGCCCATGGGATGGGATTGGGTGTGGATTATTCTCATGGGAATCGCCGCAGCTGGAGGGCAAATGTACATGACCCGTGCCTATTTTTACGCCAAAGCGGGGTTGGTGAGTACCATTAGCTACTCAGTGGTGCTGTTTGCGACCCTTTTTGGGATTCTTTTGGGGGATGTGCTACCCGATGGGAGCGTTATTGTGGGTGCGATATTGATTGTGGCAAGTGGGGTGATGCTCTCGCGGTCGAAGGGGTAAAGTTTTACCGTATGAGTAGTATATTTAGACATGACTATTCGTTAATGATGCAAATTTGCCGTGGTTAATTGATTAAAACCATTCCAAAAGCTTATTCACTTCGTCAATTTCGTAACATTTAATCGCCGTTTTTTCGAGCGGTTTTTTGGGGATAAGGGCTTTGGTGATCTGTTGCGAATGGGCTTCTTTGAGACGTTGATCCAGACTGTACACCTCCCTAATATCCCCCACCAACGAGACTTCGCCGATAAAAACGGTCTCTTTGGAGATAGCACGATTGCGAAAACTGCTGATAATGGCGGCCAAGATCGCCAAGTCAGCGGAGGTTTCGGTGATCTTGATCCCTCCGGTAATATTGACAAAAACATCATAGCTATTAAGGGGGATTTCGAGTTTTCGCTCCAACAAGGCTAACAACATATTAAGTCGATTGGTATCAAATCCCGTCGCTTGCCGTTTGGGGTTGGGGGCGTGGGTGTCACTGACCAACGCTTGCACCTCCAATACAATGGGACGAGACCCCTCCATAACGACCGTTAATGCCGAACCGCTTTGGGATTTGGCGCGGTTAAAAAAACGGCTGGAGAGATTTTTGGCAGAGACCAACCCTTCGCAACGCATCTCAAACACCCCAATTTCACTCGTTGCCCCAAAACGGTTTTTAAATCCCCGTAAAATACGTAATTCTTGAGAACTATCCCCCTCGAAATACAACACCACATCGACCATATGTTCCAACACGCGCGGCCCTGCAATCGATCCCTCTTTGGTGATATGACCGATGATAAAAATGGCGATGCGACGCTCTTTGGCAATGCGCATCAGATCAAACGTAATTTGGCGCACTTGGGTGACCGATCCTGGAGCTGAGGCAATGGTCTCTGAATAAAGGGTCTGAATCGAATCGATGATAATACACTCATACGCGCGCTCGTGCAATTCGCTCAAAACCTGTTCCAAACGAATTTCGGCAAGAAGGTACAAATTATCCACCGTCGCCCCCAACCGATTGGCGCGCAGTTTGATCTGACCTTGACTCTCTTCACCACTGACATAGAGGACATTACGGTTTTGGAGGGCGAGATTCGCCCCAATTTTGAGCAACAGGGTCGATTTTCCCACTCCGGGACTGCCACCGATCAGCACCAACGATCCTGGAACAACCCCACCGCCTAAGACCATATCCAGTTCCATATCGTCGGTGCTGTAGCGTTGGATGGTCTCCTCTTGGATTTTGGTAATCTCCGTGGCTTTGGTGATGGATGAGGGGGAAGTGGTAAGCTTAACGATCTCTTGTTGTTGTTCATTCAGCTCGACAAACGAGTCCCAACCTCCACAATTGGTACATTTTCCCATCCATTTAGGGGTGGTGAATCCGCAATGTTGACACTCAAACAGGGTTGTTTTTTTCTTAGCCATTAGTGTTCTTCTTTGCTACGCAACATAACCCCATTGTTCAAAAAGAGGTTTGAGATTTTGATCGTTCTGAAATGCTTTGAAATAGAGATATTCAGGAGCAATATCCAACGCATCTGACCATCGTATTGTATAGCTTACCTCAAAATTTGAAAATAAATTTTTATCTTGCAAAATAGTAAAGGGCTTAAAACTTTTTATCATTGATTCCAAATCTACAATGCCATCACGTCCGTCACTAAATTCTAGGGATAATGTGTAATCGGCAAGGTATTTGGCGTTTAGTATCGTTAGCATCATCTACACCAAAGGGGTGATTTTAAAGTATTCACCCGTTGATTGGAGGCTTTTCCAATTTTTCATCAATTCATCTTGATGATCTTCTGCCCACTCAACAACCAGCCCCATCACTTTAGAGGGGACTTTCCCCTCCAAAATTCCTAACGTATCAATGTGGATAGAAACTTTATACTCGTTATACTCTACATGAAAATGGGGAGGATTATGCTCATTAAAATACATAAAAATTTGTATTCCAAGAAATCGACTTATCTCTGGCATACTATTTCTCCTCTTTTATTTGGTTCTTTTTTGCTTATTGTATCCAAAATACTGAACACAACACATGGTATTATTTACCCAAATTCTAGCATAATTGCGTCCATGGAACTCTATGCAACCCTTGAACACATTATAACCGCTCCCACCGTCGTGGAAAAAATAGGACGTTTTGAGGCGTTTTATCCCCTTTATTGCCAAGGGGTCGTGACCCTGAATCCTATGGCGGCATTGCGCGTTTTTGACCACCCTTCGTATGCCAATTTTTGTACCGTCATTGACCCAAAAACGGTAACGAGACGACCCAAGCTTGGGGGAATTCGAGGACAAATTGCGTTGTTGCATTCAGTGGCGCATATCGAATACAGTGCGATTGATTTAGCCTTGGATGCAGCGTACCGATTTCGAGATGTGGGGAAAGCCTTTATCGATGATTGGCTCAAAGTTGCAGAAGATGAGATACGCCATTTTAGGATGATTGAGCAACTTTTGATTGAGTGCGGCAGTTTTTACGGTCAGTTGGATGTCCATAATGGTCTTTTTGAAGCGTCGATGCAGACGTTGACTTTTTTGGAACGGATGGCGGTGGTACCGCGCTATTTGGAAGCCAATGGGTTGGATGCGACCCCCTTGATAGTTGCCAAGCTCTCTACCCTTCCATCCACCCCTTTGATCGCTAAAATCCTTGATGCTTTGCACATTATCGTTGAGGAAGAGGTGGATCATGTCCTCAAAGGGAATCATTGGTTCAACGTCGCGTGTGCGAAAGAAAATCTCCCCAGTGAGTGCTATTTTACGATCATCGAAGACCATTATCCCAACAGTTTTCCCCGCAAAGTTCCCATCAATTGTGATGCGCGGCGACTTGCAGGGTTTGATCCGGAGGAATTAAAGCGTATTGCCTTTGTAGCGTGTTAACAACTTAACGGAAAAGATTAGTTATAATACAATTGATTTATTTTTTAATAAGGTTTTTAGAGTGAGTAAGTACGCGTTAATCAGTCGCTATTTAATCCATTTTTTACGCTCGGAAGTACATAAAACGGGTCTAAAGAGGGTGGTTATTGGTCTTAGTGGTGGGTTGGATTCTGCCGTTGTGGCGGTTTTGGCCCATCATGCGTTTGGGGATAAATTGCTGTGCATTGCCATGCCCTCACACTATTCATCGGCAAGTTCCCTTGAAGATGCCCAACGTTTGTGTGACACCTTTGGACTACGGTGCGAAACCCACTCCATTGAGCCAATGTTACGGGCGTACGATACCTCTACCCTTAGCCCTTTACGCATTGGGAACCTCTCTGCCCGTTTGCGGATGGTGACCCTCTTTGACCTCTCTGCCCGTGAGAGTGCGTTGGTGTTGGGTACCAGTAACAAAAGCGAACTGATGTTGGGATACGGAACCCTCTATGGGGATTTGGCTAGCGCACTCAATCCCATTGGGGATTTGTACAAAACTGAAGTGTTTGAATTGGCGCGCTATTTGGGGGTCAATGAGAGCATCATCACCAAAGCACCCTCCGCAGATTTGTGGGAAGGGCAATGCGATGAACACGAAATCGGGTATCCCTACAGCGATTTAGACCGTGTCTTAAAAGGCTACGTCGAATCGCGTATGACCCGTGAAGAGCTGCTTGCCCAAGGGGAAGAAGCACCTTTGGTTGATTTGATTATGGGAAAAATTTACGCCAATCAATTCAAACGCACCATGCCCATTATTGCCAAACTCACCTCTCGAACCGTGAATCACGATTTTAATTATCCCAGAGATATAACCCACTAAGGAGCTTATTATGACCATTCCCTTTTATAAAATAGATATTGGCGGCGACGAACGCGAAAAGATTGATGAAGTATTTGATGGGGAAGCCCCAACAATTATTCAGGATTTAGAAGCAGCCTTTGAAGCATACTGTGGAGCCAAATACGCGTTGGCTACGTCGCATGGTACCTCTGCACTCCATCTGGCAATGTTGGCGATTGATCTTAAACGGGGGGACAAAGTGGTCTGTTCGATCAACGCTTACCCCAGTGTCCCCGAAGTGGTACGCCATTTTGATGCGGAACCGGTCTTTATCGATATTGATCCCGATCTTTTTACCATTGATTTGGGTAAATTAGAGCGCTATTTGCATGAACACAAATCCAAAAAACTCAAAGCGGTCATCGTCTCCCACATCGCGGGACAAAGTATCGATTTGGATCGGCTCTACGCTATTGCCAAACTTTACGATGTCAAAATCATCGAAGATGCCGCCGATGCACTGGGTGCGACCTACAAAGGGAAAAAAATTGGCTCCACAGGAGGTGATATTACCTGTTTTGACTTTAGTCCCCATTTGCGTCGCAATGTGTGCAATGGAGGGATGATGGTCAGTGATGATGAAGACATCATCGAACGGGCAAAATCGTTACGACACCACGCCCTTGAAGTAGACAGTGACTCCTTGGGTTACATTTACGATGTGACCGATATTGGGAGCCAATACACCATTAGTCCCTTGGATGCAGCGGTGATTTTGGTACAATTGGAAAAACACGATGACCATATTGCACGCCAAAAAGCGATTGCAGCAATGTTTCATCAAAAACTCTCCGCCGTCCCCCACATTACGTTGCCGGTGGTGAAATACGATCACAGCTTTTCGTTGTACATCATCAAAATTGATAAAAATCGGGACTCCTTTGCCCGTGAACTCAAAGAGCGTGGGATCGAAACAGGGTTGCATTACATTCCGTTGCATTTGCTCAATTACTACAAAACCAAATACGCGTTGCGCATCAATGACTTCCCCATTGCATTGCGTAATTACAGCCAAATCCTCTCCATCCCCAACTACGCCGATCTCAGTGACCGTGAAGTCCAAACCATCTGTGATGCCATTATTGATGTGGCTGCCACCCGCGTTTGAAACGCACCCTTGTCGCGTGGGGTGAGGGGTATCTCTACCGCCCCTCCTTGATCCAAAAACTCCTTGCGTTAATCCTTTTGCCCTTGAGTGGAGTGTATTGTCTCCTCGCCTATCTCCGTTATCGTCGTAGTACACCTAAAAATTTTGGCATCCCCATCGTGAGTGTGGGCAATTTGACCGTAGGGGGGAGCGGTAAAACTCCTTTGATCATCAACTTAGCCCACCATTTTGCCCAACCTGCCATTATTTTACGGGGATATGGACGCAAAAGTGTGGGGATGCTAGTGGTCAAAGATCACACTGGGATACGGTGCGACATTGCCAACAGTGGGGATGAAGCGATGCTTTATGCTACCACAGTGCCGCATGCCATCGTAATTGTGAGTGAAAAACGGGAAACGGCGATTGAACACGCCAAACGTATGGGGTGCGAAATGATTTTTTTGGACGATGGGTATGGCAAGCACGCCATCCAAAAACTCGATTTGCTCATCATGGTAGAGACTCCTAATAAATTTTGTCTCCCCAGCGGTGCCTACCGAGAAGCGCAATGGCATTCCAAAAAAGTATTTACCCTAGAGGAGGGGAGTGATTTTACACGCCATGTTACCATCACCGACCCCACGGCTAACATGGTCTTGGTCACCGCCATCGCCCGACCCCAACGGCTTGATGCGTATCTCCCCTTAGGGATCGAAAAATACTATTTTGAAGATCACCACTTTTTTACCTATGAGGAGTTGCACACGATTTTAGCCACAACCCATGCTACAAGTCTCTTGGTAACCCACAAAGATTGGGTTAAAATGTCATCGTTTACTCTCCCCCTCTCTTTGTTGAACCTCACACTGGAGTTGGATGAGACCTTAATTACCACCGTAAAGGAATACGTTTATGCAAAAAAAGATTGATACCGTTAAAACCCTGATGGATGCAATGCCCTTCATCAAAGAGTTTCGTGATGAGATTGTGGTCATTAAATATGGCGGTTCTGCCCAAAGTTCCGATGAACTCAAAGCCAAATTCGCCCAAGACATTGTCTTGCTCCATCTGGTCGGGGTCAAAGTGGTGATCGTCCATGGGGGAGGCAATCGGATCAGTGAATTGCTCAAAGATCTCTCCATCCCCACCCACTTTATCGATGGCGAACGGGTCAGTACCCCCGAAGTGATGCGGGTGGTGGAGATGGTACTCAGTGGTGAAATCAACAAAGAGATCACCTCGTTGCTCAACTCTTACGGAGCCAAAGCGATTGGTATTAGCGGTAAAGATGCCCATTTCTTGCGAGCTAGACCCAAAGATGAAGCAAAATTCGGTCTTACAGGGCGGGTCAGTGAGGTCAAAGCCGATGTGATCCACAATCTCTTACGTGAGGGATTCATCCCCGTCATCGCCCCCATTGGTGCGGATCCCATCGTTGGTCATCCGGGCTACAACATCAATGCCGATTTGGCAGCCTCTGCCATCGCTTCGGCGATTGGGGCGTGCAAAGTGATCTTTATGACCGACACCGCAGGGGTACTTAATAACGACAAAGAGCTTTTTTCAACCCTCACCGAAGCGCAAGTGGAAGCGTTAAAAGCAGATGGAACGATTCACGGCGGTATGGTGCCTAAAGTTGATTCGTGCTTGGAAGCCGTCGATGGAGGTGTCCAAAAAGCCCACATTATCGATGGACGGATTGAACACGCGATCTTGCTGGAACTCTTTACCTCCGAAGGGGTCGGGACGCAAATCACCCTCTAAGTACCTATCCTCTCGTCATTTATTCACAGTGTCACCCTCACCAAGATTGTCACCCTGAACTCGATTCAGGGTCTTAGTACCTCTGCAAAAAAACGGCGATTAAAGGTTACGAAATTGACGAAGTGAACACGCTTTTGGAATGGTTTTAATCTATCTTTTGTATAATTAACGACTTATCATTTTAAAAGGATTTTACCCATGTCTAAATGTTCCATCATCGCCGATCACAAATCTGAAGAGCGTTACAGCAAACTCTCACTTGCCTACTCCACCGAAGAAGAGCATCAAGAGGTCGAAAAAGCGATTAGTGACTGTACTGCAAAATGTGCCTTAAAACCCAATATTTACGGGGGAGATGTGACCGGAGGGATGAAAATGATCACTATTGAGTACCATGATGACTGTGACCGTGAGGGGGGAAATGTCTTTGAAGCGATCATTAAACAATTGGGAATTGATCAGTGTCATTAAGCGTTACCGTGTCGGATAAAAGTGCGCAACGGCTCAAAGAATTTGCCCAAGGGAATGAGACATTCCAAAAAACCTATTTCAAAAAAAATGAGGCGGAATTACTCAATCTCGTCCAAGAGGGGCAAAATCCCAGAGCGTTGTTTATTGGGTGTTCGGATTCGCGGGTTATTCCTGATTTGATCGTCCAAACCCGTCCCGGAGATTTGTTCGTAGTACGTAATGTGGGGAATTTTGTCGCCCCGTATAAACCTGATGAAGATTTTCACTCCACTGCTGCGGCGATTGAGTATGCCGTTGGGGTGTTAAAAGTTTCGGAAATTATCATTTGTGGTCATTCCCATTGTGGCGCGATTGAAGCGTTGTACAATCCTACGTGCGAGATGTCGATGATCCATACCGCCAAATGGTTAACCTTGGGGGAGAAAGCCAAATCCATGGCACTTTTGGCACTGGGAAATGGGGTTGCCAAAGAGACCCTCTTGCGTGCCACAGAGCACCTCTCTATCGTCACACAAATTGAAAATCTTTTGACGTATCCGTATGTCAAAAAAATGGTAGAAGAGGAGACCCTTTTTATTCACGGTTGGTATTACGATATTGAAACGGGAGCCATTGAATACTATGACCCCGATATGTATCAATTTCGCCCGCTCAGCGAGTTAGGCGATGCGCAATCACCAATTTAGGTACAAGAACAACGAAGAGATAAAATAGTTAGCCACAAAAATGGCTACGGCTGAATAGACCACTGCCGTAATGGTCGATTGCCCGACCCCGCGCGCCCCTCCAGTGGTGTGGTATCCGATGTAGCTGCCAATCATACTGACAATCCACCCAAATACCGCCGCTTTAATCACCCCACTCATAATGTCATGGATATGTCCCAAGCGCATGATGGTCTCTTGATAGACAACCGAGTTAATCCCCAACGCACCCGTTGAGATAAAATACGCCGAAGCAATAGCGACAAAGTCAAACCATATTACCAATAATGGAAGCGAAATAAGCGTCGCGATGATACGGGGAACCAAAAGGTACTCTTTGGAATCGACCCCCAAAATATCAATGGCATCAATTTGTTCACTCACTTTCATCGTCCCCAATTCCGCTGCCATAGCACTTACCGAACGGGAGATAAGCATAAGCGAGGCGAAGACGGGTCCCAGTTCCTTACTAATCGAGAGAAAAATGGTGTACCCAATGAACCCCTCAATCCCAAATTGGTGAAATCCACTGTAGAGCTGAATCGCTTCGACCATCCCCGTAAACACCCCCGTTAAGGTGACAACGCCCACACACCCAATCCCAATAATTTCAATTTGGGTGAGAAGACTCACAGGGCGTTTGATTACCTTGGGGTAGAGACGTATCAAACGCATTTGAAATAAAATAAAGACCCCAAACCGCTCAAATGTCCCAAAGAGTTGCAAAAAAGGACGACCGATAAATCCAAAAAAACGTTCCATCATTGTAAAACCCCACTTTAATGGCATAAGTTTACTCAAATCACCATAAATTTCAAAGGAGTTTGGCTATAATCCACCCCATTTTAACGTGGATACGTAAAAATAAATTGCTTTGGATGGGTCGTGATGATCGGGATTGATCTTATTGCTGTATCGCGAATGAAGCGGTTCATGGATCGTTTTGGTCAGAAGGGGTTACGCCGATTTTTGGATGAGAACGAAATTGCCTTGGTCAAAAATCACCGCACCGCTGCGGGGTTTTGGGCTGCCAAAGAGGCGTGTTCCAAAGCATTGGGGTGTGGTATTGGTCGTGAGTGTGGTTTTCACGATATGCGCATTGCCAAAACGTCCAAAGGGGCACCTTATATCACCCTTAGCAACACCGTACACAATGCGTTTTCGATTACCGAAATAGCTATCTCAATTACCCACGATGGCGCGTATGCCATTGCTGTGGTCACATTACAACAAGGAAAAAAATTATGAGTATAAACGACGTATTAGCCCAACGAAGCAATCATCAATGTGAATTGTGTGGCGCAACCGAGAATTTAGCAGTTTTGAATCTGGGAGACAACAGCGCTGAACAATCGCTGTATCTGTGTGAGACGTGTCGCACCCAAATTTCCAATCCCGATGCTTTGGATGCGAGTCACTGGCGTTGTCTGAGTGATGTCATGTGGAGTGAAACTCCTGCCGTGCAAGCGATGTCGTACCGTTTGTTACAAGCTTTGGGGGAGATTGATTTGGTCGATATGATGTATTTGGAAGATTCTACCAAAGCCTTAGCCGATAGCATCGTCCTAGCAAGCGCGAGTACTGAAACCGCGGTCGTACAACGGGACAGCAACGGGACAATTTTGAGTCAAGGCGATACGGTCACCCTCATCAAAGATTTAGAGGTCAAAGGGGCGAACTTTACCGCCAAACGGGGGACAATTGTGAAAAACATCCATTTGACCGATGACCCACGCTACATTGAGGGGAAAATCAACGGTACCCACATCGTCCTTGTCGCCGAATACATGAAAAAGAGCAATTAAGGCGCTACCCCCTTCTCAAGCACTGTCACTTTTTTGGGGGGTGACTGTACTAAAACCACTACCTAAGGTATACAATAGCATGACATTCACTGAAAATGATATTCGCAACGCCGTTAAAGCCATTGATTTCATTAAAGGGAAAGAATATTTTGAGTACGGATATGTTGTTGACTGTGAGCCTAAGATTGAAAACGATACGTTATTGATCTTCTCTTCTGAAACACGAGGATCATCTCATAATTATTACCAGCAAAAAATTCAACTTCAAAAAACGATATTCGATACTTTCAAACTACATGGTCTTTGCAGTTGTCCTGTCGGATTAAACTGTAAGCACGTTGTTGCAGCGTGTTTAGCGTATACGTCGTTTAATGCAGTGGGGACAACAAGAGCTTTAAATCAATGGATCAACCGTTTCAAAGAGGCAGCTTCCCCTAAAAAAGAGTTTTTTCCTTCTTCCTCTGAACAACATATTATCCTTTATCGATTGTTTCATGATAGGCATCCTTACTCTCCAAGCGATGTTAGTTTTTACAAAACCAAGCGAGGGAAGCATGGGAAACTTAACAAAGGGAATCAAATTTCGATTCAAAGCTTTTTGTATAACGGAAATTTTGATGGTATTGTCAACGAAGAGGATTGGATCATTATAGGATTGTGCAAACTTCTTTACTCGCAAAGATTGGGAAATATTCGTATCGAAGGGGAGGCGGGCTATAAACTTTTGAAAAAATTGGTTGAGACGCAACGGTGCTTTTTGGATGCAAATACGGAGCCTTTAAGTTTTTCTTCCGAACCATACGAATTAACGTTTCAATGGATTGCGCACGACATCGATCATTCAATGCTATGTTCCAATTTGACTCCCTATCAAGCCATTGTGCCAACGATTCCCAAAGTGATGCTTGATGAGACAGCGAATATCCTCTACGAGATGACCACACAGCTGAATCAAAATAGCTTAGCATTGTTACTAAAAGCACCCGTACTCCAAAACGACCAGCTGATCAACGTGTATGAATCCCTGTATACGTTAGCACCCATCCCAGTCCCGATAGGCTATAGCATTGAAACGCTTCATGTCGCTCCCATTCCGCATATCACCTTACAAAAAAACAGTGAAACCAAGGAATATAAAATCCATTTGACGATGAAGTATGAAGAATTTCAGTGCGAATGCTCTTCCGATGCAGATCGACATTATGTGAGTAAACAGGAGAAACGCATTGAAATTATTCGGGATAAAAAAGGGGAAAATGAGGCGATTAAAACGCTGAATCATTGTGGATTTATCCGTGAAATCATCAATAATCAACTTTATTTTTTCACCAAAAATTCTTTGAACACACAAACAGCGTTACAAGTATGGAACGATTTTCTCACCCTTCATCGTCAAATTCTGGAAGATAACGGGTGGATTATTGTAATTGAAGAGGATTTTACCCTTCGTTTTGACGTTGCAGAATCCATCAGTGCAGAAAGTGAAGCGATTAATGCGTGGTTTAGTCTCTCTTTTGATTTGGAATTTGATGGCGTATCCCGTCCTCTCGTACCCTTGTTGGCATCTATTATTAGCCAATATGATCATTACCATACACTCCCCCCTAAACTGAATGTGGAGATTAAAGAAAACCATTATGTGAGTATTGATACTATCGAGATGGAACCCATTTTAAAGACAATTTTTGAACTCTTTGACCAACGTGATGAAGAGGGCAATCTTAAAATTGGAGCGTATGAATCCCACTTGATCTATGATCTGGATGAGAATGTAGCATGGAAAGGGTCACGTGAACTTCTCACACTGGGTGAAAAACTCAAAAATTTTGAGACCATCGAACGTGCCACTCCCCCCCAAGCATTAACGGCTACCCTAAGAGAGTATCAGCAGGAGGGACTTGATTGGCTTGGGTTCTTGCACGAATTTCGATTTGGCGGTATTTTAGCCGATGATATGGGGTTGGGGAAAACAATCCAGACTCTATCACACCTCTCACTGCTTAAAGAAACGGGAAAACTTACTCTCCCCTCGCTTATTATTATGCCAACCTCGCTCATCGCTAACTGGCGTAACGAAACACACCGTTTTACCCCCAATCTCTCAGTCTTAATACTGCATGGTTCCCAACGGATGGATGTGTACGAAAAGATCGATGAATATGACATCGTCCTCACTACCTATCCTCTTATTGTGCGTGATGTGGACGTATTAGAGAAAAGACAGTTTGACTATATCATTCTTGATGAAGCTCAAAAAATCAAAAACCCTAAAACGAAGATGGCACAAGCCATTAAAACGTTACACGCTCATCATCGTTTAGCCCTTAGTGGTACTCCGATTGAAAATCATTTGGGAGAATTGTGGTCGATTTTTTCGTTTTTAATGCCTGGATTTTTGGGAAATATGAGCTTCTTCAGAGAAGCCTACCAAAATCCCATCGAAAAAGAACGTGACATACATGTACAAGAGCGGTTGAATCGTCGTATCAAGCCTTTTTTACTGCGTCGTACAAAAGAATCTGTGGTCTTAGAGCTTCCTCCCAAAACGGAAATTATCAAATATACTCAGTTTGAACCCAAGCAAGCCAAACTTTATGAGACCATTAGGGTTACTATGGAGAAAAAAGTACAAGACGCGATACGCTCTAAGGGGATTGGAAGTTCTCACATTACGATCCTTGATGCCCTCCTTAAGCTACGTCAAGTATGTTGTGACCCCTTGCTCCTCTCACTTGATGAAGCCAAAAAAGTTAAAGAATCCGCCAAACTGGAATTGTTGATGGATTTGCTCGAAGAGCTACTCTCTGAAGGGCGTAAAATTCTTATTTTTTCGCAATTTACTTCAATGCTCTCTATTATCGAAGCCAAACTCAATGGAGAGAAAATACCCTACACTAAACTCACCGGTCAGACACGCAAACGCGAAGAAGCGATTAAAGCGTTTACCGATGGGGAAGCAGAAATTTTTCTGATCAGTCTCAAAGCTGGAGGGGTAGGTCTAAACCTTACCCAAGCCGATACCGTTATCCATTATGATCCATGGTGGAATCCAGCTGTAGAAAATCAAGCGACTGATAGAGCGTATCGCATTGGTCAAGATAAGCCAGTATTTGTTTATAAACTCATCGTTGAAAATTCGATTGAGCAGAAGATTTTAGAACTTCAAACTAAAAAACAACGTATTCAAAACACCATTTATGAGGGTGAAGAGAACGATAAAGAGAACGTATTTAAAGGAGAAGAACTTTTAAATCTTCTTAAAAGTTAAAAACCTCATTTTCCCTATCTCTCTTGGCGGTATGGGAAGAGTGATGGTTTCTACTTTACAACTAAGGATAAGCGAGGATGGAATTCAGCTATTTTTTAGGATAAATTCTTTAGTATTTCTATATGTTTAAGTTTTTAGGAATATAGTTATGAAAACCGTTGATATGCACACTCACCTCCTCAGCAGTGATGTTAGGTTTGATCGTTTTTACGACAAATTGGCCTTGCATTTTTTCGCCAAAAAGTTCGGAATGAACCTCAAAGCACTCTTGGATGATCCCTACGGCGAATACACCCGTGCGTTGCTTGCATCGGTCAGAGGCTCTCACTACGTCAAAAAAATTGTTCTTTTCGGTGTCGATGCACGGGTCGATGAGGCGGGAAAAGTTCTTCACAAAGACATCACCGTGTGTGCGACCAATGAGGACGTGGCGGCGTTGTACCGAGGGAACGAGGATGTCATCATCCCCTTTTTCTCCATCAACCCCAAACGTCCCGATGCACTTGATCTCATCGACCGCTACGCCGATGCGGGATTTGTTGGGGCGAAGTTTTTGCAAAACTACTGGGGGGTGGATACCCGCGAAGAACGTTATCGTCCTTATTTCGACAAACTTTCCCAGCGTGGTCTGCCGCTGATCGTCCATGTGGGAAGTGAGAGCAGTGTTCACTCTTTTAAATCGTGTGAGAGTATTCAGATGCTGAATCATCCGCTAGAGGCGGGGGTTCAGGTGATCTGTGCGCACATGGCACTGAGTTATGATGCCCTTCACCCCTTCAAATCGCTTTCTAAAAATCCCAAATATTTTAATGCCGAGTATTACACCCTCATCGATATGCTCAAGGGTTATCCCAATCTCTACGCCGACATCAGCGCATTGCTTACCCCTGTGAGAGCGAAAGTATTGCGTCATCTAAGCACGCAAAACGACATCCATCATAAGCTTCTTTTCGGTACTGATTTTCCTGTCCCGTTTAGTACGGTGTTTACCAGTTACGACCTTCCCTACGCCAAACGGTTTGAACTCTCTCGAGAAATAAATCCATTTGACCGCTATGCCAAAGCGATTTTAGAGTATTTCCCCGCAAGCAATCCCCTCTATACCAACTACACTAAACTATTAGGAGAAATTTTATCAAACTGAAAAACAGGATAAAATTTGTATTATTACAAAAAAAGGATTACTCTATGACCGTCGAAGAAGAATTGATCCTTCTGAGAGATGAAAATATTCGACTCAAAAGTTTACTACAGTTGAATGATTCCCTTCAAAAGCAAAATTTTACTATTGAAGAATTAGTTGATATTGATAAACTTAAAATAATTTTTGAAAAGTTTTCTAAGTTGACAGGCTACACAGCAGGTTTTGTTAAGCAAGATACACGCGAAGTTTTGATTTCAACAGGTTGGACTGAAATTTGTAAAACACATCATCGTGGTCATGAATCCAGTGCTCAAATTTGTCAAAACAGTAATGCAGAGCTAACAAAAAATTTAAACACTAGCAAGCACATTCACCTCCATCAATGTCAGCATGGGATGGTTGATGGTGCTACCCCTATTATTATTGATGGAAAACATCTAGCAAATCTTTTTAGTGGTCAAGTTCTCTTTCACAAACCTGATTTAGAAGATTTTAAAGAGAGTGCTGAACATTTTGGCTACGATATAGAAGGGTATTTAAAGGCTCTTTCAGAGGTAAAAATTATCTCTCAAGAGAAATTGCACGATGTTTTAGAATTTTTAGCTTCCATTGCTAAATTAGTCGCTGAACTGGGAAAAGAAAAAAAAGAGTATTTGATTTTGATGAATTCTCTTGAAGGTATTGTGCTAAAAAGGACTGAAGAGCTGGAACAAGTGAATAAAAAATTGGAAGTTTTTGCCAATAATGATGCATTGACCCACTTGATGAATCGCCGTAAAATTGATAATGAACTTACGCATTTGTACAATCAGTATATAAAGTGTCAAACGCCTTTTTCTATTATTATTATGGACATTGATTTTTTTAAATCCGTGAACGATCTACATGGTCACCATGTTGGTGATGTGGTTCTGAAAGAGGTTGCTCATATTTTACGATCCAATGGACGCAATAGTGATATTATTGGAAGGTGGGGAGGTGAAGAATTTTTGATTATTTGTAGCTACACAGATGAAAAAGGGGCTTTTTGTGTTGCTGAAAAATTGCGAAATAGTATTCAAAATCATCTGTTTACAACAATTGGTCATAAAACAGCCAGTTTTGGTCTTTCTCAAATGCGTGCGAATCTTACACCTGAAGAAATTTTACAAGAAGCAGATCAAGCTTTGTATTATGCTAAAAAGCATGGACGAAACCAGTCAATAAAATTTTCTGATTTACTGTGCGACTAAACGCATTTATTTTACCGACTCCCCCGTTTGAGGAGATTTTTGGCAAAGCCTCGTGCCTCTTCCCCAATCGCCTCTCCGCTGATGATACGAGCAATCTCTTCAATGCGTTCTTCGTGGCTTAGTTCACGAACACGGCTTTGATCCTCTTTGTAGACCAAAAAGTGTTGATCCCCCATGGAGGTGAGTTGGGGTTGGTGGGAGATGACAAAAATTTGGTAATTTTTGGAGAGATGACGTAACACTTTGGCGACACTCATCGACTCTTCGCCACTGAGATTGGCATCGATTTCATCGAGCATTAATACCCCGCCTTGACCCTCCATGCACTCCACTTTCAGTGCCAAAAGAGCCAAGCGGAGACGGTTAAACTCTCCTGAGCTGAGTTTGTCTAATTGTGTCCCCTCCAACCCCAAAACCACCCGACCAATCCCAAATGCACTCAATTCGATGGGTTCGACGGTGAGGGTCGCATTGCGTAAATACAGCATCGAAAGGTAGCCATTGAGCCTATCATGCAGTGTAGGAAGAATCGTTTTACGTCGTTTGGAGAGGGTCTTTGCAAGGGTTGAGAGCTGTTTTTGGTGTTTTTCGATACGGGCGTAGAGGTGGGTTTTGGAGGTTTCGATATTTTGGTAGGATTCTAACTCTACTATCTTTTGTTGGCGATAGTCCAATGCCTCTTGGATCCCTCCGTAGCGTCGTTTCAATTGCGCAATGTGTTCAATGCGATCCAAAATTGCTTCAATGGACACCTCTTCTAAAAGTTCTAAATTTTCCAATTCCCCCTCGAACACGTTGCGCAACTCATTCATCGCATCATCGAAAAAAGCAGAGGGGTTGTCCAAAAGGGTCAAGGCAGTGGAGACACTGGATTCAAAACGGAAAATGGCTTGGGCTGCTTGGATTGCTTCGTGAATTTTTTCTTTTTTGGAGAGCTGTTTTTTGATCTTTTGAAGTTCCTCATCTTCCCCGATTGTGGGGTGAATCGCATCAATTTTTGCTATCTCAAATTCGGCAAACTCTTTGAGTTGAAGGAGTTTTTTCTCTTGCGCAAGAAGGGTTGCTAATTGCTCTTTTTCGTCGATGAAAGTGGCATACAGGGTTTGGTAGGTTGCAAGATCATCCTTGTGGTCGGGATGGGTATGGGCAAGGTGGGCATCGACCAAACGCATCAGTGAAGCAGGTTCAAAATCCCCATAATGTTTGAGGCTGAGATGGCGTAAATAGCCCTTACTGATGGCCTCAATGGCGGATTTGGATGTGCGTTGATGGTTGATAAAATAGGAGGTCTTCTCTTTTTTGACCTGACGAAAGATATTGGGAAATTCATTGATAATACCATACTGCTCTTCATTAATATGCCATCTGACCGAGGACTCACAGATACCAGCTTCAACATTGTCCAGTCCCACAGAGGCTAAAATCGAGCGCATCAAAATCGATTTACCACTGCCGCTTGGCCCTGTAAACACAACAAGCCCCGATTTGAACTCCAATTGAGCTTCTTTGAACGATAAAAAATCTTTGAGATAAAAGCGTTCAATCATGGTTTAATTCCCCCATCCTAATTTTTCTTTGAGTACGTCAAAATAGTTAAACTCTTTACGGTGGATAAGATGCGCCCCGCTTTGCGCCAGTTTAATATGCACCGTATCGTGATGGGTGATTTTTATCATCTCTTGCCCATCCAAGATCACCAACGCATTGGCATCAAGGGTCTTAATCTCAATTTCAAAATGCCCCGGAAGGACAACGGGGCGTTGAGTCAGCGAGTGGGGACAAATGGGGGTAAGGGCAAAAACATTGGTATTGGGAAATAATACTGGCCCCCCAGCAGAGAGGTTATACGCGGTGGAACCTGTAGGGCTAGAGACCACCACCCCATCACCATAATAGGTATTAAAATTACGCCCATCCACATACGTCTCTAGGCGAATCATTTTGGAAATCGAAGGGCGGGTAAGGACGATGTCATTAAACGCGACGACTTCACGAATCCCATGTTTGGTGCTAATGGTCGCTTGTACCATCACCCGATCATCGATACGAAAATCCCCCACAAGGAGTTTATCGACAAAGCTTTCCAATTCATTAAAATCCAAATCGGCTAAAAAACCCAATTTCCCCGCATGAATCCCCAAAACGGGTAATTGAAACGGATAGACCCGTCGCACCGCAGAAATAAGGGTGCCATCCCCCCCAACGGTGACCAAAAAATCGCAATGACTGCACATCATCTCAAATGGTTCCCCCATCACATCAATCATCCCCCCACTAATATGGTCGATGAATACCTCAATGTTACGGGACTCGAAAATCCGCTTGGTCTCTAAAAACATCGTTTTGAGTTCGGGCGTTGAGGGGCGTAAAATGATCCCAACGCTTTTAATGGAAGTGAGTATCACGGCGAATCTCGTTTGTGTGGATTTTGAGGTTATTATAACGAACTTTTAGCACGCAGGAAACAGAATCGATCCCAGTCGTACCAACGTCGAGCCACACGCGATGGCAAGCTCGAAATCCTCACTCATCCCCATCGAACAGATAGTTGCATTGGGAAGTTGGTCAAAAATCAAGCGGGTACGTTCAAAACTTTTTTGAATCGTGGGGCGATCGTGGGTATGTGCGCCGATGCTCATCACCCCTTTGAGGTGGATATGGGGGCATTGCTCTTGAATTTGGGCGTAGGCTTGGAGTGAGGCTTCGGGTAAAAATCCCGATTTGGTCGATTCGTAGGCGGAATTAATTTGGATCAGTGCCGAAACGTTTTTCCCCTCACGAGCGAGGCGATCATTCAAGGCAAGGGCCAATTCCACCGAATCAATCGAGTGAACTAACGCAGGGTTCAGAGAAATAAGGGGATTAATCTTATTTTTTTGGAGCGAACCAATAAAGTGCCACTCCAGTGGAAGCGCATCAAGGGCAGTGGCTTTAAGCTGGAGCGATTGGACTTTATTCTCCCCAAACGCCCGCTGACCGATGGTATATAACGCTTCAATAGCTACTTCATGAACGTACTTGCTCACCGCAACCATTTTGACGATATGGTGGTCACTCACCCCCAAACGCGCTTTTTCGATCCGTTCAATCACCCCATCTACGTGGCGTTTATAGTCTAATTGTGTCATGGTAATAACCTCATAATATCGTTAAATAATCCCAACATCATCAATCCCATCAAAATCACCCACCCCATAATGGTCGCTTGCGTAATAAACGATTCACTGGGGGCTTTGCCTCGAATCATCTCATAAAGATTTAAGACAATATGCCCCCCATCGAGTGCGGGGATGGGGAGAAAATTCAGCACCCCTAAATTAATGGAGATGAGTGCCGCAAGAAAAAAGATCGACATCCATCCGTAGGCGGTAGCATCTGCCGTGATTTTGACGATGCTCACCACTCCCCCTACCTCTTTAGCCGGAACCACTCCTGTGAGGAGCTTTTGGACACTCTCTACAATAAGTACGGTAGTATCGTAGGTTTGCTTGGAGGCATAGTTAAATTTCCCTTCCCAATCAAGCTCTAGGGTATGGGTCTTGCCCAAAGGGGCAATCCCTACTAGCCGTTTTTGGATTTTTTCTTTAAAAAGATTGGTACTTTCTTGCACCTTTGGGGTGACGATGAGCGGTTGTTGTGTCCCATTACGATCCACAACAAGGGTCAATGCGCCAGTAGAGTGGGTAATCGTTTCGGAAAGCTCTTCCCATTGGGTAATAGCTTTTCCATTGACCGAGAGGATCGTATCGTTGGGTAAGAGTCCCCCCCTTTGGGCAGGGGAGTCTTTGAGTACCTCTCCCACAACGGGTGAAAGAACCTGTGGATTACCAAACGCAATCCCAAAAAAAAGTACCCATGCGGTGAAAAAATTCGCCAGAGGACCCGCAGCGAGGATAAGGATTTTTTGCCACGGTTTTTTGACCGTATAGCTATCGATGTCGTAACTCAACGCCCTAGGATCCATATCCTCTTGCCCTTTCATCTTGACATATCCCCCCAAGGGGATGGCGGAGACTTGCCATTGGGTGCCAAACGCCTGAAACGAAAAGAGTTTTTTCCCAAAACCAATGCTAAAGACTTCGACATACACCCCAAAAAAACGGGCAGCACTGTAGTGTCCTAATTCATGTAAAAAAATCAAAAGGGATAAAACCAGTAAAGCGACAATCCAACTCATAATGATTCCTTTGCACGATACGCTTTGGAAAATCCAACCAAATACTCACCCCCTGAATAGAGCGTCAAAGCAACGGCAATCCACAATAAAACGGTTCCCCCAATCCAGTGCATGAGCAAAAACCCAATGGCGATCATTTGTGCTACGGTTTTGATTTTTCCCGCAAACGAGGCACTTACATCAATCCCCTCAGACAACGAAAGGGTGCGTAACCCTGTGATAAAAAGTTCCCGAACGATAATGATATAAATCGCCCACACCGAAGCCGTTCCCATCATCATGAGTCCCAAAAAAGCCGCTAAAGTGAGCATTTTATCCGCCAAAGGATCAAGAATCTGCCCCACGATGGTGATTTGATTGAGTTCACGGGCGACATAGCCATCGAAAAAGTCGGTCACCCCTGCAATGACGAACAGGAATGCTGAGGCGTAATAGTTCCATGAGATATGCCACCCATTGTCGGTAAACCACTGAGGATTAAGGATAATCCAAAACATAAACGGAGCGATCAAAAGACGCGAAAAAGCCAAAAGATTAGGAATATTGAACAAAAGTTCCCTTTGTGAGATAGATTGTGTGGATGTAATTATAACTAAAAAGGGTTATGTCTAAGAATACGAATAATACTCCATTGCGAGGTATTTTCGTGACGCGGAAAGGGTATAGACAAGGAACTCATCCTCATGGTAATGAGGATAGTTTAAATACGTTAGATAATATTGCTATAAACAGCTAAAACGTCTTCGTCGTCTTCGAGCTTATCAATCAATTTTTCAATATCCACCATTTGCTCATCGGTAAATTCTACTGGGGAGTTGGCAATCCGCTCCAAAGCTGCTTTGGTCAGTTCAAATCCCATAGTATCCAACGCTAAGGACAATGCTCCAAAAGCGGTATAATCTCCATACACCGTTACTTCGCCTTCTTCTTCTTCTTCAAGGGATTCTAACCCTGCATCGATGAGTTCAAGCTCTAGCTCTTCCAAATCCATGGTAGGCGTTTTAAAACTAAACACCGCTTTACGACTAAACATAAATTCCAATGCCCCATTATTAAGGGTCTCCCCTTTGGATCGTCCAAAATGGGTACGAATATTGGAGACCGTACGGGCATTATTATCGGTGGTACACTCCACAAATAACAACACACCATGCGGCCCTTTCCCCTCAATGTTCATCTCAAACATGGTCGTCGCATCTTTGCCACTGGCGCGTTTGATGGCAGCTTCGATGTTATCTTTGGGCATATTTTGCGCTTTGGCACTTAAAATAGCGCTGCGAAGCTTAGGGTTCATATCGGGATCAGTCCCCCCATCTTTGGCTGCCATCGTAATCATTTTACCCAATTTAGGGAATACGCGTGACATATTCCCCCATCGTTTCATTTTTGCCGCTTTGCGGTATTCAAACGCTCTTCCCATAAGTTATTCTCCTTTTAAAATTAGTCAATCAGTGCAATATCACTACGGATGTCGTTAAAGAGTAACGAACGTGAATCCATACGGTATTGGTAGTAAAACGTGTTGGTTTTTAGACTGCGCAACACAGCGGTATTAAAATAGTGGGCATTGGAACACCGTCCCAAATAGAGGAACGTAAACAACAATTTAATGCGAGGATTTTCAAAAATTTCATGCGGTTGGGTCAAAAAGGTAAACCCAAATTTTTTCACATTCACCAAATCAAAAATATAATAGACAAAGTCCTCAAATTTGGTATAAAATCCATCCAAACTGGCAATCTCTTGGAAAAAATAGTAGTAATTATCGAGTAACTCTTGTTTTTGAATTACTTGAGAGAGTCTACTTTTGATGTTTCGTTTACGGGCAAAATAGTTGGGATTGGCTGCCATATAGATATTACGACGATCGGCGATGGCTTGATTGAGTGCTGTATCAAATGCCTCACTCTCTTCAAATCGGAGGTAAAAAAATGCCTCTGAATCTTTGAATTTTTCTTCAATTTGTTCAATAGAAGGATCCGAAAAATCAAAGTAAATAGTGGGGATACCCACAGCCATTACATAATGACGAATTTTATTGGCCAAATACGTTTTTCCAGAACCCTCTTCTCCTAAGATAAGGGTGTTTTGGTATAACGTCCGTTCTTGAAGCTCTAGCTTTGCAATACTGTTTTGAAGTCGTCCAATTACTTGTTTCATGTTGCGTATCCATTGACGATAAAAATTGATGGGACAAGTATAGCAAAAGGAGTTGGAGTTAACCATTAAGAAGATTTAAATTGTGTTCTATTCGCATCCCCCCTCTTTACAAGGGGAGAAAATACTAAAAGTTACCCTTTCACTTTTGCTTCAATTGTTGCTACGATAGAGGGGTCTTCGAGGGTGGAAATATCTTGGGTAATGGCTTCCCCTTTAGCAATTGAGCGCAAGATACGGCGCATAATTTTACCCGAACGGGTTTTGGGCAATCCAGGGACGAAGGCAATGTCGTCACAAATGGCAATGTTACCGATCTCTTTCATGATCACTTTATTGATCTCTTTGACCATCTCCATCTCTTCGGCGATGGTATCTTCCCCTTTGAGAACGATATAAGCGAAAATTCCCTCACCTTTAATCTCATGCGGTTTACCCACAACCGCGACTTCAGCGACATTAGGGTGTTTTTTACACGCTGCTTCGACTTCAGCTGTACCCATACGGTGACCGGAGACGTTGATGACATCATCGGTACGTCCTGTAATGGTAATATACCCTTGCTCATCATAGACTGCGCCATCACCGGTGAAATAGACCGGTTTTCCCTCTTTTTTGACATCCCCAAAATAGGATTTAACAAAACGTTCAGGATCACCCCAGATACCACGAATCATAGAAGGCCAAGGACGGGTCACACACATATAACCGCTCTCACCCGCAGCTACTTTTTCACCCGTTAGGGGATCAAGAATTTCGGCAATAATCCCTGGAAGGGGGAAAGTTGCACACGCAGGTTTAATGGGTGTTGCCCCCGGTAGTGGAGAGACGATATGCCCCCCCGTTTCAGTTTGCCAGTAGGTATCTACGATGGCACATTTACTGCCACCTACGGCTTCATAGTACCATTTCCATGCGGGAGGATCGATAGGCTCACCGACGGTTCCCAAGACTTTGAGAGAGCTAAGGTCATATTTAGCAGGCTCATCGGCTCCGGTTTTGTGCAATACACGAATGGCGGTAGGGGCAGTATAGAATTGGTTAATTTTGTACTCTTCGACCATTTTCCAACAACGTCCTGCATCGGGATACGTCGGAACACCCTCAAACATCACCGTCGTTGCTCCCATTGCCAATGGTCCATAGACGATGTAGGTGTGTCCTGTGATCCACCCAATATCAGCCGTACACCAGTAGGTGTCATTTTCTTTGACATCAAAGACCCATTCCATCGTCATTTGCGCCCAAAGAATGTAGCCCGCCGTGTTGTGTTGCACCCCTTTTGGTTTACCCGTAGAGCCTGAAGTGTAGAGTAAGAAGAGGGGATCTTCGGAATCCATAGGCTCAGGTTCACATTTATTGGGTTGGTATTTCACCAATTCATTATACGAATAATCCCGTCCTGCAACCCACGTAATCTCTTCGCCATTACGCTCAACAACACACACGGCTTTAACACATTCACACCCATGAGAGAGGGCATCATCGACGACGGGTTTGAGTAAATAAGGTTTTCCTTTACGGTAGGCACCATCGGAAGTGACCACCAATTTAGCTTCCGCATCAATAATACGATCACGTAACGCTTCTGCTGAGAAACCACCAAAAACGATGGAGTGAATCGCCCCAATACGCGCACACGCCAACATTATAAACGCGGCTTCGGGAATCATCGGCATATACAAAACAACGCGATCCCCTTTGGTAATCCCAAATTGCGTTTTAAGCAAATTAGCGGTTTTGTTCACTTCATAGGAAAGTTCACGATAGGTAATAATACGTTGATCCCCATTGTCCCCCTCGAAAATAATCGCCGCTTTGTTTTTGCGGGTAGTGAGGTGACGGTCAATACATTGATACGAAACGTTGAGTTTCCCCTTCACAAACCATTGGTAAAACGGGGCATTGCTCTCATCTAAAACCTTAGTATACGGTGAGAACCAATCAATTTTTTCGTTGGCAAAATGACCCCAAAATCCTTCATAGTCCTCGTGCGCCCATGTTTGTAAATCGTGATATTCACACATATTTTTAATACGAGCCTCTTTTGAAAACTCTCGATTAGGGTTAAAAATGGATTTGACAGTATCGCTCATGATGTAATGCTCCTTTTTTAATGTAATTTTGGTGTGTGTTGTAATTTTATGTAGACCATAGCGGTCATAATTGCATCGTTTAACGCGTTATGTTGACCCATTTTGGGAATCTTCAAATCCCGCAAGATTGTATCAAAGCGTAAATCAATATGTCCTTGCGGAATCAACGCAACTTTTTTGTCGAAGTAAAGACCTGAGATCTCTATTTGTTGATTGGGTAACGTCACCCCAAGCCACGGCTTTACCAAGCGATTCATCATCGCCATATCGAACTCTAAATAATACCCAACGAGAGGTCGATTTCCAATAAAATCCAAGAATTTTTTGGCTCCTTCTAAGGGTTCTACCCCTTGCTCCAAATCACACGGTCGAATGTGGTGAATTTTGATACTTTCAACACTAATTTCTTTGGAAGGTTTAAGGAAAATTTCAAAGCTTTGGGAGGTAAGAATACGATCCCCTTTGACCTTTACCGCACCGATGCTCAATATGGCATCTTTTTTGGTATTCAGTCCCGTCGTTTCGGTATCAAAAACGACCACTTCATCCCCAACATAGGGATCAAACATCCACGCATACGTTTCATCGTTTAACCCTTTCGCGTTCCATCTCCGTTTGAGAGACTCAAACATTACACCACCATCCCCAAATGAAAATGGTAGGTCAAAAACTTTTTGAACGTGTTGACAATTTTAAACGCATCCTTAAGCAAATCGCGTTGCGCTTTGCTCAATAACTTTGGATTCACATAATTTTGTTCACTGGATCCTTGTTTTTGCCCCAAAATAAAGCGTAATCGAATACTTAAAAGGGTGTCATACGCTTCAATCAACTCACTGGCGAATCGTTTATCAAATAATCCCAAATTATTGAGTTCTTTGATCCGTTCGGTGGTATTGGTTGTCGTAATTTTATGTTCCAAAGAGAGGATACGGATCCCATGTACCATGGCAAATATTCCCCCCTTTTTAATATCAAATTCACTCTCATGCTCTGCTTTGCCTAAAACAAAACCTGAAAAGAGGCTCAAAGGGGTTTCAAATGCCAAAGCCGCTTTGGCCAAGTGGGCTAAAATGTCACTGCGTCCCTCAAAATGGTCAAACAAAAAGGTTTTGCACTCTTCCAAAAGGGTCTCATCTCCCGCAACACACTGTGCATCGAGAAAAATGGATAATCCCATTAAGCCTTCTTCGCTGAGGCTATCGCTCCATCCTTGAATCTTTTTTTGGTATCCCAAAACGGTATTACGCCAATAGGGGTTAGAGACCATCACATTCCCCGTACATTTTGGGAAGCCCAATTGAAGAAGATGCTCATTAAGTTGCATCATATAGGGTTCAAAACGTTCAACCGCTTCCCCCTCTTGGACAATAAGGGCATTGTCTTGATCGGTACGCAATATTTGTTCACCGCGCCCCTCCGACCCCATCACGATCAAGGCACATTTATCCTGAAGCGTTACGGGGACGACCATCTCAAAGACTTTGCGATACATCTTGGCATTGAGTTCACTCACCAACTTAGAAACATACCGAACCCGTACCCCTTTGGTGGTCAATGATCTGACCAAATGGGTCAATGAGCGTTGGGCATTATGCAGCTCATCAATGCTCACTGCCCGATCAATGGAAGCTGCGATGAGATGGGTATGATTGGCAAAATGGCTCAACAAATCCAGTTGCTCTAAAATACCAACCACCACCTCATTTTCGGTGACGACCAGCCGTTTAATCCCATGCTTGGTAAAAAGCAACAAAGCATTAAAAAGAAAATCACTTTTTTCAATCCCAATCAATCCATACGTGGCAATATCACCAATGGGATCATTACGACTTTTCGTACTTAAAAGAACTTTTTCCCGTAAATTGGTATCGGTCACAATGCCTAACTTCTCCCCATCTCTGACTAAGATAACTTTAGCGTGTTGATCTGCCATTTGTCGTAACGCATTTTGAATAGAGACCGTAGCCTCCACAAAACAGGGCGTATGGAGATAAATTTCATCGACACGGGAGACCATAAAAGGGGTCAGCTCATTTTGGTGCTGTCGCTCTTTAAGATTTTGGTGTTTGGTAATGAAATCTTGCATAAAATAGTTTTGAAAAAGTTCAACATCTTGAAGGAGGTTTAGGAAAGATTCTTTAGGAAGTTCATAGCAGATGAGATCTTCTGCCACCGTAAACGTACTTTGGGTATTGCCATAGATGAGCGCGTTAGCATCAAAGCTATCGCGCTCTCCATACACATTTTGGAGTTCCCCCTCAACGGTTTCGTTGACCACCCCTTTAATAATGATATAAAGAGATTCTCCCCTCACCCGAGGTGCTACTAAAATACTCTCCTTAGGATAATAGGCAATATCCATTTTAGTCAGAAGATTCTCAATCATCCGCTCACCCAAAAGATCGAAGGGATGGATTGACATCAATAGTGCTTTTTGGTCAAATAGACTCAAAGATAACTCCTAAGATATATTTTTCCGTCATTGCGGACTCGATCCGCAATCCAATGCATTATAGATCCTGAATCACGTTCAGGATGACGTATTTATTTAATGTTCTACTGCACCCTCAGCACCGATACCCGTTTGACTGCGGATATATTGCGCTTCAAATCCTTCTCTCTCTCGACGTGAATTTTCACTACGATCGGTAATTGAGAAGAACCAAATACTCACAAATGCCGCCGTTACGGAGAACAATGCGGGGTATTTATACGGGAAAATAGGATCGGTATTTTTAAGGAAATCAACCCATACGGTAGGCCCTAGTACCACAAGAACCGCTGCGGTTAGCAATCCAATCGAACCACCTAATAATGCACCCCGTGTGGTCAGTTTAGACCAGAACATAGACAAGAACAAGATTGGGAAGTTCGCACTTGCCGCAATGGCAAACGCTAATCCAACCATGAACGCAATGTTTTGTTCTTCAAAGGCAATCCCTAAATAGATTGCAATAATCCCCAAAGCAACCGTAGCAATTTTAGAAACTTTCATCTCCATCAATCCATCGGTTTTCCCTTTTTTGATAACACTGGCATAAAGGTCATGAGAGATTGCCGAAGCACCCGCCAACGTAAGACCCGAAACAACCGCTAAAATCGTTGCAAAAGCAACCGCTGAGATAAATCCAAGGAAGAAATCACCACCAACCGCGTGTGAAAGGTGAATCGCTGCCATATTGTCACCACCAAGAATAGGGAAACCGCCTTCTGTCGCTTGTTTCGCCAAATCAAGATATTGTGGGTTTTTGAACACCATAACGATCGCACCAAAACCGATAATGAAGGTCAAGATATAGAAATACCCGATGAATCCTGTTGCGTAGAAAACCGATTTGCGTGCCTCTTTCGCATCACTGACGGTGAAAAAGCGCATTAAGATATGGGGAAGTCCCGCAGTACCAAACATCAACGCAATACCCAAGGATAAGGCTGAAATAGGATCACTCACCAGTTTACCCGGAGCCATAATTTCGGCTGTCTCTTTCATCTCTACTGCGGTTGCGAATAGGGTCTCAAAGTTGAAGTTATAATGTGCCATAACCGCAATCGCCATAAAGGTTGCCCCTGAGAGTAACAAGAACGCTTTAATGATTTGAACCCATGTTGTTGCCAACATTCCTCCAAACGTTACGTAAAGGATCATCAACACACCCACAAGGACAACCGCTACTTCATAATCCAATCCAAATAAAAGTTGGATTAATTTACCCGCTCCAACCATTTGTGCAATCAAGTACAAAATAACGGTCAAAATAGAGCCAAATGCCGCCAACGTACGAATTGGAGTTTGTTGAAGACGGTACGAAGCAACATCAGCAAAGGTATATTTACCCAAGTTACGAAGCTGTTCAGCCACCATAAACAAAATAATGGGCCATCCAACCAAGAATCCAATCGAGTAGATGAGACCATCATACCCTTTTCCGTACACAAGAGCCGAAATACCCAAGAACGATGCTGCTGACATATAATCCCCAGCAATCGCCATACCGTTTTGGAACCCTGTGATCCCTCCACCCGCGGTGTAAAAATCTTTGGCGGTTTTCGTCCGTTTGGCTGCCCAATAGGTGATCCCCAACGTTGCTCCAACGAAGATCAAGAACATGATAATCGCTGACATATTAAGCGGTTGTTTCTCTACCGCACCACTAAGCGCCTCTGCGGCAAAAATGCCCGCTGATCCAAGAAGTAAAAAAAGTAGTGCTTTCATCATTCCCCCTTTGCTTTAGCTTTGATTCTAGCGGTCAATTCATCAAATTCACCGTTGGCACGACGGGTATAAATTCCGGTCAAAACAAACGCGATAAGAATAACCGCTACCCCTACAGGAATTCCAATAGTGGTCACAGAACCCTCAGATAGGGGCGTACCCAATAACTTTGGATCAAATGCAATGGTCAAGACGAAACCAAAGTAAACAACCAACATAATAATGGTCAAAGTCCACGCAAATGAACTGCGTACTTTAACAAGATGATGAAAATCCGGATCGTTTTTGATACGATCAACCAGTTCTTGTTTCATAATAGATCTCCTTTAAAAGTTGTAGTTGATGATAAAACGGTATTCATCCCACGTAACGGTTCCCGTAGCATTGGCATAAAAATCACCGGCATGGTTGGCTCTAAGACGGAATTGGAGATTTTTTACCGTTTGAGGGGTAAAGATTACATCGGCACCGTATTCTTTGGCAGTCCATGCATAATTGGTTGAATATCCATTTAATGAATCCATTTTGTAACTGGCATAAAAAGCACTGGTGTTAAGGTTGATACCAAAGTTTTTCCAATCGTATCCTCCTGAGAGTTTCCACGCGTCGGTTCCTGCCATAAATTGGTGACGAGAAACCATCCCTTGGGTATACGCGGGTGATCCACCCCACGGAGAGAGTGTTCCCCCATTTATCGTAGCGGAAGCATCTTTGCTGTTATGGGAGAGTGCACCATAAAAGTCAAAATTAGCCACTTTAACGCCTACTTTTCCTGCGACGAAATCACTTTTCACATTTCCTGCGTATTTGCCTCCTACACCATTTTCTTTGATGTATTGCGCGGCTATGTAGGGAGAAAGACCATTGCTCAAGGAGAGACCATAATTCCCCTCAGCATAGATAAGATTGAGAATATCGTGCGCGTAGTAGTCCCACAATTGAAGTTTTAATCCAGCAATGCCACTGTACGTAGCGGCTAATACACTCACCCCTTCGGTATTTCGGTTAATGGCGTATTTTCCCATGTTGGTAAACGTTCCCGTTTGATTACGAGAATCCCAGTAGGAATACCCCGAAGTCGCACTTAACACAGCATTTCCAGCACTGGCATTGGCATCATACACCCGTCCAAACGTCCCTTGAGAAAATGAGGTAACGTGCGCTGCAATAAGGGTCGTATCTTTAATGTCACTGTTGCTTAAGACATACGCTTCAAATAAGTTAGGCAACATCCGCGCATCATCGCTTCCTGCCATGGGGGTATCAAGTTTTTGGCGACCCGCTTTAAAGTTGGTATTCCCATTTTTATAATTAAGGTACGCTTCCCCAATATAAAGATCGTTGGTATTATTGTTACTCAATAACGTAGGATCAACTTGTCTAAGATCAGGTCGATCCCCCAATCCAAAACCGACCGTAGCGTACGCTGCAACCCCCAAACTTACCCCATTCCATGCACCCGTTTCGTATTTGAGGTATCCCCCCATCGCATTGGCTTTACGGGTATAATCATTATTGGCTACAGCATGGGTATCGTTATAGGCACGAGTGATCGAAAATTCGCGGAATTGCCCGCTCACTTTCCCTCCATCCACAAGTGCGGAAAGATTATCTGCCATAACCGTGTTAGCGACCACCATTGAGGCTAACAACGATAATTGCAATTTTGAGTTCATACTCACTCCTTAAGTTGGTTTCTTAGAGCATCATCATAAGAAGGTAACGTAGCATGAACGTAGCAATTCACGCATTACAAAAAATTATCCGCTAAAAAGTAACATTCCCTCTATCTTGTGGGTAAAAACGTAACATCAAATCCCTTGAGGAATATCAATCATGTAGCCCAATGCCCGAATATTTTGGATGAAATCCTCTTTGAGACTTTTTTTCAGGCGGCTTACTTCGGCACGAATGGTCGCGTTATCAACATACTCATCGTCCCAGATATAGGTACGAAATTGGTCAAAATCAACTACTCTTCCCCGATTACGTCCCAATAAGTCAATAATTTGCAATTGCCGTTTGGAGAGCATTTGAGGGAGGTTGTCACACAACAGTGTTGAGGTAGAGGCATCATAGGCGTAACTTGGGGATAAACGGAGATGGTTTTGGGGAACCCCACGGACGTTCATCACTTTATCCATTCGTAAGCTCAACTCTTTAAGATGAAACGGTTTTTTGAGATAATCATAGCACCCCAAATCGTACGCTCGACTGATCCCCTCAATGTCCGCTAGCGCACTGATATAGATGGTCGGAAAGCGAATTTTTAGCTGATGGAGACGCTCTAAGAGATCCAAACCATCGATTCCGGGGACATTAATGTCTAAAATCAATACATCAAACGACTCTTTTTGCAACGTAGCCAATGCTTCTAACCCATCCAAAAAAACGGTCACACGGTGACCTAAAACACTCAGATACTCTTCGATTGCCTCACTTAGCATCACCTCATCTTCAAGTAAAAGGATTTTCATACTTCCCCCTTTTTTGGAAATTGGTAGGTAAATTGGGTGTACTCAACCGTAGAATCGATATGGATAGCAACCCCCTCTTCGTCGCAAATGGATTTGACTAAATTAAGCCCCAACCCAAAACCATCACTTTTTTTCCGTTCACGATAATACGCTTCAAAGATTTTATGGACATCTTCAATCTTTTGGGAAGCACTTTTAACCCAAAAGGTACACGCATCAACATCAGAACTTACGGTCACCGTAATGGTTTCTCCCGATTTGGTATAACGAATCGCATTGGTAAGATTGTTATCGATGACCCGTTGCAGTTTGGTCTCATTAAAAGAGACCCATGCAAGCAAAGTGGGTTCATGGTAGACAAAAGAGAGATTGGAAAAGAGTGCCACTTCATCAAAAAATTCAAGTCGCTTTTTAACGTATTCCCCCAAGTTAATGGCCGTTTTGGGATAGTGTATCTGATCTTTTTTGACCAAATAACTTAGATCATCGTAGATACTAAAGATGTTTTTGACCGCCGCTTCAATTTTTGCCAAATAGCGATTACGCCCCTCACTCATCGTAAAAAGTTCGATGTTTGCCATAATGACCGAAAGGGGAGTGTGGGTCTCATGAATGGCGTAACGGATAAACTGTTTGTGGGACTCTAGCAACCCTTGCGAAAACATCCGTTCCTCTTCCAATGCTTTATTTTTATGCTGTAACGCTTTGGTTTTGGTTTGTACCCGATCTTCCAAACTCGCATTAAGCATCCGTAATGACTCTTGTTGCTCATAAATCATCGCTGCCATCGCATTGGCATGCACCGCCATTTTTTTAAACTCCTCAAAATAGAGTTCCTTTGGGAGAATCGAAGCATCATGGGTTTGTGCCGATTCAAAAAAGGCTAAAAACCGCTCCATATCACGTGCGACCATACTGTTAAGAATTTTTGACACCCCAATAACAAATCCAAAAAGGATGAGGGCTAAGGTGGCAATTTCCACTATCACTTTGATTAAACGGGTTTTAGGGACATTAGTAAGAGCTAACGCCCCCTTAAGGGGAAAATTTTGATGCAATTGTAAAAAATCGTTATACTCATCGTAAATTAAAAGCGACGAAAATACCACCGTCACCAACAAAATAGCCACAATCATGTAAAAATTGAGTTCTCGTAAGGAAAGATGGGACAATTTACGCTCGAAAAACCGCTCCATAATCACTCCCAAATAATTTAAATAGCTTTATTATAACCGATTACTATAGGAGAGAGATAGGAGAAGCGATAACGAAGAAAAAAAAGAAAGGCTAAAAGCACCCCACCTTAGGAGTGGGATTGCTCTTCCCCCTTGCGCACCAAATAAATAAAGATGGCAAAGACCAACAGCAAAAATGCCAAGGCAGCAATAAGGGTTGAGGCGTAGGGGAGATCTTTGTAGTTGTGCAAGGATATTTTAAAGACGACCAACAACGCTTCGATCAACAGTGCGATGATAATGGAGACCGAAAAATTGAGCAATGTTTTGGGATTAAAGACATCACTCACGTGTTGAGTATGGGGCAGTACCTCTTGTTCAAAAATCGTTTTTCCCAAATCATAGACCGCCAATCCCAGCGTAAGGGCGATAATGGGCTTAAAGACCGTATCGATGGAGAGGGGTTCTACGCCGATGAGATACCCAAAAAAGGTATAAAATCCGTACAAAATCACAAAAAGCCCAAAAAAGAGTAACCCTCCGCCGATAATGGCGTACGAACTGCGGTTTAATATTCTAAAAAGGTCATTACGTTCGATAAGACCAAACCGTTCCAGCAGTTTGCGCAGATGAAAATCCAAAAAGATATACCCATCATTCACCGCATAGACCACCGTGATACATAAAGACCCCGTAGCAGTGGAGATATAGGGTTCGCTGATATAATACCCTTTTTGAATCTCCAACTCATTGACCAGATAACTTCGATCGACTCCGATGGCGTGTTGTTCTTCTCGGGTGGCATAGACATTGGGGGAGTTTTGGACAAATCCTTCATCCGATTTGTAAAACAGTTCCAATGAGGGAAAAGCTTTGTAGAGACGTTGTACCAAATGGACATTAAACGCTTTGATGCTCACATTGCCCAACGTGTTGAGGATAAATTTTTGGATAAGCGGAGCGTTGGCATTGTAGCTTCGGACTAAATCTTGCATGGTTTGGCTCCTTGAGCGTATTTGAATACAAAAATTATAGTCTAAAAATGGTCGTGAAAGTGATTATAAATTAAGCAAAAAAAAACAATAGCTTAAATCGGCAATTTTATCCGCAAAGATTTTAAAGTTTTTAGGCGTATAATGGTCAGGGAAATTCGATGAATTGGGAATCTCTACCTAATTTTTATCCGTAAAAATATCCGCAAATTTTATACATCAATCCCCAAAAAAAGGATTTTTATGAATTTTACACCACTCTTGCCTACCGATAATGGGGGGAATATTGATAAAAAATTACTCTCAATGGCTGAAAAATTGTGTATTGAAAGTGCGACCTTATGTGGTGTATATGCCCCCCAAATACTGCAAGGCATTCAAGAGTTATTGCGAAAAGTGAATAGTTATTATTCCAATCAAATCGAATCTGAGGGTACCCATCCCATCGACATTGACAAAGCGACACGCCAAGAATTTTCAACCAATACCAAAGAGAGACAACTTCAACAACTCTCTTTGGTGCATATAGAGGTTCAAAAATACCTTGAAGCCTATTGTCATAATGGGGAAAAAAATCCTTTTGATAGAAATTTTATTAGAGAAGTTCATCGTGTTTTATATGCGCATCCTGATATGCGCTATTTTTTACAGATCAAAGAGGAAGGGAAAATGTTGGAGATGATCCCCGGTGAATTACGCAAAGCGAATGTGCAAGTGGGAAACCATATCGCCCCTGAGTATACGCAACTTGCGAGTTTGTTTGATATGTATGAGTTGAATTACAAACTGCCCTCTTATGCAACCCAAGCTACCAAGGTTATTTACGCCTTTGCATCTCACCACCGGCTTACATGGATCCATCCTTTTTTGGATGGAAATGGAAGAACCGCACGATTGGTTTTGGATGGAATAATGACCAGTATACAATTACAAGGGTATGGATTATGGAATATTTCACGTGGTCTTTCACGTCGTTCAGATGACTATAAGAAGTACTTAGCCATGGCGGATATGCCACGTCAAGGGGATTTGGATGGTCGAGGGTCATTATCGACCAAAGCATTGATTTTGTATGTGCAGTTTATGTTAGAGATTGCCTTGGATCAAGTAGAATTTATGAAAAAGAACCTCAAAATGGAGGGGTTACATGAGCGAATTGAGGGGTATGTCCGTCTCTCTAAAGAGGGATTGTTGGGAATTCCCCCCCTTCCTAAATACAGTGAAGCCCTTTTTAAAGCGTTATTGATGGTGGGCGAAGTTTCACGAGGTAAGGTTATGGCTATAATACATACCAAAGAACGAACGGCAACCTCTTTGATCAAAGAGTTGATCCAACGCGATTTTTTAGAATCAGACACCCCTAAAAGTGCCATTCGTTTGAAGTTTAATGCCCATTTTGCTTCGTATATTTTTCCTGATTTGATCCCGCAAAAATAATGATTCGACCAAAAAGATAACTATTTAAAGAAAGAGAACTATGGCAAAAGTAAAACAACACTACGGACTCACCCCATGGGGGAAAGCATTTTATGAACGTTTGGTTGCAGTCTATGATGATGAGGGGCGATTGACGCGGGGAAAAACCTATTTTACTAAAGGGTCTGTCCAATCGTTGAATCTTCAAGGATCGATGATTCATGCCAAAGTCAAAGGGAGTGGCGGATCGGTTTATCGGGTTTCTGTTGCGTTTGAACCTTTTGATGCAGCAACCCAACCACGGTTGATTGAACGGATCAAAGGGGATGCTTTGCTCCAATCGGCGTTGTTAAATGGTACCCTCCCTGAGACGTTAATTCAGTGGTGTGAATCAGAAAAGATTGATCTTTTTACGACTACGACGCAGCAGGATAATGAGACCGATTCGTTGTGCAGTTGTCCCGATTACGAAAACCCGTGCAAACATATTTTTGCGGTGTTGTTGGCATTAAGTACCGAAATAGACCATAATCCGTTGCTCCTTTTTTCGCTTCACGGGCTTGATCTGAGCGTTGAATTGGAAAGCTTAGGGGGAAATGAGATTCCCCCTCCCATCGTATTTGTCCCATGGGAAAGTACGACGTGCGAGCAGCCACTGGAAATTCTCCACCATGAAAATGCATTTTTGCTTATTGATTCGCTTCTTTTGGAAAACCCCTCCTTTGCCCCCATTGATTATAAAGCGGTGATGCGGGAGTTTTACAAAGCCCATACCAAAAGTTTACCCCACATTATCGCTCCCATCGTCACCGAAGAGAAAGAGCAGTTGGAACGTTTTTTCAAAGATGCCCGATGTGAATGCAAGCTCGATGAGGTGTGGCAAAATGGTTCGATACGCATCTCCCATCCCCTATTGAAGCAACAGCCCCACATTCTCCAGCTCCTTGCCCCTTATATGACCAAACAGACCCAAGAGGGGTGTCTTGTCTCCGTACTTAGTTTTGTGACGTTGTTTCTCTCGTTTCACAGCGATGAGGGGGATGGTGCGGCGTATCGCTATTATCACGCGTTGAGTCAAACCCTCTATCTTTTGTTACACGCCAATGCGTTTATCCCTACGGTGGTCAAAGACCACGAACGCCCCCGCTTTTTTATCGGATGGATCCCCCTTTTGACCCCCGCTTCGGTACGCGAACAGATTCAACGCTTGGCGTGTTATGCTACCCCTTTTGTCCGTTTGGGGAATCATGAAGCCTTTGCCAATGGATACAGTGGGACATTATTATTTTTGTCCAAAGCGATGGGAGAGTATGTTTATGAGATGAATTTTATGCATAAACGGCTCTTTATGAATCCCCCTCCCATTAGTCAAAGCTTCTTTCAAGGGAGACCTTTTGTCCAAAAGGAGGGGGGAAAAAGCCATACTGACCGTGCGGTCTATAACTATTTTTCGGTGTTTTCCCTTGCGTTAAATCCCTATCCCCTCACGTTGACACTGGATAAAGGGGAAGAGGATCACGCATACGGGATTGCGTTGAGGGTGCATGATGACCAAACCCAAACAACGCATTATTTATGCGATGCCCTTAAACAAGGGAAATTTCAAGGGCTACTTAAACTGCTTGCCCTGTTGCGCAATTTTTTAGCTGAAATAGAGTTGCTAACCCTTCATCCACGGGTTTTACTGGAGGGGGAACGGTTTGAGACGTTTATCAAAGAGAGTTCCCCTCTGTTAAGTTCTTTGGGAATTAGTGTTATTTTGCCCCGTGAATTGCGCCATCTGCTAAAACCCCGTTTGGCGATGCGGGTGCGTGCCAAAAAAAGTCCCACCAACTTTTTGACACTGGATAAAGTACTCGAATACGATTGGACGATTGCCATTGGGGATACCCATATTACCCTTGAGGAGTTTCAATCGTTGGTCGAACACCAAAGCGAATTGGTACTGTTTCGGGATTCGTACATTAGCATCTCCCCCGAAGAACTCAAAGCGTTGTTCGCTCGCGCCAAGAAAACCCCCAAACTAAGCCGTTTTGACCTAATACGGGGAAAATTTGAGGGAAATGTTCTTTTGGATACGGAGTTAGAAGATTTTTTTGACACGCTCTTTCGCCTCCAAAATCTCCCCATCTCCCCTAACCTCAAAGCGACCTTACGCCCCTACCAAATACGGGGAGTGCAATGGTGCATCTCCAATCTTTTGAGTGGATTTGGGATTATTTTAGCCGATGATATGGGATTGGGAAAAACCATTCAGACCATTGCGACGCTGTTGTATCTTTACGAGCAAGGGGAGGTCAAAGGGGAGACATTGATCGTCGTCCCTACCTCCTTGCTCCCCAACTGGGAGAATGAATTGGGCAAATTTGCCCCTTCATTGAGCGTGGAACTGTATTATGGCATTGGGCGTATCCTTGGTAACGCGCAGATTATTTTGACCACTTACGATATTTTTAGACGGGATGAAAAACTTTTTTCATCGAAAAAAATTGAGATATTGGTCATTGATGAGGCGCAACGGATTAAGAATCCCACCACCCAAGCTGCCATGGCACTCAAAGGGTTTAAGAGCAAATTCCGTATTGCCCTAAGCGGTACCCCAGTGGAAAATTCGCTCACCGAATTGTGGAGTATTTTTGATTTTGCTTTGCCTGAGTACCTCAAAGACCTTGGCAGTTTTGTCACCTCCTACGTCCGACCCATCGAGATGGATCACGATCATACCGTCGCGAAAAACCTCAAAGCACTCACCGCCCCCTTTATGCTCCGTCGTCTCAAAACCGATAAAACCATTATCGATGATCTTCCCGACAAAATTGTGGTCGATGAGTACGCGACCCTCTTACCTGACCAAGCAGCGTTGTACCAAAGTGTCGTAGAGGGTGCGATGAAACAATTAGACCACGCAAGCGAATCCAAAAACCGTGCAGGGTTGATTTTTAAACTGATTACGGAACTGAAACAAATCTGTAATCACCCCCGAAATTACGATAAAACCTCCCCCACCGATTCGGCATTGAGCGGAAAAAGTGAATTGCTCTTAACCCTCCTTGAACCCATTTTAGCCCGTGGAGAAAAGGTGCTTATCTTTACTCAGTATGTGGAAATGTTAGCCATTTTGACCCAGATTATTGAGACCAAATTTTTGATCGAACCCCTCACCTTTGAGGGGTCTATGGCGACCAAAGCACGCGAATCGGTGGTGGATGCGTTCCAGAATGATCCTAAAAAATCGATTTTGATCCTCTCTCTTAAAGCCGGAGGGGTGGGGCTTAATCTCACCCAAGCTGCCAATGTTATCCACTACGATTTATGGTTTAACCCCGCAGTGGAGAATCAAGCGACCGATAGAGCGTTTCGGATTGGGCAAAAAAATAATGTCTTTGTCTACCGTTTTATCACCAAAAACAGTTTTGAAGAGAAAATTGATGCGATGATTAAAGCCAAAACGGCAATGGGGGAGATGAGTGTGAGTGTCGGAGAGACTGCATTGGCATCGTTAAGTAATGAGGAACTTCACCATCTTTTTACCCGCTAAGGGGCAATTTTGGGTAGTATATGGATCATATATGACCCAAAGGAGAAGCATTAAGGGGCGTTTGGCTTCGTTGCCCTATCTTTGTATAATTGCCCCAATGTTATATAAGGAGTCGATGATGAAACAAGGGTATCTTTTGGCCTTGGTGACCATGATGGTCATGACAGGGTGTGCGTACAAAAATGAGGCGATTGAACTCTCTTCGTACAAGGGGCAATATGTGGGGAGAACGACACAGGATAAAACCCCTATCGCCCTTATCTCTGTCACCGATGTGCGACCTAATCCGATGTATGTGGGGTATGTCGTTTCTGATAATGTCGCCACGGCGAAGCTGTACAGTTATGTCAATTTTGCTGATCGGTATAAAGAGGCCCTCAATCGGGCGTTGCAAGCGGCCCGTTTTACGATGGTTCAAAAGCCAAGCGATACCACGACCCTGCTAACCGTCGCGATCAAAGAGATTCACCTTACCTACAATGACACCAAAAAATTGGATGAAAATCTCCATGGAAAAGTGGTCGTGGAAGTAACGGTGAAAAAAGGGGAAAAAAGCCTCATCCGAACCTTCACCCAAGAGCAGGGGAAATGGATCAAACCCTCCTACACGTCCAAAGACATCGAACCGTTTTTAGATACCCTCTTTGTCGACAATATCAACCAAATTGTTACCAAATTGGCGGAATAGTTAGGGTAGCTATCTGTCCCTTTTTTTCCTTTTTTCCTTGAGACGGTCAATCAGATCGCGTGTTGTTTGAAGATTGTACACCGCCTTGGCAATAAACGCTCTGGCAATCTCCTTACGGTGCTTCGGAGGATTGGTGATTTTTACTTCTGAAACGTAAAGCTCTATTTGTGCAAGCTCAAGAATTCGCATCAGCTTCTCTTCTCTTCTTGAAGCACTGGGAAAAGAGTTACGTTGAAATTTAAGATTTTAAGCCACATTTTTGAAAGAGAGGGTACACTTTTTGTCATAGAGTTTCTTGTGTCTTGGTTGTTTTTTGTTGTAAAGAAATTTTACCTAAAACATCAAGAAACTCGGCTTTAATGAGCTTTTTTTTAAACTTCCAATAGCCTTAAATTAGAGGATGGATTTGGAGATTTGAAAGAGGCTCGATATTATTGATTTATTAAAAGGAAAAATATGTCACGTTATATGCTATCAGACGCAGTAAATTTAGAAATCTATAACAAATTTTTAGAGTTTAAGAAGGTTTTTTTTGAAGATGGTGTGTCAATATTTAATAAAAACCTAAAATTATTTGATAATGATGAAGTTTTTCAAGAATATGAAGACAGAATAATTAAGAATTATGATGATTCTAAACGCCCAAATCTCGTCAAATATATAGAACAATTATCATCCGCTAACGAAAAAGTAAGACATTTTTTTGCGAATTTAATATGGCTATATAACTATCCAATATATGATAAAAAAAATGAAACAAAGATAAAGACAATTGAAATTTATTTAGACAAATATTATGATGAAACTAGCGTAAAAGAGTCTTTACCAAAACATGGAATAGCTTCATATGGACGTTTATCACAGTATTTATACTTTGATATTAATTTTATATATTTTTTCACGAAAGAATATATAAGACAAAAAAACAATCCAAATGAAATAATCAATAGTATCAATTTATACGATTCGATGAAAAAAATCTCTACAGAACATTTCAAAGAGATGAATCATTTGGCATCAAAGCATATGTTAAATTATTTGTTTGATCCTGATTATTATGAACCAATTGTTAATACATCATGTAAAAGAAAAATCGTTGAGACTTATTATGATGAATATAACGATCAGACGCTTGATAATGATATCTACAAAATACGCAAAGAAACTTTTGGTTTTGAAAACAGCATTTATGGTGAAATCTGTGGTACACATGCTATATATAAGAGAGCTAATGGGGATCAAATTACAAAAAAAAGAGCTCAGGTTTCAGAAGTTGGAAGTATTGGGTCAAAAACCGATTTCGATTTAGATCTTAATCAGAAAACATATGAAGATGATATTTTAGCTGATGTGAAGAAGAAAATAGAAAATGGTATGCGAGCTGAAGAGTTAGTCTATGAAATAATAAAGCACAATGTCGATAGAAAAATTTTGATCAATAAAATTAGCCAAATATACAAAATTAAAGCATTTGATGTTTTAACGGAAAACATAGAAAAAGTCATTCATTATTCTAAAAATTATGATCGGTATGCGCCATTTGATTTAATTTCAACTCATAATGATGACATCTTGTATATTGAAGTTAAAAGTACTACTGGAAATACTATTTACTTTTCAAAGGCTGAAATTAAATTTGCATATGATCATTTAGAAAATTATGAGGTCGTTATTGTAAAGGGCAATACAATATATGAAATAGATATCTATGACACAATAATAGATGTTTATAGCATAATGATTAATAATGAAGTAAATTGGTCATATGAGACTATTAGTTTTAAAATAGATTTTTTTGAATAAAAAAATATGTATTTATTTACTTAAGATAGTGCTCCGTAATATTTGCACGATTATGTTTCATCTCCCAGCTTACAGCCTGTAAGAAAACAAGAAAAGGGGACAGGCTACTTTTCCCCCTTTTTCGTTTTATCACAAAAAACAGTTTTGAAGAGAAAATTGATGCGATGATTAAAGCCAAAACGGCAATGGGGGAGATGAGTGTGAGTGTCGGAGAGACTGCCTTAGCTTCGCTCAATAACGACGAACTCAAAGCCCTTTTTGTGCGATAGTCGTTTATCATGGTGCTAAGACTCATCTCATAGAGTACTAAACGCCACAAGGAGTGATGATGCGTATTGTATTAACAGGCGCGAATGGGTATATTGGTCGGCGGTTAAAACATCACCTCTTACGCAACAAAGAGCATACCCTTCGTCTCATGGTGCGTAATCCCAACAGTCTCTCCCCTTGGGTAATTGGGGAGTGCGAAGTTGTCCAAGCCGATGTGATGCACCCTCAAACCCTTGATGCGGCGTTAGCGGGGGTGGATATTGCCTATTATCTTATTCATGGTTTAGCCCATTCCAATTTCAAAGAACTTGATCGTCAAAGTGCCCAAAACTTTTTGGAGGGGTGTATCCGCCAAAAAGTTTCCACGATTATCTATTTGGGCGGGTTGGGGGACAAAACCACCGGCAGTGAGCATCTCCTCAGTCGCATCGAAACGGGGGAAATCCTTAGCTCACGTCCCGATAAAGTGCGGTGTTTGTGGTTTCGTGCGGGGGTTATTATCGGCTCGGGGAGCGCGAGTTTTGAGATTATGCGCCATCTCATCCAAAAGCTTCCGGTCATGATCACCCCCAAATGGGTCACAACGCATATAACCCCCATTGGGGTGGAGGATGTCTTGCGCTATTTGGTGGAGGGATTGACTCTTGACCTTTCCCACAATACCATCATTGATATAGGGGAAGAGGTGATGAGCTATGGGGAACTTATGGAGCGGGTTTCGGTGGCGATGGGACTTAAACGCTATTTTATCCCTGTGAATTTTTTTAGCCCCAAATTTTCATCGTATTGGTTGGTGCTGTTTACCCCTGTCCCGTTTTCCATCGCACGCTCGTTGATTGAGGGGTTAAAAAGTGATGCCACCATCCAAAATAATCTTCGTCACACCCTTTTTTCGTTTCCCCTCCACTCCCTTGAAGCAGCAGTCCATACCGCTGAAGCGGAGATTGAGACCAATCAGGTGTTAAGCCGTTGGAGTGATAGCGGGGGGATTGAGGGAGAAGTCGATCATGACCACGATTTGTCCAATGCGTTGTTTATCGATCGTCGCAGTATCCCCCTTCATGGAGCTTCTCCCGCACAGGTGTACCGAACGTTTTGCGCCATCGGGGGAGACAATGGGTGGTTTGGGTACGATGGATTGTGGAAACTTCGTGGGTTGATTGATAAACTCTTTCACGGAGTGGGGATCAATCGGGGGCGACGCGATGGAGCAGAGGTGCGCATCGGAGACAGCGTCGATTTTTGGAAAGTGGTCGATGTGGTGGAAAATGAACGGTTGTTGCTTTTTGCTCAGATGAAACTACCGGGAAAAGCGTGGTTAGAATTCAAGCTTCATGAGGGACACTTAATCCAAAGTGCCTACTTTTACCCTTATGGGGTGTTGGGAAGACTCTATTGGTATGCGTTGGTTCCCCTTCACGCCCTTATCTTTACGACGATGGCAAAGACGATTGTGACGCGCGCGTTAGCGCACGACGCTTAACCCTGCTGCTTGCCATGCGCTAATCCCCCCCTCCATATTAAGGGGGATGATTCCCTCATCGGCTAAAACACGTGCTGCGACCCCACTGCGATTACCACTGTGACAATAAACGACTATTTTTTTCCCTTTGAGGGGGGCAAGTTGGGGGAGATTTTCCTCTAACACCTGAACGGGGAGAAGAACGGCACCTTGCAGATGACCTTGGGCAAACTCTTCGGGCGTTCGGACATCCAAAACCGTCATGGTCGGGTTTTGTTGGATCATGAGGGAAGCTGCTTGGGGAGAGATGGAGGTATAGTTAGGGAAAATCCACCCTTTGATGTATGCCACATACACTGCAACTACGATAATGGCAAGATAATACCCAGCATTAAGCAGATTTTTTTTGGTCATCAAACCCTTTACGCGGGTAAGGTAAAAATTTTGTGTGTTTGCCATAAAGACACTCCTCTTTTTGTATGTGGTATTGTACCCAACCCAATGGGTTGAATAGTGATAATGAAATGCAGTGTGTACCTTAAAAAGTAAAGGGTATTCGCACTACAAATGAAATATCCCGTCCCATCGCCAGAGCGTACCCTTTGTAGGTATCGAGAAAATCGCGATAGTGGGTATTCAATACATTGCTGACTTTAACCCCAAGTTGTCCTTTTTGGTTTCCGATGACAATGTCTGCAGTGTACCCAAGTCCCCATACGGTATAGCCTGCTGTGTCAGCGGAACCAAAGGGAAATTTGGTTTTGTCGTTGTATTGGGCAAACGGTTCGTACGCTCCTGCAACGCTTTGCGACGCAGCACTTTTCATGGTGACTGAAAAAGTAGAATTTTCAAACGATCCTAATGTCCCCACGTTTTGATGAATCGCCAATCGAAGATTATTGGCAGGCATCATGGTGAGTTTACGGTCGTTGGTCGTATCGCGCCCACGGATAAGCTCAAATCCCCCCTCAAAGCGGGTCATATCGGTGAGGAACGTATCGAATGAAAACTCTATCCCCTCCATGATCGCGTTGGTTTGTTCATTTCGCATATTGGGGAGGGTTCCTGTCCATGTACCTGTATTGGCGAGATAAATATAGTCATTTATGATCGTATGATAGACGCTTAGTGAGGCTTTCGTTTTGGTATCTTTGTACCGTAATGCAAGATCTCCGCCTAAGGTTTTTTCCGCATTGAGATTGGGATTTCCCAGTTGATACGCTTGTACCCCTCCATGAATCCCACCCGCGTAGAGTTCAAAAATACTTGGGGTTCTAAAGCCTCGTGCGATATTCCCCGCAATATTCCAGTGAGGGGTAAGGCGGTAGGTTGATCCAAGAGAGCCGCTAAAACCTGAAAACGTTTGGCTGTTATTGGTAGCATTGAAAATTCCAGTACTAACAAAGGGGGTATTGATTCCATTCGTGGGGGCGGTGATGGTTTTCGTGTCATAGCGTAATCCTGTTTGGAAAATCCATTTTTCATAGTCAGCTTCTTCAAATATATAAAGTGCAGATCCTTTTTCACTAGCAGTTGGGGCAAGTTTTCCTTCGATGAGGGTTTGGTCTTTATCAAATCCCTCAATTCCTATCTCTCCTTCAAAATCCCCTATCTTTGGATGTTCAAGTGCCAAACGCCCATCGAGTCGATCCGTTTGAATATTGAGGTAATCGGCGGTTCCTTGTTTTGTTTCCATTATTTCGTAGGGGGTATTGGTCGCTGCTTCACGTTGGTTTAGGGTTCGAGAAAGGGTGGGTTTGAGTATCCAATCCCCAAGCAAAAATTCCCCTTTAAGCTGTGTTTCATTGTTGGTGAGTTTTTGTCCAGCGGAGGCAACAGCGGTAAAATTAGGAGCTGTCGTGTGTCCTAAATAGTTTTGAAAACTTTGCCAGTAGATATGTTGGAGGGAGACTTTTCCCCAATTGTCCGTGTACCCAATAGCCGCAAGTGCGGAAGTGGTCTCAAAGTTTGTGTAGGGGAGTTCTCCCGCAAAACGGGGGTTACTACCTGTTGGTTCCCCCTTTTCCCATGTGTCGGCATTTGGGGTGCTGAAATTCCCCGCTTTGCGTTTCATGATAGCGGCATTAACCCCAAGTTTTCCGTGCGCTGCTTGGATTTTAGCCCCTCCCATGCGCTCTTCATTATTCGTATGATATTCCCCCGTAACTTCACCCTTGAGGATGCTTTTTCCAACGGGTGCTGTGAGTATTTCAGGGGAGAGGATATTAACCACTCCCCCCAACGCGTCGGAGCCGTATAATACCCCCTGCGCCCCACGGACGACTTCGATACGATCGGCGATAAAGGGATCGCTATTAACGACATGACGAATACCGTAGGTTTGTGAATCGGTGGCACTGCCGTTGGAGAGAACTTTGACCCGCTCACCGGTCATACCGCGAATAACCGGTTTGCCCGCTTGTGTTCCGGTGGAGATGGTATTGACCCCAGTAATCTCTTCGAGAATTCCCCCTAAGGACGCAGTGGCTTTAAGGGCTTTTTCTTTCCCATCGAGTATGTCGATTTGATTGGGAACATCAAAGGTCGTGTGGTCATGGACGGGAGAGGCTGAGATAACGATAGGCTCCATAAAAATCTTTTCAGAGGTCGTATCATTGGCAATTAACGCGGTAGCTGCTAGAGTAGAAAGTACTAATTTTTGCATAGAAATATCCTAATTTTTTTATTAAAATTGTGTAAGTTAATGAAAAAGAATTAGGCCATCGGGGGCGAACGGTTACGAAGCGAAATCGCTTCTTGATGGGATTGATTTACCAATGCACCATCAAAAGGTTCATAGAAAGAGGAAACAAAGGTAAGCGTCAAGGGATCACTTAAGAGCGTCGGGGAATGGGCAATGAGACACACTTCACACGTTCCATCATGAAGATGATGAGGGTTTAGCTCATGGACAACCCCGACAAAAAGGGAAAGTATGAATAAAAACGCAAAAAATCGTTTGAATTGTTTCATATTTCCCCCCTTGAAAGTTATTTTGAAAGTATAGCTAGTCAGCCCTAAAAAACTAAATTTCAGTTCAATTCTGAAAGCGGATTAACGACGATCACAGGCAAATTATTTCACTTCTTGGGAAGCATTATGAGAAAAGGCGAATTCGCCTATGTTTAGAAGTAATGCAACAAAGAAATGGGATCACAAATATGGTGCCTAGGGAAAAAAGGTGCCAGTCACCATTTTTTGTATTGTGTCTTTTCGGGTATAATAATAACTGAACTATCAACGTTTTGTAAGGAGATTTTCCAATGACCGATCAAGAATTAAAAGACCTCGTAGCAGGATTGGCTATCAAATCGGATAGACTCGATGCCCAAATGCAACGCACCGACGAACAAATGAAACGCACTGACGAAAAACTAGAACGCATTGGCATTACTTTGGGAAATATCTCCAACAACCAAGGTTCAGTTGCCGAGGAGTTCTTTTATAACTCATTGGCACATACCCAAACCTTAGCAGGGATTCATTACGATTTTGTGGATAAAAATATGACACGCTCTAGTAATGGTGTTAGTGATGAATACGATATTGTCATGATAAACGGAAAAAACGTTGCCATCATCGAAGTCAAATACAAAGCTCACGAAAGTGACTTAGACAAATTATTGACCAAAAAATACGAGAACTTCAAAAAGCTTTTCCCAGTATATAAAGATTATAATCATCATCTCGTATTAGCTACCTTTTCACTGTATGATGACCTAAAAGAAAAAGCACTTGCCAATGGAGTAACCGTATTGCAACGCAAAGGGGACACGATAGAAAGTTTTGTACCCGAAGCAGCATAAGAAATTACACCCCTGTGAGTGAATATCCACTTTTGAAAAGGGGTGTCAAAATACGCGTCGGGCGTTAAATATTAAGAAAAATAAGAGTTATTTGAGTATACACGTTTTAGGCGAGCTAATACTTGCAAGCCCTACAATACCGTTTTTTAGAACGTGAATATTTTTAAAGCCCACCATCTTTAGACTAATTGCCGCAGGAATAGCACGTGTTCCTGAATGACAAAAAACAACAATACGTTTGTCCGTCGGGATACGATCAAGGTTTTTGGCTTCAAAAAGCTCTTCAAGAGGCATTTCGAGTGTGTGGGGATAGCCCGTTTTAATAAACGCTTGCTCTTGTGGGGTACGTACATCGATCAAGACAATAGAAGGATCTTTTTTGACCTCCGCAACAAAGGCTTCAGGCTCAAGTAAAAAAGTACTTTGGGAGAGGGGGACAAACGTCATTTTCTCATAAAAGCTATCCATTTTTTGAGCCAATTGAGCATCGTATGCTGATGCAGAGGTGACACTAAGGGTCAACGTTGCTAGTAGGGTAATAAGGGTGTTTTTTTTCATTTGGTTCTCCATAGTACGTGTGTTGTTTTGGTTGTTTAAGCGTGTACGTGGTGTCCGCCACATCCGCATCCTATTGAGTGATTGTGTGTATGGCTATGTGAAGCATGGTGATCGCTTCCCAATAGAGCTTCATAATTTTCCGCTGTTACTTGAATGAGTTTATCTTCATGAAATGCCGCTACCGCTTGGGAAATCGTCATTCTCTTCTCCCCGCCAAAATAGACTTTTATCCCATACGTTTTGAGTAGTACAAACGGATTGAGTCCCAAATGGGAGACGATAAGCACATCAACATTATGCGTTAAAAGGGTACGGGCGACATCTTTCCCCCCATTTTGTTCCATTGGTTGGGTTGTAATAACCCCTTCCTCATCAACAAAGGCGAAATGTTTAGCGTTTCCAAACAAGGGAGCCAATGTGGCATCGGTACGAGCAGATTTGATAGGCAGTGAGAGTATCATACTTTTTCCTTTTAATTATTATCTGATGAAATTATAGTTAATATGACGAAAAAAGTCAAGTATTAGACCTAGTTGTAACGTCATTCTGGTCTTAACTCAGGGTCTAAAAGAGAAGATACTGAATTCAACTAGACTCCTGTTTACGTGGGAGTGTATGGATTCAGGCGGGTATTTTTACACTAAAAGCCAGTAAAGTCCACCCCCGACCATCGCTGCGATAAGGGCAATCACGACAAACGTGAGAATAATACGGGTGATAAGGAAAAAGAAAAATTTAGCCATCGGTAGCCTTTTTTAGGGGTAAGAAAATAGGGGGGTCATCCCCTCTGTTTCTTGGGATGGAACCCTTGTCATGGGATGTTTTGGGGTGATACTCGTAGAACGTGGTGTGGTCGTCGTGCAAGGTGGTGTCGCGGTGAGATGCGGTAATTTCCGTTGATTAAAAGCTACCCATTGGGCTAAATGGGGGTCAGTGGTGTGAACATGGGCGTACCAATACGCAGCTTGGTCATACTTCCCTGATTTAAAATACGCATTGGCAAGGTTATAGCGTACTTGCGGTGTGTCGTGAAGCCGTTGATAGGTCAAAAAAAGGGTGGCACTTTGGGAATAGTGACCCTTTTGGTACGCTTCCACCGCATTTTTGAGTACTAAAAAATCCATCACTCCCGCGTTTGCTTTGGGGGGGACTAACACAACCAAAAATGCCACCATCCCCAAGGCAACACTCTCTCGTTTGCTCATCGAAATCAACCCCAATCCAATCAACAGCAATGCCACTCCCAGTGGGAGATAGAAGAGGGGAAAATAGATCACCTCCTCTTTCTTGGGATGCAAGAAGTGCTGTTCTTGGGGGGTTAGCGGTGCGGTAGTGGAGAGGATAATGTAGGGGTGGGGCAGTTTGGCACACTGGGTTGGGTCACTGTGGGGATCGTCCATTACCCTCCATGAGAGGTGGCGAATCAAACGCGAAAGGGTCGCTTTGTCTTCACTGCTGGGGGCAATGCGGTACAGTTGCGTATCGTATGCGACCAGCGCAATGGGGGCATCACTGGCATCAATAATCGTGAGCGCTTTACGCTTAAGTTCTTCAAACTCAGCGATGGGACGCAACGAAATATCAAGGGAAATGGTCACCGGTTGGGGCGAAAGGGGGATTTTTCTCTCTTCGACAACCGGTTGAGAAAGGGCGAGGATAAGGAGAAGCGAGGCGATCAAAAAAAGGAGATTGCGCCCTTGCAGACCAAGCGTTGTCTCTTCTACGTAGAGCATTTTCCATGCACGCGGAGTGAAATGGAGGTGTTGAGGGATGTGTTGGGTGAGCCAAAAATAAAAGAGTATCCCCACCGGCAACGACATCCACAACAGAAATTCAGGGTGCAAAAAAATCATACGCTTCCCCGCTGATTACGACCATAGAGATAGAGCAATAACGCCATAAAGCCCAAAAAAAGGGGATAAAAATAGTAATAGACTTTGGTGGAGTGTTCGCTAAAAATCTCGATGGCGGGGTGGCGGCGACTCTCTTTTTGGATCCATTGATCCTCCTGTTTATCGGAAATAAGCAAGCGATCGTGTAGACTTAGGGGGAGTTGCTTTTCCCACGTTTTGGGATGATCGGAGAGGATAATCACCCATGGTTTGGTGTGAGTGGTTAAAAATTGGAGCGTTTCGCGCGGGAGTGGGGCGGTTGTGGTGGTCTGAGGCACGTGGGTGACCATCGAGCCTAAAGCGGTATGGTCGTAGGTAAGGGGGAGGATGATCCCCCCAACGTACACCCCAATGGCATCGTGAGGTCGTAAGGCGATGAGGGTTGTGATCGTCGTTTTCGTCTTAGCCGTGGTATCATCCGCGATAATGAGGGTTTGGTACCCCGCGTAGTGGGTGGGGAGGGGGGTTTCTTTGATGGGGGACATCAGCGCGACAATCAAAAAAACAATCATCCCCCATTGTGCCATTGTTATCCATGTCACGCTCCTCTTTGGCGGGGATAGATGGTGCAGTTGGGGAAATAACAGCGGATTGGTGCGCAAGGGACACAACTGGTCACACCCCAAAAAAACAAAGAGGAGAAAACCCAGTTTGGGAAACTCAAAGTAGACCCCCTCAAACATCAATCATTTCGCAATACAGATGATAATAGCCGATGGTCTGTGCATCGATGGGATCCACAGCGGGGGCATATTTATACGGTTCCAAACGGCTGATGAGGTGATCGTATGCTCCATGCGTGCGGTCGTTGTCGTGGGAAAAATAGTACCCTTCTTGGGTGATGGTGTAGGCAGCACGTTTGGGATTGCTCCAATCGATATGCGTTAGACGATCGTAGTGGTGATGGCGAGGATTGGCTAATTTGAGCCGTTTTTGACGACGCTTCCACCACACTATCCCCCCTAAAATGACCATTATCGCTAAGGTGACCATCCCCCCAAAAGGGTACCATGAGGTATCAGGCACCTCCACAAGGGGCATGATGTCATTGAGGGGAATATCCTGTGATGCTTTCATGCTCTCCCCTCAAACAAACGGCGTAACGTCACGGAGGTGTTGGTATGGGTATAGAGTTTGACAAAACGGATACCGCAACTGCGAAGATGCGCAAAGAGTGCCGTATCATGCTCGTGTATTTTTTGGGCGTAATGTTCCATCCGTTTGGCGTTAAAATCCCCCTCTAAGGTCTGCCCTGTTTGGGGATCTTGGAGGGTGCCAAAGCCCAAAGATTTGGGTTTTTCTTCAAAAGAATCCCGCACGATGATGGCGACCACTTCGTGTTGTTTGGCAAGAAGTTTCAAAGGGGGAATCTCGAAAAAATCGCCGATGAGAACGATGAGCGATTTGCGCCGTAGCCGTTTGGAAAGGGTGCGCGCCATCACCGAATAATCAGCACGATGCCCGATCAAGGGGGTCTTCATCATCTCCTCCACGCTCATGGTCACCGCAAAGTGTTTTTTGGTTCCCCGTATCTCGTGAAGCATCGTCTCTTGAAACGTATAGTGGGTAAAAAGATCCCCATTCCCCACCGCTGAATACCCCACCAGTGCGACCGCTTCGGCGGCTTTTTCGATTTTGAACGTATCGGTGCCAAAGTGCATCGCCCCCCCCACCATCGCTACGGTGACCACGCTTAGTTCTCGCTCTTCCCGAAATACTTTGACGTAGGGGCGTTGGAGTTTGGCGGTGACGTTCCAATCAATATGGCGAATGTCATCGCCACTGACGTATTCGCGCAGTTCGATAAAATCGTACCCTTCCCCCTTAAACATCGAGGGGTTATTACCGATACGATCCCCCACAATCTGCCGACGGGCGCGGATGAGAATCTCTTTGGCGTGTCGCATGATTAGGGAACCGGTATGGCTTTAACCACCGCTTCGATGAGGGTATCGACATCGATCCCCTCCGCTTCGGCTTCGTAGGATAAGACCAACCGATGGCGCATACTGGCTTTGAGAATGCCGATAATATCGCTGGGGGAGACGAAGTTCTTACCGCGCAAAAAAGCTGCCGCACGCGAAGCCTTAAACAGATCAATGCTCACCCGAGGAGAGGCACCAAATTGGAGGTATTTCGCCATCTCGCCCAATCCAAACGCCTCTAAATTGCGAGTCGCTTGCACCAGTGTGATGATGTAATTTTCCACCTCTTCATCGATATGAATGGCGCGGACGGCGGTTTTGAGTTGCTCTAGCATGGGGGCATCGACCACCGCTGTGATGGTCTCATACGTCGATGAAGCAACCCGTCGGGCGATGGTGAGTTCCTCTTGGGGAGTGTTGTAGCCCACGTTAATCTTGAGCATAAAACGATCCAATTGCGCCTCAGGGAGCGGATAGACCCCCTCATTTTCGATAGGATTTTGGGTCGCAAGGACTAAAAACGGCGGCGGAAGAGCAAAACTCTCCTCCCCAAGGGTCACTTGCCGCTCTTGCATCACCTCTAGCAGTGCCGATTGGACTTTGGCGGGGGCGCGGTTGATCTCATCGGCGAGGAGGAGATTGGTAAAAATCGGCCCTTTTTTGATCTTAAATCCGTTGTGTTGCGGATCGTAGACCTCAGCACCCAAAATGTCACTGGGCAAAAGATCGGGGGTAAACTGCACCCGTTTAAAGGTCAGCCCCAAGGTCTGAGAGAGTGCTTTGACCGTGGTGGTCTTGGCTAATCCCGGAATCCCCTCGATAAGAATATGCCCATCGCATAACAATCCGATGAGTAACCCATCGATAAGGGTGTCGTGACCGACAATGGTTTTGGCGATTTCGGTGCGTATTCGATTAATTGTTTCTATCATAGTGTCACCTCTTTATCTGTTGTGAGTTTATCGTGTTTCTTTTTAGGTTTCTATTTGTGTAGCAACTTATCTCGTCATCCCGTACTCGATACGGGATCCATCTTTTGCATTTAATATCATCCTCTCCTATACCAATCCTAACTCTTCACTGATGTCTTTGATGAGTTTAGAGAGGGGGCGTTTGTGGAGGTCTTCATCATCTAAATATCCACACGTTATAAACCTATGTATTTCTGCTTCATCAAATCCTATTTCACTTAACGATTTTCGTAATGAATCAAAATGCTCTTTTGTATCTTCTCTGTAGAGTTTTGTGTAAAGCTCATGGACAACATCTCCATGATGTTTATAAAAATCTTCAAGTTTAAAATACTCATCATTTATATCAATCTTTTCAACTAATTTAGGTGGAAAATTATTGATGGATTCAATGTCAAAACTAAATTTAAAATCATCACTTTTTATTTCATAAGGGCTTACTAATTTGTCTGTATAACTATTTTTATTTCCTTTCGCAGTTGTACCATTACATACAGAACAAGATGGAATCAGATTGTAAAATGAAACTCCTAAATATGGATATTTGTCCTTAGGAAAAAAGTGGTCTATCTGAGGTCTAACTACTCCTCGTTTGCTCACTGATTGAATATAGGCTCTATTGCAATAAGGGCAGGTTTGTAGTCCAATATCATCAACAAATTTTAAACCATCAAACCTAGTTGGTTCTTCATATACTCTGCTAACAAAAGCATTATAAAGAACTTTTTTTAAATTATCTGTCATTTGAGGCTCTAAATCATCAATCAAAACTCGTAATTTTTTAGGATTACTACTCAAAATCTCTTTTAATTTTACTTCGGTATTAATAGACTTTAAAAAGTTTATTTCATTAGTATTTAATGAAACTTTTTGATATTGCACATTGTTTTTGAAGCCTTTTAATCCGTTGTCATTAATGATACGTTCAAGTGGATTTCGTACATTTAGCCACATTTTTTTAGCAAACTTATCTGCTTGAGTTTGTTCAATCTTTAGGCTTAACACTTTTCAGCCTTTCTATCTCTTCTTCAAGTCTTTTTATTTTTGCTTCATTTTTTACTTTATCACTTGAATAATTTTCATGAAACTTCTCTTCTAATTTGTACTTTAAAAATGGCTCGCCAATTATTTGAATAATTTTCCAAGCATCCTCTTTTGTTTCTATCTTTGTTTTTTCATCTTTGTTTAAAAAGTAAATAACATCTTGTATCTTTGCTTTCGCGAACTCTCCCATAAGCCCTTTATCTTTCATAAAAAAACCATGGGATAAAAGAGTATGGATATTTGCTCCAAAAGTTTGTTCATTATCTTTAAATGGAAGTTTTTGCTTTCCATTTTCTAAAAATATTACGTTTTCTTTGGGGATGTCTGAAAGGATAAACGGGGAGTGGGAAGTTATAAACAAATCAATTTTTATATCAAACATTTTAAAAAAATCAATCATATAACTCAAAGTTTTTTTCTGCCAATTTGGATGTAGTCCAAGTTCAAATTCATCAATAAAGATAAAATACTTTTCAACATTTATATTTTCATAGTCTTCATCTTTCTGTTGAGTTTGTTCGTCCCAAGTTGAATGGTCAAAAGTATTTATTTTTTTCAAATCAAAATGATTAAGAATCAAATGCAATTGACTTAAAAGTTGTCGCTCTCCATAACTTAAACTCTCAAAACTTTTATTATCATCTAACAATTCAATTTTAAATATATGAATATTATCTATAGATTTTAAAAAATTTAGAACTTTTTTGTCTATATCTGAGATAGTAAATTCATAAAAGATATTACTTCCAAAAGCTTTTTTTTCTATTTTGTCTAAGAGTGAAGCATATTTTTTACTTAAGTCTTCGTTGTATCCATAAATATTATTGTCGTCTATTCCCTTTTGAATAAAAGAACCTTTTGAATAATAATTACTTTTTTTAAAGATTTCAAATATTTCATAAATCACGTGTAAATAGTCTTTATATTTATTTATTTCTAAAAATTCATCAGCTTGTTTTTTTAATTCTTCTACCTTTTTTTGCTCTTCTTCTTTTAAGTTTTTTAAACCTTTAAAATACTCAATTTTAATCCTTGCTTTGGTAGGTAAAAAAAAGTTTTTAGCATCTTTTATAAATTGTACATTTGCAAATTTCTTAGCATTTTTCAATATCTTTGTATTTATATTCTTTTTTTCTGCATAGGTTCGTATCGTATTGCTTTGTTCAGAGTAATATTTTATTGTCTCTTCAACATATTCATTGGTAATAAATAATGAAGCAATAGACTTATAATCTTCTACTATTCTTCCATTGTAATTTTTTTCTATTTTTATCTTCTTATTAACATAATTAATCTTTACATCTAAAGAGTCATACTGTATCAAATCACCATCTTTATTTTTTACAATAATTAAATAGGTATAAATTTTTTCATTATTGATTAATATTGATAGTAAAGCTTCAAATAAACTACTTTTCCCGCTCCCATTTTCACCAACAATCGCAGTAACATTAATATTTTCAGGAAAAATACTTACATACTCTTTATTTTCTTTGTTCAATACCAATTCATTTTTTTCTTGAATATATTCAAATTCAAATCTAGGCGAAAAATTAAACCCTTGATCTTTTATATTTTTATATTTGTCAACCCATAAATAGACTAATTCCATCCAAATTCCTAATTTTATTTTTCTTTTTTTGGGATGGATCCCCGGGTCAAGCCCGAGGATGACAAACCGTCCGTTTTACCCTTCGACGAACTCAGGGCGAACGGTAAAATTTATATGTGTTTTAATGGTATCTTTTATGCCCTTAATTCACCTCTATGGAAGCGTTAAAACGAAATTTACTTTCGTGAAATCTGATCTATTCGTGTAATTCTTCCAGTCTTTTTTTCGCTTCCCGCACACCCATTGTCCTTGATTCCAATGCGTCATAACGTCAATGCGTAAACGTAAACGTCGCATAGATCGCTAAATGATCCGAATACCCCTCACCCAAATGGTGTTTGGGGTAGGTTTTACTGTGTTGCCATCGGTAGGGTTTACCTTTGTGCAAAAGATACTCAGGGGTAAAACGCCCAAAACTTCCGCGTACATACCTAATAGCTCCTCCCTTGGCAAGCGCAGGGGAGATAATCATATTGTCCAATGCTTCATAATGACCATGGTATTCATGACTCCATCGTTGATCTTCAGGGAGATCATACCACAGATTATAGGAACAATCGTTGCAGTTTTTAACCCCTTCAAAGGTGATGGGATTTTGGTTTGCATCGATGGTTTTAAGGATATGATTGATCCCCGTAATTCCCTCCGTATCGTTAAGGGTGCGACGTGTGAGAAAGGTTTTGTACTCCTCATAGTGGGAGTTAAAATCGCCGATTAAGAGATAAGGTTCATTGGGGTTAAGGGCAGCTAACACTGTTTTTAGGGCTTTGGCACTCAAAACCCGCATGTGTTCTCCTCCGCTTTTGGATTTCCAATGGTTGACGTAAATACGAAGCACGTGACCGTTAACCTCCACTTTGGCTTCCAAAATATCACGATAGGCCCGATGGGAGGAGATTCGATGGCTTAAGGCACTTTTGAGGGGGTATTTACTCAAAATTCCCACGGCAATGGTGCTGTTTTTGGTACGGGAAAAGGCGTAGTAGGGGTAATAGATCCCTTGACGATTGAGTTGAGCTTTGAGATCTTTGAGGGCGGTTTCGGACTCTAATTCTTGCAATCCGATGATGTCTGCGCCCAATTCTTGGATCACTTGGGCGGTGTGTTGGAGTTTGGTTTGGTACATTGCTTGGTTCCATCCCCGTGAGGTGTTGGGGATAAACTCCACGTATTCGGTTCCATCGTCGTTCATATCAAACAGATTTTCGACATTGTAGGTGGCTATTTTCACGTCGGTCGCTCCCAAAAGAGATAAGATGAGGGTTAAGAGGACAAAGAGACGCATTTTAGGCGATCCCATTGAGACGGAGGAGATTTTTGGTCTCACATTCTCGCCCCATCATCTCAACAAACAGCTCGTGCATACTCTGACTTCCCCCTTTTGCAAGGATCACCTCTTGGTATTTTCGTGCCAAAGGCGACCCAAAAATCCCCTCATCAACGATGGCATAATACGCATCAGCACTGAGAACTTCCGCCCATTTGTAACTGTAATACCCAGCACTGTAGCCTCCGCTAAAGATATGGCTAAACCCATTTTGGAATTTATTGTAGCTGGGGGGTTGGATGAGGGAGGTGCGTTTGCGAAGGGTATTTAGCAATCCTTGAATCGCCTCTCCTTGATAGAGTTTGGAGTGAAGTTCAAAATCAAACAACGAAAATTCCAACTGGCGCAGCATAAACAGACCGCTTTGGAAATTTTTGGCACGGATGAGTTTTTCGATCATGGCATCACTGAGGACTTCCCCACTTTGGTGATGGTGGGCGAAGAGTTTAAGGACGTTGGGTTCGTAGGCGAAATTTTCCAAAAATTGGGAGGGGAACTCCACCGCATCCCATTCTACCCCATTGACCCCACTGACCCCATGCTCGTTGACGCGGCTTAAGAGGTGATGCAGCGTATGCCCCATCTCATGGAAGAGGGTGACCACATCATCATGGCGCAGCAGTGAGGGGGAAGTGTCACTGGAGGGGGGAAAATTGCACACCACAAAAGCACTGGCAAGGTGGGTTTTGCCCTGAGGATCTTGGCAATGGGTTTGGTAGTGGTGCATCCACGCGCCACCGCGTTTGTCTTTGCGCGCTTCAAGATCAAAATAGACCCGTGCTGTGAGGGTCTCCCCCGTATAAATATCGTAAACGCTGGCTTTTTCATCCCACAAATCGATGCTTTGTTGGACGAAACGGATTTCCCAAAGATCGCTTAAAAACGTAAACATCCCCTCCATGACACGGTGTTGTTCAAAATAGGGGCGATACTCCTCTTCATCAATGTCGTATTGCCCTTTTTTGAGAATTTCCCCATAAAAGGCGGTGTCGTAGCTTTGGACGTCAATGTCTGGCGCGATGGCACGCAACTCCTCAAGCTCACGGAGGGCTTGGTCTTGGGACGCGTCGATAAGTTCATTGAGAAAGGTGACCACCGCATGGGTAGTGGGAGCCATTTTGGAGGCAAGGGAGTAGTGGGCATAACTCTCAAACCCCAAAAGATGGGCACTCTCTTGACGCAGTGCCATAAGTTCATCGATAATAGCCCCATTTTGCGGCGCGCGGGTGGTGTAGGCACGATACAGTTCTTCTCGAATGGCACGATTGCACCCGTAGGTCATATAGGCGATGTAGGAGGGCATTTGGAGGGTAAAGCGGTATTGGGTGATCCCATCTGCTTCAAAACGGGCATTCTCCAAATCACCCTGTGGAATCCCCACCACATCCGCTTCATGGGTAATGATTTTTTCATACGCATTGGTCGCATCCAAAAAATTTTGGGAAAAGTCGTTGGTGAGGGTACTTTTGCGTAAATTGATCTGTGCTAATCGCTCTTTGGAGGCGGTGTCCAAATGCGCTCCAGCGAGTTCAAAATGGAGAATATTAAGATCCACAATACGGCGTTGTTCGTCATTGAGTAGGGCGTATTCGTTGGCTTTGATCGTTTTAAACGCCTCATACAACGCTAAGTTTTGCCCCACAAAGGTACTGTAGTGCGTCAAAATGGGGAGGGAGTCGGCGTACACTTTTTGGGACATTTCGGTATTGTTGACCGAATTGAGATGGGACAACGGGGTAAAAAAACGGTCAAGTTCCTCTTCTATCCAATCAAAAGGGCGAACAAACGTGGCATACGTCTTGGCAGGAAGGGCAAGCAATGCCTCAATCTGGCGGTAGTGACCCTCAAGTAGGGCAGTCAAATCGGCGATAAAGGTCTCAAAATGGCATTCAAAAGGGATAAAAGGGGGCATGGTCTCTCCTGTAAAAGTGTGGCATTGTAGTAAAGTATTGCAAAAAACTCTATAATAGCGAAAATTTAAGACCTAAGGGGTGAGGATGGGCAATGGAGCCAATTTACTATTTCGGTATATTTTTGTGGGGGCGTTGTCGCTTTTCCCGTTAATTTTAGTGTTAGCCGTCGTTAATTATTTGAAAAATTTGGGGGTGAGTGCCTATCTCTCCTTGCACGATTACACCAATTCGTTTGGGGTGACTATGACGCTTATGGTGGGGGTGATCATCGTTTTTGCTGTTATTGGGTTTTCGATTGAAAAATACGGACGCTCTTTGTTTGTTTCGGTCATCGACAGCACGTTTGAAAAAATTCCTGCCATCCGTTCGGTCTATTCGGTCTCCAAAAAACTCGCCGCCATGCTCTCAGGGGGGGATGAAGGCTCCAAAAAAGAGGTCGTTTTGGTCGAATATCCCAAAGAGGGGTTGTGGGTGGTGGCGTATTTGCTCAATCGCTACGCGCAAACGTGTGTCCTTTTTATCCCCACCTCTCCCAATCCCACCAGTGGGTACACCGTATTGGTGGATGAATCCAAGATCAAAAAGACGACCTTAAGTCTCCAAGAAGCCTCGTCGTTTATCATCAGTATGGGGGCAGATTTCCCCCAAAAAGCTTCGATAGCAACATTGGTACAGGAGGACAAACATGATTGATGATGACAAAGCGATTATGATGTTGGAAAAAGCCTTAGAGGAAGCGCAAAAGTTACTGGAACACACCGATGAATTTTACCCTTTTGCGTTGATCCTTCACCATGATAGTACGATCAAACGACTGGAGCAAAAATGCGATGATGACATTGAAGAATCGTATTTGATGTTGCACGATGTTCTCATTGATTATGTCCCTGACCATCCCACGACCGATATTGTGGTGCTGGTGACCCAAACGACCATGCCCAAAGTGATCGTCCAAGAAGATGGGATTCGCAGCAGTATCCGAATTCATCTCGAAGAGCAATCGCAGCAAACCAAAGCCATTGCCAGTCGCTATATCTACGTCCCGTATCAGCGGGTCACTTCGGACATAGGAACCCCCACGTTACACCTGCTAAATCCCCAAGCGATCAGTTTCCCCTCGGAGTTTTTCCCCAAAAAGCGGTGAATGTGAGGGCTTCACACCCTCGCTATTTATGATACATTTGCTCAATTTTTTTCATGGGTTGGGTAGGGAGACCGTATTTTTCCATCTCTTTAAAATCGCTGAGGACTTCATCTTTAAATTTTTGGGTGTCTCCCACCATTTTGTACTGATTATCCCGATAAATTTGTTCGGCTTGGGTGTCATGACCATGAAACAACAAGGCATGGGCTAAATTGGCTTTGAGGATATTTTGCCCTGCGGAGAGTTTAAGTGCCAACAATGCCGTATCGGAGGCTTTGGTAAAATTGTGATTGAGGAGAAAATACCACGACATGGTACCCAATGCCATGGCAAATTTGCTTTTGGCTTGGGCATCGGTAGGATTTTTTTCATACGTTTGTTGGTAGCGTTGCACCAATTTGGCCTGATAGCGGATCGATTGATCCAAACTTCCCACCTCTTTGCTGTAGTGTGCCAAAATTACATAACATCGCTCTTGGGTTGCAGCATCCAAGGGTTTGATCTGGGAAAGGATGGTCTGTGCCGTTTGAACCCCGCGTGTCAGAGTCTCTTTGGGGGGATTGGGGGTATCGAGTGCTTTTTCGGTTTGGGTCAAAAGGTCATTGAGGGTACCTAGCGAGAGGGTTGGGGATTTGGGCTGGATCACTTTAACCTTTTGCTGTTGTTGGGTCACGAGGTCATTTTGACGCTCTTGATCGAGTTGTTCGTACAAACTCATGATGGCACTATCGCTTAGAGTGGGGAGTTTATCGAACCACCCTTGCCGTTGCTCATCGCTCATACTGGGGCTTTTGAGGATGAGTAACGAAAGTCCCGCATAATTTTTCTTGGTCTGATCCAAAATGGTGATTTTTTTCGCTGCTGCCAAACGCTCCACATCGGGGAGGGCATAGTCATAAAATTGGCGATTGATAAGATCGACACGGGTTGCGAAGTTCGTGAGATCGTCCATCGCCTCATTGAGTTGGGCATTACTGCTATTGAGATCACGGTTTTGGCGTTCCAAAATGGTATTTTGGTCATGATTTTTGGCTTCCAATGCCAAAAGTTTGCGTTGTTCTTCCACCAAAATCGCTTTTTGCGCTTCAAGAAGATGATTGGCTTGGAGGGTCTCTTGTTTGGCTTTTTCCACGGTCGTGAGTGCTTTTTGGAGTTCCCCGTTTTTGGCTTGAAGCAACACCGTTTGTTGGGCATCGTGGGCTTGACTCTTCTCTAGGGCTTGGTTTTTTTCCCACAACAAATTACGGTTATCGATGAGTTCTTGATTTTTGAGCCGCAAGCGGTGCCAGATTTTTTTCTGCACATGGATTGACCATGCCGAATACCCCAACGAAGCGACCAAAATAAAGATGACAAAAAAAGCGATCCGCATCCGAAGCCGTTGGCGGGAGAGTTGAAGTTCTTCTTTGCGTTTGGCTTCAAGGATACGCCGTTTGTCCCGATTTTCTTTGACCGTTTTGGTCAAAACATCGTGGGCTAATTCGATGTGCGTGGCACCGTAACGCTCTATTTTTTGGAGTAATCGCCGAGTAATGAGCCGGTCAATATCGTTGGGGCTAACATGGTATTCTGCCGTGGCATCGGATTTTGGGTAACTTTTACGATACCCCCCTCCATCAATGAGTTCCTCTTCGATGAGCGCATGGATAGTGCCTGAAATTCCCTCTAAAGCATGGTGGTAAAAATCGTCCAAGATGGTCTCTCGCACCGTTTCAGAGACCTGTTCGGGGAGGATAAGGGGTTGGTTGTTTTGGAGACGGTATTCATTAAGCCCTTGGCAAAAAAGGCTCAATAACGCCGGAACCACTTCTATTTTTTCCAAGGGTTGAACACTTACGCTTTTGGTCTGGGCGATGACTCGAACAATTTTTTCCGCCGTCTCCATCGACATGAGATGGGAAGCACTGGCTAAAATAGCCCCTTTTGCCACCTGACCATTCATGGGGGTGAGGCGGTAACTGTTTTGGAAAATATCGCGGATGACCCCTTTGAGCGGTTCAAAATTGGGGAGATAATCTTCCCGAAAACTCAAAATAACTTTACTCTTTTGGGTTTTGAGATCGAAGGTATCGATCAGATCAAAATTCACATTTAACGCTTCTTTGGTGGAAAGGGGAACCCGATTTTCGATCAAATCACCCAAATCTTCAATAAACCGTTGCGTCGCAGGGGAGTCTTGACCTCGGGTAAAAAGTTCTTCAAATTGATCCAAGACAAACACCGGGGTAACCTCATACCCACTGGGATGCTTAAAGGTAAGGGACTCTTGATGGAGATACTCCCACACCGTTTGGTCAGGGCGTTTGGGGGGAATGACTATTGCGACCTCGTCACACCCTTTTGCCATCGCTTCCCACAGTTGTTCGATAAGAGGCTGACCCTTGTCATGGTAGTTGATACGGAGATACAGGGGCAAAAATTCGTATTGGCGCAACAGGGGAAAAAGTCCCGCTTTAAGGAGTGAGGTTTTGCCCAATCCCGATTCACCAAACAGTACCGTCAAACGATAAAGGCGCACCAATCGGGAGAGATCATCACTCTCCTCCTCCCGTCCATGAAAAAATTCACGGGTTGCTTCGGTAAACGCCAACAATCCCGGCCATGGGGTATTTTTATCCAAACGATCGGTCGTTATCATACGCTCACTCCTCCCCGTTTTTCAAAAGCGGTTTTAATCTCGTGCAGTTGTCCTTGGGTCAAAAGGGTCTCTAGTGACCCCATCTTGCACACACTGGTGTTGCTTCCAAATTCATTATCAATGGAACTCACCGGCGAACCATCAATGAGGAGAGGGATAACAAAGACATTGCCCCGAATTTTTTTATTCCGTTCTTTGGCAACCGCCCACTCTTCGATGAAATACCCCTCATCCGTACCCAACGCCGTAGCGGAGATGATGGGGAGAAACAGCTTGCATTTTAAAATCGCTTCGGTGAATTTTTTGCGGAAATTTTCCCCCATCGCAATCCCCCCCTCCACATCAACCCACGTAGGAATCCCATAATCGCGCAGTTGTTGCGAAAGACGCAACGCAACACTGCGATCATCCCCATCGTAACTGATAAAAACATAATTGTGTTGGGGAATCTCAATCTCCGCAGTTTCCACGCTTGGGGTGATGGTCACCATGGCGTTTTCGTCCCCTTTTGGAGAATTGCGCAGACTCCATCGACGCTCCAACTCATCGATAAAGGCGAGGGGATCCATCGAAATAATAGGGGAAAATTCGGGATTAAAATACCTAAACCATCGGGTTAAACAGACATTGGTCAGCATCTTGGGGTTGACAACAAACTCTTGCCGTTTGGGGCGAATGCCCGAGAGACGGGTATTTTTGGCAATGCGGATCAAAAAAGGCAACAGCCAATCCCCCTCCCCACACCCCAAAAAGAGTAAGTGACTCTCTTGGAGTTTGAGGGTGAGATTTTTGGTTTGGGTATTGGGAAACGCCAAAATAAATTCCATGATGTCTTCGTCGTTGAGACCACACTCCGAATCGGTACTTTGGGCTTTTCCAAAAAAATGGTAGACCGTCGCATCGGGGGTGGTTTTAGGGAGATCGATGTTAATGGCTTCGGGACTAAACGCGATCGATTGGGTCACTTTTTGCCCTTTATAACGCACTTCATTTAGGGCTTGGGTCAAAAGATCATCGACCCCGAACGTACCATAAACGGTAAAATCGGTGATTTTTGCCAATTTTTGGAGCGAGGGGGGGAGTTCAACTTCGATGTTTTGGGCGATGTGGATAAAACGGGCCACCCGCTTGGAGCGATACCGTTCATCCCCGATTTTTTCGAGGATCAAGTCTTGAAAAGGGATCTTTTTCCCCTCATACTCCACCATCGAAATATCGGATCCCAAAATGGGAATGACCTTTTTTTCCCCCATAAAGGTGAGCAAATCGTCCCAAAAAAAATCTGTCAATTCATTCTCATCCATTATTTCACCTTATACGCATCGTCTTTGTGAGTGGCATCATTGTAGCCAATGGGGGATTAAAAAAGGGAACCCCTCTCCTTAGCACGTCGCCGTCGCGTTAATTCGCTCAATGGTGGCAGTGGTACTTTTCCCATCGACAAAGGTGACCAGTCGTAATTCACCCGAAAATTCGGCGCCGATGACCATTTTACCCTCATAATCGCCCCCTTTGACCAAAATATCGGGGGAAATCGCTTTGATCAATTCATACGGGGTTTCATCATCAAACAGCACAACATAATCAACTGCCTCCAATGCTCCTAGAATATAGGCACGGTCTTCTTGGGTATTAACAGGTCGAGAGGCACCTTTGAGCACTTTAACCGAGCGGTCGGTATTAAGCCCCACGATGAGGACATCACCGTAACTTTTCGCCTCTTGCAAGTATTTGACATGCCCCACGTGCAAAATATCAAAACACCCATTGGTAAAGACGATCCGTTTGTTTTTCCCTTTTAATCGGGTGACAATCTCGAAAATTTCGCTATAGGTTTTAAGATGGGCGCGCGAATCGCTTTGGTGCAACGACGCTTCATACTCATCAATCTCATCAAGGGTGACCGTAGCCGAACCGATTTTTCCCACCACGACCGCAGCCGCGCGATTGGCAAAGGGGATTGCTTCATCCATTCGCATCCCCGAACTCAGGGCAAACGAAAGAGAAGCAATGACCGTATCTCCCGCCCCCGTCACATCAAACACCTCTTTGGCAACGGTCGGAAAGCGGCGCATGGTGCCATCATCAATGGCGATACCATCTTCTGAGAGGGTGATCATCGAACACGCCAGATCGCAGGTGTGTTTGAGGTGCAATAACGCCTCATGAAGCGATGCTTCATCCACGATGGCAATGGTTGTTGCTTCAGAAGCTTCCTTTTTGTTGGGGGTGAGGAGGTAGGCACCGTGGTATTTGGTGTAGTCTTTCCCTTTGGGGTCGACTAGCACTTTTTTACCCAAGGCTTTGGCGGTTTGGATAATCCCTTGGGTCACGATGGGGGTTAACACCCCTTTGCCATAATCAGAGAGGATAATGATGTCACACGCTCCCATAATCTGTGTTGCATACGCTACCACCGCTTGGGCGGAAGTGTCCGATATGGGGTCTTTGGACTCACGGTCATACCGGAGAATTTGTTGACTGGAGGCGACAATACGGCTTTTTTTGGAGGTTTTGCGCCCTTCTTGGAGGATAAGCCCCTCATGAGAGACACCCAATGTTGAGAGCATCGTCCGTAGTTCATTCCCAATCTCATCGTCTCCTATGACACTGGAAACACAGACGTTCGCCCCTAACGCAACCAGATTATGGATCACATTTCCCGCACCCCCCAAAACGGTCGTTTCACGGGCAATATCGACCACTTGAACGGGAGCTTCAGGGGAAATACGTTCGCACGCTCCCCACAAATAGTGGTCGATCATCATGTCCCCAATGACTAAAATTTGGGGATGGGAGTGACGCAATGACATCATGAACATTCCTCTTCAAATACCTTTTTAATGGTTGGCGTATACGCCTTGATCCCCTCTTCAAAGGTAAAACGGGGAGCATAGCCCAAAATCTCTTGGGTTGTTTGGATATCGGCTTGAGTGTAAAATTGGTACCGTCCCACGTACGGATTGGGGATATATTCGCACGTAAACGTCGTCCCTAACGTCTCTTGGAGGATGTCTACCATCGATTGAAATGAACGAGCTTTTCCCGTTCCGACGTTAAAGACTCCCGATTCTTTGGGGGAAGCGGCGAGAATATTGGCTTGGATAATGTCTTCAATGTAGATGAAATCGCGCACGATTTTATCGGAGTTTTCAAACAACGTGGGATTTTTCCCCGCAAGGAGTTGATGACCAAACTGAATTACCATTGATGCGGTTTTGTTTTTGAAAAATTCTCTTGCCCCATAAACGTTAAAATAGCGCAATCCCACGATACTGATGTGAGTGTATTTTTGGATGTATTTCGCCGCAAGATGATCCATCATCAGCTTGGAAAAACCGTACACGTTTTGGGGTGCTTCCACTCCCACCCGTTGCGGTGAGGGGGCATCCCCATAGGTCGCTCCCGAAGAGGCGTAGATCATGTTCGCACCATGCGCTATGGCAATGTCCAGTAGATCCCCAAACGCATTGAGATTGGTTTGGATCATCAAATCTTGTTCCAATGCTGTCGTATCCGAAATGGCCGCTTCGTGATAGATATAATCAAAACGGTAGCGCGATGCTAAATCCGCTAAAAGCGTTTTGTCATTAATATCGCCGCTAATCACATCCCCCGTAAATCCGATGAGATTTTTAAAATGACCAAAACTTTTGAGATTGCCATTGGATAACGTTTTATTGGAGCGAAAAAGATCCAAAATGACCACCCGCGCAAGGGGGAAATTTTCCTGAAAATAAAAGGCCAAATTGGAGCCAATAAATCCCGCTCCCCCTGTAATTAAAATCGTTTTGTGGTTAAAATCAACGGTGCCATAACGCATCTTTGCTCCTTGGTGGTGGGTATTTTTTAGCGATAAAAGGAAGGGTATTATAACATAGGTTAGGAGTGTCGATTTTTGTGGTGAAACGGTATTTGGTTTCATATCCTCCAAGGGAGGGGCGAAAAGTTTGATTCCACCCTTAAAGGGTCGTTTTTTTAGAGAGATTTGTGCTATCCTTGCCCATAAACTTGAATAAGGAATTCCGATGTCACTAAAAGTTGTCCTCTCTCATAAAACCCATTATGCTTTTGATAAACCCATCAATCTTTCACCTCATGTGATCCGTTTGCGTCCTGCTCCCCACAGTCGTACCCCTATTGAGGCGTATTCACTGAAAATTAAACCCGACAACCATTTTTTGAATTGGCAACAAGACCCTTTTGGAAACTACTTGGCGCGGATCGTTTTTCCGGAAAAAACCACAGAATTAGCCATTGAGGTAGAAGTGTTAGCGGAGTTGGTGAGCATCAATCCTTTTGACTTTTTTGTTGAAGAGTACGCAGCTAATTTTCCCTTTAAATACAAAAAAGAGCTCAAAAAAGAGCTTTCTCCCTATTTGGAAATCACCGAAAATGGGAAACAACTACGACATTTTATTAAAACATTGGATGTGCGTAAAAAAAACATTAACGATTTTTTGGTTGAGTTAAATATGGCGGTACACACCTACCTCAATTATACGATCCGTATGGAACCGGGGGTTCAGACGTGTGAAGTGACGTTGGGGAATAAATTGGGATCCTGTCGCGATTTTGCGTGGTTGTTTGTCCAAGTATTGCGTCATTTGGGACTTGCAGCACGGTTTGTCTCGGGGTATTTGGTACAGCTTTCCTCTGATGTGGCATCGTTGGATGGTCCCAGTGGTCCGGCGGAAGATTTTACCGATTTGCACGCATGGACGGAGGTGTATATCCCTGGTGCGGGGTGGATTGGGTTGGATTCAACCAGTGGACTTTTCGCAGCAGAGGGGCATATCCCCCTTGCGTGTACCCCTAATCCCGAAAGTGCCGCACCCGTTGAGGGGGGGATGGATAAGTGTGAGGTAGAGTTTACCTACTCCAATACGGTCACCCGTGTGTTTGAATCTCCCCGTGTGACCAAACCTTATCGCCAAGAGCAATGGGAAGCGATTGATGCTCTTGGGTATCAAGTGGATGAAGAGTTGCTTCAAAACGATGTCCGTATGACGATGGGGGGAGAACCTACGTTTGTTTCGGTGGATGATATGGAATCAGAGCAGTGGAACACCGCAGCCGATGGGGAGCATAAGCGTGAACGTGCCAATGTCCTCTCCCGTCGATTGCTCAATAGTTTTGGGAAAGGGGGATTGTTGCATCACGCGCAGGGGAAATGGTACCCTGGGGAGCCATTGCCTCGATGGATGTCAACCATTATTTGGCGCAAAGATGGTCAACCCATCTGGAAAAATCCCGATTTATTGGCAAGTTTGGATCAAACCTTTGAATATACCCCCAAAGAGGCGCGGGCATTTTTAGCGATGTTGTGTCTCAATTTAGGGATCAGTGACCAAAACATTCATGATGCCTATAACGATCCGCTCGTGGCATTGCTGCATGAGTCTCTGTTGCCAGTAGATGTTGATCCCCTTAAAGCGACCCTCAAAGATTCCCTAGAACGTCGTGCCTTGGCAGAGCAACTTTCCCATGGGATTGATAAACCCGCAGGATTTGTATTGCCGCTGAATTGGGGGACAACGCGATGGATCACCTGTCGATGGGAGTTTCGCCGTCCACAACTCTTTTTAGCCGCTGGTACCTCTCCTGTGGGGTTACGTTTACCACTGGATTCCCTTACCCATAAACCCCATGTGGAGTTGGAACAAACCTTTGAACCGGATCTTTTTGGGGCATTTCCTTCGCTGGGAGATTATCACGATGAGGTCAAAGCACGCGCTTCCAAAGTGACTCTAGCGACCAAAGAGAATCCCGATTATGAAGTATTTGTCCGTACGGCGTTAAGCATTGAGATACGGGAGAAAAAACTCTTTATCTTTTTGCCTCCAATTACCGATACCGAAGCCTTTTTGGATTTGATTGCCTCCATCGAAGAGACCGCCGAAGCGTTGGATATGGCGGTAATGATTGAAGGGTATGAACCTCCGCATGATTTACGCATCGAGCGGATGCGGGTCACTCCCGATCCGGGGGTTATTGAGGTAAATATTCACCCTACGTCGAATTGGAAAGATCTAAGTGGGGTGATTACTACCTTGTATGAAGAAGCGCACCAATCACGCTTAGGGACGTTGAAATTTATGACTGATGGGAAACAAGGGGGGACAGGGGGTGGAAACCACGTCACCATCGGAGGATTAACTCCCGCCGATAGCCCTTTATTGCGCAAACCTGAACTGTTACGTTCGTTGGTAACCTTTTGGCAACACCATCCGAGTTTATCGTATCTTTTTTCGGGGGCGTTTATTGGCCCAACGTCGCAAGCACCACGCGTCGATGAGGGGCGATTGGAAAATTTGTACGAGTTAGAGATTGCGTTTTCTCAAATTCCTCAGGGGGAAGAGGTGCCGTTTTGGTTGACCGATCGCTTGTTCCGCCATATGTTGACCGATTTGACAGGGAACACCCACCGCAGTGAGTTTTGTATCGATAAACTCTACTCCCCCGATTCCTCAACGGGACGATTGGGAATTTTGGAATTGAGAGGCTTTGAGATGCCGCCTCACGCCCAGATGTCGTTGATGCAGATGCTCTTGGTACGTACCTTGGTCTCACTGTTTTGGCGTAAACCCTATCGCCATAAATTGGTTCGATGGGGTACCCAATTGCACGATAAATTTTTGATTGAACACTATGTCCGAGAAGACATTAATGACATCGTCGCGTTTTTACGCAGTGAGGGGTATGCGTTTGAGAACAGTTGGTTTGATCCGTTCTTTGAATTTCGATTTCCTTTGTATGGGATGACCAAAATTGCGGGAGTCCAGTGTGAATTGCGCGCAGCGATTGAGCCATGGCACGTATTGGGCGAAGAATCCAGCTCGCAAGGGACAGCCCGTTATGTCGATTCGTCGTTGGAACGGGTTCAAGTGAAAGTCAAAGATTTCGTCTCCGAACGCCACATCATGACCTGTAATGGGGTGAAAGTTCCCTTAATTGCTACGGGTATTGAGGGGGAATACGTCTCAGGGGTACGTTACCGTGCATGGCAACCGTGGTCAGCATTGCATCCGACGATTGGGATTGATGCTCCGTTGGTATTTGATATTGTCGATACGTGGAACCAACGCTCACTGGGGGGCTTTACCTATTTTGTGTCTCATCCGGGGGGACGGTCGTATGAGAGTTTTCCGGTCAATTCCCTTGAAGCGCAATCACGTCGTATCAGTCGCTATTGGGGCTTTGGGCATACCCAAGGGGAGATTGAGGAGGTGCATGAACCCATCATTCAAGAACAAACCTTAGAAGGGGAAGAGAGAGTAGGGCGTGTGCTAAAAACCCATCAACCGCGTCAAACTTTCAGCTATCAAGAGTTGCCTAACAGTCTTGAGTATCCTCATACCCTTGACCTGCGCCGTAAATGGGCTCCAAGTAAACAAGGGGATGAGTAGCCATTGATGTTAAAAGGGTACAGTAGTGGTTCGTACGATGAAATGGTCGATGAGCAGGGGAAACTTCGTCCCCATTGGGTGCAGTTGGCTGAAAATCTTGAGTCTTTGGGGGCAGAGGCTTTAGAGGTTAAACGCCAAGAGATTGATTGGCGATTAGAGGATAATGGGGTTACGTATAACGTTTATAATGATCCCAATGGGGTAGAGCGACCGTGGAATTTGGATCCTATCCCTCTTATTATCGCCCAAGAGGATTGGAACCGTATTGAAGCGGGGGTGGCGCAGCGGGTTACCTTGATGAACCTGTTGTTTAACGACATTTATGGGGAGCAACGGATTCTTAAAGAGGGGATTGTCCCCTCCGAAGTGATTTTTGCCCACAGTGGATTTTTGCGTGAAGTGCATGGTATGGTCACCCCCACTTCAGCTTCTATTATGATGGCAGCGGTCGATTTGGCACGTGGTCCTGATGGGAAGATGTGGGTGGTAAGTGATCGAACTCAAGCCCCCTCAGGATTGGGATATGCTGTGGAAAATCGACTTACGATGAACAGTGCAATGCAACCCCTTCATACCAATATCTCGATCAAACGACTCTATGTTTTTTTTGATGAGATGAAAAAAATGCTCTTACGTTTGGGCAATAATGGTAATCGTGAACCCCTGAATGTCCTCCTCTCCCCCGGTCCTCACAATGAAACCTATTTTGAACACGCCTATTTAAGCTCTTTTCTGGGATTGACGTTGGTGCAGGGGAGAGATTTGTTGGCAAAGGGGGGGGCAATTTGGCTTAAAAGTCTCAAAGGGCTTCGCCGTATTGATGGGATTGTTCGTCGTGTCGATGAGCGGTATTGTGACCCTTTGGAGTTACGCGCCGATTCAAAATTGGGCGTTTCAGGATTGTTGCACGCCGTACGCAAAAAAGGGGTTTCGATGGCAAATCCCTTGGGGACAGGTGTGTTAGAAAATTTGGGGTTGTACCCTTTTTTACCCCGACTGGCACACTATTTTCTCAACGAAGCGTTGATTTTACCCCAAATTGCTACATGGTGGTGTGGTCAAGCCAAAGAGTGTGAGTATGTGTTGGAACATCTTTCAACCTTGATGATTAAGACCATTGACCGTAGTGAAAATGAACCCTCGCTGTATTGGGGCAAACATCTTTCACCTCAAGAACGTGAGGCTTTACGGGCAAAAATCCAACGGCAACCCTATCGCTATGTGGGGCAAGAGGAGGTGCAGTTTGCCACCGCTCCGACACTGGTAAAAGGGAAAATTGTCCCCAGAAATGTGGTCATACGCTCTTTTGCCCTTCATGCAAACGATGCGTATGCGGTGATGCCAGGGGCATTGGTGCGCGTAGGGAGCAATGAAGATGTCTCTGTGGTCTCCAATCAACGGGGAGGAAGCAGTAAAGATCTGTGGATTTTGAATGAACCTATAGTGATGACACAATGCCAACATGGGATGGAGCAGCGACAAGGGGAAAGTAGCGTGTCATCCTCACCCCTAACGTGGGTTAATATCTTTCAAAGCAAAGGGGGATGGGAAAATTCGCTGGAAAATATCCCCACCCTTCGGGCTGAAAATCTATTTTGGTTGGGGCGGTATTTGATGCGTTGCATCACCAGTGCGCGGATGATCCGTATGACTCTTAAGAGTCTTGCCAATGCCCATCGCTATAACCGCAATAAAGATGGACAAGTACAAGAGATTTTATGTTGCGCATTAACCCATTTGAGTATGACTTATCCAGGGTTTTTGGGGATCAATGAGCAAAAAATCACCCGCCCTTTGGAAGAGATTTGGTCGGTGATGGCAGATAGCTCCCGTATAGGGTCACTTTCTCAAATTTTGAGTATGCTTTTGGGTACCAGTAACAGTACTAAAAATTTGCTCCCCCCTGAAGGGTGGCATATTTTTGATCGATTATCCAAAGAGTGGGGCAGTTTTACCAAGCAGTCCCAACCCTCTCATCGGGATATGATTCGGGGGATTGATAAATTATTGATTCATCTCATGGCATACAAAGCGTTGATTGAAGAGACCCTTTTTGCGGAACAGGGGTTGGTGTTGTATGACATCGGCGCCCGCTTGGAACGGTCAGGATTATTGATCTCTAAGGCACGTTCGATGTTGACTTCAGTCTATGAGCCCTTGGTAGAGTATGAAATTTTAGAGACCCTTTTGGGTACCAGTGAGAGTTTAAATGCCTATCGCGCACGCTATCGTGCCTCACTTGACTTAACCCATGTGAGTGAATTTTTAGTGTTGGATATCCGCTTTCCTAAGTCCCTGATTAGTGAAATCAGTCAGTTGCTCAAAGCATTGCCCAAGTTACCCAAATTTAAACATGAAATGTATTTAAGTCGCTATGAAGAGCCTTTATTTGAGGCATTCTCTTTGTTGCGCTTAGAACGGAGTGAAACCTTGTGTGCCGTAGAAAATGATGCGTTTATTCGTGATCGTATGGATCGCGTCTTGTCGTCCATCGCGGATAAACTTATTGTGGCAGCCGATGAACTTTCCAAAACCTATTTTTCCCATTATGACGAGTAACCATGACCTACCATATCTATCATAGTACCCAATTTTCCTATCAGCAATGGGTGAGCTTAAGTCACAATCTCATCCGTTTAAAACCGCAAGAAACCCAATTCCAAACCGTTGAAAATTTCGTATTAGAAACCGAACCCTCCGTGAGTGAGTTAGAAGAATATGATGATTATTTTGGGAATCATCTTGCCCATATTCTTATTCGTCATCCCCATCTTCATTTAAAAGTGATTGCCAAATCATCAGTGATACTCGATACAACAGCCATTGATGCGCATCTTCATAGGGGAGAAGAAGCCCGTGTGGTTACCTATCGCGAAGTGCTTAATGCCTTAAAAGCCAACACCCCCGATGTCATTGATGCAAAACAATTTTGCCTTCCCAGCCCCTTTATTACCGAAGCAAGCGAAGCATTACACGCGTATGTGGGTGAGTCGTTTGCACAAGAGCGTTCGTTATACGACAGTGTTGAGGAGTTTATGGGACGCATTTTTCATGATTTTCAATTTGTTTCGGGATTTAGTAATTTAAGTACCCCCATTGAAGAGACATTCCAAGCACGTAAAGGGGTGTGTCAAGATTTTGCCCATTTGGCAATTGCAGCGTTACGCTCCATGGGGTTAAGTGCCCGTTATATGAGTGGCTATTTGGAGACACTACCCCCTAAAGGGGAAAAAAAACTGTTTGGGGTTGATGCCTCTCACGCGTGGTTTTCGGTTTTTATCCCTGACTTTGGATGGTTTGATTTTGATCCAACAAACAATATTATCCCCTCGTACCAACACATTGTTTTAGGGTATGGGCGTGATTATGGCGATTGTTCTCCTATGCAAGGGGTGGTGCAGGGGAGTGGGATGAGTCATCTTAGCGTTATGGTTGACGTTTCACGGGATGAGAGTATAAAATAACTTTTTATTTTTCTCTTATAATGTATAGCATAAGTCAAATGGAGATAGTTATTTGG
>DYMK01000087.1 GCA_020721585.1 Sulfuricurvum sp.
CCCCGTAAAATAGGGCTTGACAGGCTTCTATTTTTTGCATATAATTAGGGCGAGGTTACTATTTGTCCGACGGACAAATAAGACCTCGTTGGATGGGCTACGCCCCCCAAACCCCCCTGAAGAGCAGGAGCAAAGCGTGCCAAAAGAAATCCGCAAGACCATCAGATTTACAGATGATGAAATAGTCGCCATTGAAAATATCTGTCATGATGTTGGCGTGAACTTTTCCCAATATTGCCGTTCCGCGATTTTGGGAAAACCGATTAAATCTCGTTTTGATATTTCTATGATTTCGCAAGTTCAAAAAGTTGGAAATAACCTAAACCAAATCGCCAAAAAGTTGAACGGCGGTAGCAAAATTGATGAGCTGATTTTGCGAAAGCTCATCGAGATCGAAGCAAAACTTGCAAAGGCTTTGGCAAATGGTTAACAAATTTTTGGCGAATAAAAGCGGTGGTGGAATCGGATCCGTTAATTATTTGCTCAATAAAAAAAGAGTGCAGGACGGAACGGCTCGAGTGCTTAAGGGTGAGGAACACATCACGCGCGCCCTCATAAACTCAATTGAAAAAAAGCAAAAGACCACTTTTGCAGTGATGAGCTTTGAAGAAGCGAACATCACGGAATCGGTAAAGATGGAGCTTATCGAGGAGTGGGAGAAAACCTTTTTGACAGGCTTGAAGCCCGACCAGTACAATACTCTTTGGGTCGAACACACCGACAAAGGCAGGCTAGAGCTTAATGTCTTAGTCCCAAAAATCGAGCTGACTACAGGGCGCGCGCTAAATCCGTATTTTAACAAATCGGATTTTCACCTAGCCGACCTTTTTCAAAAGAAAATGAATCTCAAATATGGTTTTAGTGACCCCCAAGACCCAGCGAAAGCGCAGAGTGTGAGAGGTGGGCGGAAAGAAATAGGGTTATTCAAGGATTATCAAGAGCTAGACACAAAGCTTAAAGAGCTTGTCGCCCAGGGGCATATCAACAGCAGAGATGAAATGGTGGCGTTGCTCAAGCAAAGCGGTATCGAGGTGACGCGGGAAAAGGCGGAGGATAGCATATCGGTGAAGCTTCCCGACAGCAAAAAAGCAAGAAAATTTGTAGGGGGGATTTATGAAAAGCAATTCACAGACAATCAAGGACTTAGCGCAATTAGCGCAGACCGAGAGCGAGCAGAAAGAGCTTACACAGCTCAAAAATCTAGCCGATTTAGAGAACTGGAAGCGGTCACAAAACGACTTGATGACGCAGTTACAAAACGAGCTGATTATAATCAAGAACGATTTAATAAGCCAAAGAGAAATAGCCGAGAAGTGGCAAAAGCTAGTAGAAACGCGGTTAGTGAGCCTGTCGCGATACAGCCTGCTTTGGCGGTTGGTACGGTGGATAAAAGAAATGAAAGGGTAGAAAAAAATGACAGCACTAGAAAAGCAATTGATGAATATGCTCAA
>DYMK01000088.1 GCA_020721585.1 Sulfuricurvum sp.
TATCGTGCCATTATGATATTATTGAATGGCTTCAACCAGACTGGGTGTATGACGTGAACACCAAAGTATTAAAAAAAAAAGCGATATCGGGAAGCGACCAGAAATTAAGCTCGAAGTTTGGAAGGTCAACGGAACTTACTGGAAGTTTTTTAAAGAGCATTACTATTTAGATCTAAAACATCCACCTGCAGCGGAGTATTTTGTTGGTGTTGTAAATGGCGAACTCGTTGCACACGTAGCAGTTTGTCCCTTGTTTACTGCAAAGGCTTATCGAGCTACTCGGTTGGTTGTTATGCCAGAGTGGCAAGGTGCAGGCGTTGGAACTGCATTTTTAAACGAGGTTATGCAGTACCATTTAGAAGGAAATGGACGTTGTGGCCATAAATACCACACTTTCTTTCATACTTCACACCCACAACTTTGTGGTTACTTGAGAAACTCTGAAAAGTGGGTTCAGACTGGTGCGATGTTGTTTGGAGCAAATAAAAAACGTAGTAATGCAAGTATCGTCAAAACAGGTAAAAAAGAAAACGGAATTACAGGTTGTGGTTATGGTGGTCACTTTAGAGCCGTTCAAAGTTTTAAATATTTAGGAAAATGAAAAAGTTAAGAGTTTTTATAAGTGGTCAAAAGTATTTTGGTGAGCAAGTATTGAGTTTATGCACTCGATTGGACTTTGTTGAAGTTGTAGGCGTTTGCTCTCCTTTGGATGATAGATATGTTACAAAAATGGCTCGTACATTTGATATTCCCGTAGTTCCTGCGGGTTCTTTAAATGCGGACACATTCCCCGATAATGTGGATATTGGAATAACGGCTCACTCATTCGATTATATCGGCGTGAGAACACGTTACAAAGCGAAAATTGGTTGGATAGGTTACCACCCTAGCTTATTGCCTCGTCATCGTGGACGCTCATCCATTGAGTGGGCGGTTCGTATGCGTGATGCAATTACTGGAGGGACTGTATTTTGGTTAAATAACGGAATAGACAGGGGCGATATTGCCTATCAGGATATTTGTTTCATAGATCCAAAGATGTATGGAATAGATCCACGAAAGGCGGCCAAACTTTTATGGGAACACGAATTACAATCTATGGGGCTACAATTGATTGAAAAGGCATTAGTGGATATAAGTAATGGAATAATTATAAAAAAGCCACAGAAGAAAGAATTTAGCACTTTTGAGCCTAATACAGACGTCAAGGACGTGTTTAAACCAGATTTATTGATGTTAGAGCAATTCGCATCACCAAGCACATAAATAAAGCCCCGTTTAGGGGCTTTTTAAATACCGTTTAAATACTGATAAAGATTGCTATATTTGCTCTGAAATTGTGCACATTTTAATTTTAATTTATGCACATTTTAATTTTGCGATTATA
>DYMK01000089.1 GCA_020721585.1 Sulfuricurvum sp.
TGAGTTTTTTACATGCGGGGTGGTTTGGGGATTTGTTTGACGATACGCCGAAACCCCCTATCGAAGTACCGATAGATATGAGCAAAGCGGGGATTGTGGCTGATTTCGTGATACGTAGTGATGATAGTGAAAAATACAGAGTTTTTTGGCTTTATTTTGTAAATGGTATTACAGGAAAGTATGCGACTACTAAAAAAGAGTGGCTTGAAAACTTTGTTGGACATGGTGATTTCGTAACCGGAACCATAACCCCCGTCAAACTGACAATCTATCGTCTTGAAAAGGATAAAGAACCGGTGATATTTTATGAGGGAACGATTGAAGCAGGCGGTAGAGATGCTAGAGGGTTTTATCTTTTAGACGGTCGAAAAATGATCCATGATATGCGATGGGTTAAAGGAATGGAATTGCCCAAAGGTAAGTATCGCATCCGGCTGGAAAACCTCAAAGATTTCTCTGAACTCAAAGGGATTGAAATGTACTTCGCCATTAATGGCGGGCGTGGGAAATATTAAATAATAAGGAAGAAAAATGTATACATTAACAGTAAAAATAGCAGCAGGCGGTACTACCTATACAAAGAATGGTGTTAGTCACCCTTCGGCATTCGGGCATATGTGGTATTCGATATCAGACGGCGGAACCCCAAACTCTTTTGGATTTGCCCCTAAAGAAGAAAATATATATGATCCAATGGGACCTGGACACGTTGTAGACGATGACAATAAAACTTATCAATGGACATATTACACGGGACAAATCGTGATTGACTCTAATCAATATCAGAAATTATTAGATTTTGGCAATGATCCTGTGGGAGTAGGAGATTTCAACCTGTATTATCGCGGTCTTGTTAACAGCTGCATCGATTTTACATGGAAAGCCCTTTTTCTTGCAGGATTTAATCCGAGTAATTTCGAAGGGCAAATATTTCCGGATTGGAACGCCGACAATGCGGATGAGTCACTCTATAAATATCTGATGGGCAATACCTCTGGTTGGAACGAAGCATCACCTGATGCCGGAGATTATCATGTTATTTACGGAAGCAGTGGAAATGATACGCTTGTCGCCGAAACAAAAGCTGTTGTTAATGGTCACGACGGAAGTACAGATGCCATATATGGCGGTGGGGGTAATGATAGCTTGATTGGCGGAGCAGGCAACGACGAACTTTACGGCGGAGAAGGTAAGGATACCTTGTATGGGGGCGATGGCAATGATCAACTCTACGGAGAAGCAGGTGATGATACCCTGTATGGAGGTAACGGTAACGATTATCTCAGTGGCGGTACAGGCACCGATACCCTCTATGGCGGTGAGAACGATGACATCCTTATTGGTGATACAGGCAACGACACCC
>DYMK01000090.1 GCA_020721585.1 Sulfuricurvum sp.
CTGAGAGTTCCACACGAATAATTGAGCAAAGGGATTGAAAAGAATAAAGAAATAAATAGAAGTTGCATGTCGATTATGATCAAATAGCGTTTCGACACATTAGGAGATCAACGCCATGCAACAGCTCACATTATTACATAAAGACTTTGCGAAAGAATTACCTTTTATTCATAAAACACGATTAAATTCTCTGATGAGTATTTGTAGTGCTGCGGCCACAAGTAATAAGCTCTTTTTAACAGGGCTTGGAAGGAATATCTCTTCGGCTACCAAAACGAGCAGCAACATCGAAAAAGTGAATAGGTTGTTGGGAAATAAACATCTGCATCTCGAGCTCAGTTCTTTTTATCATTCAATGAGCTGTCGACTCATTCCAAAATGGATGAGCCCTTGGATACATGTGGACTGGAGTTGTATCAATCCCACAACGAATCTGTATCTATTAAGAGCAAGCCTATCAGTAAAAGGACGCTCCATCGTTCTTTATGAAGAGTGTCATCCTAAGAAAAAAGAAAATAATCATAGCGCTCACAAGCAATTTTTAAAGAGTCTTAAAGCCATTTTACCACCTTGTGCCCCCCCTGTTATTGTTACTGATGCAGGCTTTCGAGCTCCATGGTTTATGGCTGTTCGTGAGATGGGGTGGCATTTTGTGGGGCGAGTACGAAATAAAAATCTTGTCCTTATGGAGAATACACAAGCCTGGCAATTAAGTGCATCTGTTTTTGAACAAGCAACGGGAAAACCGACTCATTTGGGACATGCGCTTCTCACTGAAGAAAGGAAGGTTCCTAGTCATTTAGTGCTTTACAAAGGCAAAAATAAAAACAGACACAAGCGTAATCTCAATAAAAAAATCAGTGCATCTGGTAAAAGCAAGATTCATTCAAAGGCGGCTAAAGAACCATGGCTCCTTGCTACATCTCTGCCTCAGGCGCGTAATAATCCAAGTCACATAGTCAATATCTATCGCCAAAGAATGAGGATAGAGGAAAACTTTAGAGATACAAAGTGTCCTCACTATGGTCTGGGACTCAAAGATAGCTTAACTCGAACTCCTGAGCGTATGGCTATATTATTACTCATTGCAGCCATTGCCACTTTTGCTGCATGGCTTGCTGGGATTAGCACGATGCGTCAAGGAAAAGCAGCTGATTTTCAGGCGCATTCTGCCAAATTCACAACTTCTTTATCCATTGTTTACTTAGGCAGGGAGGCAATAAAAAAACAACTCTATATTTCTAATACTCAATTGAAGATTGCTGGAGAAATATTACTCCAGATGGTCATCAATACTCAACTGGAGAAAGGGATATATAGCTAATTTCGTGTGGATCTCTCAG
>DYMK01000020.1 GCA_020721585.1 Sulfuricurvum sp.
AATTGTAAAAAAATTCTTCGGCAACATCCCCTTGGTTATTGGAAATATTGCCTAAGAGTATTCCCATACGTTTGTTGGAGGTTCTGAGGTCTTCAAAACGTTCGTCGGTTTTTTGCATTTGAGCATCGGTTTTGGCTTGCGATTCTCGCAATGCTTTCATCTGCGCATCGGTCTCTCTCATCTGCGCATCCGTCTTGGCTTGCGAAATCGCTAAATTGGCAACGAGGTCTCGTAATTCTTGATCGGTCATTGTGGGATCTCCTTAGGAAAAAGCATAATCGTATTTTAGCTTATTTTTTAGACCCTGAAACACGCTCAGGGTGACGGGAGAGGGTGTTAAAAAACAATTTTCCCCTCTTCTTGCAACGTACGAAGAATCGCTTTGGCTTTGGTATGCCCATTGTAAGCAGCTTTTCGGCACCATTGCAATGCTTTGTCATGATCGGCTTCGCCCCCCAATCCTTGGTCGTACATGAGTCCCAGATTGTATTGCGCTTCAGGGAGATCCATCTGCGCTGCGCGGGAAAAACAGATAAAGGCTTTGGGGTAGTTTTGGATCACCCCATGCCCCTCTTTAAACAAGACACCCAAATTATTAAACGCCCCCGCATGACCCCGTTTGGCACCCTCTTCGTACCAAAATGCCGCTTCGCTAAAATTTTGCACACATCCAAGCCCTTTTTCCAGACTTAACGCCACTTCGTATTGGGCTTGAGGAAAATTTAAAATTGCACAACGAAGGAGTAATTCATGCGATTTAAACTGATCATGCGCGACCACAACACCATCAGCGTACATTAATGCAAGATTAAACAACGCCGTAGGTTCCTCCAATGCCGCAGCACGAACGTAATAGTCATACGCCTTTTCTAAATCAACGGCTACCCCTAATCCCTGTTGATAGAGATACCCCAACGACGAGAGGGCAATGGGGTGATTTTGGAGGGCTAAGGGTTCAAATCGTTCCCGAGCTACAGGGTAATCGTGGGCATGAAGCGCATCAAAAGCTAATTGAAGCATAAGTATCCATTTTTTGGGGGATTATAACGTGCATACCTTTAACGTCTAACTTTGCGGGTCTCGCGCTGTTTTTCTTTAAGTCGGGTCACAACATCTTTGAGTTCCTCTTTTTTTTTGAGGAGATCATCACGGATGAGATGTTCTTCATCCCCATCTACGTCCGGATCGTATTCTAGGGGGGAAGGATCATAATTTTTTAGGAGTTCTTCAAGGGTCATTGATGGGGTGTTCATGGTTTTTTCCGTTAAAAAATTTTCTTTATTATAAAAGGTTTTTGCTTATTCTCACTCACATTAAAAAGGCAATGGTTATTTTTTGTCTCATAATGGGGTACTTCATCCCCTAAAAGATAGAACAAAAATTGTATTGATTTAGGTATCTACCCACTTGAAGGAACATTATGTCTATCCAAACCTACATCGCTGAAAACAAACTTGAATGGATGATCGTTTTTAACGGCTCAACCGATGCTTACCAATACGCCTATCGCGGATGTCTTGTCATTACTGAGGGAAAAGTGATTACCCCCGACAAAAGCCTCCCCCCCAAAGAGATCGTTAAGCAAGTATTGTTGGCGACCAACAGCGATAGCATTGATTTTATGGCACTTGAACTTCCGACCATCAATCTTTTTGAAGGATTTTTTGCCAAATACCAACCCTATTTAACCCCTGAGGGGCAATATCTTCTCTTTATCTCTGACATTAATGGAAAAGGGAAATTTATGTACGAGGGGATCACGTTCTACGCTTACGCACTCGATGAGAGTTCGGTATGGAATGAAGTGCTTGATTATGCCGATTTGTCCAAAGGGGATTTGAAAAAAATGTCCGATAAAGAGAAAATCGATACGGTGTGCAAAGAGATGAAACGGACGAAACTTCGTATCACCGACAAAACGTATGAAGAGATCAAAGCGACCCAAACAGCACAAGGGAAACTTTCGTTCGGAGCGGTTTAATACCCGTTCTTTGAAGCGTTATTTCTCCACCATCACCGTTTGGTATTTTGTGTACAGCACATTTGCCCCCTCTTGGATTCGTACCTCTCGGCGGGGGGTATAATCGACTAAATAACTCCCTTTCTCAAAAACCGAAAAATCAACACACAATTTTGCCGCCGCATGGATGAGATTAAGGGGAAGTTCTTGTTTGTCGGTGGTGATGATGACGTGGGCGGAGGGGCGATCTTTGAGATGGAGCCACACATCTTTGGCACGAGCGCGCTGAAGCAGTTGAATGTTTCCCCGCTCACTTTTTCCCAACGACACTTTGACCCCCTCAATCCAAAATTCGGCAATCCCATCGGAGGGGGTTGCTTTGGCTTTGATGCTTGCGACCTTTTGAGGAAAAAGCAACGCAATTTCTTGAGGGGTGGTGGCACCCTCAATGGTGTGGTAAAACAACTCCAAATAGCGAATTTTCTCCTCCAGATTGTCCCGCTCTTTGAAAAGATTCACCCCTTTTTGTTTGGCTTTTTTCCCTTTTTTAAAAAGTGCGTCCGCCATTCTTGCCCCCGTTGGTAGCCCTTTGGGTACCTCAAACGTTACGGTTTCTCCTGTAAAATCTTCTAAAGTCAGATGTGTCTCATACCCTTTGATCCGGTGCAAGTTGGCTAAAATCAGTTGCCCTTGGTATTGCGCTTCATGGGCTTCGTGGAGAAGGGTTGCTTCATTGGGGAGAGCCTCACGATGGATCCGTAAGTGGGTGAGGCGTTTGAGAAGGAGCGTTTTTTTCTCTTTTTTGAGCTTGGCAAGTTGGGAAGAGGCGTATAGCTCGTAGGTTTGACGTAAAAATTCCTCTACGTTCTCAAGCGGATACCACACAGGGGTATACTCAGGACGGGGAGGATTGACCAACACCTCCCCCACACGGACACTGCGTACGGAGACCATTTCATCAATATGACGTAACGCTTGAAGAACGATTTCGTCTTTATCGAGTAAAATCGCATTGGTGTATTTTCCCGTAAATTCCAACTGAAGGAGGGTTGTTTCGCTCTTGTACGCGCCGTTTTGGGTCACGGTCATACGGAGCATTTTATCCCCATTGTGGAGGCTAATGGTGTGAATGGTGGAACGATTCAGCCGTTTGGCAAGGAGAACATCAAAAGGGGCGTTATAGGTTTTGGTTCGTTGGGAGTTTGGGGAGATGAAAATCATCGCATTGCCCCCTCGCATATCAAACGTCCATGCGTTGCGCTTATCAAATTCAATGCGTATTTGGGTGTCACTGATTCGATAGACCCGTTCAATGTGGGTAAATTGGGTCATAGTGGTGATAATTTGGGCTAAATGGGTCTGTTTCATGGGGAAATCTTTCGTGGTGTTTGCAATGGTGTAATGATAGCGTGTTGTCTTTCGTTCTTAGCACGCACGCGTGCATTCACCCAAGGGCTTAGAAATGGAATAAAGTATAATTACCGTTTTTGGTATAAACATTTCAAGCACTTAGTATAAGTATAATAACAGACAGGGTTAAATTTAGGTCATGAGTAGGTAGTTTTAATGTGGGCAAAATTTCAAGAGGTGATTAATCGTTCCATTCGATCGTATCCTCAGTACGTTTTGGGTATTTTTGCCATACTCTTTTTTATCCTCATTAGCTCCCATTTTAATCCCGAATCACAAGCCCTGATCGCTTATGGAACGGTTGGCTTTTTTATTGTGGCGATTATGGCGGGATTTGCCGATAAGATCCGATTGACACTCCTCTTTTTAGCCCTTTTGGTCTCGTGGCGGTACATCGTTTGGCGTGTGACCGATACCATTGTGTATACGGGATTTTTTGATTTTATGGGGACACTGTTACTGGTCATTGCCGAAATCTATGGGCTTATCCTCTCTACGTTGGGTATTTTTACGTCGCTTAATCTCCTTGATCGAAAACCGCTCAGTATTGCCCAAATTTCCCCATCGAAGCTACCCACAGTCGATGTGGTGATTCCTACCTATAATGAAGCGTTTGAATTGGTCATTGATACGGCATTAGCCTCTATGATGATGCACTACCCCAAAGAAAAACTGCGGGTATGTATCCTCGATGATGGGGGAAGTGACCAAAAAATCAGCGATCCTGACCCTACCAAACGGGCGATTGCGCTGAAACGACGGGAACAATTTCAACGCTTTTGCGATGAAAATGGGGTGAGTTACATCACCCGTGAGCGCAATATCAATGCCAAAGCGGGGAACATTAACAGTGCGTTGCGCTATTTGGAGGGAGAATTGATCCTTATTTTGGATTGTGACCATATCCCTACCCATGATTTTTTAGAAAATACCGTAGGGGAGTTTATCCACGATCCTAAGATGTTTTTGGTGCAAACGCCGCACGCGTTTTACAATCCTGACCCTGTCGAAAAAAATCTCAATGTGTTCCGTCACTCCCCATCGGAAAATGAGATGTTTTACTACCATATCCAAAAAGGGCATGATTTTTGGGAGAGTTCGTTTTTTTGTGGTTCGGCTGCGGTATTACGCCGTAAATATCTCGATGAAGTGGGGGGCATTGCGGGGGAGACCATCACCGAAGATGCCGAAACCGCCCTCAAACTCCACGCCAGAGGGTACAAAAGTGCTTACATCCCCATTCCGATGATTCGGGGGTTGCAACCGGAGAGTTTTAGTGCGTTGGTCTTGCAGCGGGTTCGATGGTCACAGGGGATGATACAGATTTTTTTGCTGGTCAATCCGCTGATGCAGAATTTAAAACTCCACCAAAAATTGAGCTATTTTAGCGCCAGCTTTTTTTGGTTTTTCTCCTACGCGCGGGTGGTGTACCTCTTGGCTCCTTTGGGGTATTTGCTTTTTGGGCTTCGGGTCTATCACGCGACTCCCATGGAGATACTCATTTATACGATCCCGAATTTAATTTTGGCCATCACCGTTTCGTATTATCTTTACCGTAAAGTACGGTGGAGTTTTTACTCCGAAGTGTACGAAACGGCGTTGTCGTTGTTTACCCTCCCTGCCATTTTTTCGGTTTTTCTCCACCCGCGCGCCCCTGAGTTCGCGGTCACGCCCAAGGGTGAGAATTCCGAAGAAGATTTTATCAGTCAGCTCTATACCCCATTTATCCTTATCTTGCTGTTGATTATTGCGGGATTTTTTATGGGAATTTACCGCTTTATCTTTGATCCTGTTTCATGGACGGTGACGTTAACCACCTTGGTATGGAACAGCTTTAACCTCTTTTTGATCTTATCGGCATTGGTCATCGTCTATGAAAAACGGCAAGTGCGCCGTTATACCCGTATCCCCTCCGATGAGTTGGTGCTATTAACCCTCAACGATCAAACCTATTATGGGAAGGTTTCGGATATTTCCATGGGGGGAATTTCGGTGAAATTTTACGAAGATGAAGAAGGAAATCTCCCCCCTGTGTTAGACCGCTACACGGTGTACTCCCTCATTGTCGAAGATGAATTTGGACGTAAAACCGTATTGAAGGGGAAATATTTGCATCACTTCAAATACACCTCCGTTTTCCGTTTTACCGAAGCATCCGACGATATGGAGCAACGCAAAGCGTTATTACGGATCATGTTTGGTCAAAACACCCGCTGGATTGAATACGAAAAAATTGAGGAGCATCTTACCCCCATTGCGGCGTTTGTCCATCTTGCGTCTAAAATACGTCATGAGTTGCAATTGGGTAAAATTATGCTCCATTTTATCGCTGAAGTAAAGCTCTCGTGGGCGAATTTTGTTACCACTAAATTTAAAGGATAGTCAATGCGAATTTTTCTCATTTTAGTATTAGCATGGGGGGGATTACTCTATGCCAAAACCCCCTTGTCACTCAAAGCCAATGGGGATGGAACCCAGACCCTCACCCTACCGCTCAATTACGAATCCCAAAATGCGACCCATTTTAAGTTGCAAGGTGCCAGAGCTGAATACGCCTTGAAACTCCCCATCGCCTCACGGTGGGTGGTTCTTTCGGCTAAATTGCATCTTCGTTATACCCCCTCATTAGCCCTTATCCCTGAACGGTCATTGATTACGATAGGGCTTAATGGGGAGACCGTAGCGCAAGCGTGGCTCAATGCTTCGGATCGGGGAATGGGGAAATTCATCGATGCGACCTTACCCCCTGAAGCCTTTACCCCCTATACCACCCTTTCGTTAAGTGCCGATCAACACTACACTACCACCCAGTGTGAGGATGATACCGCTTCAGAATTATGGACGAATGTGGATGCGGCTAAAAGTACCATTGAACTGACCCTTTTACCCAAAGTGCTACCCTCATCCCTTAGTGCCATTGACCAGTACCTTTTTGATCCTAAAAATGTTACCGCCCAACCCATTACCTTTGTTCTCCCCCAAAAACGGGGTCAAACTTTAGCCAAGAGTGCGGTCATTGTTGCTAGTACGTTGGGGAGTAAACTCAAATACCGTACCACCTCTATTTCCGTTGCCTCCATAATCCCCGCAACAGGCGATGCGGTGGTCATTGCCACCCACGACGAACTTAAAGCGTTACTGCGCACGTCATTTCCCACCGTTGCTGTACCCGATCTCCAAAACAATGGAATCCTTTTTATCCCCAATCCCATCAATCCCCACTATGGGATTATCGCCCTTACGGGGAAAACTGCCCCCCACGTGCTTCAAAGCGCGCACGCGTTTGCCACATCAACCTTTGCGTTGTATCACGGTTCAGGGGTAGCGGTCAATCACGTGACCCTTCCACAACCCGCACAACCCTACACCGCTCCCAATTATCTCCCCACAGGGAAAAAGATTACGTTCAAAGAATTAGGTACCCCAACCACCTCGTTTAAATACATGTATCCCACCCCCATGGAGGTCAATTTTAAAATTTATCCCGACCTCTTTTTGGACGATAAAGAGAAAATTGCCATCGGGGTCAATGGGATCTACCCCTCCAAAGTGCGGTTTGATTCGGTCTTAACGATCATGGTCAACGATAAATTTGCGTCGCAATTGACCTTTGAGGATAAACTCTCCAAAGCCGTTGGGATCACCCATTTTTTTAATTTTAAAAAATCGGATGATTTTTCCGCCTATTTGATCGGTAAAGGAGGCAATCGCCTCACCTTGCAACCCTCGATGGTACCGTTTAAAAAAGGGTTGTGTGAATTGCACAATATGGAAAACTTGCAATCGACCCTTCTAAACAGCTCTTATATCGAGTTTCCCAAAGCCCCCCATTGGCTGGAGATGCCTTATATTCGCTATTTCGTGTACGGTGCGTACCCTTTTTCCATCTATCCGGATGGTTCCCACAGTGCCATGGTCTTGGACTCTTTTTCGGATGCTAATCTCAAAGCGGCGTTGAGTATTGGCTTTTTCTTGGGCAAAGAGATTGGAACCCCTCTGTATCGCATCCATGTCACCACCCATCCTGAGGAGGCAAAAGAGAAAGAGATCATCGCCATTAGTGCGTATGGACACGCTATGGGGAAAGTGTTGGAAAAAGCGCATGTCAATGTCCTCAATACCCGCTTTACCACCGCGTTTCCCATGGGTACGTCGTTTGTTGATGCTCTTGGATTTTTTGATACGGCACGACTGCACCCTTTTAGCAGTACGCAGGGGGTAGGAGAATCGAGTCAATCGGCGAAAAAAGTGTTAGTACAACTGTTTCAATCCCCTTATGATGGTTCCCATTCGGTGGTTGCGTTGCAATACGATTCCCCTGATTCGTTGGCAAAAGGGGTCAATTTACTCTTTTCACCCGAACAAGAGATAGGATGGAACAGCGATACCCTCATCATTGATACCGATACGCAGACCATCCGCTCGTTTGAGTTGGGGCAAAAATATTTTGTGGGGGATTTGAGCTGGTGGGCAAAAATCCGTTATTATCTCACTGCAAGTCCCGTGTGGTTTGGGGTGTTTGCATTGCTCTTTGCCTTTGCGTTGGCGTATGTGGTTCGCCGTATTTTGATCAATTTTAAGCGTAAACATCACCCCCATGTTTAAGGTTTGGATCGTTTTTTTCATCGTGGTGACGCAGCTTGATGCGGTAACGTGGGAGAGTTTTAAGCACCACTATATCCAAGCCGATGGGCGGGTGCGTGATCCCCAAAATGGGGAGATTAGCCACACCGAGGGGATTGGGTATGCGATGTTTTTTGCCGTTTCGTTTAACGACCAAGCGACCTTTGAACGGTTGGATCGGTGGTTGGAGGACAATATCCCCAAAAATGAGAAGGGGCTGTACCCTTGGAAATGGGGCAAAGATGGTCACGGTCACTGGGGGGTATTAGACCCCAATAACGCCACCGATGGGGATATGTGGATCGCGTATGCGCGGATCAAAGCGGCGCAAAAGTTTCATCTCCCCCAACAACAGACCAAAGCCCTTGCCCAATTGGACGCGCTGGAAAAAGGGGTGATGCTTCGCGTGGAGGGAAAAGTATTCCTTTTACCGGGGGCTGAGGGGTTTGTCCACCCCGCTACGCTGACGCTGAACCCTTCGTATTCCATCCCCTTTATTTTGGAGACCTTTGGGCGGGTCACGGCGCATCCCCAATGGGGCGAGCTTACGACCAATGCCAAAGAGATGTTACGTCAACGCTTCTCCTTGTATGGGATTCATCCCGATTGGATCAGCTACCATCAAGGGGTCTATTCTCTTTTGGTCGAAAAACCCTCTTTTAGTTACGACGCGCTGCGGATACCGCTGTTTTGGAGTATTTGGTACCGATCGCATCCCGATACGTCCAATGTTTTGGCGGGGTATACGAAACTGACAAAATTGGGCTATTTTCCCCGCAGTATCGATTTGTTGCACAACAGCGCTTCACTGTACGAAGATCATTCTGACGCATTGTGCCGCTCTTTGGCCTTTTTTTCACCCTCTACGATAAAGGATTGTCATGACACCAACATCACCTATTTTAGCGACGCTATTGCTCTCTTTGCTGTTCTCCCCCCTTCTTGCTACGACGATACCCCCCTCCACTAACCATTTAGAGGCGTTGGCGCACGCGTATGCGCAGCAAGGGCGGCATGAAGAGGCAGACCAAATTTATCGCTATCTCAAAACCGCCAAAAGTACCTCGTTTGTCGCCCCAAAACCCCGTGTGGAGCAATTCTCCCCGAAGGTCTCAATCAAAAAAACGTTCAAACCCAACGCAGTTAAACGCACCCCCCAACCCAAAAAAGTTGCCCTCAAGCCCATCGTCGTTCCTCCCGTAGCTACACCCGTAGAACCCAAACTTCCCTCCATCGGGGAAAAGATTGCCCAAGGGTACACGTTGTTAGCCTCCAACCGTTTTGGGGAGACCCATACGTTGCTTAATGGCTTCAAAGGTCACCCTGTAAGTAGTGAGGAGACCCAAGAACTTCGTAAACTTTATACGCTTTATTACCACAAACAAAGTGCCGCATATTTGGAGGCAAAAGCGTTTGATCGTGCCCAAAAATCGGCGCAAAGTGGATTGCTGATGGATCCTCAGGATAACGATTTGACCGAAGCGTTGGGATGGTCACTCTTAAATCAGCAACATCCTAAAGAGGCATTGGGGTGTTTTGAGACGATTTTTACGCGCGCCCCAAGCTCCAAAATCGCGTACGCCGCAGCTCTTTGCGCCCACAATGCCCATGAACCCAAAAAAGCACGTGCGTATTTGGAAAACGCCTCGCTCACCCCCGATACGGCGTTATTGGAAAAAATTGCCGCATTGTATGCCATGATGGGATATAACCAAAAAAGTTTGGAGATCATCACCCATCTTCAAACCCCCTCCACCGTTCCACCCTTACCCCCAGTGACCACCCCTCAGACCGATCTAAATGGGGTCTATAACCCTTTTTTGTCGGTAACACAGGAGACTAAACCCATCACGCCTGTGTTATCTTCTGAGATGGTGCAGTTACGCCAAAAAATTCTCTCCCCAACCCAAACCTCGTTTGCGGGGGGGATGTTTGTCGAATCCCGTACGGGGATGGCGGGGGTCGATCAGCTTCGTAAAACACTCACTCCATTGCAAATGACCTATTTTCCCTCATTGTCGACCCACGTGTATGGGGGGGTGAATGCCCTGAATGTGCAAACGGGGGGACTGGAGAGTCATAACTACTCCCAATTAGGGTATGGGAGGGGGGGACATCACGCTATCGATAACCTCCACGCCGTTGAACCGTTTGTGGGATTTGGGTACACCGATGAGGAGATGGAGTTTTCGGGACGGTTAAGCTCCACCCCGCTTAATACTCAGATCACCCAAAGCACCCCTGTAGGGTATCTCCAAGGAAAATGGAAAGCCTCTCCATGGAACCTCTCCCTCAAAGTACTCCAAGAGTCGATCACCGAAACGATGGTATCGTATGTGGGGCAACGCGATCCCACTACGGGAGCAGTATGGGGTCAAGTGACCCGCAGAGGGTTAGAGGGATCCATCGAACACCAAGGAGCATGGACAACGTCGCTGACCTTGGGCTACTACCCCACGATTGAGGGGATGAATACCCTCTCCAATGGGGAAAAAAAAGGGTCATTGTTGGTGGGAAAACGGCTTAAAACCGACACGATGGAGGGGATGATAGGGCCGTTAATGGTCTATGATAGCTATGACCACTCCACCAACCATTTTACCTACGGTCACGGGGGGTATTTTAGCCCTACTTCGTTTATGTTGGGGGCAATGTACGGGGATGTAAATCAAAAAGTAACGCCCGACCTGTGGCTTCGACTCAAAGGGAGTGTGGGGTATATGTCGTTTAAAGAGGGGAATTCGCCAATGTTCCCTCTTGATCCCACCAACACCCAAACGTATGGGGCGTCTAACACCCGTGGAGTGTCGATGAATCTCAAAGGGTATGGAGACTATCGCCTTAACGATCACTTCCACCTTATCGGGATGGCGGGATACTCGTTTGCCCCCAATTACACCTCAAGCTTCGGGGGGCTTTCGTTGATCTATTATTTTGATACTCCTGCCAAATTTCACCCCGATGAACTCCAACGAGTGGCGTATGGGATGGATAAAATGTACTAATAATAGTCTATGGTAATACCCACTTGGAGGAGAATTACTTTTCATAGTGATATTTACAAGCAGCAATCACAATTGCTGTTTCGGTGACCTTATATACGATTCTATGCTCGTCGGTGATGCGTCTCGACCAGTAGCCAGAAAAATCGTGTTTTAAGGGTTCAGGTTTACCAATACCGACAAAAGGACTTCGATCAATCTCTTTAATCAGCGTAATAATTTTTTGGTAAATTTTTTTATCGTCCACTGCCCATTCATTGAAATCATTAAAAGCACGCCCCTCAAAAATGACCTGTTTCATGTAAAAAGCTTTGCATCCACGGTGACTAAATTTTGGTTATTGTGTATATTAGCGATTGACTCTAGGAGGAGCTTTTTATTCACGGTTGAACGGGAAAGATACTCCGTGTCATCCATCTCGGTGATAAACAACTCTATGCGCTTATTTTGGAACATCTCTCTGAGCTTATCAATAAACGCATAGTTCAACTCGCTACTATCAAGAACAAAACTGGCATTCATTTTAAAATCCTTATGATGAGGTAAACCATTCTAGCATAAAAAGAAGGGGAAAAATAGACCCTCAAAGGGGTTTTAAGGGTAAGTTCGATTAGAAAAAAAGCCAAATGAGCAAAACAATCCCAAAGCCAAGATTCACCCAGCTGACACTCCCAAAAAGGTAAATCAGTGATTCTCCCCCAAAATGATTAATCCACACAGGGCTTGGAATCAGATGTGCATTGGCATAAGCGCACACCGCTTTTCCCCATACCAGCGCGATTATCTCAGGGGCGATAACCAAAAAAAGAATCCCTAAAAAGCTCCAAATCGAGCGTTTGGGTTTAAGGGAGGCAAGGGCAAGTTGGGTTTGGGGATGGTTGATAATCGCTTTGGCTTTGGTTTGAAGGCGTTGTTTCATGCAAGTCTCCTTAAATCGTATGCCATTGTACAGGTTTTTTACACGAACGTTACGGAGTTAGAGTATACTTCTTCCCAAAAAAGATCACAGTTAAGGAGTTAACGATGGGTACATTACGAACGTTGGGATTTATGTTTTTGGTACTTGGTGCATTGGCGTGGGGAGAAACGCTTCCCAGTGTCCATCAAATTTATCAGACGGTACAAGCAGGCGAACTGGATAAAGCGCATAGCATGATCGAACAAGTGCTAAAAGCCCATCCCAACAGCGCTAAAGCGCACTTTGTGGATGCCGAAATTCTGGCACGTCAAGGGGATATGACTGCGGCGAAAGCGGAACTTGCCACCGCGGAAAAACTTGATCCTGCCTTGTCGTTTGCCAAACCCAAAACGGTCGCGGAACTCAAAGCACATCTTTCTGGCAGTGAGAAAACGGGTTCCTCTGACCAACAAGTAGGAAGTGGGTCGGAAGAAGAAAAACCCTTTCCATGGATGATGCTGTTAATCGTTGTAGGTGCGGTAGCGGTAATCGTGATGCTCTTTAAATCCCGTTCCCGTGCCAATAATCAAGCAGGGTATCCCCCACGACAACAACCGTATCCCAATGATAATAACCCCTACAACAATGGTTCTAACATGGGGGGCAATGGATTTGGTCAAGGGGGTGGTTTGGGTAGCACCATCATGGGAGGCTTAGCCGGCGGTGTGGCAGCAGGTGCGGGTATGGTTGCGGGTCAGGCATTGATGAATCATTTTATGGATGACGAAAAACCCGCAGAATCTTCCAACGCTGAGAGCAACAATACGTCATACACCCCTGAACCTGAGACCTCTTCGTGGAGTGATGATAGCGATTTTGGGATCAGTGATGGGGATTCATGGGGCGATAGTGGCGGTGACTCGGGTGGCGATTCAGGTGGCGATTCGTGGTAAAAGCTTAAACTTTTACCCCGTCTTTTACCTTTGAGCTACCTCTTAAAACCCTTTGGTTACAATCCCCCTTTTTAAGGAGCGTGTATGGCAAAAGTAGTGATTATCGGCAGTGGTGGTGCAGGTTTAGTAAGCGCACTATCGGCTAAGGAATCAGGTGCAGAGGTGATCGTCGTCTCCAAAACCCTCCCTACCCGTTCGCAAACCTCCATGGCACAAGGGGGGATCAATGCCGCTTTGCACCACGATGACAGTACCGATCATCACATTGCCGATACGTTGCGCTCTTCAGCGGGGCTAGGAGAAGAGTCTCGCATTGCCCTCTTGTGCGAAAAAGCCCCCGAAGCAATTCAATGGTGCAACGCGATGGGATTGCCCTTTAGTCGGGATGACAAGGGGAATATTGCCCAACGACGACTGGGCGGTGCCAACGTTGCACGTGCCTGCTACGCCCAAGATTACACAGGATTAAAACTGCTCCACACCCTCTATGACCAATGCCTTAAAGCGGGCATTACCTTCAAAAGCGACCATTTTTTGCTCAATCTCATCGTGGATGAGGAGCTTAACCGCGTTTTGGGTGCCACCTTCTTGCACATTCAGACAGGCGAAGTAGAAGCAATCACCGCCGATGCGGTCATTCTGGCAACGGGAGGATATGGGGCAGTCTATGGGAAACACTCCACCAATTCGGTTCAAGCTACGGGGGATGGGATTGCCGCAGCGGTGCGTGCGGGGGCGAGATTGGCGGATATGGAGTTTGTCCAATTCCACCCCACCGCACTCAAAAACTCCTCAATCCTCATCTCAGAGAGTGCGCGCGGCGCAGGGGGGTATTTACTCAATGCCCACCATGAACGCTTTACCGATGAGTTGGCTCCCCGTGACATCGTTGCCCGTGCAATCCATAATGAAATGACCCAAAGCGGTGCGGTCTATCTCGACATTCGCCATTTAGGGGAAAAATTTATCACGCATGAACTCCCCCAAGAGCGAAAATTGGCTCAATTGTATGAGGGGGTGGACCCCTTGCATGAACTCATCCCCATTAAACCCTCTGCCCACTACAGTATGGGAGGCATTGAGGTGGATGCGCAGTGCATGAGCCATGTCAAAGGGTTGTTTGCCGTGGGAGAGTGTGCCAACCATAAAACCCATGGAGCCAATCGGTTGGGGGGGAATTCCCTGCTGGAATTGGTGGTTTTTGGGCGTGAGTGCGGTCATCATGCTCACGACTACGCCACCAAACATCCCGCCCCTGTGGTGGAAAACAATCAACTCCTTAAAGATACCAATTTTGTCCGTGGGGTGATGTATTTCACCAACCAAATCGATTTTTACCAAAAACAAGAGATGCTAGCCAATATTTTTTATAACAATGTCGGGGTAATCCGCGAAGACATGGGACTCAAAGCGGTCTTAGGGGCAATTCGTCAAATGCAAAAAGAGTTGCCCTTTATGGGACCGCGCGATAAGTCCAAGCAGTGCAATACCAATTTGGTCGAATTTATCGAATTTGGGAACAAAATCGAATTAGCCGAAATGATCGTCGTGTGTGCCATCAGTCGCGTGGAGAGTCGCGGAGCGCACTATCGCATCGATGCTCCGAATCGCAATGATCGGATGTTTGGGGCACACACCATTACGTGGAAAGAGGGGGGAGTATTATGTGCCGATTTTATCAAATAAGCCTGAGCGGTGATGACCAATCGTGGGAAGACGAAGAAGATTACGAGGGGTGTTGTGAAGACCCGTATGAGGATGAGGACGATGAAAAAGAGTGGTGTGACTAGTCAAATACTTTTCTGTTTAACCAGAAAAGTATCAAAAGAGCATACCGTGATCCAAAAACGCTTCGTTCCTCTTGGCACTCCTGCCATCGGAATGGCTTTTGGTAGTGGATTACGGGAATTTATTGGAGAATAACTATGGATATTTCGATCAAACGTTCTCATAGTGGTGAACATCAAACCTATTCCGTCCCGATGGAAAACGTCACCCTCTTGAGTATGCTCAATCATATTAAAGCCAAAATCGATCCCACCCTCACCTATTCCCATGGATGTCGCAGTGGGGTATGCGGCAGTTGTGCCGTACGGGTCAATGGTCGTGAACAGCTTTTATGTGCCTATAAGCCTACGGAGGGGGATGTGGTCGAACCGCTTCGTAGCGGTCGTGTGATTCGGGATTTGGTGGTCGATGCGTCTGCCATCGATCGATTAAACCTCAGCGCACACACATGGAGCGACTCCTCATTAGAAGTAAAGGTTAGCCCCGCCGATGCAGAGGGGATTGAGACCCAAAGTGACTGTATCTTGTGTACCTCGTGCCTCAGTGCCTGCCCCGTTTTCGCCATCAATCCCGATTTTATGGGACCTTTTGCCCTCACACGGGTGTGGCGATACGTCAATGATGTGCGTGAAAACGATAGCGGTACCAAGATTGCCACCATCCAAACCAACGGTATTTGGGATTGCACCTTGTGCGGTGAGTGTGTCCCTGTCTGTCCTGCTGGGATTGCCCCCGCTCAAGACATCCGAATGCTCCGTTCCAAAAGTGGGATGATGGGCTACATGGATCCCAGTATGAGCTTTGGGGGGGTGGATTTTGGCACACCGATGTTTTAGCGTAGCAGGGTTTGAAATTTTACCGATAGCTCAGGGGTAAAATTAATTTTTTCGGCATTGATAAGGTCATTTTTAGGGAGAGCAAAATTTCCCGTTGCCGATTCTACCATTAAGGTCTCCGTTTGATCTCTAAAGGGTTTTATGTCTTTGACCCCATACATCTTTAACGCACCGATTTTGAGTTGAGGGGCTTTTTTGTATTGGACAGCGGGATCGATGGGGGCGCGTTGTACGGGTTGAGGGGTAGGCGTTGATACTCTGACTCGACTCTGACCCGACTCTTGATCATCAATTGACTGTACAATATCGCAATACTCTTTTTTGTAATAGACGGGGATGTTTTTTTGAATTTGCGCACACGCAACCCCGTACGTCCGCTTTTTGTGTTTTAAATACTCCGCATTGGCTTGCGCTTCCTCTTCTGCGGAACTAAAATTACTTCGATCAAGCTTTTCGCCCAGTGTCTTACAATATGTGCGATAACCATAACTATAACCATAACCATTTACATTGGAATAAGCACCTTTGTAATCAGAATATAACGCATCGCAACTGTAGTCGTAATCATATCGAGCATACACCGACGAGACGACCATCGCTAACAAAACCATTTTTTTCATTCTTTTTCTCCCTAAGGTAATAATCATCAATTGTAGCCAATTATCGTCCCTTTAGGTGTCAAAATAACCAAGTTTTTGTTATGATGACCGTTTTTAAACACTACTAGTTAAGGGATGACAACCATGGACATGGGGCTAAAATTCATCATCATTGCGATTATGGGGACCGTCGTTTACCGTGAAATCCTCAAATCCGCTGCTTCCCCCCACGCCTCTCCCCCCAAAGAAAAAGCATCCTTTTTAACCCTTGTGACCATAGGGGGTGCAGTGGGGCTTTTGGTCACCTTTGGGATGTCGATAACCCGCATTGAGACCCGTGATCTTCGCCCTCTTCACCCTTCCCGCATCGTCAGCATTTACGACAAAGGGGTGATTCATCTCAATGGGATGGTCATCCAAACCCATCTTGCACCCCAAGGGGAACTGGCTTCCTTGGCGATCCGCCTGACCCAAGGGTGCCAAGGCGATGATGGATGCCAAGCCCAAAAATTGTTTGATTACGTCACCCATATCCCCTACAAAACCGATTATACCAGTCGCAGTCCCAAGGAGGTCATTGCCACGAATTGGGGAGATTGCGATGATAAAACCAACCTTTTTGCTTCCTTGCTCACCGAAGTGGGAGTGGAGTATCGGCTGGTCTATGTCCCTCATCATGTTTTTGTGGTGGTTCATGTGGATAATACCCACGATTTGCCGTTTTTACGTGCCAAAGTGCGTATTGAGGGGAGAGACTACTATTATGCCGAAACGACCGCAACGGGGGCAAAAATCGGTGATTTTAATGGGCAATTTCCTTACCATTTTGAGGGGATGTATGACCTCAAAAACCATAAAGCGATCGATCTAAAAGGGGTCTCTTTTGGGGAGTTTGGCGTATAAATATCTTGAAAAAATCCATTATAGCACGGTATAATGGCAAATATTTTTACACTGGGGTCTCCGTGTTACATCACTATGAAGTAGAGTTTGTCGAACTTGATAACGGAGTTAAGCCTTTTGAATCGTTCATAGAATCACTGGAAGAAGAGGTTCAAGCAGAAGTTTTTGCCACTATTGATGATTTTATTTACAAAAAAAATTATGCGCTAAAAATTAAAGAAAATCTTTCAAAATTATTGGAAGATGGTATTTTTGAATTGAGAACAACCTTTGCTGATGGAATAGCACGAACGCTTTACTTTTATCTTAGTGGTAAGCGTGTTATAATCACACATGGATTTATAAAAAAGTCGCAAAAAACTCCGCGACAAGAAATAGACCGCGCCAAGGCGCTTCGCTTAGCTCATACAAAAAAGGGGAGCCAATGACGAACTATGAACAATTAAAAGCAAAAAAAATGGAAAGTCCTTCGTTTAAAAGGTTTTATGATCTCGCGATGATACGTAGAAAACGGGGATTAGTTGTTTCAAATCGCAAATCTTCACGTCTTTTGATTTCCAAAAATCTTTCTCTTTCTGCGCAATTAAAAGCCATTTAACTCATCCAAAAAGAATAAGTTTATAGTAAAAACGTGAGGTTTGTATATGGGTATGTGGGATGGGGTAAAACGGCAATTACGTTCGGTGATCGAGTGGGAAAATCCCCATCCAAATGACCTTTTTTACCGATGGAGTGACAACGGCGATGAGATCAAAAACGCGTCGCGCTTGATCGTTTCTGCGGGGCAGGGGTGTATTTTCGTCTACGAGGGGAGTGTGCAGGGGGTCTTTTTAGAGGAGGGGATCATCACCCTTGAGACCGACAATATCCCTTTTTGGACAACCTTGACCAAAGTGATGCAAAGCTTTGAGAGTGAACACAAAGTGGGGATCTATTTTTTCAAAAAAACACTCATGGTTGACCAGAAGTGGGGAACCCTCTCCCCCATCAAATACGATGATCCCAAATATCAATTTCCCGTAGCCCTTGTCGCGTATGGCAATTACAGTTTTCGGATTAGTGATCCACGATCTTTTTTTGTGAGTATTGTGGGGGGGCAAGCTTCGTATCGTATCGATGAATTTCGCACCATGATGAATGGTCGACTCAATGAATCAATTGCCCATTATTTGGCGAATGCTCACCTCTCATACGCCCACATTGACGCGCAGCGACAACACCTTTCGGATGAATTGGAAAAAGCCCTTTCGCATGAGTTTGAGACTTTGGGATTTGTCTTAACCGATTTTCGCATTGAGGGGAATGACTTCGATAGCGCAACCCAAGAGCGTATCGGAAAAATTGCCGATATTGCCGCTGATGTCCACGGTGCGACCCTTGCTGGGGTGAGTTATACCCAACTTCAACGCCTTGAAGCGATGAAAGAAGCAGCCTCCAATCAAGCCGGAACAGCAGGGATGATGATGGGAATGAGTGCTGGACATTCTTTGGGGTCGGAGATGGTTCAAGACGCACCCCCAACCCCCAAAGAGCGATTGCTGGAACTCAAAGCGTTGTTCGAGGAGGAGCTTATCACCCAAGAGGAGTACACCTCCAAAAAAAGTGCCATCTTAGCGACTTTATAATGGCGAAGTGTACCTATTGCTCCGCCCCTTTGCCCCGAAATAGCATCATCTGTGACTATTGTGGGGTACGAAACGATATTGAACTCACCCCCAACGTAGGGCATACCCTCCCCCAAAGTAAGCGGATGTGTCCTGATTGTTTGGTCTATTTGGAGAGTATTGATATTGGTCAAACGGATCGGTTTATCGTCGAAAAATGTTCTCGCTGTTACGGTCTCTTTTTTGATGTGCATGAGTTAGAGACCCTATTAACCCAGTCCGTAGGGACGTTTTGGATTGATCACCAAAAACTTTATTCTCTCACCCAACACCCCTTGCACAAAGATAGTGTCATCTATCGCAAATGTCCTGAGTGTTCCAAACTGATGCACCGTAAAAATTATATGAACCGCTCAGGGGTGATTATGGATGTCTGTGTTGAGCATGGGATTTGGTTGGATGCGGGGGAACTTAAGCAAATCCAAGAGTGGAGAGCCTTAGGGGGAGAAGCACTTGTCCAACAAGGGCTGGCGATGGAAGAAACCCCATCCGCCAAAAGGGAAAAAATTCCCACGCCATCTTCGACTCCACCCACCCCCCAATCGTTGGAGGAAGCACTGGTTGAGAGTGCGTTTGACCTCTTGACTCGAGTGTTACGACATTTTTGAGCTTGCTTTTTTAGCGACCCTTTGTGGTAGTATAAAAATAGGGTATTCTATGGGTTAAGGTGCAATTAAAAAAACGACTTCAAGGGTGACAAGTAATAATTGAAAGGACAAAATGGCTGTTGTGCCAATGATATTACCTATTTGACAGCTTGTACACTGTTTATATTGTCGAGATTCATAAATTGCATAAAAGAAATAAGCAAGCATCAACAGTGGAACTGAGATGAGCAGATACGTATCAATGGTATATGTTAGTCTATGCAAAGAAACGGAACCGAAAATAGGGATAACAAAACTCAATGCGACAAGCCCCATCACATATCGTGCAGCTCGTTTAAAATAATCACGGACAAATACAACTGGGCATGATCCTGCATTGGCGACAAGCCCATAGGTGAGGTAATCATTGATCCGTTCTCTTGTCTCTTGGTCAACACGATCAACAAAAGTACTTCCAAAACAATAATCAAGTTGTTGTTGAAAAATACGAGCAATGTCTCCTTGTAATGTGGTATACGATGGATTTCCATTAACATCTTCATAAATGATTGTTATCTCTTCAAAGCGATCAACTGCGGCAGTAAGTCCATCATAATAAATACTTTTTTCTGTTTTTATTGAATTTTCTGAACCTTTTATAATACGTGAGTTTATATACGAAAAATATTCGTCAGCAATTTTTAAAACAATAATATTGTATTGAAGACCAATGAAAATAGCACTAAGTGCATCTAATTCATGCGCTTTCATGGTATCAATCATATCCGTAATCCATTGATGTACTTCATCATTAAATGTGCGGACATCTGCAGAAATTAATCGAATGCGTGAATCCGGATAGGTAAGCAATGGCTGTATCATGTAGACCCTTTTAATGACTTTTTTTGACAACAATTAGCATTTTTACATTCAATATAATAAAACGAATGAATTGCCATATCTTACACGTACGGAAAAAAAGTACCCATTTATCCGGTTTCATGACCATACTAAAATCATGGTTGTCCGAAAAATATTTTTGTTCACTGCCCATCTAAACTCCTTTTATGAGTATTAACGAATAGCGTAAAGCTACACTTTCTGTTTTTGAATTATAGAGCATAATTCTTATATCTTTATTAAGTAGATTTGAAGCATTCAAGCATTGGTTATTATAGGCGATGTATAATTCTTATATCGGTATTCAGTAAGGAGATATGTGAATTATAAAATATCAGAACTAGTGGCACTTACCCATATTCCAAAATCCACTATTTTATACTATATCAAAGAAGGACTTCTTCCCGAAGCAGAAAAGTTAAAGTCTAATGTTCATCGTTACAATGAAGAACATATTGAACTTATAAAATATATAAAATATATGCAACAAGAGATGGGGAGTTCCATCGAACAGATCAAGGGGATTTTGCAAAATAAAAATCAATCAATGGCTAGCTCATTTTCGATGCTTGCACCTCTTATGGAAACATTAAGTGGAATTTCTGCAACCGCTAAACATTACACCAAAAAAGAGTTTATTGATTATTTTGATATTGATCCTACCTTGTTTGAACAACTTTTAAAAGATGGTATTTTGGTTCCAACGGGACAAAATGATTTTACCGATAAAGAAGTTTCTATCATTCGTTTGGTAGAAGACTATATTGAAATTGGTCTTGACTACACATTATTAAAAGCGTATGTTGATCAAGCAAAAGTACTGGCTAATTTAGAGTGTCAATTGCAAAAGCAACTTTGTAAAAAGCGGACGGATGAAAACTTTTCAACACTTTGGAAAATTATGTTTGAAACGCTTTTTAATGCTAAATCCTATCTTTTCAGCCGTTTAACACATCAAGAATTGATGGAAGTTTTACAGGAAGAAATTCGTCAAAAAAAGGGGTGATGGTTCATCGTATGAATAAAAATCTTTATGTGATCTTCTTTACTGTAACCTTGCTTTTTTTTTGGCAATTGTGTTATGCTAAGAAGACAGACCAACATGAGGAATTTTTATGGCATCCGAACACTCTTTAGACATCTCCGCAAAAATCGATCTCCAAGCATTTAAAGATGCAATCGCTCAAGCCGAAAAAGAGGCCGCTGGACGATACGACTTTAAGGGGATTACCTACGAAATCAACTACCGCGAAAAAGAAAAACAGCTCATTCTCATGGCATCCAGTGACAACAAACTTGATGCCCTCAAAGACGTGGTGATCGGCAAATTGATCAAACGGGGACTTTCGTCCAAAGCCCTTGAAGAGCTAAAAACCGAAGACTCCAGTGGGGGAACGCGCAAAACAACCTACAAAATCGTCGATACCATTGACGCAAAAGAGGCGAAAAAAATCGTCGCTGAGATCAAAAATCTCAAAACCAAAGCCAGTGTTGCCATCGAGGGAGAACACATTCGGCTCAAATCCAAACAAATCGATGAACTTCAAAAAATTATGGCGCACATCAAAGGGATGGAGTGGGAAGCGCCTTTGGTCTTCGATAATTTTCGGTAAGGTTCAGGGGGTAAGTTTCCCCCATATTTTGCTATAATCACCCCAAAAAAGGGTGATGATTATGGGATTAATAGCATGGGTCAATGACGAAAATAATCAAAAAGCGTTGAAATTTATCGGTTCAGGGATTGTGGCGGTGGTCGCAACCGTATGGATGGGATACAAAGAGTTCGTGACGACAGCTACCCCCTCCGCTCCGGTGGAACTCAATGCCTCTGCGCAAGCGGTTGCCCCTGAAGTCAATGCTTCTGCACCTGTACCGCAAAGTGTGAGTGCGGATAATGGGGCAAATGCGGCAGCCGTTTCAGGCACTGGCAACAGTATTAGCTTCGGAAATTAACGATGAAACAAACGCTTCACGTTTTCCCCTCTTCCCGTGCTATTCGGGATCACGTGACCCAAATACGGGAGGGATTTTTGCCCACCCTTATGGGGATGGGGGACTTTATCGATCGGGTTATCCTCAGTGACCATCTCATCACCCCTGATGATGATTTGCGTCTGTTAGCCTTGCATGAAGCGTCCAATTTTAGTGCCTTTGAGGGGTTGTCGATTGAGCGCAACTTCTTTACATTTATCCAAAACTCCACCTATATCTTCCGTTTTTTTGAGGAACTCTCCACCGAGATGGTTGCTATTGAGGCGTTGGAGGGGGCGGATTTATACGGTGAGTATGAAGAACATATCGCTATTTTAAAACAGCTGTGGCACAGTTATGGGACGCTAACCCGTGCTAGAGGGTGGAATGATCCCATCTTTTCCAAATCGACCATCACCTTGCATGAGGGGTACGTACGCCGTTTTGAAACTATCACGATCTACGTTGAGGGGTATTTGAGCCGTTATGAGTTGTCGGTGTTGCGCGCGTGTGCGACCATCACCCCTGTCCTGTGCCATTACCATGCCACGGCGTTTAATGACAAAATGTCTCACCGTTGGCGCGAGGAGGGGTTTGCGATTGAAGAAGGGTACACCTACACCCTTAATCTCCAGACCAAGACCATCCTCTCTGCCTCCCCCTTGCCCCAAGTGACCCATGTGACGTGCGAGGTGTTTGGGAGTCGAATGGTGCAAATGGGGTTTATCAAAGGACACATTGCCCAAATGGTTGACCAAGGGATTGCCCCCGAAAAAATTGTGGTTGTCCTCCCCGATGAGTCGTTTGTCCCCTATTGTCAGCTGTTTGATCCGGAAGCGAATTTCAATTTTGCCATGGGTCTTTCGTTGGAAAACGAGGAGGTGATACGCCACATTGAAGCCATTGAGCTGTACCTCAATGAACACAGTGTCGAAAATACCCAACGTCTTGCCAAGGTTCCCCACGCATGGACGCAGTGGCTCATCGACCACTATTATCGCCCCTTTGGGTATGATGACCTTAAAGCGGTGTGTGCCATGATGATAGAATCAGCACGCCGTGACGAGGTCAAAACGATTCTCCAAGAAGAGTGTGATAAATTTGCCCCCCTTGTCCCCGCCCTTGAAGCGTACGAATTTAAATCGGCGTTGCGTATCTACCTCTCCCGCGTAAAAAGCCGTACCATCGATGATGTCCAAGGGGGGAAAATCACGGTCATGGGGGTCTTAGAGACCCGTGGTGTCACCTTTGATGGGGTGATTGTGGTCGATTTCAACGAAGGGTACGCCCCCCACAAGAGTCAAAAAGATCTCTTTTTAAACACCCAAACCCGTAAGATGGCAGATTTGCCCACCACCGCTGAGCGGGAATCGCTCCAAAAACACTACTATTGGATGCTCTTTGCCCGTGCCAAAGCGGTCGCGATTGGGTGCGTTCACACCACCCAGACCCTCCCCTCACGGTTTTTGGTGCAATTGGGCATTGAAGCGCGTCCCACGACCCACGATTATGGGGCATTGCTTTTTCCTCCGGTGGCATTTCATCCCCGTGAAGCGGAGGTGATTGAGGGGGAGTACGATTTTTGCGCCCATCCCCTCTCTGCAAGTGGCTTAAAAGCGTTTTTGAGCTGTAAACGGCAATTTTATTACCGCTACCTCCAAAAAATTCCCGAACATCGCATTGCCCAAGATTTGAGCCGTGAAGCCGATATTGGGACGAAAATTCATGCGGTGATGGAAAAAATCTACCAAGACCACGACCACTATACCGATGTAGGGTCTCTCAAAAATGCCTTTGTAAAGGCATTGGAGTCCCAAAACCATGACGATGGGATGGAACGGTATCTCGATGCGTTGTGGAGCCAACGGCTAAACCCTTTTTATCACAACGAGATTGAGCGGTTCAACGATACGGTCAGAGTGTTGTTTCATGAAAAAAAAGGGGAGTGCGTCGTTGAGGGGATTACATTGGTAGGACGGATGGATCGGATCGATGCGACGCTGGAGGGGTTAGAGGTGCTGGATTACAAAACGGGAAATTTTGCCGATACTTCCAAAGAACCCAGTGACAAAGAGGTCGATTATCAGTTGGCAATCTATGCCCTCCTTGCCCACCATTTGGGAACCGTGAGCCGATGTGGCTATTACGATCTCAAAACGGGTAAAATCCATTATGAACAGTTTCTGGAGGAAAAAATCGACAAATTACGGGATATTTTACGCACGTTAGCCACCCAAAAAACATACCGATGGTCACAATGCGACACTCTCACGACGTGCCGGTATTGCCCCTATACCCTCTTATGCCAGCGGGAGGGGTAATAGCTCATGTCATTTATCCCTTTTTTAGCCTTTGAAGCCTCCGCTGGGTCGGGAAAAACCTTTAATCTGGTCGTACGCTATTTGAGTTTGGTGTTTATGGGGGAAAAAGTAGAATCCATCAGTGCGTTGACCTTTACCAATAAAGCTGCCAATGAGATGCGTGAACGCGTCATCGAGACCCTCACGACGCTCCACACACGGGGAGAATTAGCCGAAATTGCCCGCGTGACCCAACGAAGTGAAGCCCAACTGCTTGCCCAACGCGATCAGGTCTTAGAGACACTGTTGCGCAGTGAGATGAAAATTTCGACCATTGACACCTTTTTTGGGGGAATTTTGCGCAAATTTGCCCTCAATCGGGGGATCATGCCCACCTTTAGCGTCGCCAATGCCCACCATGAGGTGAAATTTCTCAAACGTTTTTTAGCCCATGTCGAGGTGAGCGGGGAGATGGATACGTTGGTGCATTTAGCGACGTTGAGTTCCAAACGGCTGGAAGATATTTTTGGACTCCTTGCGTTGTTGTACGCCAAGCACAAAGAGTTCCCCTCGCTGCTCCCCCCTGATACCCATATCCTCACCGATCAAACCGCCTCCATTATGGCATCCGCACAGAGTTTAGCTGCTTTGGTGCTGAGTAAACCCCTCAGTGACCGTGCCAAAAAAACGATGCTTTTTGGTTCGTATGAGGAGCTTTTGACCAAAGCGTGGATCACCAAACCCAGTTTGAATTATTGGGATTTTAGAAAAAATTATGATCCGGTGATGGATACGATGCTGCAGTCGTTGCAAGGTGCCATCGCCGACCAAATGCGCTATCGGGAAACCAAAATTTTAGCGGCATTGGATCGTATTTTGACCCTTTATATTCACAGTCGTAAAGCCCTTATCCTCCAAAACAATGAACTCACTTTCGATGATATTACCCTCAGCGTCCATGAACTGTTGCGGGGCAATGTGGAGAGTGCGTTTTTGTATTTTAGGCTCGATGCGACGATGAAACACCTCTTGCTTGATGAGTTTCAAGATACCAGCATGGTGCAGTTTGATATTTTACGCCCCCTCATCGAAGAGATTGTCTCAGGCGTGGGGATTCAGGGGGGGGGAAGCTTCTTTTTTGTGGGGGATGTGAAACAATCAATCTACCGTTTCCGTGGCGGGGTGAGTGCTTTGTTTCATACGGTCGCACACCATTTTAACGTCGAAATCCATCCACTGAAGATCAACTACCGTTCCCGTTCCCAAGTGGTCGATTTTGTCAATACCGTGTTTACCCCCATTATGCCCCATTACACCCCCCAAGCGTCTCCCGAACACAAAAAAGGGGGATACGTGCAAGTCGTGAACCACGAAGAACCATTGGTGGTGCTTCGTGATACGGTCAAAGGGTTGCTGGATGTGGGGGTGATCCCAGAACGTATCGCCATTTTGTGCGTCACCAATGCCGATGCCACCCAAGCCCAAATGGTCTTAGAAGAGCAAGGACACAAGGTGGTGAGTGAAGCCACCTCCGCCCTTATCCATCAGCGAAGTGTCCGCATTGTGATTGAATATCTCCGCTATTGCTATTTTAATGTCCCCCTCTATCGCCATAACTGTGCGGCGTTGTTGGGCATTGAAGCAAAAGCCATTGAACGCACCTCTACCCATGATCTTTCCTCCACCTGTGTGGCGTTTATCCAACACCACGCCATCGGAGATAGCAGTGCGTTGCTGTTTTTGGAGGAGTTAGAACGGTACAAAGACATTGAAGCGTTGATTTTCGAGATTGATCGCCTTGAGACCCCCGCCCCCAAAGAGGAACAAAAAGGGATTTCCCTCATGACCATCCATAAATCCAAGGGGTTAGAGTTTGACCATGTCCTTGTTTTGGATCGCTTGGGACAAATGAAAAGTCGTAACGATTTTATGGTCTATGAGTATGAGGGGATCGCCCTAGAGCGAATTTTTATCCGTACCAAAGGGCGTGAAGCCCTCGATGATCGCTATGCCCTAGCCCTTGCCAAAGAAGAAGCCTTGCAAGACAACGATCAGCTCAATGCCCTCTACGTCGCCCTAACCCGCGCGGTGGAGTCCTTAACCCTCATTGCCAAACCCAAAGGGTCGTGGTTTGAACCCCTTGGTCTCTCGGTGGGAGCGTGGGGCAAACGCTCATTTGAGGATACCCCCTCCGCCCCTATCCTCCCCCTTCAACCCTTGACCTTGCTGCCCCGTTCGTACGGCAAACAGCGTCAAAACGTCCAAGAGATCACCCCCGATGGGGTCGATTATGAGGCAATTACGTATGGATTGGCACTCCACTATGGGATGGAGATGATGGAACGCTTCGATCCCATTGCCCTCCATCCTGCCCTCCTTGCGGTCAAAAAACGGTACGGTCTGAGTCTGGGAGAGGAGAAAATGACGCGCTTAGAACGCACCCTTTTCGCGATTCTCCACGATGCGACCTTTATCCACCTCACCCAAGGGTCGTGCGTAAAAGAACAAGCCTTTTTGTATCGGGATCAAAAATGGGTCATTGATCTGCTTATCGACCATGATGAGGGGTATTGGGTTATCATCGACTACAAAAGCGGCGAGGAAAAATCCCCCGAACACACCCAACAAGTGCAAAACTACATGGCAATGATCCACCACTTTACCCAAAAAGAGGTACGCGGTTATCTGTGTTATGCCAAGATTCAGGGGTGTGAGTGGGAGAGGGTGCAGTAGATGCGCTATGGGTTTCGTCATTCCCGGGCGAATTCGCCATAGCTTTTTCCTTTGACCTTGATTCATTTCTATTTTTATTATTATTATTACAAATATTTATTGATCAAAGGCGAATTCGCATCATTAACGAATACCCATTGCCAATATTCTACCATCCAA
>DYMK01000091.1 GCA_020721585.1 Sulfuricurvum sp.
ATTTTCCGTTATCTAATTGATTTTTAACATAATTTTCAATGTGTTGGGTTTTTATCTGATCGACGGTTCTGATCTGGATGTTTTGAGAAATCAAGAACATGGAAAATCGGGTCACTTGGAAAGCGCGCTCGCGCCTAGTGTCATGGCTCCCCCCGCTTGTCCCAATGTATGCAAGTTTCGATAAATTCGCGGCAAGTTTTGACATTTTTACACCTTTTCAATTCAATTTTTTATCCACCCCGTGCGGCTGCACCCATTGGTTCCACCCCCTCCATGGGGTGGCTAATGGGCAAAAAAGCAGCGGACGGGGTGTGAATTTGTTGAACTAATGGGGCTCGCTGACCTGATGAATCAGGTGCGCCATCCAAAGATGGAAAATGCCCTCTAGGTCGCCAAGGCGACCTAGACCTCACACTGCTTTTTTTTGATGACACCTCCTGGTCATCCGTTGGTTAAAAAACCCCAGACGGGGTTAATTTTTTTGTAACTTTTTTGGCCCGATTTTTTTGCTTGGTTCACTCCAAAAAATGCCTGGGAGAACATTGTTCTCCCAGGCTGTTGCCAGTCACTTTTGATGTTGTCCAAATTGGACTTTGGGGTCTGCGTCATTTCTTAACTCTGGCGCGCAGAGTCTGTAAACAACGCTGTGGCGCGGGCTGGCGCGAAAAATCGCGCGCCCTGCGGGCGCGTCACTTCGTACCCTTCGGGTATCGAAGTGACGCGCCGGTCGTGCCCATTGCTTGGCGTGTAGCCAAATTTTCGGCAGATGGAACCCGCCCTGAAAGATGCGCATTAGGCGACTTTCATGGAGTGGTGATCGGCTGGTGGCCGCCGTGGTGGTGCGCTTAGCTATGGGCGCTGGCAGCGAAATGCTGCGGATGGCGATTCGGATTCGACGTATGGGTTTTTTTCGAGTACGCGTCGAAATTGAACGAAACGGTTCGACGCGCTAAAAGTTTGATCGTGTACCGAAGACGAAACGCTGGGTTGTCTTGCTAGGATGCAAGATTGAGGGGGAAACCTAGATCGGTTTTTCAGAGATCCCTGGTTGGGGGTCTCGATAGTCTGGCTAAGCTAGTTAGCACGTTGAAGTCCTAAAAGGACTTTAGGGTTTCTAGGCCCTTGATTGACGCGCTTGGATTTTTGGGATGCCTGAAGCGCATTGCATCTCATCAGGTTTGAATTTATCACTCACTCAAACGCCTTGTCAATCGGTGAAACAATGATCTTTGTGTCCAACAAACGGTCGTTTGTTGAACACCACGAAAAACGCCCAATGAAGGGCGTTTTTTTATGCTCATTGTGTCAACTTACCCATTCATAAATCTTTGTTCGTCAAACG
>DYMK01000092.1 GCA_020721585.1 Sulfuricurvum sp.
GTCCCATCCCGTGCGATTATATTCCCATCCGTAGCCGGCCGTTGGTTGAAGCCGCCGCCAGGGGCAAGCTGACCAGCTTCAAAGGACGATCAAATCCTCGTGTGGTCAAGCGACGAACCAAACCCTATCCGCCATACAAGGGGCATGAAGTTCGCAACGTTCGTCAGGATTGGACGCCACGAATTGTTAAGTGAACAGCATTGGGTCTGGCCCCTATTGTTATTACGGAATAATTGGGGACATACCCATTTTATGCTTGCACCAAATCAACCTGTATGCAGATTATTTTCCATCTTCTCTTGATGGTTCAAACATGTGCAAATATATATCCTCAGCAACTTCTTCAAAAATATAGCTATCTGCACCTACCGTATAAAAACCACCAAATGAGACAACTGGTCTAGTAATAAATACATCTGTAACAACACTGCCCTCCATGATTGTCGCCTTAACCTTTAAAAGGGTAGATCCCTCATGCGACGAACCAAGCCATCTCAATGCCGCACTACCAGTCTTGTAATCAAGAATTTCTAGATCAATAGTTTTCCTTGAAGACTCTATCAGTCTATCACCAAATAGCTTTTTCATGGCGGCTTCAAGCATATTCTTTAAATCAGCAGAAGTCTCCGTTGCTAGAGAACTGGTTATAGTTTTGATTGAAATTGGTGTGACATTTTTCGACCTATCAACATCCTTGAATATGGGCAAGAAAGCAATGGGTTGGACAGCCCTTATATTAGGATATAATAAATCATACTTTAATTTCAATATTTCTTGCGGCTTTGTCATGAAACATTTATATGGAAGCGGTGTAGAGTCAAGCTTTATTCCATGTAACATGGTTGTTACTAAGCTTGATCTAGCGTCAGCTGAAACACACTCGATAAAATCAGGCTTTGCCCTCCACACCAACTCACCTCCATTGGCTAGTTCACCAATTAGAGTATCGTTGGCAAAAACATTTAGAGATAAAGCACTTCCAAAAAAACGATCTTCTCTTTTTAATTGTACTAAGCTTTCTGTTTTACTAATCGGCTTTGTAACATCCGGCCTCTCTACATGCTGAATAGTTGATGTTGCACAACCTGTCAATGCAACAACAGCAACGGTTAACAAAGATAACAAGGCTTTTTTCATAAAAATTACTCATATCTATTGGTTGAAACTCTGACAAGCCATGGATGGCTTGCGCTAAGATTAATTTGGATCAGACCTCTGTTTCCATTTTCTGTTTGAATGCGCTGAAGTAGCGGAAATAGGGGACAGACCCCGTTTTCTGCTCTGGAAAAGCGCTCGGCAGTGTGCG
>DYMK01000002.1 GCA_020721585.1 Sulfuricurvum sp.
CTGTCCTTGAGTAGTTGATATTCTACTGGATTGACACAAAATTTCTAACGATCCCTAGAATGTTGGCAATGGGTATTCGTTAATGATGCGAATTCGCCATGGCACTTTTTTATATCGTTGTCAAAACTCAAAATCTCTGACCCTTCTAACCGTTTTTACTGGTTCCCTATCTCCCGATGGGGAACCCTTATCACTATTACACCGCCTTAGTTCCCTATCAGGAGATAGGGAACCAGTTTATATATAAATAGGAGGGGGGGGTGTCAAGAGAGATTGAATTTTAGTTTTCGTCATTCCCGCGAAGGCGGGAATCCAGCTAAAAGTGAAGATTGAATATCTAATCCTACGATTTAAGCTCCAGTTTGAGAGTGTATACCATTAGTCTGCATTCCCACTCAGGAGAGTGGGAACGAGAAGATCTTAGACCCTGAGTCAAACTCAGGGTGAGGGGAGATAGATTCCGTATCAAGTACGGAATGACTTAGAGTGCTTTTGCCATAATACGGTTTAGGCGTGTGATAAATCCTGCGGTATCTTCAAGGGTTTCACCTTCGTACAAGCGTGCTTGATCAAGCAACACGTGCGCTGCGTCATCAATAAGATTCATATCCGCGCTATCACTGAGCTTTTGGATCAACTCATGGTTAGGGTTGATTTGCAAGATGTATTTGATAGCAGGTGCTTCCATCCCGCCCATACTTCCGAACTGTTTCATCATCTGCGCCATCATGTAGCCTGAATCTTCTTTGTCTACTTTGAGACACACCGCAGAATCGGTAAGATCAAAGGTCGTTTCGACTTTAGAGATACTCTCACCCAAAACGTTTTGGATTTGTCCGACAAACGACTCCATCCCTTTGGCTTTTTCTTCGTGTTCTTTTTTCTCCTCTTCGGACTCTTCGAGTTTGGCATCGACAACATTGATAAATTTATAATCGTTGTACTCGGTGACCATTGGGAAAACGATGGTATCGATCTCTTCGTTGAGAACGAGAACATCAATCCCTTTGGCTTTAAAACGCTCTAAGCTTGGGGAATTTTTGAGCATCGAAAGGGACATTTTGGCCGTGATGTAATAGATCTCTTTTTTTTCAGCATCCACACCCTCAACGAATTGGCTAAACATGACCGGCGTATCGGAGTTTAGGGTATTGAGTTTAAGAAGCTCAAGAATTTTTTCACGGCTTCCTGTATCGCTGTAAAGCCCCTCTTTGAGGACATTACCGAACTCTTTGTAGAACGCATCGTACGTTTGGGGATTATTTTGCGCCGTTTTTGCCAATTCACCCAACACTTTTTTCACCGATGCGTTTTTAATTTTGCTCATAACGCGGTTGCTTTGGAGGATTTCACGGCTGACGTTCAAGGGAAGATCGGCAGAGTCGATCACTCCTCGCAAGAAACGGAGGTAGGTCGGCATCAACTCTTTTTCATCGTCGGTAATAAAGACACGGTTGATGTAGAGTTTGATACCGCTTTGGTAATCGACGCGGTACAAATCCATCGGTGCTTTAGACGGCACGTAGAAGAGGGTGGTGTACTCTAATGTCCCCTCTGCGCGGTTGTGCATCCAGAGTAATGGCTCGCTGGAATCGTGGGCGATGCTGGAGTAAAAATCTTTGTACTCTTCGTCCGAAATATCCGATTTAGCAATTGTCCACAATGCGTTGGCTTTGTTGATTTGTGCATTAACCGTTTCGTTATGCCCTTTTTCTTCACCCTCAGCAGGTGCTACCCACTCCTCTTTGTCCATAAAAATAGGGAAGGGGATGTGGTTGGAATATTTTTTGATAATGCTTTCGATGCGGTGGGTCTCTAAAAACTCTCCCTCATCGTCTTTGAGGTGCATAATGATGCTGGTACCATGACTGTCACGTTCTGATGGTTCAAGATCGTATTCTGATCCCGCCATCGATGACCATTTGTAGGCTTGCTCTTCGCCGGCTTTGCGACTGATCACTTCAACTTTGTCCGCGACCATAAAGGCTGCATAGAAACCAACCCCGAACTGACCAATCAAATTAGAGTCTTTTTTCTGATCGCCTGAAAGTTTTTCCAAGAACGCTTTCGTCCCTGATTTGGCGATGGTTCCGAGGTTTTCGACCAAATCGTTCTCATTCATCCCAATACCGCTATCGGCGATGGTGAGGGTTTTGGCTTCTTTGTCAATCACGATGTCGATACGAGGGGAAAAATTGACACTTTTATACGCTTCATCGGTCAAGACCAACATATTAAGCTTATCAAGTGCATCGGAGCTATTGGAGACCAATTCACGGACGAAAATCTCTTTATTCGAGTAGAGTGAGTGGATCATAAGGTGTAAGATTTGTGAGACTTCGGTTTGAAATTGATGTTTTGCCATGTGCGACATTCCTTGTAAATGATTTTTGCGGTGTGATTGTAACAAAATAGTTTTAATAATGCAAGAAGTATCAACTAAGTTGAGCGTTATTGACTAATACTTTATCCGCGTCAGGTAGAGACCATTATGGGGAGCAATGGCGGTGGTGTGCCGTTTCGCCCCCTTAAGCTGTTCGATGAGCTGTTCTTTGGTCGCTTTACCCGCAGAAATGCGGAGCAAAAATCCTACCATAAGGCGAATTTGCGCCCGCAAAAAACCATTCCCCTCAAACACAAGGACAAAATACCCCTTGTGATCGTACACGTAAGCGCGATGGATAATGCGGGTAAAATGCCCCAAATCATTACCGCTTTTTTTAAACAGCTCAAAATCGTGGGTTCCCACAAAACACCCAATGGCATCAGCGATCACCTCACGATTGAGTTGGGGGATAAAGGTGATAAATTCATCTTCAAAAGGGTTACTTTTCCCCTCTTTAATCACATAGCGATAGACGCGTCGTTTGGCACTGTAGCGGGCATGAAAATCATTATTAACCCACACAATGCGTAAAATTCGCAAAGAGGGGGGAAGGAGGAGATTGAGCATATCACATAACCGTCGTAGATCATCCCAATAGGGGGGTATATCAAGATGCATCACCTGATGGGTGGCATGAACCCCGCGATCGGTGCGTCCTGAACCTTTGGGAATGGACTCAATTTGAAGTCGCTTCAGGGCGATGAGAAGTGTCCCAATGACCGTATTATGGGTGTTGGGTTGCTGTTGTGACCCCATAAACGCAGAGCCATTGTAACTTAATGTGATTTTGACACGACTCAAAAGCGATGCCCCACCAATTTTTTATAAATCCCAAAATAGGTTCCCACTAACCATATCAACGCCATCACCCAAATCGTATGGAGACCGAACCATTTTTGGATAATAATGGATCCCGAATAAAAAAAGATGATGGAGAGAAAAAGCCATAAATAGATCCACCGTTTTTGGTGCCGTGCATGGACAACTCCTAACCCAACAATCAAAAACAACGAGAGGAGGGGGAGGAGACTTAACAACGTATTGGTGGTAAAAAGATGGGTTCGATACTCCTGCTCGGTGGGAGACGTCGTCCAATATTCAAGGGTATTGGTAAAAAATATCCGATCCTCTTTGACCACATTGTTAATGGTCAGATGATCATACATCATCCGTTTAAAAACCGCATCGGTATAACTGTATCCTTCTCCTTGGTTTAATTGCAGTTGTAAATGCCCTTTGGCATTGAGCAAATTGGCACTGTGTGCCACCAGCAAAACCTCTTCTTTAAGGTCTTTATTAAACAATACAATATCCCCATACGATCGATTTACACTGTCGGTTTTGTTGATAAAAAGCATCCAATCCCCAAAATGGTGACCAAATTCCGACGCAGAGAGGTTAAACTTGGCTTGAGCTTGTTTGTGCGCTAAAAAGTTTTTGGAAACATTTTTAATGTACGGCGTGACCACGACAAAATCGACCCATAATACAATGCTCAACAACAGTGCAGGAAGTGCCAAGACCCGTACCAAAAACATAGGAGAGACCCCTAATGAAAAAACCACCACCATCTCATTGTCATTAGAGAGACGATAGAGTGCCAATGCCCCCGCGATCACAAATGCGATGGGGAGGGTATAAAACAACAACTCCGGCAAAACGAACAAATAGAGTTTCCCCATCTCTCCAAGGGTTAAGGTAATAACCGCCGTATAGGTCGCCAGCTTGATCATAAAAATGACCGAAGCGATGGTAAACAAGGGGATAAAGAGTGAGAAAAACAGAAGATTAATATGGAAAAAAAGATAATGACGTAATTTACCCATATAATCCTGCCAAATACGCGGTGACTTGGACATCAAGCATCAACACAATCCATGTTGCCAATACCAAGAAAGGGATAAAGGGCAGTTGCAAGGAATCCTCATCTTCGGATCGGGTGAGCAATAACGCAGGCAGTGCCAACAATGCCGAAAGAAAAATCGCCACCAAAGTTAATTTTACCCCCAAAATTGCCCCCATGGTCGCAGCGATCATAATATCGGCTTCCCCCATCACCTCTTTTTTGAACAGATACGAAAGGTAAAAACGTAACAACGTAAATCCCCCGGCAAAAAGGAGAGCATTGGAGAAGTTATACCCCAATTGTCCCCATGAGGTGGCACTGATAATCGCAAAGGTCAATGCACTCAGATTAAGACTGTCGGGAACCATTTTGTAATAAAAATCAATAAAGGAGAGGGAAAGCAACAATGTAAACGAAAGGGCAATCCCCAATGCAGAGAGATTCATCCCCAATTTCATCGCAATAAAGACAAAAATCAACCCACTCAATGCTTCGACAATGGGGTATTGGATCGAAATAGGGGAGTGACAAAAATGGCACTTCCCCCGTAAAACCAACCATGAAACGATGGGGATATTGTGCCACGCTTTGAGGGGGGTGTGACACATCATGCAGTGAGAAGCGGGGAAAGAGACATTTTCATCCCGTGGTGTCCGAACAATTAACACATTCATAAACGAGCCAATCGAGGCTCCCAAAATAAAAACAAAAAGCCATTCCATCACAGTTACCCCTTGGGTTGTAAAGTCATTACGTTATCTAAAAGCTCAAAAGAGAGGGAAAGCTTATCATTGCTTGGCAAATGATGCACTGAATCCATCGTAATGAGATCAATCGCATTGGATTCTCCCCCAAAAGGGTGTTGGGTATCGATAAGATTGAGACATACCGCATCCACGTTTTTGGTCACCAACAATTTTTTGGCATTCTCGTGTGCGGTTTTGGGATCCATCTCCGCTTTAAAGGCAATGGTCGTAATCCCCTCTTTGTTGCACTCTTTAAGGAGATCACGATTTTGTTTCATCGCAATATTCCAGTTTTCCCCCACTAACTCTTTTTTGAGTTTTCCCTCTTGGGGATAGAGGGGAACATAGTCACTTACCGCCGCTGCCATAAACAAATAGGGCTTTTTCTGGATAAGGGTGATGGGTTGATCGTGAATCAATGAGGGCTTAGAAAGTTTCCCTTTTTTGGCAATACGGATCGAATCGGTGAGATACTCTTCCATCTCGTGGGATCCCTCAACGCGAATGGTGTGAATCCCCAAGGGAAGATCACGCTCAAAACGGGTCGCGATCACATTCACATCCGCACCCCGTACAAACAACGCTGTAGCCAGTGAAGATGCCATCTTGCCGCTGGAACGGTTACTGATCGTACGGACATCATCAAGTCGTTCAATGGTTCCCCCTCCTGTCACAATCACCCGACGATTTTCCCAAAAAGGGTGCGTGAGAAGAATTCTCGCGGTATTCCAAAAGATTTCCATGGGTTCAGCCATCGCACCATCCCCCACCGTTTCACACGCCAATGCTTTGGTTTGGGTCGAGACAATCTCGTAATGGGCGATGGAGAGCATCTTGAGGGAGGCTTGGATCATCGGATTATGGATCATTGTGGTATTGGCAGAGGGGGCTAGAAGTTTAACCCCGCCAAATGCCAAAGCACATTGGGTCAATATCGTATCGGCAATCCCATTGGCAAGTTTAGCAATCGTATTGGCCGTAGAGGGGGCAATGACCATAATATCGCACGATTGGGAGAGTTTGATGTGATTAAAATCATCTGCCCACGATTCATTGGTATCGTCTAGTACCTTGTTTTTACTCAATGCTTCAAAACTCAACGGGGCAATAAATTTTTTAGCCGAGGGGGTCATAACCACATGGACATCGGCTCCCGCTTTGGTGTACAACCGTACCAATTCCAATGCTTTATACGCCGCAATCGATCCTGTGATACCAAGGAGAATTTTTTTGCCCGCCAAGAGAGTAGGGGAGAGGGTCATTACTTTCCTTTGCCAAAAAAGCGACTAAAGAATCCTTTAATCGTTTTAAGGGGGGTACGACTAAGAATCAAAAGATCACTCTCATAACTGCCTGAAGTGACCGTAGTCCCCGCGGCAATCATCACATTATCGGCAATGGTCACAGGGGCAACCAGTTGGGTATCACTGCCGATGAACACATTTTTACCGATGATGGTGTGGTATTTTTTAATCCCATCGTAGTTACAGGTGATGGTTCCTGCCCCAATGTTCGTCCCCTCATCGATGGTCGCATCGCCTAAATAACTCAAATGTCCCGCTTTAACGCCACTTAAAGTCGATTTTTTTACCTCAACAAAATTACCAATATGGGTACGGTCAATGACACTGTTGGGGCGGATATGGGCAAGTGGCCCAATGTCAGAATCGCGGATAATACTGCTTTCGATCACGCTATGGGCTTTAATGTGCGCATGGGAAATTAAGGTATCACCACACAAACGCACCCCATTTTCAATACTACATTCCCCCTCAAATTTCACCCCTTCTTCAAGATAGATGGTTTGGGGAAGCTGCATAATGACCCCTTGATCCATCCAAAAGCGACGAAGACGATCCATCAAAATCTCTTCGGCATGGGCAAGATCGGCTTTGGAATTAACCCCTTTGAATTCCGTTTCATGGACAAAAAGTGGGGTGATGGTCAAATCATCGTTACGAGCCAAGGCAATCACATCGGTGAGGTAATACTCCCCTTGGGCATTGTCATTGGTCAATGCAGGAAGATAGGTTTGCAACACGTGATGCTTAAACGCATACACCCCAGCATTGACACTTTGAACCTGTTTTTCCGCATACGTGGCATCTTTTTCTTCGACAATTCGGATGACGTGATCCTTTTCAATGATCACCCGACCATAACCGCTGGGATTTTTAAGGGCAATGACCGACATCACAATATCCGCAGGATTTGCCCTAAATTTTTCGATCGAAGCACGCTCAACCAAAGGCATATCCCCATTGAGCACCAAAACGTCCTCATACTTAGGGTGTACTCCCATCATTGCGCCCCCCGTACCGGGGAAATTTTCGGTATCTTGAACGACGAAGGTTAACCCTTCAAAATAACGTTCCATAGCGGCAATGACTTCTTCTTTTTGGTGCGCAACGACCACAATAACATCATCCGTCATCTCACGAGCGGCTTTGATACTGTAATAAAGCATCTCACGTCCACCAATTTCATGAAGCACTTTTGCTTTGGGTGATTTCATCCGGCTCCCTTTGCCGGCAGCCAAAATAACGATGGACAAAGCAGTAGACATAACACGCTCCTAGAGGATAAATAAGGGGACGATTCTATCCAAATTAACCGATAATACCCCTTAGGGTATGGTATTATCGCGCGATCGTTTATCACTGAGGAGTCGTAATGGAATGTGACTATTTTGGACTGTGTGGCAGTTGCCGTTTGTATGAGAGAGGGTATGCGGGGCAATTGGCGACCAAACAACAGACTATTGAAGAACACTTTAGCCCCTATCTCAACAGTGAAAAGCTCACGGTATTTGTCTCCCCAGAATCCCATTTTCGCTCCCGAGCCGAATTTAAAATCTATCATGATGAAGCGGGATCTTTTTATGCCATGAACCGTTTGGATAAACAAGGGGTGGTTAAAATTACGCAGTGTTCCATCGTTCATCCTGCCATTGCTGATCTCATGACCCCCTTATTGGAAGAAATCAAACATCACGGACTGGGACATAAACTCTTTGGAATTGACTTTTTGACCAACAGCCAAGGGGGCGTTTTGGTGAGCATGATTTACCACAAACCCTTGGATGAGACATGGAAAACCAAAGCCATGCACATAGAAGAGAGCCTCCATATCCATATTATTGGTCGCAGTCGTAAACAAAAGATTGTCCTCTCCCACGATTATGTTATTGAGACTTTGCGTATCCATGAACGAAACTATCGCTATGTCCATATCGAAAACAGTTTTACCCAACCTAATCCCAGCGTCAATGAAAAAATGGTTAGCTGGTCACTGGAGCAGTTAGAGGGAATAGGGGGGGACTTATTGGAACTGTATTGCGGTGCGGGTAATTTTACCATCCCTTTTTCCCATCACTTTGATCGGGTCTTAGCCACCGAAATATCCAAAGCCTCCATTATGGCAGCGAAACAAAACACCCATCTTAATAACGTAGAGAATATTCAGTTCATTCGATTAAGTGCCCAAGAGTTTACCCAAGCGCTGGATGGTGTCCGTACGTTTCGTCGTCTTGAGGGGTTAGAGGTGCGTAATTATCAATTAACCACCCTCTTTGTGGATCCACCCCGAAGCGGATTGGGGGAAGAACCCTGTACGTTTGCTGCACGCTTTGATCATATTTTATACATCTCGTGTAACCCTGAGACCTTATTACGCGACTTAGAGCAGTTGTCCCAAACGCACGAGGTTCAAGCTATCGCCGCATTTGACCAATTTCCTTATACTCACCATTTGGAAATGGGGGTTAAATTGGTTCGTAAAGCGATACCTTAAAACCCTCCGTAGGGCATTTTTGCCTCTTTCCATCCAAACATAAAACCATCTTCAAGGTTATAAGCTTTGATCCCCTCTTTGGCAAGGAGATTTGCTGCTGCTTTGGAGCGTGGACCACTACGACACACCAAAATCACCGAATTTGCCTTACGCAATTTCATCGCTTTCATCACATCGGCAACAAAATTGGTATTAACCACCTCCTTGGGGTCATAAAGCTTTTGCATATCACTGTGACTTTTGGTAGTATCTGTCTTGAGTTCAAATTCAGCACTTTTAACCCGTTCTTCGATCGATTTTGGGACATACGTCCAATCGAAAGCAGGGATGTTAACAAATCCTTCTCCATGACCCGTGTAGAGAAATTCAAGGGTCGTACGGACATCAACAATGAGGGCATCCCCTTTTTTTTCCATCTCTAATGCCTCTTGCGCGGTTACATCCCCCTCATACATATCATTAGCTGATACAAAAAGAGCTACCAAAAGGAGTGCTGTTAAAACTTTTTTCATCTGTTAAATCATCCCATCTAGTGTAAAATTGGCACAATTATATCACATTAGTATCTTTTCTTAAAGTTGTTGGTAACGCTTTTAAACTAAAATTATCCACCATAAAAAAAGAGGGGGACATTATCATGTACCACAGTGATCTCATCAAGCTCACCGAACAAACCAAAAAGCTCACGGCTATGGTCATAGAGAGTGAAGTCGTTACGAATGATTTTTTGACCTCTACCATGACAAATTTTTTTTCGACTGTCGTATCCGCCCATAATAGTACGGAAGCGTTACAACTGTATGAAAAAAATATTTCTGATATTGTATTTCTCGAAATTCTTTTATCGGAGATGGATGGCATCGAACTTTCACGTCGAATGCGTGCCATTAATCCTTCACAGATTATTATCGTTATTTCATCAACAAACGATATTCAAAAAATTTCAGAATCCATCGAAGTGGGGGTTAATGGTTTTATCCAAAAACCGCTTGATGGCACTAAAATTCAAGAGATGCTTCACACTATTATCTCTCTTATTGCTAAGCGTAAAAAAATAGAGACCAAAACATTTTCTATTTCATTGCCATTAGATGTATACGAATTGGTGGATGATACTGCGAAAGCGGAAAGCATCTCCAAAAATGCCGTGATCATTCGTGCATTGCGTTTCTTTTATAATCAATAATTTTAGTTTTTTTTCAGCTTTTCTTGGCTAAAATTCTAGCCAAGAAAGACAAAGTACTTTCTTCTTCTAAAACGGCTCCATCATCTAACGGTTAGGATTTCAGGTTTTCATCCTGGCCACAGGGGTTCAAATCCCCTTGGAGTCACCATCCATTAAAATCTCAGAGTCTACAAAAAAAATCTATTCCCTCTTTAATTTCTGTCTAAAAAAAATTTATTTGAGCAAAATAAACAAAAACGCTTTAAGTGTAATTTTGGTTAACATAATATAAATTATATCAAAAAATGGAATGCTAAATCAGCACTCCATTTCCATAACATTCCAAGGGAGACCTTGGGTGTTCATCTCATCCATGAAGAAATCAGGATCAAGTTGCTCCATATTAAACACCCCTTCTCCACTCCATTTTCCCTCTAGCATCAATTTCGCACCAATAACAGCAGGAACTCCTGTTGTATACGAAACACCTTGGGATTTTACTTCGGCGTAGCACGCTTCGTGATCTTTAACTTGGTAAATATAAATCTTACGTTTTTTACCATCTTTGAGACCTTCAGCAACGATACCGATGTTGGTTTTACCCTTAGTACGAGGACCAAGTGACGCCGGATCAGGGAGTAAGGTTTTTAGAAATTCCATCGGAACGATTTTCATCCCCTGATGTTCAATCGGTTCAATTCCGAGCATTCCAACATTTTCGAGGCATTTCATGTGTGTAAGGTAGCTTTGACCGAACGTCATAAAAAAGCGGATACGTTTCAGACCATGGATGTGTTTTACAAGAGACTCCATTTCTTCGTGGTAGAGCAAATAGCTATCTTTTGGTCCCACTTCAGGATAATCCCACACTTGCATGATCTCCATCGGCGCCGTTTCAATCCACTCACCCTCTTCCCAGTAACGTCCTTTCGCACTTACTTCGCGAAGATTGATCTCAGGGTTAAAATTGGTAGCAAACGGATAACCGTGATCCCCAGCATTACAATCAAGGATGTCAATGGTATGAATCTCATCAAAATAGTGTTTTTGAGCATACGCACAAAAAACGTTCGTCGCACCTGGATCAAATCCACTTCCTAAAAGTCCCATGATCCCCGCTTCTTTAAACGCCGCATCACGTTCCCATTGGAGTTTATATTCAAATTTTGCTTCATCAGGATGTTCGTAGTTAGCGGTATCCAGATAGGGTGTTTTGGTGGCGATACACGCATCCATAATCGTTAAATCTTGATACGGAAGTGCGACATTAATCAAGATGTCTGGATTGAATTGATCAATCAAATCAATCACTTCTTGGGTATTATCCGCATCAACCGTTGCAATTTCAATAGCACCTGAGGGAAGTTCATTTTGGATCTCTTCACAACGCCAAATGCTACGACTTGCCAAAACAATACGATCAAATACACTATTGTTCATAACACATTTATGCGTTACAACGCGCCCTACTCCGCCAGCGCCGATAATGAGTACAGTTGCCATAAAAAATCCCTGATAAAAAATATAATGGAAATTATAGGGTAAAGTCTCTTACGAAAATGTTACAAATAAAATGACTCGAAAAGGGTCAATGCCCAAATAAATGCTAACATTGCCAAAGAGAGAAATACTAACGCTGCTCCTGCATCTTTTGCCCGTTTTGCAAGCTCATTATATTCAAAGGTCACCAAATCAACTGTCCGTTCAATAGCACTGTTGATCATTTCTGCGATTACTGGAATAAAAAGGGAAATAGACAAAACAGCATGATGTTTAAAAGAGATAGGTAAATACCATGCAATGATCATACCAACAATAAATAAAAGTATTTGAAGGCGAAAAGAAGGTTCGTTTTTAAATACTTCATTAAATCCATTTAATGCATAGCGCGTATTTTTTAACAGTGTATAATCAGGTTTATTAAGAGAAGACATAGTTTTCCTTTTATAAGAATATTTTTCCTCGTTGGGAACGCAGACTAACATATACATTCCCAAGCTGGAGAGACTGTAAAAGAACTAAATTCTTTTCAGGGACTGTTCAGCAATTTTGACCATTTTCCATCCCCAGATCCCTTTTTTCCTATTGAAGTTCAATACAGCTAATCCTTCAACGTAATCGCCATCATTTATCTTACAGTGATCAATAAAAGGCCTGTCAATAAATATATCATCCATAGTAAAACCAAGCCCATTAGAAATCCTAACCATGCTTTTAAATCGCTTCGCCGTAAAAATACTGATCTCTTTATTTGTAGGTTGACAAGCCAATACGGTGTACTGTGTTCCACGATCATGAGTGTGAGAAGCGAACTTGAGAGCAACAATATCGGCCACATTAAAATTCATACTAAAATTTTCAAAATGAATGACCCCATCTATCTTTCTATCAACGATAAAATGAGCCAGTTTTTTATCATGATTGATATGGTCAATAATCCCAATATATTCAGAAAAAACATCCCATTGTTGCGCTTCACTGCGTGGTTCAATTAGATAAATTTGGAAACGTCTTTCTACGTCGTATTCCCCTTTTACTTTCAGTCCGGAACCTAGTTTCATGCTTTTAAACGGGTACCTTCTTTCAGATACTGAAATTTCAGTTGGAGTTGATTGATTAGCCATAGATAGAAATATCTTTCGCTTTGGTTTATCGGGATTTTTGGTTGTTGTAAATGTATTGCCTAAAGATGCATTTAACCATGGAAGGGAATCAAACAATAAGGCTTCAGCGATAGCAGTATGTTGTTTATAAAAATCTCGATTGTCCTTGGTAGCTGTAGTGTTTTGATACCATTCAGCATTTTTATACTGCAGTTGGGTTTCCGTTAATTTCCATCCTTCCTGCTCTCTGCTTTTAATCGCTTGATCGATTTCATATTTCGCTTCACGATAAAGAGATTTTTGAATCAGCAAATCAGCGAATTTCATCCGAACATTAGCAAGAAATTTCTCGTCGCTTCTGCATGTTAAAGCTTTCGAATAGCATCCAAACGCTTTTTCAGTATCAGTCCCTATTAACGTTTCAGCCAACAAATCCCAGGCCCAATATTCATTGAGTTTAGCTTTGGCTACGGATAAAGAGAATTCATACGCTTCACGATTTTGTCCAACACCTAAAAGCAATTTTGCTTTGTAATACGTCAGCCAAAAATTTTCAGGAAAAGTACTTATCGCGTTGTCTACATACGGAAGAATATATTTCATATCATCTTCAATATGTCGTGATAGTCCATCTTTTGCGGCATGCTGAATGACTTTTTCTGCAACACTTGGGTATGATTTGCCATTGTCGGCTTGATAAGGTTCATAATCCTCATGAGTTAGATTATTCAGATCCCAAAAACGTAAAAATGCTACGAGGTTGAATCCTTCGCTTCCTATCAATTTATCCGCATATCGTAGAAAAAGAGAATGTAATCGAGAGGGACGCTCATTTTTTAATTTAATATACTCATTCAAAAGTTGCTTTGCTTTAAATACATCGATTTTTTCTGTACCAAATATATCTTTTCCAACTCTATACAGTTCCCACCCTAACCCTTCATAAACCGAGATATCGCTAGGAAAACTTCTCAATGCAGTTCTATATGCGTTTACCGCATCATGATGTCGACCCTGTTTACTCAATGCTTTGGCATCCGCAATGATTTTTGTTTGTGGATTACCTAGACCTTTTGCATGATTGACACTTCTCACTAGTATTTCATCATTCTGATCGATATCCAATCCATTTAACTCAGAAACAAAACTTCTAAGTGAATTATCATCATTTCGATTGGATGCATCTTTGATTAAATCGACAAGGCAATAAGCAAGAGCTTTAATATTCCATGGATCATTTGGATTGTTACGTACCAATTCTTGACCCATTTGGTACGCTTCATATGTCTGTCCAGCTTTGCGTTTTTCAAAGACTTCTTTACTGGTAATCATTATTTCAACTCATTCGATAATATTTCATTTAACTCTCGTATAAATTCGACAGATGTGCTTTTATTCGGCTGTTCAGCAAATCGTGTAAACTGTTTCTTTCCATTGTAATAAAAATCAAATGTAGCCATGTCATTATTTTTAGTAAACAAATATTTTTCTAGCCAAGGATGAGAAGAAATTTCAACAATCTTGATATCTTGTGGCTCCAATATTTTCTTTAAACTCTCGTAGAACTCTTCCAAAAACGGTTCTGAAAAATTGAAGTTCATAGTGTCTGCCACAGTATTTACAGGTTTCACAATGATCTTTTTATGATTTAAAGATACCAGTAACGAAATAATTTTGTTTGACAACTCATCTTGATTTTGAGGAGAAATATTCGAAATTTCATATTTACCGTTGTAATAAATATTTATTCGACATCTTTCTTGCCCGTCTGTAAAGAAATAAGCTTCCTGATACTGGTTATGCTGTATGTCTACAATAGTGATATTTTCTGTTTTCACGTTCTCAGACACCGATTTCAGTAGAGTAACTAAAAAACTATTAGTAGGGCTAATTCCAAACAAGTTGCTCACATCATCTGATACTACATCACTTTCCTTGATAGTGTCATTGACATTTTCATCAAAAATACTCCCTATACGTGTCATCCCGCTTGTAGGCTTTATGTGTGGCTCATCAAACAAATACAATTTTTTAGATGTTCGTGTAATTGCAGTATAAAACCATCTAAAGTAGTCTTTTGTTAAAACATTTTGATGAGTTTTACAATTTACAAAAACATTATTCCATTCACTACCTTGTGCTTTATGGCAAGTAAGCGCATAACCGAATTTTATTTTTAGCGAATTAAAGTAGTCATCGCTTTTGATCGCTTGTTTAAACTCTTCCGTATTAGGGCTTAAGCCTTTCTCTCTTGCACGATTTACGAAATCGACATACAAAGCAACCGTTTCAAGTCTATTGATGTCACGACTTTTTAATTTATACTTATTTATTTCATTTAGAAAATATGTGTCATTATAAACCAAGCCCCTATATAAAATATTTTCAAATATCAAACATTCAAAAAAGTAAGACTTACCATCAATATTTTTAAACCCAATTTCTACTCTTCTAAACCATAGTGGTACTTTTGTGGTTATAGTGAGTTCTTCATTAATTTTTTCTCTGACAAATACTTCTCTTTTGATAATATTATCATCGACTTTTCTGATGAGTCCAAAATCGCCATTATAAATAAAAATTGCTTGGTTGCCATTATTGGCTACTGCCATCACTTTGTCACCAGCTGTAATATATTCTTGATTTGGGAAAAAATGCTTCCTAACGTGTGAATTATATTCATCAACAACAGCATTTGAATGAGCAATAATTATGGATTCTCCATTAATTTTATATCCACAAGAATCAAGATATTTACCCATTAACTCTTCACGCTCTACATGTTGAGTGTCTTCAAAGTTTAAATTAATATCAAGTTGATTAAAAGTATTTCTTCTAATCGATTCCCTTATAGTAAGTGAATTTTCAACAATCCCACTATCAACGCTCTGTCTCATAATTTCTGTTAATTCGTATGAGTTACATTTCAGATTAAATTCTTTTTCAAGATAAACCAAATTCAAAGCTGGAGAAAAATTCATTCCAATCGGTGGTAGCTGTGCCGTGTCTCCAATAAAAATGATCTTTTTGTCATGATCATTGTGGTCAATATGTATATATTTCATTAGATCAGAAAGTAATCTGCCAGAGCCAAACCTAAAAAATTCTCCCTCTTGAACAATATCACTAACCATTGATGCTTCATCTATAATATATACAGTATTTCCATCATGTGTATTATCATTTAAATCAAAGTAAAACTTAAATGTTTCAGTACCATCAATATTTTCAACTTTATATTCTTTTAAATCTTTGTAAGAATAAATAGATTTGTGGATTGTAAATGCTTCATTTTTAGTTTTTTCTTTTATGACTTTAGCAGCTTTACCAGTGGGAGCGGCTAAGATAAATTTTCTTCCGATTGAAGTCAAATATTCTGTAAACCCTTTTGTAATAAATGTTTTTCCAGTTCCTGCATAACCTTTAAGTAAAAATACATGACTGTCTGCATTTTTTAAAAAATCATCTAGCTCTTTAATAAGCTCTTGTTGCCCACTATTTAATTGATAATCAGCATAAATTTCTTCTAATGTTATTCTTTCGTTTATCTCTTCATCATTTAAATTCAATGCATTTGCAACTTCTTTATTTACAGTTTCAAACCATTGTATATTTTCATTTGTATTATTAATGGGTTCAATTATCTGCCGATTGTTGTCTTGTTGAGCTTGTATGACATCATTAAGCTCCATGATTGTTTGTTCAAGTACATCAATTTTGTTCTTGTCAGTTTCTATGGGTAATATAAAATCATATTGATATTCTATTTCAGGATTTGTTTTGACGGAATAAAACCAGCAAGCAATAGAATAAGTTTCTTTTAGCAACCATTCTATGTCACTCTGTAAAATTTCATTACGATGGATTGCCTTATTGGCTTTAATCCTTATTGCATGAAATTTTTTTACTATTTGTTCATCAATAATATCTTGAAATTTTTGATTTCTTAATGCTGAAAATAAATCCCACTGTTTATCATATTCAAGATTTAACTCTCTATATAAAGTTGGTACTAAAAACTCTATAAAGCATCGAAGCTTTATAATTGAACTTTGTGGATCAGAATATAAATATTGCTCTGAAAATGCACCAAAATCTGCCAATTGAGGCCATTTTTCTCTTAAAAATTCAAAATTTATAGATTTTAGCACTATATATCACCTTTACTTTTTCACGCAACATCATTATATATTTATGTATTACAATTTGTTCTGAATATTGGTATCCATTACTTAAAAATTCCACCCAACAAATCATCCATCTCTTGGTGCAGTTGTTGAACATCCAATTGCATTGTTTTGACGGTCAATGTATTTGAGATATTCCTTGTTCCCAACGTCCTCGTTAGGAACGCAGACTAACATATACACTCCCAAGCTGAAGCTTGGAAGCAAGACAAAGTGCCGTGTGATTAGCGCAACGTCCCGATCGTTTGACCAAAACGGACACTCTCCCCTACTTCCAAGCCCATAGTGATCATATCCTCTTCAAAGAGCATCACGATGGTCGAACCCATCTGAAAGCACCCAAAATCATCCCCTTTTTTGAGTTTCACATCGCAATAGGTATAGCATTGCGGTGTTCGTACATCACTATTGGTTTGGATCGAAGGTTCAAAGGAGACTTCCATTTTTCCAACGTTCAACGCCCCTACTAAGATCATAAAGAACCGTTTGTTATTGTCGGCTAAACACTCGATGACCACCCGCTCATTTTCGATAAAAAGGTCAACTTTACGTTTGAGGGTGGGGATATTGACGGGATACAATTTTCCAGGGATATGGACAGCGCGGACTATTTGTGTATTCAAGGGGAGATGATAACGGTGATAGTCGCGCGGGGAGAGGTACAAATTGATAAAATGACCGGTGCTAAAGTGTGCTTTGATCGAGGGGAGAATGTGATCCCCTAGCAACGCATCAATGTTGTAGCTCATCCCTTTAATCTGAAGCGCGCGTGCCTCCTGAATACGCCCTACTTCGGTAATCAACGCATCGCAGGGGCTGATCATCGCTTGGGGATCGGAGGAAAATACTCTGGGTTTCATGAGCTTACGGGTAAAGAGAGCATTGAGGGTTAGGTAGGATGCGGGGGGATTAAAATCACCCATATCCAATCCCATGAGCTTCACGTAGCTTTGGTTGATAATTTTTTGAAAAAATGGGGAATGCGCTTTGGAGGCGAATCTCCCAAACGCTTGGGAAAGGGTAGAAGTAACGTGGTGTGTCATGATTTAGTCTTGCTCCTCATCTGATTGTATTGGACGTTTGGCGATTTCTTCGATGAGTACGGTGGCATACGACCCTTTGGGGAGGGTGAAATGGAGTTCAAACCACGCTTCATTCTCTTTGTAAATCCCCTCAATCTCTTGGGGATAGATCCAACCGTATCGTCGTGCGCCATCAATGTCTTTGGTAATGGTATCAAACGTTTGCTCAATAGCAAAAGCTTCCTCTATCGCACGCGTAGCACGTTTACCGCTAAGTAACCCTGTCATCGAAATATCGTGTGCATCGAAGCGTGCAATCTCATCATCACTTTCATAATGAAAAATTTTCCCGTGGGGATAGTGCATTAAGACATCCCCATGAATGAGCTTAAAAGGGTGTTTTTGTTTTTTCATCTGCTCAATCTCAGCTAGGGGCAATGAGAGTTCATTGAGTAACTCATGAGGGGTAAAACTTTCGATAAGTTTGGAGATTTGAACCCGACGCGAGAGCCATCCATTAAAAAGATAGCTTTGGTAGGCGTTAATGTAAAACTGGTGCAATTTTTTATTTTTTTCTCTTAATGTCCCCTCTAAGATCGCTTTGCCTTTGAGATAATTTTCCCCATCGGTGCCAAAACGTTGAAATCCAAAATAATTGGGAATCCCATTTTTCTTAATCGCTTTGAGCGCTTCGTGAATTTTATACGCAGAGGTGGGATTGACTTTTTTGAGACGGATGAAAAAACGGTTCCCTTTGAGGTGACCCATCCGAATTTTATTATTGTGGTAGTGACGTTCAAGGATTTTTATCCCCTCATGGTCAAAATTTTCCAACATTGGCTCATATTTTTTAGGAAGAGAGATGTACTGTTTGGTCTGAGCGTTTTTATCTTTTAGCCCTGCATAGCCGATGTCACGACTTTTTATCCCCAAATGGTTGCTAAAAATATCCAGCATCTGCCATGTGGAGAGATTCTTTTTCCGAATATGTAACACCAAATGTTCCCCCTCACCGCTAAAGGGGTAAAGGGGGATTTCATCCACAACGAAATCGCGCGCGGATTGGCGAAAATGAAATTCGATGGTGCTATGGGGGAGAGAGTATTGACGTTCCATGAGGTACTTCCTAAAAATGATGTGTTTTGCACCGATTAACCATTTTTCCCCGACAAGCGGTTCCAATGATGGTCATCGGTGTTTTGGTGAGTTGGGCAATCTTTTGTATTTTTTTAGTATAGCGTGAATCAAAGGCAATAAGCATCTCATACTCTTCACCACTGCACCCTAAGGCTTTGTTATACCGTTTATCCCATCGAATTCCCAGACGATTGAGCGAACACAGTTTGTGAAGGTCACTAAAAAGCCCATCCGAAATATCCATACCGCATCGTAGAGACGCTCGACCTTTATGGATAAAATCGCTTCGTAAGGTGGGGGCAACAAAACGACTTTGGGTATGAACCTTTCCGCCACTCATGAGATAGCGCAAATGACGCAATGAATGACCAAGATACCCCGTAAATGCCACAACATCTCCTGTTTTCATCCCTTTTCGAGTCAGGGGATGGGTGCTTTTGGAAACAATCGTGATCGAAAGATCAATCTTAGTGTTACCAATAGTATCACCACCGATAATCTCCACCCCAAAGTTATTGGCGCACTCTCTCATACCTCGCGCTAAAGCTTCTCTATCTTCTAAAGACATCTGCTTGGGCATCGCGACACCCACAAGCGCATAGCGCGGAATCGCGTTCATGGCGATGGCATCGGAGAGGTTCACCATCATCGCTTTGTAGCCAATTTGGTAACAGGAGAGCCATTGGCGTTTAAAATGGACATTCTCAAAAAAGAGATCTTTACTGTAAATCCACGTACCAACGACCGCACCATCATCCCCTATACGGGATTTTTTGGGACTCATCTGTGTAATAAAGTAACTTTCAACGTTCACGAAAAATCCATTCGATGGGGTTAAATAAAAAAGCATTATAAGATATTTGAGGTTAGGGGGGAGTTAAAAGAGAAAAAAAACAAAATTTGTTACTATTCTGGACACTTCAGCTCTCATAAAGAAAAGGGAATGGGGTGTTCATTGTATCCAAGCGTCAAGAACGCTATAATCTTTTTCAAGCTTATGCCAATTTGGTGTTGGAAACTATATTTTTATTAAGGATGGTGTATGAGTATTCCCGTTCATACGTATGATGCGATTATCGTCGGTGCTGGTTTAGCTGGATGTGCCGCAGCTCGTGAATTACAAAAAGCAGGTAAAAAAGTGGCGGTTCTCACCAAGCTTCACCCGTTACGCTCTCACTCTGGTGCAGCACAAGGTGGGATTAACGCCGCTTTTAGCGATGCGGACAGTACAGAACTTCATGAATTTGATACCGTTAAAGGATCAGATTATTTGGCCGATCAAGATGTAGTAGAATTTATGTGTCAACGCGCCCCTGAAACCATCCGTTGGGCTGAGCGTATGGGAGCGGCATTTAGTCGTAATACTGATGGCACCATCGCACAACGCCCTTTTGGGGGGCAATCTTCTCCGCGTGCTTGTTTTGCTAAAGACCGCACAGGGTTAACCTTACTTCAAACCATGTATGAACAAGCGTTCCGTGAAGGGGTTGAGTTTTGGGATGAGTGGTATGTAGCCGATTTGCTTTACACTGAGGGGAAAGTGTACGGGGTTGCTGCCTACAATATCCGTAATACCCAAAAAGCCCTTTTCAACGCCAAAGCGGTCATGTTCGCTACAGGGGGATACGCTAGGGCGTTCAAAATCAATTCCAACGCTCATGCCAATACCGGTGATGGTCTCTCTTTGGTAGCGCGTCATGGACTTCCACTTGAAGATATGGAATTTGTCCAATTTCACCCATCAGGTCTTTCGGGCAATGGAGTTTTGATTTCCGAAGCGGCGCGTGGAGAGGGGGGAAAACTTCTCAACTCTTTGGGTGAACGTTTTATGGAAAAATATGCCCCCAATGCAATGGAATTGGCATCACGTGACGTTGTTGCTCGTGCCATCATCCAAGAGATTCGTGAAGGACGCGGGGTTGGTCCTCGTAAGGATGCGGTGTATATTGATTTGGTTCATTTGGGGAAAGAAAAAATCATGGAGCGTTTACCGGAACTTCGTGATCTTGCGATCACGTTCCTTGGGTTGGACATGATTAAAGAGCCTATTTTAATCTCCGCAACCGCACACTATTCTATGGGGGGAATCCCAACGGATAAATTGGGACACGTTCGTAAAAGCAATAGCGAATTCGTCGAAGGATTCTATGCAGCAGGAGAGTGTGCGTGTTCTTCGGTGCATGGTGCGAACCGCTTAGGGGCAAATTCCGTCCTTGAAGCGTTGCTCTTTGGTCGTTTTGTGGGCAAAACCATGGTCGATGAAGTGGATAATATCCCTTTACATAAAGTGACCAAAACTGATGGTAAAGCAATGATTGATGAACTTGCATGGGCATTAACCAATCATGGACAAGAATCCGTTCCCGTTCTTCGAGAGGAGTTGCAACAATCCATGACCGACAATGCGGGGGTCTTTAGAACCGAGGAAACGTTGATTCAACAAATGGCTATTTTGGAAAATTTACGTCAACGTTACCAAAATATCTCCATCAAAGATAAGTCCAAAGTGTTTAATACCGAATTGCAAGAAGCGATTGAGTTTGGGCATATGTTGGATTATTCCCTCTTTATTGTGGCCAGTGCGTTGAATCGTCAAGAGAGCCGAGGTGCCCATTTCCGTGAAGATTTCCCCACACGTGATGATGAACAATTTTTAAAACATACCATGGCGTACATGGATAACAACGGAAAAATTACCCTTGACTATATGGCTGTCACCCTTGGCAAACATGAAGTTAAAGCACGATCTTATTAAGGAGTATGATGATGGATGCACTACAATCACAATCGGTGACGTTTAAGGTTTTTCGTTTTAACGAAGAGACCGACTACCTCCCTTATTACAATACCTATACCTTGAATGTCACCCACGAAGAGGTTGTTTTAGACATACTCAATCGTATCAAATGGGATCACGATGGGAGCCTCTCCTATCGTCGAAGTTGCCGACACGGTATTTGCGGTATCTGTTCCATTAAAATCAACGGCAAAGCGATTTTGGCGTGTAAGTCACGTTTGTTTGATTTGATCGATATTTTTGGTACCGATTTGGTGATCGAGCCATTGAGCACCAAGCGGGTGATTAAAGATTTGATTATCGATAAAAAAGATTTTTGGGAAAAACACGCCCATGTAGATCCCTATTTGGTCAGTGAGATTGATGAAAAACCCACCGCTGAGCATACCGTTTTCCCTCATCAGTTAGAGCAATTGATGGAGGCAGATTATTGTATTCAATGCGGTGCGTGTCACTACTCATGCCCTGCGGTTGAGATTAACGAACTCTACATTGGGCCTGCTGCGTTTGCTGCTGCGTACCGTTTCACGGCGGATGTTCGTGATGAGGGAGGTATGGATCGTCTCCATACAGTCAATCAAGAGGCGCAAGGGGTGTGGGATTGTGTTAAATGTATGGAGTGTGCTGAAGTATGCCCCAAAGAGGTCAATCCGATCGAAAAAATTACCAAACTGCATAATATGATTTTTGAACATGGAATTGCGAAAAACAATGTTGCTACTCGTCATGCAGTAGGTTTTGCCCATTCTATTACTAAGCACGGACTACTCGACGAAGGAGAATTAGTTCGTTATTCTGAAGGAAATTTTGGGGTACTTAAACACGTTCCTGTCGCCATGAAGATGTTTAGTAAGGGTAAAATTGTGTTGCCATGGAATATGCCAAAAGCAGACAAGTTAGACGAAATTAGAAAGCTTGTCAAATCATCATCAACAGCAAAGTTTTAGGGAGTAATAGGCAATGAAAGAATTAAAATACGCACTTTTTACCGGTTGTACTGCCAAAGAGAGTACTCCTGAGCAGATGATGTCTACGCTAGCCGTTGCCAAAAAATTGGGAATTGAATTGGTAGAATTGACCGAAGCTTCCTGTTGTGGGGCTTCCCATTTGCAAGATTATGATGACTTTTTATCCTTGGTACTCAATGCTCGTAACATTGCATACGCCGAAAAACATGGTTTGACGATGGTGACCATCTGTAATACGTGTCAGCTTAATACGGCGATGACCAAACACCGACTCGATCATAATGCAGAACTTAAAGCAAAAGTAAACGCAAAACTGGGTGAAGTTGGTTTGGAGTACAAAGGGACTTCGCAAATCACCCACTTTTTGTATGCGATTATCGATGATTTTGGTCTGGATAAAATTAAAGAGATGGTGGTAAAACCCTTAAGCCAATTTAATATTGCACCGTTTTATGGGTGTCACAATATCCGCCCCTCTGAGCTTCAAAATGAGACCCATAAAAACCCTGAAAATGCGTACAAACCCACATCACTGGATGATCTTATCATCGCGTGCGGTGGTGCAAGTGTTGACTATGTGGAAAAAAACAAATGTTGTGGTTTTCATGCCGAACTTCAAGCACCCCATACCGCAGCGGTATTAACGGGTAATGCCGTAGCCGGTGCGATGGATGCCAATGCCGATTGGATGGTCACCCCCTGTCCGTTGTGTCATCTTAAACTCGATACCCAAACGCACCATGCTTCCATTGCGATTGGTCGTGAGGTCTCACTTCCTGTCTTGCATATGCAACAAATGGTGGGGCTTGCCCTTGGGTGTACCCCCTCTGAGCTGGGACTTAAGCACCACGTTACTCCCGTCAACTTTATTTAATCACACACTTCTCCCCTTTTGGGGGAGTATGTCTATTCCTTCCCTTTTTTTTGCTATAATCTAACTCTATTTAAGCTCCCTTTTTAAGGATGTACCATTTTACGCGACGCACTGTTTATTGGCACTTTTAGCCTCCTTTTTTATTTGGGTATTGCTACCATTATTAACGATCCCACGCTTATTGGGGTATGGGGAGCCGATTTTGCCCAGTATAATATTAGACTATTTGGGTATGTTGCGTATGTGTATCTTTTGACCTTAATGATTCCCCTTCTTGCCTTTTATACCGCCAAAAAAGATATTCAACGCTATGCGACCATTACGGGTCTTTATGTGTTCCCCTTTTTTATGGTCATTGTAGTACAAGCCCTTATGTTTAGCAATGACCATCGAGGGACGATAGGGGGTGGCTTTGTCGATTTTCTCAAAGGATATATTGGGGGATTTGGGGTTTGGGTGGCGTGGCTCATGATCGTTGCCATCTCCAGTGTGTTACTTTTGAAAAAATCCCCCGAGTATTGGGTGCGTATGGTCAAAGGGTATAAAGCGATGGGATGGGAATTTTTGCGTACCCTTCAAGCTGATTTTAGTGCCAAAAAATCCCCCAACAGTATCCATTACCCTCCCACGCATGAGGAGTATTATCCCCCCTCCTCTTCGAGCCATACGCTTCATACCCCTAAAAAAAATCCTCCCATCCCCGAAGCGTATCATGATGATGTGATCCCTTCGGTGTTTTCCCCTCACCCCATCGAATCGACCATCCTCAGTGTCGCCAAAAAGGTTAAAGAGGAGAAAAAACACCATGGGATTATTGTCGATGAGTTAGAAGAGAACAAAGCTCTCTTAGCTTCCATTGACCATGGGGTTTTTGAACAGCCCAAAGATTTCAAACTTCCTCCGACGAGTTTTTTACAATATCCCCCTCAGAAAAAAACGGTAGTGGATGAGCGGGAATTGGACGATAAAATTCGGGATTTGATTGATAAATTGGCCCATTTTAACATTGAGGGGGATGTGGTGCGTACCTATGCGGGTCCCATTGTCTCCACGTTTGAATTTAAACCCGCAGCAAACATCAAAGTTTCCAAAATTTTGGGTCTCCAAGATGACCTTGCCATGGCACTCAAAGCCCAAACCATCCGTATCCAAGCCCCCGTCCCCGGCAAAGATGTGGTGGGGATTGAGATTCCCAATCGTCATATCGATATTATCTATCTGCGGGATATTTTTGAGAGTAAATTGTTTCAAGAATCGACCTCTCCCCTGACCTTGGTGTTGGGGAAAGATATTGTGGGCAAACCTTTCATCACCGATCTTAAAAAATTGCCCCATCTGCTGATTGCAGGGACAACGGGGAGTGGTAAAAGCGTCGGAATCAATGGGATGATTTTGAGTTTGTTGTACAAAAATTCTCCCGATCAACTCAAATTATTGATGATTGACCCTAAAATGTTGGAGTTTTCGATCTATAACGATATTCCCCACCTCCTAACCCCCGTCATCACCAAACCCAAAGAGGCGATTGCAGCACTGAGCAACATGGTCTATGAGATGGAACGACGCTACCAGCTCATGTCCGAAACCCGCACCAAAAACATCGAAAATTTTAATGAGAAGATGAAAAGCGAAGGGGGAACATTGCTCCCGTATATCGTCGTTATCATTGATGAATTGGCGGATTTGATGATGACCAGTGGGAAGGATGTAGAGTATTCCATTGCCCGTTTAGCTCAGATGGCACGTGCCAGTGGAATCCATCTCATTGTCGCAACGCAACGCCCCAGTGTCGATGTGGTCACAGGGTTAATCAAAGCCAATCTCCCCAGTCGCATTAGTTACAAAGTGGGGCAAAAAATCGACAGTAAAATTATCCTCGATGGGATGGGGGCAGAGTCTCTTTTGGGGCGGGGAGATATGCTCTTTACCCCTCCGGGGATGAGTGGTTTGGTGCGTCTTCATGCCCCATGGAGCAGTGAATCGGAGATTGAAAAAGTGGTCGATTTTCTCAAAGAACAACGCGCTCCCCAATACGATCGACGCTTTTTACGGGACAAAGAGGAGATCATCCGCGATGGCGGAGCAGGAGATGAAAAAGCTTTGGACGAATTGTACGAAGAGGCAAAAAACATTGTCCTCACCGAACAAAAAACCTCCATTAGTTATCTGCAACGACGATTGCAAATTGGGTATAACCGTTCAGCGACCATTATCGAACAATTGGAACACAACGGCATTCTCTCACCACCCAATGCCAAAGGGAATCGTGAAGTGATAATCAATTGATTAAGTGTTTCATTTTTACTCATAAAATAGTTAAAATTCTTCTCTAAGTGTTTAGATTAGTAACACTGCGACGAAAGTGTTTGGGGATTCTGCTATAATCTTGGCAACTAAATTTAGCAGGAGTCCCCATGGCTTTTATGGACGAATACACAGCACACGTAGCAGAACGCGCAGCGCAAGGAATCCCCCCTTTTCCTCTTACCAAAGAGCAAGTGAGTGAATTGGTCACCCTCATTACCGCCGAAACGTCTAAAAACAGTGACCTTGTTGAGATGCTCTCCGAGCGTGTTAATCCGGGTGTGGATGATGGTGCGTATGTTAAAGCCGCTTTTTTGCATCAGGTGGTTCAAGGTGAAGCCAAAGCCTTCTTAGCCGACAACAGCGACATTAACAGCGATGATCACAAAAAAGCAGCGATCAAAATCTTGGGTAAAATGGTTGGGGGGTACAACGTTAAACCCCTTATCGATGCCCTTAGTAACGATGCTATTGCCAACGAAGCAGCGCATGAACTGAAGCACACCCTTTTGGTCTATGACGCATTTAACGATATTGTAGAACTCTCCGCAACCAATCGCTTTGCCCAAGAAGTGCTTCAATCATGGGCGGATGCAGAATGGTTTACCTCCAAACCGACCCTTGCAGAGCAATTTAGCGTCGTAGTGTTCAAATTCCCAGGAGAGACCAACACCGATGACCTCTCCCCTGCCAGTGCCGCCTTTACCCGCTCTGATATCCCGCTTCATGCGACCACGATGCTTTCGGCTAAAATGCCCGAAGGGATTGCTAAAATTGCTGAGTTGAAAAAAATGGGAAAACAAATCGCCTACGTCGGTGATGTTGTAGGGACAGGTTCAAGCCGTAAATCAGCTGCCAACTCCGTGCAATGGCATACGGGAGATGATATTCCGGGTATCCCCAATAAACGTACGGGTGGGGTGGTAATCGGTAGTATCATCGCTCCGATTTTCTTCGCGACGTGTGAAGATTCCGGTGCATTGCCCATCGAAGCCGATGTAAGCCAAATGGAAACAGGCGATGTATTGGACATCGATACCAAAGAGGGAACCATCACCAAAGAGGGAAATGTAATTGCTACCTTCTCGCTTCGTCCCAATACCATCGAAGATGAAGTACGTGCAGGTGGTCGTATCCCCCTTATCATCGGGCGTGGTTTGACGGCAAAAGCACGTACGGCTCTTGGACTTGAGCCTGCCACCATTTTTGCTACCCCAATTCAACCCGCTGATACGGGCAAAGGATACACCCTTGCCCAAAAAATGGTTGGACGTGCCTGTGGTATGGAAGGTGTTCGCCCAGGGATGTACTGTGAACCAATCACCAGCACCGTAGGAAGCCAAGACACCACAGGACCCATGACCCGTGATGAGATCAAAGAACTCTCTGCTCTTGGGTTCTCCGCTGATTTTGTGTTGCAATCGTTTTGTCATACCGCTGCGTATCCTAAACCCTCTGATGTGAAATTGCACGCGACACTCCCAGCGTTCATTAGCTCACGCAGCGGTGTTGCCCTCCGTCCAGCCGATGGGGTTATCCACTCATGGTTGAATCGTATGGTTCTCCCCGACACCGTCGGAACGGGTGGTGACTCTCATACCCGTTTCCCTATTGGGGTCTCTTTCCCAGCGGGATCAGGTTTGGTCGCATTTGCAGGGGTGACGGGTGCTATGCCACTTGAAATGCCCGAATCGGTTTTGGTACGTTTCACAGGAGAGATGCAAGCGGGTATCACACTTCGTGACCTTGTCAATGCAATTCCCTATTATGCGATCAAAGCGGGTCTTTTGACCGTTGAGAAAAAAGGTAAGAAAAACATCTTCAACGGACGTGTTTTGGAAATTGAGGGTCTTCCTAACATGAAAGTCGAGCAAGCGTTTGAACTCTCCGACGCATCAGCAGAGCGTTCGGCGGCTGCGTGTACCGTTCGCCTTAACCAAGAACCCGTTATCGAGTACCTCAAATCCAACGTGACATTGATCGAAGCGATGGTTGCCGATGGATACGAAGATGCCCGTACGTTGCAACGTCGTGCCGATAAAATGAAAGAGTGGTTGGCTAACCCATCGTTGATGGAACCCGATGCTGATGCTGAATATGCTGCGATCATCGAGATCAATCTGAACGAAGTGACCGAACCGATTTTGGCGTGTCCTAACGATCCTGACAACGTTAAATTGCTCAGTGAAGTAGCAGGGAAAGAGATTAATGAAGTCTTCTTGGGCAGTTGTATGACCAATATCGGTCACTACCGTGCAGCGGGTGAAGTGATGCGCGGTGAGGGTAAAATTGCCGTTGAAAAATTCTGGATCGTCCCCCCAACCCGTATGGATGAGCAACAACTCATCAACGAAGGGTATTATGATGTCTATAACGAAATCGCCGCGCAAACGGAAGTTCCGGGATGTTCATTGTGTATGGGGAACCAAGCGAGTTCTCGTGAGGGTTCAACGGTTTTCTCAACCTCAACCCGTAACTTCGATAACCGTCTCGGTAAAGGGACACAAGTGTATCTTGGTTCTGCGGAATTGGCATCGGTCTGTGCAAAATTGGGACGTATCCCAAGTGTTGAAGAATACATGAGCATCGTTCCTGAAAAACTCTCAGGAAAAGCAGATCAAGTGTACAAATACCTTAACTTCAATGAGATTGCTTCCTACGCACTTCAAGCGCGTGACGTGGCAGAAGAAAAATACGGCGTGACCATCAAAGCGGTCTAATCGCCCTCCCCTTTCTCTTTTTTTTACCCCGTACGTGTTTCGGGGTCTCCCCTGCTAACAAAACTGAACTTGCGTCGATTTAAGGGCGCTTTGAAAAGACAAAGGGTCATTGACCACACTTATGAGGGTATTAATGGGGGTTTGTGGATACCCAAACGGGGCAAAAAGATGTCGATGCGCCAATCGTCCAAATCGGACGGGTAAGGTCAGCGAACCCAATGCATTGGTAATGACCACAAGGTCACCCTCCTTAATCGCCATGGCATACGCCTCCTCGTGATTCATCAAAAGATACGCGTCTTCTTCCCCTTTGCGTAATTCAGGGATCGATCCTGTGCGGGTCATCGTATGCCACTGCTTTTTGGTTCGTCCGGTAATTAACACAAAATGGTCACGCTTGATCGGCGTAATCACGGGATGAATCGGATGAAACTGTGCTTTTTGGGTCACGGTGGCAAAACGTTCCTCCGCATAGAGGGTTGTGCCGCCCCATTGATACGCAAGTGTCTCATACTCTTGGCAACTTTGATCGCACAAACGTCCCTGCGTGAGGTGTTTGTACTCATCGTAAATGGCGTGCGTATGGGGATAATCAAACCCCTCAAAACCTAATTTTCGTGCAACGGCGCAGATAATATCCGTGTCACTTTGGGTGTTTGAGGGAGGGGATTTAAAAGGGCGAACCCGTTTGATAAACCGTTCAGAATTGGTCATACTCCCCTCTTTTTCTCCCCATCCGTATGTGGGTAAAACAAGATTCGCCAGCAACGCCGTTTCGCTCAAGACGCAATCTTGAACCACCAAAAACAGCCCTTTTTTTTCCAATGCCTTTTTGGTTTTTTGGACATCAGGGAGGGTGAGTAGCGGATTGGTACACGCCACCCACAAAAAGCGAATGGCATCGGTCATGATGGCATCAATGGCGTGGGTAATGGTCATCCCTACGGTAGAAGAGATCGTTTTTGGGGGGAGATTCCAGTGCTTTTCACACGCGATTCTATCCCCTTCATCGCGAACATCACGATACGCAGGAAGGGCATTGGAAAGATACCCCACCTCTCGTCCCCCCATCGCATTGGGCTGACCGGTCAGCGAAAGGGGGAGACCTTTGCGGGCATTGATGCGACCTGTGGCCAAGAAAAGCTGCATAAACCCTACATTGCGCATCACCCCATCCAAGGCTTGATTAAGACCCTGACACCACAATCCGACGATTTTTTTCTCAGAGGCAAAAAGGTCTACAAGGGTGCTAGCGTGATCCATCCTCACGCCACACGCCGCAATCGCTTCCTCAAAAGGGAGGGTTTGTGCCACCGTAAGTGTCTCGTGAAACCCTTGGGTCGCGCGATCAATAAACGCTGTATCGCACCCATTACGTCGATCCAATTGGGCTAAAAGGGCATTGTAAAGGGTCGTATCACTGCCACTGACCAGCCCAATCCAAAGGTCGCTTTTTTGGGCTGTTTCGGTACAAATGGGATCAATGACGATAATTTGGGTCTCGGGATGGGCTTTTTTACGCGCAAGAATACGACGAAAGAGGACAGGATGCGCCCACGCAGGGTTGGCACCGCTAATCAAAATTACCTCCGCATCATCAATGTCGTGGTAACTTCCCAAAGGTCCATCGCTTCCAAAGACCATTTTATGAGCAACCACCGCACTTGCCATACACAATCGGGAGTTGGCATCGACATTATTGACCCCCAAATACCCTTTGATAAGTTTGGTAAAAAGGTAGCTCTCTTCGGTCAGCAGTTGCCCTGAGAGGTAAAAGTAGAGGGCTTCTTTGGGAAGATCGGTGATATTTTGGGCTAAGAGAGTGATCGCTTCTTCCCATGAAATGGGTTTAAAAGGGTCGTTTTTGTCGTCTCGATACAACGGGGTGGTGAGTCGATTGGTCTCTAACGCTTTTGCCATTTGAATCGGTTTGAGACACAGCTGTCCATGGGTAGAAGGGTTGGTTTTATCCCCTTTGACCGTATAGGCTTCACGATGGCATTCGACTTCCAAAGCGCATCCCGTCCCACAAAAAGGGCACCCTGTTGCAATGCTCATCCCAATACCCGCGCAAGGGTACGAACATCGCCATTGTCGGTATGACGTGCATCGTAATTGTGACGAACCACATCAGCAATCTCTCCCAAGCTATAGTGGTGCTGAACGCGTCTGATCCACGCTTCAAACGACTCTTCAGGGGTACGTAGATCACGATACAAGGTAAGTAACTCGGCCACATACGCGTTTACCTTGGTTAAAACAATCCCTTTGAGAAAGAGTTTGCCTTCCTCCCCCTCACCGTGCAAACTTCCACCAACAAAAATATCCACCCCTCGAACCGTTTTCCCCTCATAAGGGACTTTACACCCCACAAACCCAATATCGCCTGCCCCATGAACGCCACATCCTTTGATGCACGCTGACCAGTAAAACCGTATTTTGGCGTGTTCTAGGGGGAGGGTTTGGGTTAAATACTCCCCCATGGCAAGGGCATCGGGTTTTCCTTGAATAACCCCAAAGGGGCAATGGTCACTTCCAGCACAGGCAATCACATTTGCCCTGTACGGTGAGGGGTGATTGGGATAATGGACAAACAAGGGTGAGCGTAAGGCATCCTCTTGGTCATGGATACCCGTAATGATAAGGTTTTGTTCGATGGTGAGACGAATAGCACCCCCTTGGGATTGGGCAATTTTGGCAGCGTGCAAAAGATCTGTTCCGCTAAAAACTCCCGCAGGGACAGCGGCATACAGGGCAAGGGTTCCATCATTGAGGGTAATGCTACCGTAATGGTCACCCCCCTCTTTTTGGGCTAAATTCTCCCCCGCTTTGGGCATCGAATGCCCCAATTGCGTTTCAATGGCAGCTCTAAACTCCCCCATTCCCACCGCATCAATCAAAAATTTAAGTCGATTTTTATTGCGATTATCCCGAAAACCGTAGGTTTTAAACAAGAGTGCGACCGCTTCAAAAACCTTAACCGCATCAGCAGGGGTGACAAACATATCCGCATCGTGTGCCAAACTCCCCACCCGTCCCCCCAAATAGAGGTTAAAGCCATACGCTTCCCCTTTTTGGGCGAGAGAGAGGGCGAAATCTTGACCAAAAACATTGCATCGATTGGAGAGTGACCCATTGATACCGATATTAAATTTTCGGGGCAAGGTGGTAATCCAGTCGGGGTTTTTAAGAAAAATAGATTGAATTTGCTCCATGATCGTTTTACAGGGGATACTATTATCCATCGCCAAACCATCGAGCGGATCGATGAGAATATTGCGAAAATTATCGACCCCTGTTTGGTAACTGGTCACCCCTACCCCCTCCAAAAGGTTCAACGCTTGGGGAATATCTTCGATCCGTAGATAACGAAGTTCTATTTGCTGACGGGTCGTAAGATCAATATAATCTTGCCCAAACGTGGTGGCAACGTACGCCACTGCCATGGCTTGTTCAACACTCAGCATCCCCCCCGCAATACGTAAACGGATCATGAACCGTTGCGGCGTCGCGGGGCGATCAAATATCCCGAAACTTTTGAGGACAAACTCTTTATCCTCTTCCACGATCGATTCATACCCTGTTTTGGCGTACTCAATAAGCCGTGCATACGCTTGGGTGGCACTAAACGCGTCTTTAATGGATTCGGTTTTGTGTCGTTTAAGGCTGCGGGATTCCTTAGCTTGAGCAAGCGATGTCATACGATACCTCCTTGGGTGTATACGAATAGTGGGGGAGTACTGTGGAGAGATTCACCACCTGACCAAAAACCAAAACCGCCGGTTTAGGGGCGGTTTTTGCCGCAAGGGTCAAGTCGCTTAAAGTCGTGATGATGGAACTTTGGGTGGCGGTGGTGGCATTTGAGACAATGGCAACGGGAAGCTTGGGATCAATCCCTTGGGCTAATGCCTCTTGCACAATGTGACGTGTACGGCTAAGACCCATCAACACCACAGTCGTATGGTCATCGATTCCCAAAAGCGGTATCCATGCAAGGTTTATGCGATCACCGGATAAGTGTGCGGAGACGATCGACATCCCCGTACTCACCCCCCGTGCAGTAGGGGCAATTCCCACCGAAAGGGGCGCGGATAACGCCGAAGAGATTCCTGCGATCACTTCCACATCAATCCCATGGGTAGAGGCATAGAGTGCCTCTTCGGTTCCCCGTCCAAAGATATACGGATCACCGCATTTGAGCCGTCCGACCGTATAGCCTTGATGGGCGTAATGGGTGATCATCGTATTAATTTGATCTTGAGGAAAGCTGTGCTTCCCTTTTTCTTTCCCCACAAACACCACTTGGGTGTGGGGAGGGATGCAATCAATGATCTCTTGGGTGAGAAGATGGTCAATCAACGCAATATCAAGTTTTTGGATGGTGTTAAACGCTTTGAGCGTGAGAAGATCACTGTCCCCCGGGCCGCAACCGATCAAATAAAGTTTTCCGTTCATAGTGAGTGTCCTTAACGATTTTTATATTCAGACTTTTTTATCTTTAAAAAGTTTAGTCTAAAATAGCGATTATACAGACACTTTTTTGTATACTTTTTAATCAGTTTAGTACTAAGGATTGTCAATGGCTCTGTTTCCCCTGTTTGTTGATCTACACGATAAAGATATTGTAGTCGTTGGGGCAGGCGTTGTGGCATTGCGTAAAATCGAACAGCTTCTAAAATTCACCCCGACCCTTACGGTCATCGCCCCCAAAATCCATCCAGAGATTCGTGCTTTAGCCCGTGTCTATCCCATAATAGTGATACAGCGAACCTATCAGCTAAGTGATTTAGCGGAGCGTTTTTTGGTCATCGGAGCATTGGATGATCTCCACGAGCAAGAAAAAATTTATCATACGTGTAGGATGAACAAAACACCGGTGAATTGTGTCGATTCCCCTGCATTGTGCAGTTTTATTTTTCCTGCGTTGATTGTTGAGGGGGAGGTGTGTGTGGGGATTACTACCTCAGGAAAGGCACCGGCGGTGAGTTCCGCTTTGCGAAAATATCTAACGACGCTTATCCCTAGGGGGATAGGGGATTTGATTGCTAAGGTTCATACGATTCGTCAAAACGAACCCGTGGGAAAAGATCGACAAGCAAAAATCATCGGGATATGTGAGGCGTTTTTCACCTCACGAATAACGTTAAAAGCTAAAGATTGATTTTCATCAATCATGGAGCCTTTTGTATGTGATACAATTGAAAGAATTACGCTAGATAGGATGTTTGTGCAATTCATATTTATACTCATGTATTTTTTCTTTTTCACTATAGATGGGAGTGCTTTAACGCTTGAAGAAGCGATTGAAAAAACATTAAAAACACATCCCAGTGGGCAAATTGCTTCTTTGCAATATGAAAGTGCCATCAAAACGACCAAGAGTGCTGATGCAGCACGGATACCTCTATGAGTAATAAGGACAAATTCATCCCGTACTTCACTGGCAAGTTTATGGGCATGGGCATTGTCAACAGGATCACAAACGAGCTGAATTAGACCGCTTTTATCACGAATATGAATAAAGACGATTCAAAGTCCTTAGGGTTTATTTTTCGCAATTATATTTTTTAGAAACTTTTGCTTGGGTAAGAGGGTGTAAATACTAAGTTTTATCCTTTTTTTGAGATCATATCTTTCAAAATAGATCGGTAGCATTTGATCCAAGAGCTTAGGGGAGAGTGGTGGATGGAGTCCAAAACTTTTTAAAACCTGTGGCGGGAGTGTAGAGCCTTGGATAGTAGGATGCAGCAAATAAAGACGCATCGCTTTTTGAGAGCGTTGGGTGGAACCGTGTGTTTGCAAATAACGAAAATAGATCGTTTCCAAATCGGGAATATTGGTACTGTGACACGTCACACATGCACGATCAAAGCTCTCTTGAGCAAAAGCGCTCACGTTAACGAATAAAAAAATACCTAAAACTAGGCGATAAGAGATTTTGGCCATCGGATGATAAACTCGCTTCCTTGATTTTTAGCGGAACGGATCTCCAGCGTGAGATTGTACCTCTTGCATACTCGAACTACAATTTCCATCCCGATTCCCAGCCCCGTTTCAAACGATTCTCCTCTCCAGTAACGCGTATGAATTTTTTGTTTTTCTGCTTCGGACAAACCGATTCCGCTGTCTTTAATGCTGAAGTATTCGGAAGTTAGGGTGAGGAGAATGAACCCTTTGGGACCATTGTATTTGATGGCATTGGTGAGGAGATTGTTCAGAAGTCGATGAAAATCATCGGCATAAACGGTCAGTTTTATGTCGCTTAAATCGGTCGTAACTGAGAGTTTTTTATACTCGATGAGGGTTTCGAGCAAGGCTAGCTGTTCATGGATTAACTCTTTGATACTTTCAGGCTTTGGAATGGGCGGATGGGATCGAAAGTTGAGGTAGGCCAGATCCTCATAAAGTCCTGTAAGCGTTTTTGCACCGATGGTAATTCGCTGGACAAAACGGTGAAGGGAGGGTTCGGTAATCTTCTCCTCTAAAATTCGAGCATTGGAGAGAATAGCGGCAATAGGGGTGTTGAGATCATGGGTTGCGTGTTTGATAAAGGTATCGAGACTCTCGAAGGCATTTCGAGCGGGCTTGAAGGCAATGCGGCTGAGTACAAATCCAACCAATGCCATAATGAGAAAAAGGGGGACGAAAAGGGCAGATAGGCTGATAATGATCGGGAACGTTTCTATTTTTTTGGAGACGACTATGGAAGCAACCCCCAAGAAATAGAGGGAGAGATCGTGATGCACATACAGCGTTGTCTTGTCGAGCCACGTAACCTCATTCCAATGAGGAACGCTTGAGTGTTGCGTGGCAATGGGCAAATGATCGATGTCGTAGAGGGAGATTTGGTACTCTTTGGTATCAATGATGATTTCTGCCAAGTAGTGGGCTTGATTGTTTTTAAGCTGCTCTTCGAGATGGGAGAGATATTGGGTCATTTTTCTTGTTTCATCGGTAATAAGGCGCTCTTTTTCGAGGGTATAGGAAAAAAATGCCAAGACCAAAAAAAGTAAAAAAAGCGACCCCAAATAGAGTAGGCGAAACTGCAAGAGTGCCGTTTTTAAAGAAGATTCATGCAAGTCGGTACCCAAAAGATCGAATGGTTTCAATCGTGAGATAGGGAACTCTTTTGCGAAGATTTTTGATGTGGGCACGCAGGGCATTAAATCCTAAATCGTTTCCGTAGCCCCAGAGTTCAGTGAAAAAATCATCATACGTGACGATTTGCCCCCGTTTGGCAATTAACAGTTTTAATGCTTCAAGCTCTTTGGAGTGAAGAAGGATGCCTTGATGATCGGCATCGAGAATTTGCTCTTTTAGGGGATCAAAAAAGTAGTATTCGTTTAAGGAAATCAGTGTAGATGAGGCATGAAAAAAAGAGCGGCGAATGAGGTTTTTAAGGCGTGCGATAAGCTCTGTGGGCTCAAAGGGTTTTTTGAGATAATCATCCCCGCCGCTCTCAAATCCAAGAGCAACCGAGTCAGCTGAATTTTGGGAGGTTAGAAAAAGTATCGGGGTTCCTATCCCGCGTAAACGAAGGCTTCTTGCCAAATCAAATCCACACCCATCGGGGAGATTGATATCTAAAATAATAGCATCAAAACGTTGTTCAAAAAAGGCATCTTCGGCATCTTTGAGGAAAAAATAAGGGGAAACGTCAAACTTTTCATCCCCTAAAATATCGCACAGTGTATCATTGAGAATCAAGTCATCTTCAAGCAATGCAACTTTCACGTTCTATCCTTCCTTTGGTATACTATTTTTTTGAAACTGTAGCATAAATTCATATTCGTTTCGTATTTATACCGTACAATTTTTGTATTCATTAAGAAGGGAATATCATGACAAAATGGATTGTAATCTTATTGTTCACTACAGGAATAGCTTTTGCGAGCGATTACAGTGGTAAAAGTTTGGAAGAGATGAAAGCCTTGCGCCCGACGTTATCTTTTTGGGAACTACCTGCATTTAAAGTAGAGATGCAAAAACGGATGAAAAATATGACTCCCCAAGAGCGTCAAAAACTTCAAGATGAGATGAAGCAAAGCAAGTAATAAAATTATTTTATGAATAGGAACTGCATGCGATTAAACACCATTTTTTTCTTTTTTTACCTCAGTGCGAGCGGCAGTGCTTTAACGCTTGAAGAAGCGATTGAAAAAACATTAAAAACGCACCCAAATGGGCAAATTGCTTCTTTGCAATATGAAAGTGCCATCAAAACGACCAAGAGTGCTGATGCAGCACGGTATCCTCGCATTGACGCAAATGCCAATTATTTCCCAACCAAAACGTTTGTCATGCCAACCAATGGAGTGTTTTCCACTAAACAAGGAAATAGTTTGCATGGTGATATGAGCGGATCGTATTCCTTGTGGGATTTTGGACGTTCGCGCGACCGATATACTTGGGCTTTGCGTGCGCAAGAGGGTGCAGGTTCGATGGAAAAATCGACTCAAAATGAACTCATTGAGAACGTTTGGAATAGGTATTATAGTCTTGCCCTTACCACTTCATTGATTGATACGGCAGAGGCTTCGGTAAAATTTTATGAAGGGCAGTTCAAACAGGCTTTCAATATGCGTAAAAGCGGATTAAAAACCCAAGCGGATGAGTTGCGCTTTAGAGCATCTCTTTTGGAAGCGCAAGATCGTGCCTTACGAGCCAAAAGTGATTACGATAAGGCATCTTTGTCGTTGGGGATTTTGATAGGGAGTGATGAGCTTGTAGTCGTTAATCCATCCAGTTTAGATCAGCGTTGCGAAATGCTCTCCCTTCAAAATATCTCTTTGGAAACTCTGCGACAAAAATTACGCGACAATAATCCTCAGCTAAAAGCTTTACGTTTGTCTATTGACGCGCTCAAAGCTTTATCGGATGCGGCAAATAATGAAAAATATGGAACTGTAGCACTGGTAGGCTCGTATGGCTATGATAATTCTCTCTCGGCGTATGACAGCTATCAAGCAGGTGTTGTGGGGACAATACCGCTGTATGATGGGGGGAAACTCTCCGCAGAAGCTCAAAAAAGCCGTATTGCCTATACGATAGCCCAAAAAGAGTTTGAAAATACTGAGCGTTTATTATGGCAAGAAGTGTATGGTGCGTATCGTGATTTCAAGCGTGCGGATGAGTCGATAACATCCAAAGAGAGTGTCATCGAAGCAACAACCCAATCATTACACCTGATTGCAGGACGATATGCGCAAGGGTTAGCAACCTATCTTGATGCGTTAGAGTCTCAAAGTACCTTAGAAAATGCAAAATCTGAGTTAGCCCAAGTCAAATATCAAAAAATAAGTGCGTATGCACACGTCCAAAAACTACTCAATCAAGGTGAAAATGATGATAAAAAATAACTATATTTGGATGGGTTTGGTCATTTTTGCAGTGGTATCTGTCGTAGTGTATGTAAAGTTACAAGCACAAAAAATGCCTAATGTCATGGTTAGTAAAGCACCTGAAATAATAGTTATTAGCGGTGTAGGAACCATTGAAGCCAAAGAGATAGTTGTTCTTGCTCCCAAAACAACGTCCAAAATTCAGGAATTATTTGCCGATGAGGGGGATGTGATTCGAGAGGGTCAAGTGCTAGCAAAAATGGAAATTTCAGAACTGCGCGGAAATTTGCAAGAAAGTACCGCAAATATTGCAAAAAATCGTGCCCAAATGGGATCTCAAAAAGCAATCATTGAGGAGTTAAAAGCCAAAAAAAATCTAGCCGATATAACACTTACTCGCTACACGACTCTTTTGAGCGATGGCTTTGTAACTCAAGCCGAATTTGACAGTGCGCAAGCCAGTGCTAAAAGTGCTGCTGCGCAACTCATCAGTGCTAGCGAAAATTTAAAAAGCTTTGAATACGACATTGAAAAATCCATTGCGACACGCACCAGTCAAGAAGGAAAAATTGATGATTTGACGCTACGTTCACCGTTTGATGGAATCGTCGTTTCGCGCAATTTTGAGACAGGGAGTACGGTAAGTGCTGGGATGGCAGTGTTTCGACTCGCAAATCCCAAAACACTGTGGATTAAAACGTACATCGATGAACGTCAAAGCGCAAAAGTAAAACAAGGGCAGAGCGCGACAGTGACTCTCAGATCATTTCCGGATCAAAAATTTACGGGTAAAGTGGTTCGAATCGGGGTGGAAAGTGATCGTATGACGGAAGAACGTATCGTATATATTACGTTAGATACGCTTCCCTATCCGATTCATATCGGTGAGCAAGCAGAAGCGGTTATCGATACATCATCTCAATCCAAAACACAATTATGATTAACCTCGCACAACGTGATATTGCTCACTCTCTAGGTAAGTTTATTGTCACCGCATTGGGGGTTGGGATGCTTATTGGTGTGGTACTCATTATGATTGGTGTTTATCGGGGGATGGTGCACGACGCGATGATCGTCCCCAATGATATAGCTGCGGATTTATGGGTGGTACAAAAAGATACGCTGGGACCTTTTGCCGAAAATTCACGTTTGCATGAAGATCTCAAATATTCGCTCAAAGGATTTTTAGGGGTGGATGAGGTGCATCCGATCACCTTTCAAAGCCTCCAAATTTTGCAAGCTAAAAAGCCCATACGGGTATTTGCCTTGGGCTATGATGTGTTTAGCGGCTATGCACCGTATACTCTAAATGTTGGACGTTCCATCCGAATCCCTCACAAAGAGATCATCGTCGATACCAAAACAGGATTTAAGCTCGGAGATTCCATACCGCTGGGACGTGAAACGTATACGGTTGTCGGAATGACACACAAAGCCGTCTCTTCTGGCGGTGATCCGATGGTGTATTTGGATCTTCATGAGGCACAAGAGCTGCAATTTTTGTTTAGTAATGAGCAACTTCGTAATGACCGCTTCCGTGGAGGAAACAGTGTTTCAACGGCTACGGTCAATACGATTGTTTTGACGCTTAAAGAAGGCTTTGATCCTAAAAAAGTTGCAAGAGAAATTCAACGATGGAAGCACCAATCAGTCTATACGCAACAAGAGCAATCCGATATTCTCACTAAAAATTTGATTGAACGCTCTGCTAAACAAATAGGGATGTTTACGGTCATTTTACTTATTGTCTCTTCGGTCATTATTTCGCTTATTATCTACACGATGACCATCGGTAAAATGAAAGAGATTGCTATTTTAAAACTGATTGGTGCACCCAATATCATTATTACGAAGATGATTGGACAGCAATCGGTGTTGTTGGGAATATTGGCGTTTATCGGGGGAAATATTTTCGCAAATGTGAGCGCAAACTTTTTTCCTAAAACCGTTATTCTCATTCCTACGGATGCGCTCAAACTTTTTTTGGTCATTATCATTGTCAGTATTTTGGCATCCCTTTCGGGTATTCGCACAGCGCTTCGTGTTGATCCTTCCAGTGCGATAGGGGGATAAATGAAAAAGCCAATAATATCCATGCAAAGCATTTCAAAAACATACGGAACGGGTGATAGTGCAGTCACGGCGATTAAAGAGGCGACGTTTGAGATTTATTCGGGAGAAACGGTGGCACTTTTAGGTCCCAGCGGTTCGGGAAAAACAACGCTGATTACCATGATAGGGTGTATCACGGAACCCTCAATGGGGAAACTTTCGCTTAATGGCGAAGTAGTTTATGACCAAAAATGGCTTATCCATGATGAACGTAAGCTACGCCGTGAAAATATCGGATTTATCTTTCAAGCACACAATTTGATCCCTTTTTTGAATGTATTGGAAAATGTGACCTTAGTCTCGCAGATGAACGGTGTTTCCACCAAAGATTCTAATGCCAAAGCCAGAGAACTGTTAGACTATTTGGGAGTAAAGGACAAAGAAAATAAAATGCCCTCGCAACTCTCAGGAGGTCAAAGCCAACGAGTTGCTATTGCACGATCGCTTGCGAATAACCCTAAAATCATCCTCGCCGATGAACCGACTGCCGCATTGGATGGTGAAAGAGCCCTTTCCGTTATGCAATTACTAAGGAAACTCGCGCATGAACAAAAGGTAGCTATTGTGGTCGTTACGCATGATGAGCGGATGTTACCATTATTTGATCGAATTTTACGGGTTGAGGATGGGATGATTCGAGAAGTTCAATCAAACTAATACCCTATACCCCACCGGGGTGAGGAGCTAACTAAAACTTATAATCGAGTTGAAGCCACACTTTAGCAACATCTTTGGTAAAGGTTGCAACATCCCCTGCTTTATAATAGCCCGCTTTGATAAGACCACTTAACCCTTTAACACTTGGGATAGCATTGGTATAGAGCATATCCCACTCATGCCCAAGGTCACTTTTGGTTGCCATGGCGTGATCGGTGTTAAAATTATGATAGACGATCACTGCTTTTCCCAACGCAGGAGAGGTGTACCCAAACGTTGCACTGGCATCGCATAATCCCCCTGTTGGGGTCGTAAGAAATTTATCCGCCCATCCATTAAACGCATGGAGGGTTGCTAGCGGGGTTTGGAAGGCGGTTTTACCATCACTTCCGGTGGAACCACTTAGCACTTCGTATCCTGCACCCACCAAGACCCCACTGACATTGGCAAGGGCATCAAGGTTATAATAGTGGGCATCGGCTTGGGCATTTTTGATCCCCCCTAGACTCTCTTGTGAAGCATCCCCTTGTCGGGCATATTCCGCACGATACCCAATTTTAGCGATACCAAGGGGGACATCTCCCGTAAGTGCCACTCCTGCTGTGTCGTGTGTTGAAGCGAGCCTATAGTCATACGCGGTCACTTTGAGCATATCATTGAATTTATACGATCCATTTAACACAATCGAATTACCACGATTTCTCAATGTCACTGGAGCATTGGTAATCCCTGCGATACTGCGGATATACCCCCCCGTTAAGGTGAGATTATCGACGGTGGTATCGGTGAGCAGTACGGCATCAAAGCTTTGCATCATTTGTCGCCAATCCACCGATCCAATAAACCGTTGGTTGTCCAAATTGATCACTTGACGACCCGCTTTGATGGTGGTTTTGCCCACTTTGTACTGGAGATAAGCTTGGTCAAATCGGGTTTGAACGGGATCTACGACCGTATCGTAGGTGGTCATCCCATTGTAGGTACCATCAAAGTAGTATTGTGGTCCTATGGCTTGTACGGTGGTTCCCTCCACTTTCATCGTAAGGGCATCCAGACCAAACACATTGGCGTTAAGTCCAAGGGTTGCGCGTACCGTATAGGCGTTGGCTTGACTTTTGGTATTACTTTGGTCATCGACGTTTTCATAACGGGCGCGTACTTCGCCATTGAATTTTGGATGGCTTAAGAGGCTAAAATCCTCTGCGCTGAGCGTTGTGACCAGTGCCACTACGGCACATACTGATAGGGTGGTTTTTCTCATTTTGGGTTCCTTGATTCTATTTTTATTCATCATCTTTGGCAAATTTGGAGTACAAAAACTCAATAATTGCTTCACGGCATCGAAGATACTCTTCATTATGCTGTAGTTCCAAACGCTTTCGGGGACGGGGAAGATTCACATCCAATATCTCTCCGATGGTAGCCTCTGGGCCATTGGTCATCATAATGACCCGATCACTCAACAGTACCGCTTCATCCACATCGTGGGTGATGATGATAACGGTATTGCCCGTTTGCATTTGAATGCGCATAAGATGGTCTTGTAAATTGGCACGGGTGAGTGAATCCAGTGCGCCAAAAGGTTCATCCATCAGCAAGACTTTGGGTTGGATCGAAAGGGCGCGGGCAATACCTACGCGTTGTTTCATCCCTCCACTGATTTCACCGGGGTATTTATCTTTGGCATGGTCAAGATTGACCATGCTAATGTACTTCATGACATGATCACGAATCTCAGAGGCACTTAACGTCGACCCTAATACCTTTTTGACCGCCATCTCAATGTTTTGATACACGGTAAGCCACGGGAGTAACGAGTGATTTTGGAACACCACCGCCCGTTCCGGCCCGGGGGATAAAATGTGCTTGTTCTCCAACAAAATGGTTCCCTTGCTGATCGTGTCCAATCCCGCTATGAGATTAAGGATGGTCGATTTACCGCACCCTGAGTGACCGATGATCGAAACGATCTCGTTTTCACGAATTTCCAGCTCAACATCTCTAAGGGCAACGTACTCTTTGCCCCCACCTAATGGGAAAACTTTATCGACGTGATCAATTTTTAAAAATGTTTTGAGACTCATACGCGACCTCGCTTCCGATAATCAAAGAAATCGGCAATCAACCCCATCACCGTATCAAGAATGTACCCAATCACTCCGATGAGAATAATACCAATGATAATATGGGCATAGTTGAGATTGTTGTACTCATCCCAAATCCAAAATCCGATCCCAACGCCCCCTGTGAGCATCTCTGCTGCGACAATAACCAACCACGCAATCCCCAGTGAAAGGCGCATTCCCGTAAAAATAAACGGTACCGCAACGGGGAGGATGATCTGAAAAACTTTCTCAAACGGGGTGAGTTGCAGTACGCGCGCAACGTTGAGGTAATCCTCACTCACACTGCGTACCCCCAACGCCGTATTGATAATAATCGGCCAAATAGACGTGATAAAAATAACAAAAATCGCCGTCGTATTCACCTCTTTAAAGACAAACAGGGCCAAGGGCAACCACGCTAAGGGGGATACGGGCTTAAGAATTTGGATGTAAGGGTTAAACGCGGTATAGGCACTTTTAGACATCCCAATCAACAATCCCACGGGAACACCCACCGCAATAGCGATGGCAAATCCCCCAAAAACACGCGCCAGTGAATTCCCCAATTGCAACGCAATCCCCTGATCCCCTGCACCGTTGTTGTACAATGGATCCGAGAGAACAACAAAAAGTTCACTCCAAACCTCTGAGGGGGTAGGAAACCCTGGAATCTTAAGCGCAATATACGACCAAACTCCGACCATCACCCCCAATAAAAGGAGGGGTAGTAAGAGTATATTAATAGCTTTAAATGGCATAATTGCCTCCTTTAGATTGTATTTCGTCATTCCCGCGAAGGGGGGAATCCATCTATCATAGTGGATCCCGAATCAAGTTCGGGATGACAGATTGGTGTTATTTCACTTTCCAATTGTTCACTTTTGCCATTGCTTCTTTGGTCACTTTGGGATGTTTGATAGGGGCGTTATAGATATAATCAATCACTTTGTTGGGATCAAAAACCGAACCATCCATAAATTTATTATCCGCAGCTTTCCCCTCAACTTTCCACCCTGTTGCGGGGAGAGCGTAATGAACCTCTTGGGCCGCTTTGGCAAACAAATCGGGGCGGTACACACTCTCGACTGCTTTTTTCATATCAATGGCTTTATTCACTTGTCCCCAACGTACCATTTGGGACACTTGCCACAATCCATGGGTGTAATAGGGATAAAGGGCTTGTTTTTTACCAAAAACATTGAAATTTGGCATAGGAGTAGTGACCCCTTTGGTAAACATATACGTCCCTGTCATGGAATTATCGATAACATCGGTCGGGGCATTCACATACGATTTAGAGGAAAGGATTTTAGAAGCCTCTTTGCGATTATCCCATGACGCATCAAGCCACATCCCCGCTTCTATCACCGCTTCGATCATCTGTTTGGTGGTTTCGGGGTATTTATCGGCAAACTCTTTTTGTACCCCTAGCACTTTTTCAGGGCCATTTTGCCACAGTTGATACCCTGTAATGAGTGTTTTACCCACATTTCCCATAACCGCACGTTGATTCCAAGGCTCACCCACACAAAAACCATCAATATTACCCGCAGTCATATTCGCCACCATTTGGGGTGGGGGGACGACTTTAAGGGCGACATCGGTATCGGGATCAACACCCCCTACAGCCATCCAAAAACGCAAATGGTAGTTATGGGTACCGGTAGGAAAGGTCATGCCAAACTCAGGAACCCCCATCGTTTTAGAAGCAATCACTTTTTTCAAAGCGACCGCAGACCCTTTTTTGGTCGCAGCAGGATCGGCTGCCATCATCGCATCGTACATTTTAGTGGAGACCGTAATGGCATCACCATTTTGTCCCAATGCCATTAACGCAACCATATTTTTTTGGCTGCTTCCCACCCCAAGGGTCGAGGCAAGTGGCATAGCCGCTAACATATGAGACGCATCAAGCTCACCTACGGTCATTTTGTCACGAACGTTTGCCCATGAAGCTTCTTTACTGAGCGTAACATTGAGACCATGTTTGGCAAAGAACCCTTTTTCTTTGGCAATGACCAAGGCAGCACAGTCGGTCAAAGGGATAAAGCCGATTTTGAGATCCGTTTTTTCCGGTGCCGCCATCGCCATAGTGGCAGCAAGAGAGAGCAATAATGCACCTTTTTGTACAAGAGTTAAATTTTTCACGGGAAGCTCCTTAATTAAGACTAATTTGTCTGAATAATTGTAGAGTAAAAAAATAGAATATGTGCACAGTAAAGTGATTAAATAATAAGCAATCGACATTTTATGTCACAATACGGTATAAAATGACTTCACTATTAACACCACTTATAAGGATATGACGATGGAACGACGCGATTTTATGGCATTGGGTGCTACAGCAGTAGCAACAACTCTCTATGGAGGGGAAAATACCACCGTATCCACCCCTAAAAGTGTGGATCGCTTGGGTGTCACCGCCAAAGGATTACGTTTTGATCCTAAAAAACTTTCAGGTATCTCCGAAAAAATGATCCTCTCTCATCACCAAAACAATTATGGTGGAGCCGTTAAACGCTCAAACGCCATTGGGGAAAAAATAGCGGCATTGCCCTCAAATGCTCAACCCTTTGAACTGGGTTCGCTTAAGCGTGAAGAGATGGTCGCCCTTAACTCCATCATTTTACACGAGTACTATTTTGACGCGCTTGGCAGTGGTGGAACCATGGGGGAAAAGCTGCGCAAAGGTCTTGAACAATCGTTTGGCAGTGTCACAGAATGGGAAAACAGCTTTAAAAAAACGGCACTTTCACTGGGAGGGGGATCAGGATGGGTTTTATTGGTCTATAATCGACGTTTAGGGCGACTGGAGAACGTATGGTCATGGGATCATTTGCATGGTTTGTGGGATTCGGAGATTATCCTTGCATTGGATATGTATGAACACTCGTATCAAATGGATTTTGGTGCCAATGCTAAAGGGTACGTCGACGTTTTCTTTACCAATATCAATTGGGATGTGGTGAATAAACGCTATATTCAGATAAAATAATGCATCAATTTAAAAAGGAGTTTTTATGCAATGTCCAGTATGTATTACTGAATCCTTAGTGATGTCAGAACGAAGTGGAATTGAGATTGATTATTGTCCCAAATGTCGTGGAGTTTGGCTAGATCGAGGTGAACTTGATAAAATCATTGAACGCTCAGAAAAGCAATTGGCTCCTAGTAACTTATACCGACAAGAGCGCACCGAACATCACAACGATCATCACGAACGCAGAGAAGAGTATCATCACCCAGAACATCAATATCAAGAACGCCAGCACTACCATAAAAAAGAATCTTTTTGGGGAGAACTTTTCGACTAAGCTCTAGGGGTATTTCTTTAATTATGCGATTTTCCCCAACGTAAAACACGCCCACTTTAAGAAGAGTGGGTGCGAGCAATGAGTCACTATTCTAATGGATTGAGGCAGATTTTCTAGTAATCCCCGAATAATTAATTGTTTTCACAATAATATTTTTTTCTACTGCTGCGACAATATAATTGTCAATTATTTCCCTTACATCGTACGCAATTGCTTTTGATTTAGTACAATCAATAATCACATGGGAACCATTTGGTATGGCTTCTAAATTGTTAATAATACTTGCTTTATTAAAAAATGAAACTTCTTGCCCCAATTCTATGTGATGGACAGAAACACCATCCTGATTTTGAATGACATCTTTCATGTGATACGAGTTTTTATAGCTATGATGCAACACAAATCCTAAACTTACAAAAAGCCCAAATAAAACACCTTTAAGTAAATCTGTCACTATCATCACAATAATTGTTATAACAAAGGGGGCGAATTGTTCCCATCCTAATACGTACATATCCTTAAAAATTGTAGGTTTAGCAAGCTTATAACCAACAACAATTAAAATTGCAGCAAGCGCAGATAAGGGAATCATATTGAGAAGAGATGCAAGGGTTAACGCACTTAGTAATAACCAAAATCCATGTAAAATCGTTGACAATTTTGTTTTAGCACCAAATGAAATATTGACAGAACTTCGTACAACAACTTGCGCAATAGGAAGACCACCAATTAAACCTGAAAAAATATTCCCTACCCCTTGAGCTTTCAGTTCTTGGTTAGTAGGAGTTACTCTTTTTAGCGGATCTAACTTATCTGCGGCTTCTACCGACAAAAGTGTCTCTGTACTGGCAACAAGAGCAATAATCATAGCCGTTTTCCAAACATTTGCGTTAGTGATAGATGAGAAATCAGGAAAATTAAATACCGTTGAAAAATCACTAATAGAAAACATAGGAATTTGAACCATTTGTTCTGCTGTTAATGAGAAATCAAGGAAATGGTTTAGATAAAGATAATTCATGAGAATACCAAAAAAAACCACCACAATAGGACCTTGAATGATTCCAAATAATTTATGTTTTTTGAGTAAAACTTTTTCCCATAAAATTAAAATAAATAGCGATAAAAGAGAGATAAGGATAGCACCAGTGTTAAACATATTAAAAGCGTTGACAATGGCATCAAAGGTTGTGTTACCATCTATTTGAAAATAAGCATCATTACCTTCATGGTCTTTATCATATCCTAAAGCATGGGGAATTTGTTTTAGGATAATTAATATTCCGATACCCGTTAACATACCATGAATGACCGATGTAGGAAAAAAATAAGCGATAAACCCAAGTCTAAAAAACCCCATTAAAAACTGTAATACACCCGCAATGACAACAGCAAGTAAAAAGGCTTGATAGCTACCAAGTAAAGAAATAGCGGTAAAAACAATAATGGCAAGACCTGCTGCTGGACCACTAACCCCAAGATGTGAGCCACTTAAACTTCCAACGACAATACCACCTATTATGCCAGCAATAATACCGGAAAATAGTGGTACACCAGAAGCAAGTGCTATTCCCAAACAAAGGGGTAAAGCAACAAAAAAAACTATAATACTGGCACTAAAATCATCCTTAAGATGTTCTGACAATGAATTTTTAATCATCCGATAACCTTTGTTGCATTTTTAGGGCAAACGAGCTGTTCTTTAACACTTCGATTGATTCAAACTGCATGGATTCAGGATTATAATATTCTATATCACCTGTCACAATATCATACATCCAACCATGAAGCATAATCTCTCCATGCGCAACTTTTTCTTTGACAGCAGGGTAGGTTAATAAATTTTCAATTTGACTTATTACGGATAGCTTTTCGGTAAGTCTTACAAGCTGATTTTTATCAGCATCTTTTCCCAGTGCCAATTTTGCCTGTTTTTTGGGTGCATCCCCCAGCGTTAACCATTTTTTTGTATGAATAAGATTTGGATTGTCCAAATTATCGTGATGATAAAGAGCTTCTATCGCCCCACATTTTGTATGACCACAAACGATAATATTTTTTACTTCAAGTACACTCACAGCATATTCGATTGCCGAAGCAGTTGAATGAAAATCTTCACTTGGGCTAAAAGGAGCGACAAAATTACCTACATTTCTTACCACAAAAAGTTCACCAGGGTCACTTCGTGTAATAAGATTCGGAATCACGCGAGAATCGGAACAACCAATAAATAGAGCTTTGGGATGTTGCCCTTTTTCGGCAAGTTCTAAAAATTCTTTTTCATGTGCTTTGTAGTAACTTTTTTTAAAAAGATCATTACCCTCAATTAGTCCACGAAATTCCATGTATCATCCTTTTAAAATTTAGATTGGTTTGCGATTATAGCATATATTGAGTTAATAGCTTGGGGCGAACTTTTCGACTACATTCAACAAGAGTTAACACAAAAATACAGTCAGTTTCTGATAAAAAAGAAACAAGAATTAAAGCCGCTTAACTTTATGAAGCAAGAGATCATCGACTATCTCGTCTAGTTTCATAACCGAATACAGTGCAAGCATCTCTTGTCGCCATACGTCCCATTGTGCATGAAGTGCGCAGGGGGTTTCCCCCTCACAATCCCCTATTCCAAGGACACACGCATCGAAAAAAGCACTCCCATCCACCGCATCAATAATCGAAATCAGGGTAATATCGGAAGCCTTTTTTGCCAAAGTGACCCCACCGGCTGCACCCCGTTGCGAGAGTAATATCCCAGCACGAACCAATTTTTGGAGTGATTTTGCCATAAAGTGAAATGGCAAATTCAACGATTGGCTAATCTCTTGTATCCGATGAAATTCCCCCTCAGGTTTGGTAGAGAGCCACACAGCAGCACGGATAGTATCTTGGCACGCAGAAGAGAGCATAAAAAACCTTTTCGTTTAAAGTAGGATAAAAAAAGGATGGCTTACAACCGCCCACCCCTAAGATTGTAGATAAATCGGTAACGGATATAGGTTTTTTGCTCAGGGCGGGGGTATTTGGAATAGGCATACTCGATGGTCTTTTTGGTCGTATCATCCAAAACCGCGAAGTGACTGTTACGGAGATACTTAATATCGGAAATATGCCCATCGGGATAGAGGTAAAATTCGATGAGATTGGTCTCATCGGCGCGAAGATTATTAGGAATCGCACTGGGACCATACCGATCTAAGACCCCTTGGGTGATCCGTTGCATCTCCCCTTGATGGTCTTGGATGTATTTTTTCTCCCCCTCAGAGAGTTTGTCAAATTTATCTCCGTACAAATCCCGAATCCCTTTGTCCACTTTTTTAGCAGGTTTTAACGACGCTGCGGCATTGGGATCGGCTTGGGAGAGGAACTCATACAGCCCTTTGGGTTTAATCGGTTCTACCGGTTTGGGGGGTTCTTCTTTGGGTTTAGCTTCCGCAACAGGAGTCGCAATGGAAGTTGGGATTGTGTGTTGCGTCCCTTTGGTGGGGGTTGGGGTGGTTTTGAGTGGTTTGGGGAGGGGATGATCAATGACCACCTCTTTTTTCGCTTGGGGTGGCTCTTTAAGGGAGACTTTAAAGCGTGTCTCTTGGGCTTCTTTGGGGACTATTTTTGGGGTGATATACTGGATAAACAACAGCATGAGGGCAACGATTCCATGCAGTAAAAACGCCATAAAAAAAGCGTACCAAAAAAAAGAGGGTCGTTGTCGCAATGAATCATCCAATAGCTGTAAATAAAAGTGGTGGATTATAACCAAATCATCGTAAACTCTCTCATAATGGGTTGTTAATGGAGGGGTAGTTATAATGGCAATTATTAATTTTAAGGATAGATTGTATGACCATTACCCATTCCCAAGAAGCCTTTACCAAAGCGCAAGAACTTATCCCCGGTGGGGTCAATTCCCCCGTTCGTGCATTTAAAAGCGTGGGGGGAATTCCCCGATTTATCGCACGCGGGGAGGGGGCGTACCTTATTGATATTGATGATAATGCGTATGTCGATTATGTCCAAAGTTGGGGGCCACTGATCTTCGGTCATCGGGATGAGAGTATCGAAAATGCGGTGATCGATGCGGTCAAACACGGTCTGAGTTTTGGTGCGCCTACGCAAGCCGAAAGCGATTTGGCATCACTCATTATCTCCTTGTACGACTCCATCGAAAAAGTCCGTTTTGTCAGCAGTGGCACGGAAGCTGTGATGAGTGCAATTCGCCTTGCACGGGGATTTACGGGGCGGGATGATATTGTCAAATTTACGGGGTGTTACCACGGTCACAGTGATGCGCTTTTGGTGCAAGCAGGTTCAGGTGCGGCGACCTTTGGTACCCCAAGCTCTCCGGGTGTTCCGGCGGATTTTACCAAACACACCCTTTTAGCAGACTACAACGATATTGAAAGTGTTAAAGCGTGTTTTGCTTCCAGTGAGGGGATTGCTTGTGTCATCATCGAACCCATCGCGGGAAATATGGGACTGGTTCCCGCCAACAAAGATTTTTTAGCCCAAGTGCGCACGCTGTGTGATGAACATGGGGCTTTACTCCTTTTCGATGAAGTGATGAGCGGATTTCGTGCCTGTTTGCACGGGGCAGAGAGCATCACCGGAACCAAACCCGATTTGGTCACACTGGGTAAAGTCATCGGTGGGGGGATGCCAGTAGGGGCGTTTGGGGGACGTGGCGACATCATGGCACACCTTTCACCCGAGGGGGGTGTTTACCAAGCAGGAACCCTAAGCGGTAACCCTGTTGCGATGGCAGCAGGATTAGCATCACTTGGAAAGCTCAACACCAATCGACGTATTTTTGGGGTTCTCGAAGCGCGTGCCACACGACTGATGAACGGTTTTAGTGATGCTGCCAAAAAACACAACATCGGACTTCAGACTGACGTACGTGGGTCGATGTTTGGCTTCTTCTTCAGTGATGATGAAGTGACTAATTTTTCCCAAGCCCTCAAAAGCGATACGGCACGCTTTGCTGTGTTCCACGCTGCTATGCTTGAAGCGGGATTTTATTTTGCGTGTTCCCAATTCGAGACAGGCTTTATCTCAACGGCTATCACCGACACGATGATCGAAGCGACCATTGACGCGGCAGAGAAAATTTTTGGAGCATTATGATGTCTGAATTTTTTGTTCAAAAAGTACTTATCAAAGAGGTTCGAGGGATCACAGATTTTGAGATTCCCTTGGATGAGGAAGAACGAAAACATCTTATTATCACGGGCAAAAATGGATGTGGGAAGACCAGTACACTCAATGAAATTGATACTTTACTGAATAAATTACTTGGGAATTCAATACTTAACCTGATGGCTGGTGGTGGATGGACAACAGAAGACTATAAGTCTCTAAAGGTAAAGCTAATATTTTCAAAACAATCGGAAATTTATGAGAATATTGTTAATGGTAAATTTATTTTGGCTTTTTTCAAAGCTAAAAGACACAATGAACCAACAATTCCACAGACACCAACCAAGCAAGCATTTCAAGCAAAATATCAAACCACTGATGAATTAAATAAAACATTTTTGCAATATTTACTCAATCTCAAAACAGAACAAGCCTTTGCACAAATTCGTAAAGATGATGACACAGTAAATAATATAGCTCTATGGTTTAATAATTTTGAAATAAGACTCAGAGAATTATTTGAGAAAGAAGACTTAAAGCTCCAGTTTGATGATAAAGGATTTAATTTTAAAATAGCCTATGGTAATAAAAGTTTTGGATTAAATGAATTATCCGATGGATACTCATCACTTTTGGCAATAGTTACAGAACTAATTTTAAGAATGGAAGCACAAAGTAATAAAGCTTATGATATGCAAGGGGTTGTTTTGATTGATGAGATCGAAACCCATCTCCATGTGGAATTACAAAAAAAAGTTTTACCATTTTTGACAGGATTTTTTCCAAAAATTCAGTTTATCGTGACAACACATAGTCCTTTTATTTTATCATCATTATCAAATGCGGTGATTTGTGATTTGGAACGAAAAGAAATTGTAGATAGTGAACGATTTGTGAATGCTTCGTATTCCCAAATTCTCAAAAACTATTTTGAAGTGGATAGTGAGTTTTCAAGAATTTTAGTCAATGAGATTAAAAAATATGAGGATTTAATAACACTATTTGAAAATGGTCGATTGGATGTAAACCAAGAAAAAGAGCTATTGGATTTGGATTTAAAATTAGATCGCATTTCTCCTATGTTGTCCAATGAAATTTATCTACGGTTTAAAGAAGCTCAGGGGAAAATTCAAACCAATGATTAAGATTGAGCGAAATGAAACTCCCAAAGTTGAGCACTATTCAACTTCACTTGTCCAAGAGTCATTAAAAAAAGATTTTTTCAGAAAGTGTTATATCTGCGAAGAGGTGACACGTCATTTTGAAGTGGATCATTTTTACCCAAAAAACTATTATCCTCATCTCGTGAATGATTACAAAAACCTTTTTTATTGTTGTCAAAAATGCAATAAAATAAAGCCAAAAGTGATTAATACTCACTCTGAAAATGAGATTTTAAATTGTTGTGAAATTGATCCTTCGGAGTATATTAAGCTTAAATTGAATATCAATGCGTGTAAGGTTGATGTGACACAAATTCATACCAATGATATACTTGAATATCAGATCAAAGAGACCATCAAGCTTTTAAATCGAGTGTATAATGGTGAAAATTCCCAAAGCACTTCGTGTGCAGATTTGAAAGATGATATAAAAGAGAAGATGGAAGAGTTTGGCAAAAAACTTGATAAGTATCAAACAACAAAATTGAAAAATGCTATCGTGGAAGAAATTAAAAAAGAATTGACTATTGAGTCTTCGTATGTGACATTTAAACGATGGATTATTAGAGATAATCCAAAACTAAACGCAACGTTTGGTAACTATTTTTAGGAGGACAACGATGAACAACGACGAACATACACCACGGATAAAACCGATTATTGAAGGAGCAGAGACCCTATCGCTGGGGGTTTCTATGGTGGTTGCCATTTTGATCGGGGTTGCCATTGGATTGGGTTTAAAAAAGGTGACCGGTATTGGGTGGCTATTGTGGATTGGGGTGGCGATCGGAATTGCTGCGGCGTTGCTGAACATCTATAAAGCGTACAGCAAACAGTACAAAGTGTTTGAAGCATTGGCAAAAGACCCCCGTTACAACATGGGGAAACAGGTCAATGATGACGACGATGAGGATTAAGGGATGATCAGTTTTTTTGTCGCGGTGGTCTCCTCAATGTTGGTCGTTATGGGGTCACTGTATTCGTATCGGAATATGATCCAAAGTCGTCTCCAAGATGCTGACCCGCACGCCTACAAAGATACCATCGAGGAGATGGAAGACCCTCATGACCTCTATTCCGAAGAAGCGGTTCACGAAAGTGAAGATGTTGTTGAGGTTTTCAAAGCAGAAAAAGCCCATCAAAAAGGGAATGTGATCCAAAACACGACCCAAAATGCCTCAGCGATGGTCTCGATGTATCGTTTAATTCCCTACGTATTTTTGATATTAGGATTTTTAGCCCTTCAAAACAATCACATTTTTGCCCCTTTATCCTATATGGCGGGATTAGCAGTGGGGATGGTTGTGGGCTATTTTGCGGCGAAGAAGGTTTTTATTTCGTAATCATCGGGATATTAACGGTCACTTTTGACTCTTTGATCTCCACAAAGAGGTGATTTTCTTCGGCTAAATGGGTTAATTCAGGGAGGTATCTCCGATTAATCGTTTCGGCTGAAAGTTCGATGGAAAAAAGGGAATATTTAACGTTTTCAAATTTCACGTGTTCCCCTACTCGAAAATACAAACGGGTCAAAATGGCGTTATTCTCACGAAAAGCGTGGTAAATTTTGTTGAGCAATTTGATAAATAACTCTGCATTCAGTCGTATTTGGGGAAGGGTGGGATCCAACTCTTTAAGATAGGCAATTGAGCTTCCAATGGAATTCGAGCTAATACACACATCAATGAGCGTGTAGATATTGACCAACTGACCCTCAGGTTTTTTCTTGGAAAAATTAAACGTAGGGAGTTGATAGAGTTTAATACCAATGGTCTCTTCATCTTCATACCCAATGGTGATACCAAAAAATTTAAAGCGACCAAATTCCAAATCCAATAGAGTGGTTTTAAATCCAAAAGAGGAGCTTGCGTAGGTTGTGGCTATTTTGTAGAGGGTAGAGGCTTCAACGGAACCCAAAAGGTGTTGTGCTTCGCCATTGAGGGAGATAATTTTTCCATTGGCATTAAAAAGGACAAAAGGATTGAAATCAAATTCAATCCACTGTTGATCGAAGGTCATTAATCCTCGATGTAGTTTTTAAGTTTACGACCCACTTTGGGGTGTTTGAGTTTTTTGATCGCACTGCTTTCGATTTGACGAACACGCTCACGGGTGACGTTAAGCTCTTTTCCGATCTCTTCAAGAGTACGGTCACTTTCGTCATCCATGATCCCAAAACGCATTTTAATAACTGCTTTTTCCCGCTCATTGAGTTGTTCTAAAACCCCTTCAATCTGCACTTTAAGGTCATCTTTTAAAATCGCATCGGAGGGGGAAATGGACATTTTATCTTCGATAAAGTCCCCAAAACGACCATCCTCTTCACTCCCGATAGGGGCTTCAAGTGAAATAGGCTCTTTAGTGATTTTGATCACGTTTTTCACTTTTTCGACCGAAAGACCAACTTCTTCAGCAATAGTTTCGACATCGGGTTCTTTACCATGCTCTTGGAGGTGTTTACGCATGATTTTATTGATACGGTTGATGGTCTCAATCATATGGATCGGGATACGGATGGTGCGCGCTTGATCGGCGATGGCACGGCTGATTGCTTGACGAATCCACCACGTTGCGTAGGTCGAGAATTTATACCCTTTTTGGTATTCAAACTTATCGACCGCTTTCATAAGCCCGATATTTCCCTCTTGAATCAAATCCAAAAACGGCAATCCACGGTTGGTATACCGTTTGGCAATGGAAACGACCAAACGGAGATTGGATTTTGCCATACGGGTTTTTGCCATCTCAGAGATGCTTTTCCCCCGTTTGATTTGCTCCAAAATATCGGCAAGTTTTTCAGGTTCCATGTTAAAGCTCCCCTTGGAAGCCTCTTTGGTTTGGATCAATTTTTTGATCTCCATATAGGTGCTGACCATGGTTGCTTCAGGGACTTTTGCGGCTATCTCTTCTTTGGTCAAATCACAAATTTGGGTCAAAATGACCGTATGGTTTTTTTTGAGTTGCTCATTAAACAAGGGGAGTTTGTATTCCAACCGCTTAAGCTCTCGATCAAACCCCTCATCGCTGCGCAAGGCGGTTTCCATCGAACGAACTAACTCATTAATAAGCTTCGAGGTAGGTCCCAAATCCAACAATGCCTCTTTAAGGGTTTTTTTCTTGAAACTCAAAATGAGGAAAAAGAGGACGTAATCGGCATCCATCTCCTCAAGTGGTCGCTCTTCTAAGATTTTTTCGGTCGCTTTTGCCCACTCTTTTTTCGCTTTTTCGAGAGCTTTAAAGGAGGTAACGACTTTTTCAATCCGTTTTTTATCTTTGACCGAAGGGGCTTTTTCTTTGACCTCTTCATCATCTTCGAGCGCATCATCATCGGTCTCGACTTCGGACTCCTCTTCATCACCATCCTCAAAACTTTTAAAAAGTTCTTTGACACGACGCTCACGATTAATCAGGGGATCTTTGTAATCAAGGATAAAATCAATGAGATAGGGAACCGAACAAATTGCATCAATAATGATCCCCTCACCCGCTTCCATCCGCTTGGAAATTTCAACTTCCTCTTCTTTGCTCAAAAGGGGAATTTGCCCCATTTCACGCAAATACATCCGCACGGGGGAATCCGAACGTGACCACTCTAACAATTCATGTTGCTTGAGAATATCAAACTGATCGCTGGTCGCCTCTTCGATGTATTTTAGCTGCGCTACGCGTCGTGCTTCAGCTTCTTGTTGATTCAAAAGCTTGGCGTGTTCTGAGGAGGTAAAAAGGCACGTTTTGTATTTTTCGGCCAGTTTTAAAATATTTTTGGCGTGGGTACCTGTGGGTTGTTTGTCGTATAACTCGACAATGGCTTCATAAGTGAGGCAATTTTTCGATTTATGTTCACTAAAGAGTGTTTCGAGTTGTTTGGTTAAATCTTTAACGCTCATTTGGTAGAAGCTCCCTGCGGTTTTAAAAAGAATCGGATTATACCGAAATTTTATTAAGCAAGGCTAATATACTTAAATTACCCCTAAAAAAAGGGGTAAAAAGTCTCTATTCGTTACGAAAGGGCAGAGAGAATTTCGTGTTCTACCGCATCAATTTTTTGGGTTCCATCAATACGAACGTATTTTACCAAAGGATCCAAAGTCGATACATTATGATAATACGCCACGAGTGGTTGGGTTAATTCATGATAGACGCTTAAACGATCCAATACAACCTCGGCTTTATCGTCTTCCCGCTGAACCAAATCTTCCCCCGTCTCATCGTCTTTTCCCTCAAGTTTAGGGGGATTATAGACAACATGATAGGTGCGACCTGATGCCAAATGGGCGCGACGACCCGACATACGCTCTACGATCACTTCATCGGGAACATCAATTTCGATCACCGCATCAATAGCGACTCCAGCAGTTTTAAGGGCATCGGCTTGGGGAACCGTACGGGGGAAACCGTCCAAAAGAAACCCATTTTTGCAATCCTCTTGGGCAATCCGTTCTTTGACCAAACCAATAATAATCTCATCGGTGACCAGTTTCCCCGAATCCATAAACGATTTCGCCAATGTCCCTAGCTGGGTTCCTGCTTTAATCGCGGCACGCAACATATCGCCTGTAGAGATTTGGGGAATCTCAAAGGCTTTGGTTAAAAATTGGGCTTGAGTCCCTTTTCCTGCACCCGGTGCGCCCAAAAGTATAATTTTCATTTTTTTCCTCGTGTATTAAATTTTTGAGAGGACAAATTCCTCTATATCGGCAACGATTTCTTCGATAAACCGTTCTCCATCCACTTTGTGAAGGAGTCCTTGCGCCTCATAAAACTGTTCAATCCTCAAAAGGGGAGTAGTGTACACCTCCATCCGATTATTAAACACTTTTTCTTCATCGTCTGCTCCGCGCGCACGCCCCAAAACACGCTCCCGCGCTACGGCTTCACTCACCACAATTTCGATGACACTTACTAGCTCAATACGGGCTTCAAGACTCAAAAATTTGGTCAGCTCATGCATTTGCTCCAACGAGCGGGGATACCCATCGAACAAAATAATATCGTGAGGGGCATTTTTAATGGTGGTGACAATCGTCTCAAGGGCAATCTCAATGGGGACAATCAACCCTTGGGAAATAAAGCTATGGATCCGCTCACCTCGTGGTGTACCACGCGTCACTTCATCACGGAGAAGATCTCCCGTGGAGTAGTGGACAATGGCTTCATTGTTACGTGCGGCAATCATCTTTGCATCGGTCGTTTTACCGCAACCGGGTGCACCAATAATCAGAAATAATTTTTTCATCCAAACTACTTCGCGGTTTCACGGAGACGGATATGCAATTCACGCAATTGGGTTAATTCCACACTACTGGGAGCTTTGGTCATAATACACGACGCTTTTTGAGTTTTTGGGAATGCGATTACGTCACGGATACTCTCTTTTTTGGACAATAGCATCATGAAACGGTCAAAGCCGATCGCAAATCCACCATGGGGTGGCGCGCCGAATTTGAGTGCATCAAGGAGGAATCCGAATTTCTCTTGCGCTTCTTCTTCACCGATCCCCAAAAGGCTAAAAATTTGCTCTTGAAGGGCTTGTTTATGAATACGGATTGATCCGCCACCAAGTTCAGTTCCGTTAAGGACAATGTCGTATGCGATGGATTCAATATCCTCAAGGTGTTCATGATTCAAATCCCGCGGCATGGTGAAGGGGTGGTGAAGCGCTTTGACGCGACCCTCTTCGATCTCGAACATCGGAAAATCAACCACCCATACAAACTCAAAACGATCTTTGTCAATCAAATTCATTTTTTCATGCTCGGCGATGAAAATACGGAAACGTCCCATATAATCCCACACCGTTTTTTTATCCCCCGCACCGAAGAAGACCACATCGCCCACTTCCATACCGGTACGATCGATGAGGAGTTGTAAATCTTCAGGGGAAAAGAATTTTTCTAATGGACCTTTGAGACCATCCTCTTTCATTTGGAAATAACCAAGACCTTTGGCTCCAAATTTGCGTACATACTCTTCAAAACTTTTCATTTCGCGCTTAGAAAAGACCAAATCGGCGTTGGGAACACGCAACGCTTTGATACGGTTCATCTTGGGATTGGCAGCAATGGCGGTAAAAATCTCATTGTCACACCGGGCAAAAATATCGATCACATCCACCATTTTAAGATCATACCGAAGGTCGGGTTTATCCGATCCGTACCACTCCATCGCATCGTTGTATTTAATACGGTTAAAAGGGGCAGTAACCGTATGCCCTGCACTGGCAAACATCGCCGTAATAAGTTCTTCGGCAACACGAATAACGTCTTCTTGGTTACAAAAAGACATTTCAACGTCGATTTGGGTAAATTCAGGTTGACGATCAGCACGCAAATCTTCGTCACGAAAACATTTGGCAATTTGAAAATAGCGGTCAAATCCTCCTACCATCAAAAGCTGTTTGAAAAGCTGTGGTGATTGGGGAAGGGCGTAAAAATCCCCCTCATGCACACGACTGGGTACAAGATAATCCCGCGCACCCTCAGGGGTTGATTTGGTCAAAATGGGGGTTTCAACTTCCAAAAATCCTAACGAATCGAGGACATTACGCGCCGCAATGGCCGCTTTGGAACGAAGTTTAAACGTTTTGTACATTTCAGGATTACGCAAATCCAAATAACGGTACTTCAAACGGGTCTCTTCACCCACACTGTTATCACCGATCACAAAAGGGACGGGCTCGGAACGGTTCTCAATAATGAGTTCCTCAACGACCACTTCAATCGCACCGGTTTGAAGACGGGGATTTACCAATCCCTCACCTCTGGCACGAATACGACCATGGGCAATCAAGACAAATTCATCGCGCACATCACTGGCAAGCTTATGGGCGTGTGCATTATCCGCAGGATCACACACCAGCTGAATTAAACCGCTTTTATCGCGTAAATCAATAAAGACGATACCACCATGATCACGGTAACTGTTCGCCCAACCACATAAAACGACGCTTTCGCCAACGTTTTTCTCACTTAAATCGGTACAAAAATGACTTCTCAAATCAAAGTCCTTTGGGTTTATTTTTCGCCATTATAACCATTAGAAACTTGTGGTTTGATAATATATCCAAGGGGGAAATCCCTACAGTTTGGTTTTAAGCGTTACGTGCTAGACTTTAGGGATACTATACAAATTATAAGGAGTGTTTATTATGGATTTCGTTTTATCTCCCCAAAAAATTGTCATTATGATGAGTCTTTCCGCCGTTTTTTCCGGGTGTGTTGATCCCTATTACGCTCCTACTACGCGCTACCAACCCTCCCCTACGCGATATTACTCGTCTCCTGCACCTCGTTATGTTGCACCAACGCCTCGTTATGTTACACCAACGCCAGTGTATGTACCTCAACAAGCCCCCACACAAGTTATCGTTGTCCCCTCTTCACGACGATCTACCTATTATCCGTCACATTCTCGTGATTCAGATCGTATGGATCGCTACGATCATACTAGCCGTTATCGCAATAGTGCAAGCCAAATGGATCTACAGCCACAAACTATGAACAAGAACAATCACTTCGTTGATACCCCTCGTATTCGTAATGGTTTCGATCGTATGGATAATCGTTCCACACCAATGCAAAATAGCGCACGGCAGATGGACAATCGGGTCAATCCCATCGTTCAACCAACGCCACAACCGATGGTGCAACCCCGTATCGATAATCGCCCAACGCCACAACCGATAGTGCAACCCCGTATCGATAATCGCCCAACTTTCCAACCAACGCCTACCGTACAACCCAGACCAACACCAGCAATGCAGCCACAGCCACGTATAGAGAGTCGTCCTACACCCATGGCACAACCAACACCACCATCGACGCAACCCAAAAAAGTCAATAATAACGCCAATCAAACCCCGTCTGGTTTAGCACGCTAATCAAAAAAATCGGTAAGCTAAAAAGCCTTGTATCCTTTCCATGATACAATGGCTTTTATTAAAATGATAAGGATTTTTTGATGTCGATTGACTTCTCCCAACTTCCCCATACCCCCATGTACATTTGTGAATTAGCGCGTTTGGAAAAAAACCTTCAGCTCATGCAACGGGTTAAAAACGAATCCGGTGCCAAAATTATCCTCGCCCTCAAGGGGTTTGCGATGTGGTCTACGTTTGATGTGGTAGGAAATTATTTGCAAGGTTGTACCGCCAGTGGTTTGCACGAAGCCAAACTGGCCCGTGAAAAAATGGACAAAGAGGTGCATACCTATTCTCCCGCGTTTAAAGACGACGAGATTGAGGAAATTGCCCGGATTAGCGATGATATTGTCTTTAATTCCCCCGCCCAATTTCACCGCTATTATGCTCGAGTCAAAGCCATTAATCCAACCATCAAGGTCTCATTACGGGTCAATCCTGAATACTCTTCCAGTCCTGTTGATCTGTATAACCCCTGTGGTCTGTACAGTCGTTTGGGGACGACCTTGGCAAATTTTGATGAATCGATTGTCTCGAAACTTGATGGACTTAATTTTCATGCGTTGTGCGAACAAAATGTCGATGCGCTAGAGGGGGTATTGGAGGCGTTTGAAGCAAAATTTGGCGCGTATATCGATGGGATGCATTATGTTAATTTCGGCGGAGGACACCATATTACCCGTGTCGATTATGACGTTGATCGTCTCATTGAAGTGATTCAAAATTTCAAAGCACGCCATAACAACATCACCGTCTATCTCGAACCCGGAGAAGCCGTAGGATGGCAAACGGGGGTATTGGTTGCATCGGTACTGGACATTATTGATAACGGAATGAAAATCGCCATTCTCGATACCTCAGCCGAAGCCCATATGCCCGATACGCTGGCAATGCCCTATCGCGCGATGGTACGACACTCTGGTGAAGCGGGGGAAAAAGCCCATACGTACCGTTTTGGGGGTAATACCTGTTTGGCAGGGGACATCATGGGGGAGTATTCGTTTGATGAACCGCTTACAATAGGAGACAAGATCATCTTTGAAGACCAAATTCATTACACGTTTGTTAAAAACACCACGTTTAATGGGATAAAACTCCCCTCACTGGCGTTATTAGACCCCAAAGGAGAGCTTACCATCGTTCATGAATTCGGGTATGAGGATTATCGTAATCGCCTCTCGTAAGACGCAAGGAGACTACGAACGTGATTTGGAATCTCCTTTTTAGACCCTGAATCGAGTTCAGGGTGACGAAATCAGACTAAAGGGGGCATTAGCGTTGAAACACTTTGCCCACTTCCTGCGCCAATTGTGGTTGGGTAGTAATCCCCACACACGAACAATTGATTTCGCTAAGGATATAGCGATCATTCCCCGCTTCATCGTAATCCATAATGTAATCCATCGTCCACAATAACGGAAAATTTTTCCCTTGTAAATAGGGCTTAATCGCATCAAATGCGTTAAGGGTGAGTTTCACCACCTCTTTCCATTTTGGATCATTTGGCGTGTCATATTGGTAATGCGCGCCACTAAATAAAGTAGCTGAAAACTCCCCCTCTTTGGGTTTTTTATGGACGACACTCATGGGTTGATCGTTAATAATTAACACCCGAATCTCCCCCTCACTAATACGGGGTAAATAGCGACATCCGACAAATCCACTTTTTCCTTGAAAATAGTGCAATTCAGACTCATCAATATCATCATCAAAATTCTCTTCAAACGTTCCTAAGAATTCTTCCATCGTATGGTAGTAATATTTGACATTATTGACCGCTTCGGTGGAGACAATACTCCCATCCTCTTTGAGTTCGACCAGATAAACCCCCTCTCCTGTCGAGCCATAATTGACTTTAAGGACATATTTTTTCTCTTTGATGAGGCGATGGGGGAAATGGGTTTCAAACGCTTCAAAATTGGGGTAAAACTCGGTGGTATTGTCACAAAACGGGGAATCTTTGAGTTTGTATAAGATGTCTTTGAAATTAAGGTTAATCATCACATCAGGATGGGTTTGCACCTCTGCTCCCGCATCGCTGAGCTGTTTTAAAAAATAAAAGTACTCATCGACCCGCTTGAGATTACCCGGATTGATGCGGCTGACCACAATAAGGGATTTTCCTTCCCCTTGTTTGAGAATATAGTCTTTAAGGAGTTCCCGTTTTTTGTGGGTATAAAAGACAATTTCCCCCTCACACTGGGCATGGTGTTGGATCGCTTTTTGGATCACTTTGGTATCGGCTCGAAACCCATCGACCCCTTTATCGCTCCCTTTGGCGTATTCGATTATAACGAGATAACGTTCTTCCATTCTTACTGCTCCTTATCATGTTGGTAGTATTATCCTACGAAATAATTACCAAAAGATAACTGAATGGTTAGAAGTGAAGGGCTGCTTTTACCGCATTACTATAACTCACGGTAGAGGCTTTATTGCAGTAGGCAATGTCAAATGCCGTTCCATGATCCACTGACGTACGGATAATGGGCAGTCCCAAAGAGACGTTAATTCCTTCATCAAAATAGAGGGCTTTGAGTGGTGCCAATCCTTGATCATGATACATCGCCACCATCATCCGCGTATGGGCGCGAAAACGGGGGGTAAAGGCAATATCAGGGACAATCGCCCCAAAAAAAATGGTTTTCCCTAAGGTAGTATTAACGTGTGCAATGGCTGCTTCAATGATCCGCTCTTCATCCCCCAATACCCCATGATCCCCCGCATGCGGATTAAGCCCCAACACCGCAATACGCTCTTCCTGCGTGGTGGCATAGAGTCGAAGTAAAAAATCACTGATCCCCTCAAAGGTAATATGAGATGCCACGTCACGCAAGGGGATATGTTCGGTATAGAGTGCTACATAAAGTTTTTCGCATCCCAACATCATGATTGCATTCGAGTCAAAAAAATCACGCAACGCATCGGTGTGACCGACATAGTCAATCCCTGCACGTTTCCACGCCTCTTTGTGGATCGGGAGGGTGACGATCCCATCAACGGCTTTGGACTTGGCTAACTCCATCGCCATTTTAAAGGAGTCATAGCTGTAGCGACCACTTTTGGCACTCACTTTTCCCGCTTCAATGACAAATTCACCCCCCACTTTGACCATACTAAAATCATTAGGACATTGGGTGTGTAAGAGACGTGCGGCCTGATGCGCCATAGTGTAGTTGATGCAATACAAGGGTTGACAAAGGTGCTTGATGGTCTCATGCGCTTTAAGGAGTATCTCAAATCCCACCCCATTGAGATCCCCCACACTAATGGCAAGCCGTTTTAGCGTTGACATAAATGCTTCATCTCTTTGACCGCTTGAGCTAGACCTGTAAAAATAGAACGGGCAATGACCGACTGACCGATATTAAGCTCTTGGATGGTATCAATAGCGACAATGGCGGAGGTGTTTTGGTAATTTAATCCATGCCCAGCGGCCACTTTGAGTCCCAACATTCGCGCTCGGTTGGCGGCATCCACAAGTGCATCGTACGCCACATTAAGATGGGAGTCCAACGCTTTTCGACTCAGATGGCGCAGCGATTGAATGGCATGGTGACTAAAGGCAAGAGAACTGTAACGCATCGCATAGATATTGGCGTAACTGCCTGTGTGCAATTCGACCCAATGGGTTCCCAATTCGGAGGCAAGGTTCACCGATTCTTGGGTGGGATCGATGAACAAAGAGACCTCAATCTCTTCGGCTTGAAGACGCTTAATGACCGCTAAAAGTGCATCAAAATTATCCGATAGGTTCAATCCCCCCTCAGTCGTTACCTCTTCGCGCTTTTCAGGGACGATGGTGGCACGATGAGGACGCAAAGCGCATACCCGATCGATAATTTCAGCATTGAGCGAACACTCCAGATTCACCGGAATCGGTGAGGATTCGATAATGCGACGAACATCGTCATCTTGGATATGACGGCGATCTTCGCGAAGATGCAACGTGATTTGATCGGCACCGTTTTGAGCGCACAGTGCCAACGCCATGAGAGGATCAGGATCGTTAATTTTGCGCGCTTCGCGTAAAACGGCGATATGATCGATGTTAATACCAAGTTTAAGTGTTTCTAAGAGCATAAAAATCCTTTCTAAATTGAGTAAATGTTCCTGCGATAATCGCTTCACGGGCGTGTTTGACCAGCCACAAATAATAGTGGAGATTGTGCAACGAAGCAAGACGGAAAAACGTCAACTCTTTGGCACGGAAAAGGTGATGCAAGTAGGCTCGACTGTACCGCTGACAGGTATAACACGTACACGCAGGGTCGATGGGGTTATTGTCGAGTTTGAACTTCGCTCCCCGAATGTTCATCCGTCCAAAGGTGGTAAAGAGCGTCCCATTGCGGGCATTACGGGTGGGCATGACGCAATCGAACATATCGACCCCCCGCGCGATGTTCTCCACCAAATCCTCAGGGGTTCCCACCCCCATAAGATAACGCGGTTTGTCCCGTGGCATCAGCGGGGTGGTGTGTTCTACCGTATCGTACATTAGGTTATTGGATTCCCCCACCGATAACCCCCCAATGGCGAATCCATCGAAATCAAGGGCGCACAATTCATTGGCAGATTGGGTACGGAAATTCAAATCCGTCCCCCCTTGGATAATGGCGAAGATGTTTTGATTCACCCCAATCCCCAACGACTGCTTATGACGAAAATACGCAATCGATTGTTTCGCCCATTGGGTCGTTCGGGCAATGGAGAGGGCAATACGCTCTTGGGTTGCGGGCAATGCCACCAAATCATCCAAAATCATCATAATGTCGCTGTTGAGATTGTTTTGAATATCGATCACTTTTTCGGGGGTGAAAAAATGGCGTGACCCATCAATGTGACTTTTAAACTCGATCCCTTTTTCACTTGCCTTAGAAATGTCACTGAGACTAAACGCCTGAAATCCCCCACTGTCGGTCAAAAAACTTTTGGGGTAAGTGGTAAATCCATGCAATCCCCCCAACGCAGCGATGGTCTCATCCCCAGGGCGTAAATAGGTATGGTAGGTATTGGCAAGGATGATTTGGGTATCCAGTAGGTCGGTCATATCGACCATGTCCAACGCTTTGACACTCCCCACCGTCCCAACGGGCATAAAAATCGGGGTCTGAATCGTCGAATGGGCGGTGGTCAGCGTACACGCTCTGGCATCACCACAAGTGGCATCTATCGTAAAAGTCATCAAATCTCACTCTTTTTTTTCGTATTTTAGCCAAATCAGGGTAATTTACTGGCAGTGAAGAACTTTTTTTCTCGCTTCTTATATTTCTAACGTTGCCGTTTACGGTTTCCCGTATTTCTGTTGAGTTCCGTTCTTACGTGGAAAGTGGGAATGAGGGAAGATTACGAAAAGAGGCGTATTCGCCAGCAATGTATGTAATGCAATGGTGACACAACTGTTTTATACTGCGTACCATGGAAGCTTTGCCCCCCCTCTATCAACACTATATTGATCACTTAGATGTCGCGTTTCAACCCATCGTCGATATTCATTCGGGTGCCATGTTCGGGGTTGAAGCCCTGTTACGGGGAACCGATGGATTGGGATTTGAGACCATTTTTGCCTTCTTTGACCATCTGTTTGACCATAATGTCCTCTATGCGTTTGATCTTGCGTTGCGGGAAAAAGTGATTGCGAAGTTTTGTACCATTTCGTTTCATCACGACATCAAACTCTTTTATAATCTCGATAACCGCCTTTTTGAGATACACGATGCCCCCAGAGGAAATACCTCCCGCATCCTCAAAAAATACGGTCTTGACCATAAAAGCATCGTATTTGAACTCTCCGAACACAACGAAATCCAAAGCCTAGAACGGTTCACCGCCTTGATGTCCCGCTATAAAGATGAAGGGTTTAGTGTTGCGATTGATGATTTTGGGATTGGTCAATCAGGATACAAGATGCTGTATCATGCCACCCCTCATATCCTCAAAATCGACCGCTTTTTTTTAAGCGATGTCCACACCGATCAGAAAAAAAAGATTTTAGCCCGTAATATGGTGCAACTAGCGACTCTCATGGGGTGTCGTGTGATCGCTGAGGGGGTGGAAACGTATGAAGAGTGGCTGGTCTCCAAAGAGATTGGGTGCCATTGGGTACAGGGCTATTTTATCCAACGCCCCACGTGCGATTGCACCCAACTAAGCCCTCGTTATACCCAAGTGGAGGTTCTTCCGTTTGTGGAAAAACGGCTTTTAGGGGATCAGGTCATTATCCGAAAACGGCTTGAGATGGTCGAGCCTATCTGCGTTAACGATTCAATGGAAAAACTTTTGGCTATTTTTAATACCAATCCCGATCTCTTTTTGATCCCCGTCATTGATGCGCAGGGGGTTCCGCTGGGGATTATCCATGAACATCGTCTCAAAAGCATTATCTACTCCCCTTTTGGGCAATCATTGATCAAAAATAGCTCTTCAAATTTTTCAATTTTAGAAAATTATGTCGACGTAATCCCCATCGTCGATGTGACCATGCCTTTGGAGACCATTGTGGAATTATTCTCGCTGCATGACGATGCCATAGGGGTATTGGTGAGTGAATCCTCGAAATATTTGGGCTATTTGAGCGCGCGGGTGATGATTGAGGCGGTGCATGAGCGTAATTTGATTCGGGCGCGGGATCAAAATCCCCTCAGTCGTCTTCCCGGTAATTTTAGGATTACTGAGTACATCGCCCACGCGTGCGAAGTAAAGTGTACCAGTGCGTTTTGCTATTTTGATTTCGACCATTTTAAACCCTTTAATGACTATTATGGCTTTCGTAATGGGGATCGTGCTATTGTCTTGTTCGCAGAATTAATGGGCAAAATTTTGCTCAACAACGCCTTTATCGGTCATATCGGTGGGGATGACTTTTTTGCGGGAGCATTGATCGACAATGAGACGATGTTTGACCAATTTGTCCTTAAAATACGTGAGTTAATCGAAACATTTGGGGAAGAGGTGCAAGAATTTTACCATCCAGACGATCGCCAACGGGGTTATATTATCGCCGATGATCGGCATGGTATTCGTCGAGAATTTAAGCTTTTGAGCGTAAGTGCTGTTTTAGTCTACAAAACAGGAAAAACGTCGATTCACTCCGCCGATCATTTGCAGCACATCTTTGCCAAAGAGAAGAAAAATGCCAAACGATGTTCTGATCATCTGTGTGTGATCCGAGATTGACACAAAGATCTACCGTTCTTTTTATCCTATAGCCTTTGTGATGGAGCTATCAGCAAAAAAAAATTCCTAAAAAGCGCACTTTTCTTTTATGTTATACTGCCAAGTGTAATTTATTGTATGAAAAATAGATGGATGGGAGGTGTGTAATGCGCGTTAAACGTTATATTTTTTACCCTGTATTCGCTCTTATGGGCTTTTTGTTGGTTTCGTGTGCCACGCAAAAAGAAGCTGCTCGAAGTCTCTCTTCAGAACAAGGGAAGGAGGTGATCAAAACCACTACGACTGATAAAAGAGGGGGCGGTGATTTTTCTGAAATTACCGCAACGGTCTATCCGACAAAACTTCCCTCCCCCAATCCCCCTCCCAGTGTGGTGGGAAGTGATGTTGTAGAGGAGCAGCCTTTGCCACCCAAAATACCTCTCCCCTCCAATAGTGATAGTCTGGATGATTCGACGGCTCCCTCTAAAGTACCATCAAAAACGTCTACTGCACCCCAAAATCCGATTCCTTCACGTTATCGAGTGATTTTGGATGCAGACAAACAGATTAATGTTCCGGGAGAAGCGGGTGCATTAAACGTGTGGATTGGGGATAGTACGTATGAACAGCCCCAAGAACAAGAGGATAAAATACGCGCTAAAACCCTCATTAGCAATACCAAAGCCAAACGGTGGGCAAGGGTTTCTCCCTATGGGGAAGCGTTTACTATTACCCCTGTTGAACCCATCTCGTGTTTTGAAATTGATCCCAGTGGTTCAGAAGTGCGCTTTAACTTGATCCCCAAAAAATCGAAATCGGGGGTTTATAAAGTCGGAGCAACGGTGTATCTTTATGGTCTAAGTGACTGTAGTGATACCCCAATCCCTAAATTTTCTGCCGATCTTAAAGTGAGTGTTCTTGTGAATAAAAAAGAGGTCGCCAAAGTCATAGCGTATGAAAAAGGGGGCGAATTATGGGATGTTTTTTGGAAAGGGCTTATGGATTTTTGGGGCGCATTGGTCGCAGTAGTGTTTGGAACCCTATTGTTTATGGTGCGTAAAAAACTTAAAAACTGGTCTAGCACCGGTCACGAAAAATCAGAATAATACAAGCAGAGGATAACGGATGATTTTAGATGATATTATTAAAAAAACCAAAGAGGATCTCAAAGAGAGAGAAGCGAAGTTTAGTATGGAGTGGTTGGGACGTTCGTTAGCATTTAACGCTCGTGCGCCACGGGATGTACGCCCCTTTTTGACTTCGACGGTCGAAGAGCCGTATCGCATTATTTCGGAAGTCAAAAAAGCAAGCCCTTCACGGGGGGTGATTCGAGAAGATTTTGATCCCGTTGCCATTGCCCAAAGTTATGAACGTGGTGGTGCCAATGCCATCTCCATTTTGACCGAACCCCACTTTTTTCAAGGAAATTTGGAGTACCTTGCCCAAATTCGTCGTTATGTGGGGATCCCTTTGTTGCGTAAAGACTTCATCGTCTCTCGCTATCAACTCCTTGAAGCGTTGGTCTATGGTGCTGATTTTGTCCTTCTCATTGCAGCGGCACTCTCCAAAAATGAGCTTAAAGAGTTGCTTGCCTATACCCGTCATTTGGGGATGGAAGCGTTGGTCGAAATTCACGATAAAAGCGACCTAACCAAAGCCATTTATGCGGGAGCCGATCTTATTGGAATTAACCATCGTAACCTTCACACGTTTGAAATGAATATGAATTTAAGTTATGATTTAATCCCCCTCATCCCCAATGGGAAGATCATTGTCGCCGAAAGTGGCATTTATGAACACGGTCAATTGGAAGATTTGAACAAAGCCGGTGTGGATGCGTTTTTGGTCGGTGAGTCCCTTATGCGACAGGAGAATGTAGAGGGTGCGTTAAAAAAACTCAAAAATGGGTAAAGATTTTTAATTTTTCGATTTTTGTTTACTATTTAAGCAACCCTTGAGATTGTTTTAGGATATGATAAGCCCGTTTAGTATTTTCCTAAGGGGGTGTCCATGATTGAGTCGATAAGTCCAGAGTTACAAAAATTTTATGATATTTTTGAAGAGATTGATAAGGGAAAAATTTCAGAGTTTAAAGATTTTTTAGAAGCCAATGCGGTGAATTTTAATCTCTTTAAAGATGGCAATTTCATTGAGCGTTCCTTCCCTTTTGATATGATTCCACGGATTATTCCCAAGGATGAATTTGATCATCTTGAAGCGGGAATTATTCAACGGGTTAAAGCGTTGAACGCTTTTTTGAATGATATTTATGGTGAGCAACGTATTATTGCGGATGGGATTGTCCCCAGAGAATACGTCGATTCCGCCGTTGGATTTCTCCCCGAATTTATGAATGTAGTCCCCCCTCAAATGATCCGAACCCATATTAGTGGCATTGATTTGGTCAAAGACAGTGTTAGTGGTGAGTGGGTGATCCTTGAAGATAATTTGCGGGTTCCCAGTGGGGTGAGTTACCCTTTGAGTATTCGTCGTGCTTTTCGTCACACCTACCCTGAATTTTTTGAATCGATGAAAATTTCAAAACTCAAGCAGTACGGAGATCAGCTTAAAGCGGCCATGGACTATGTCAACACGGGTGGACTTAATGTCGTCTTAACTCCAGGGCGATACAACTCCGCATACTATGAGCACAGCTACTTAGCCAAAATTACCGGTTCAACGTTGGCATTGGGTGAAGATTTGGTGGTTGAAAATGATGAAGTCTTTTTGCGCAGTTACGATGGAAAACATCAGCGCGTCGGAGCAATTTACCGTCGATTGGACGATGATTTCTTGGATCCTGAAGTATTTCATCCCGAAAGTCTCATTGGGGTTCCCCATTTGGCAAGCGCGTATCGTGCAGGGAATGTTGCCATTATGAACAGTATTGGTAATGGAGTGGCTGATGACAAGGGGATTTATTATTTTGTCCCCCAAATGGTCAAGTATTATTTAGATGAAGAACCATTGCTCAAAAACGCCCCTACCTATCTCCCCTATTATGAAAAAGATCGTGAGTATGTCTTGGCCAATATTGATACGTTGGTTATTAAAGATGTCGCCGAAGCGGGAGGATATGGGGTATTGTTTGGTAACCGACTCTCCCCTGAACAACGTGAAGAGATTATCCAGATGATTATCGATGATCCTCGCCGTTTTATTGCCCAAGAGGTGATTGAATTTTACGATTTGCCGTGTATGATTAATGGGGAAATTGTCCCTCGAAAAGCCGATTTACGGGCGTACGTGATTTGTGGCGAAGAGGTGAGTGTGAGTATGGGGGGATTAACCCGTTTTGCAATGGAAGAGGGAAATTACCTCGTTAATTCGTCTCAAGGGGGCGGATTTAAAGATACATGGGTGGTGGAATTATGATGACAAACAGTATGGCTATTTCGGTCAATACCGCACAACGACTTTATTGGTTGGGTCGTTATGTGCAACGTGCTGAGACACTGTTGCGTGAGTTGGTGAGCAGTTATGATTATGTTATCGATCGTGATACCGATGATGGGCGCAAACTCTACGCTAAATTGGGGGTCGACATTGACTATGTGAATGCGTTGGATTTTCTCAAACAAGGGATTTATGGGGATCATGGTTCCAGTATTGAATCAATCATTACATGGGCGAGGGAAAACGCCATCGAGACCCGCCACTTACTCGATGAGCGGGGATTTGCAACCCTTAATAAAATTTACAACCACATTGTAGCGGGACGTGATGGACGGGTTAGCCCTACCTCGTTAGAGGAGATGATTGATGACTTTGCCCTTATTTTAGGGATTTTCTCCTCTGAATTAGAGCGACCAAGAGCCTACCATTTTATCCGTTTGGGGCAACAAATTGAACGCTTCGATCTGATCTTGCGTCTGTATCAAGGGGTTGATTTTGTGACCAGTGAATGGGAAACAATGGGAGCCATTGCTAAAGGGTTAAATGAACACTATCAACCGGTTGAATTTAGTGCTTCGTCTATTGGAGATGCCCTTGAAAAAGTCAATAGTGTCATTGATCGGGTTATTATGGTAACCCTTCCCACTGCATCGCAAACACAAGGATAAGTATGGGTTTGATCGAAGAAGTATTGACCATTGAACTTCCGGTAGGGGAATCTTTTCGGATTCAACGTTGCCGTTATCTCCCCTTAAAAGGGGAAAGTAACAAACGCATTTCGGTCGTCAGTGGTATCCACGGAGATGAACTAGAGGGGCAGTATGTTTGTTTTCTCTTGGGGCAATGGTTGCGTGAAAATCCTGAAAAAATTCGAGGAACGATTGATATTTATCCCGCAATTAATTCTTTAGGCTTGGACAGTATTACCCGTTCTATCCCGTTTTATGGAGTGGATCTTAATCGCACTTTCCCTGGGAGTAAAAACGATTTTCTCCCTGCCCAAATTGCCGATGGGGTCGTTGAGGTGATGAGAGGGTCGGATATTGCTGTGGATATCCATTCCAGTAATATTTTCTTGCGCGAAATTCCTCAAGTGCGTATTGCTAAATCTCAAGAGAAGATGTTAGTCCCTTTGGCAAACTTACTCAATATCGATTTTGTGTGGGTACATGATGCCGTAACGGTACTGGAATCGACGTTTGCCCATGCAATGAATACCATTGGAACCAAAACCCTCGTCGTAGAGATGGGGGTTGGGATGCGTTTGGGTAAAGCGTATGGTCATCAACTCTTAGATGGATTACTCAACCTTATGGCGCATGAAGGAATTTTGGATATTGATCCACTGGACGTTCGTTTCCCGATTCAATCCCATGTGGGAGAGGTTGCGTACCTTAATGCCAGTTCACCGGGGTTATTTGTCCCTGCTATAGAACACTGTCAAGTGATTGAAAAAGGGTCTCTTGTCGGTCATATTGTAAGCCCGTTAAGTGGCGAGATACTTGATGATGTGATTGCCCCCATCGGGGGGATCCTTTTTACCATTCGAGCCTATCCTATTGTCTATGAAGGCTCTTTGTTGGGACGAATTTTTGGAGAGAAACAATGAGACGATTTGATATAGTAACGTTGGATTCTCCCAACCGCGCCCCTTTGCGTATTGAGGGATTTTTATTTGGTGAACACCATGACAATGCCCCCTCGGTTGCCATTGTCGGGGCGATGAATGGCGATCAAATCAATCAGCTCTATGTTGCGTCTGGATTGGTAGAGTATTTACGTCGCAAAGAAGAAGAGGGTAAAATCATTGGGGAAATTTTGGTCATCCCTGCGGTGAATCCTTATGCGCTTAATATGGGAGAAAAAAACTGGCCCTTAGACAAAACTGATCTTAACATGATGTTCCCCGGATACGACCAAGGAGAGACAACCCAACGGATTACTGCACGGTTATTTGAAACCCTCAAAGGGTATGATTATGGGATTATTTTAGAGGGGAGACGGGATCAAGGGATGTGTCTTCCTTATGTCAAACTTATCCAAAGTGGGTACGAAGATTTAGACGCTGTACGTGATTTGGGGATGGGATTTGTCCATTATCGCCCATACGAGCCGATAGAAACGGCAATGTTGCAATACAATTGGCAACTGTGGGAAACCAATGCGTTTGCGATTGTTTTTGGTAAAAATGGGGCGATTGACCAAAGCGATAGTGATGAAGTCCATAATGCACTTATCCGATTTCTTTCCAAACGTAAATTGTTGGATTGGCCCGTTTTTGAAGGGAAAAAAAGCAATATTTTACACTCTCAACAAATTACGTTACTTAAAGCTTCCCGTGCGGGTATTTTTATCCCCAAAGTGCACTGTGGTGCTTTTGTCAAAAAAGGGGAAGTTATAGGTCTTATTATGGATGCATTAAGTGGTGAAAAGCGAGAAAAAATGGTTGCACCGTGTGAGGGGATTGTGACGTGCCAATATTCTCACCCATTAATTTTTCAAAACTCTATCGCTTTTCGGATTGCATCGGTTGAACATTCTTCGACCCAAGAGAGGCTTTAGCGAATCACCTGCATCGGATTGATGTGGGCGTTACGCTGGGTTACTTCAAACAATAAGTCCCCCCCTACTCTACCAATGACTGATCCTTGTTTAATACGCTGCCCCACCAGTACGGTGGGGGCGATACTGCTTAAATGGGCATAAATGGTGTGCAAGCCATTGTCATGTTCAATAATAATCAAATTTTTTAACATAGCAGTCGATTTTGCCAAAATAATCTTTCCATTAAAGATGGTTTTGACTTTGGCATCTGTTTCTGTTGGACGTAAAAAAACCGATTCACTGTAACTTTTAATCCCATAAACAGGATCGGTATAGGGACCAAAGGATTTGGTCACGACATACCCGTCCAAAGGGGATATCCCCCTTTCACCATTGTATTGAGCCCTGCGTGATGGAGGATCTATAGTAGGGGAAGGTGTCTCTTGGATGGTTTTGGTTGAGGTCACTTTTTTCCCCTCTTTAATGATCGTTTGTTTGACAACGATCATTTTAGGGGGGGCTTTGGGACGTTGAATAACACGTTGTTGCCGTTTGATGATATTGAGACCGGCAAGGGTACTTTGCAGGGAGCGTTGTTGCTCAATAACCCGTTCCAAGGAGCGTTTATACGACTCTTTTTCTTTATTTAAGAGTACAACTGCTTGCTCATTTTCCTGCTTGGTAGCGACAACTTTCTCTTTTTGTTGATCAATTTGGGCAATGGTTTGTTCCAACTGCATCGTTTGGTGGGAGAGGGCAGTGATTTTAGTATTATTGAGACTAAACGCGCGGGTGAGTTCTTGGACCTCTTGATTAATTTGTTTGCGATGAAGTTTGAGTATCTCTTCGGCAATGAGAGCATTGGCATCTTTGGCACGATCATCGCTAATAATAGAAGAGAGTGACGTGTTTTTAGCAATGGCAAGCACCAATTTTTTTTCTATCTCATTTTGGGTTTGAGCAATCGTGATTTGTTGCGATTGGAGATTCACAAGGCTCATTTTGCTTGAGTGATAGATGGTTGATTTGCTCTGTAATTGGGAGGCAAGCGCATCAATGTGCTGCTGTTGTACTCCGATGACCTGACGTTGCTTGGCAATTTTAGTGGCGGTTTCAGTGAGCTTGGCATTCAACGAGCTGTAGGTCTCTTTGGTATTTTTAAGTTCAGAGGCAGTTGTTTTAATCCGCTCATCAATTTTTCCCCCACCATACAAAGAAACACTAATCAGTGGGATAAGCATCAACGAAAAAGAGAATCGCATGATCTATTTCTCTTCGTGATGGGAGATAACAATGGTAAACATAAACGTAATGGTGATACCAAGGGCAATGAGCAACGAGCGAAGGGTATCTTCTATGAGGCTAAAAAGCTGAACGCTAATACCGATCTCTTTGAGTTGAAGGGCAAGGAGGGCATAATAATCCAATCCCCATAACGTACCACTGAGCAATAAGGTTGCAAGGATGGCATCGACGATGGCAAGACGAAATAAAACCGCTGAACGTAACAACGCAGGAGCCCCCAAGAGTGCCATAATGGCGACACGGTCGGTGTGTTGCACTTGAAGCAATCGCATCTCTTTAAAAATCAGCAGGAAAGTGACCACGGCGATAGCAATGGAGAGGAGTTGAAAGACCCGTTTAAACAAGAGCATCAGTTGGTACATCGCATCGTGCGTTTGGGCAAATCCCTCTACCCGCTCAATCTCAGGGGTTTTTTGAAGTGTGTGTTGCAATGCCGTAATTTGTTCGGGTGTGGGAAAACTTACTAAATAAATACGGTAAAACTTAGGGAGAGCGTGTTCTAAAAGTGCCAAGTTTTTTGGCGTGATCTCCCCCTGAAAACCTTTTAGCACGTGGGCTGTTTCAATGGGAACAGCGCGTTCAATCATCGAATCCATCCCTTTAAAGGTTTCTTGACTCATCGTATTTTTGGTGACCACAATAATCGAATAACTGTTTTTGAGATGGGATTCGTAGGTGCTGATGGTACGATCCACCGCAACATAAATTTCAACCGAGACCAAAACGGTAAAAAGGGCGATGATCAGGGAAAGATGGTTTTTAAGTGATTTCATTAACATTTCCCGAGTCAATATGGTAATGGCGATAGGGGATGCGTAACCCTTTGGGGATACGGTGGGTAACGACAATGATTGTGGTATTGAGTTGGAGATTGCTCTCTTCAAGGAGATTCCAAATCAGCGAAGCGGAATATTCATCCAAATTTCCAGTGGGTTCATCGGCGAGAATAAGGGTGGGATTGTGTGCTAATGCCCGCGCTATGGCGACCCGCTGTTGCTCACCCCCGCTGAGTTCGGGAGGGTATTTGCCTATTTGGTGGGATAATTTGACGTGAGAGAGGAGTCGTTGCACCTCTGCATCCCCGACATGGCGTTTGTAGCCTGAGATAATCAAGGGAAGCATGACGTTTTTTTCAATCGTCCACTCTTTGATCAGTTTGTAATCTTGAAAAACAATGCCAATGTGACGACGAAGGGCATTAAGCTTGGAAGGTTTTACGTGATTCATATTCACGTCTCGCACATACAACTCTCCCCGAGAGGGGGCAATGGCACCGTAAAAGGATTTAAGCAACGTCGATTTTCCACTGCCACTCTCCCCCGTAATCACCACAAAATCACCCTCTTTAATCATAAAAGTAGCTCCATAAATAATGGTATCTAACTCTTGGTAGGCAAGGGAGAGATGATCTGCGATAATGATATTAGTGGGCATGCAACAACTCGTTTAAGAGAGAATGGGCGTGTAAATTGGCATGAGAACGTACCGGTAGGGTCGGAAAATAGGAGGCTTTTCCCTCTTGAACGATCAAATAAAGGTGTTCAGGTCGGTCAAAACTTCCCATTGCCAAACGGATAATCCACCCTCCTCCGGCAATATCAAAACTCGCCTCGGTATTCAAAAATCCCCACTCACGGCGATAGGTTTGACGCTCGATTTTGGGCAAGATGGTATCATCGATGGGAGCATTGGAAAAGACAAACGCCCCTTCAAGAATTTTTTCGGGACTCTCTACACGATTCATAAGGGTCACATCGTAGATATTTTTTTCCATCTTTTTCCATCGATCTTCGTATTTGCTGGTAATGGCAATCTCCCGATTTTTGTGTACTTCAAAACTGACGTGTGGAGGATGGGAATAAGTCTCTAGGGCAAAACGGTAATAATTTTCACTGTCAGTACGTAATTCTAATCGTCCATCCACTTTGAGCGTCCGAATCGCTTCGGCGACAAAAGCATCCCCAATGACCCGACGATGGGGTTTTTTATCCCATGGAACCGGAAAATGGACATAAATTTTGCTCAAGGTGTTGGAGGGGACAAACTCCAAAAAGAGGCGTGCATCGTAATCTAACACCATAATATTGGCGAGGTTTTGGATGGTGATTTGTTTGAGTGCTTGTTCCAATGAGGGTTTATGTATTTCCAATCCGATAAACAAAACAGTAGGTTGTGCCGCAGCTTGGTGAAGTAAATGGCGTGCAGAACCAAATCCTACCTCAAGATGTATGGCATCCGCAGTAGGAAACTGGGAGGCAAAAAAATCCACCGATTTGAGGGCATCGTGCTGTTTGAGATGGACATTTTCCCCGGTCGTATCGACATTGGAATCAAGGATCGTTAATTTTGCCCCTTGTGCATACGCAAGTAACGCTTTTTTGAGCAAAAAATTGGGGGTGGGACGGGTAATTTTATCACTTTTGAGGAGATCTTTGTCGCCACTTTTTTTGTGCAAGAGGAAAAAATCACGATTTTTATGGTTCGTTGCGATAAGGGATTCTCTCCCCTCCCCGCGTGAGGTGGCAATAAAAGTAAAGGTCACCTCCCCTTGGGTATGGGGAAAAGTGAGCGGATGAAAATTTTGGATATGAAGATGCGGCATACGTTATTTTGCCTCGTATTGAAGTTTGATTTCAGCGGTTGGGAGAGAACGAAGTCCATTTTTGTCCATACCGATGATTTGGTAGATGTAGCTAACCCCAGCTTTGACCGCATTGTCATGCACTTCGGTTTCGGTAATATTATTAAATTCAGTGGTGGTATGATCGAAGAAACCATTTTTGGTAGTTTTAAGGACGCTGTAACTGATAATACGAGGATCATCATTCGTCCATTGTAAATCCGCACCTTTTGCACTGATTTTACTGTCATAAGGGACGGGCGTACGGGGTTTTCCCAAACTGGTACCATTGATTCCTGTGCTATTAAGCGGGCTTTCTAACCCATCGTTATCGACTGCGGTCACTTGATAATAGAAGCTCTCTCCATCTTGGGTTGTCTTATCACTGAAAGTTGTTCCATGCAATTTGACATAATATTCATAGCGTCCCTCTTTGGTGGTTGAACGGTAGATATTGTAGTGATTGAGATCGGCTAAAGGGCTGGCTTCCCATTTGAGATTAACCAACTTGGGTTGATCACTGGTGGCGGTTAGATTTTTGATCTCAAGGGGTAACCGTTTGGTGACCACTTTGACAATTTCACTGGGTGGAGTAGAAAGTTTATCGAAGGTGATGGCACGAACACGGTAATAGTAGGTCTCACCATCGCTTAGATCGGTATCGATGTACTCCGCATTAAGCCGCCCCTCAATGACGTTAATCTCTTTCCACTCAACCCCCCGAGCATCGGATCGATCGATAGCATAGCCATTGATACGGGCATTAGGGTGGGGTCGCCAGATAAGTTTGGCACTGCGGGGCATATTGCCAATGGATTGAAAATAGCTTACCTGTGCAATCATGGGGAGTGTCGCGATGGTGACCATTTCGCTCCCATTGGATTCACTGTTATTTTTCCCTGTGGAGGTAAAACGGTACGAATAGTGGGTATTTGGGAGAAGATTTTTATCCAAATAGTGCGTTGTCAACCGATTTTCCAACGTGGCAATGCGGGTGAGCGTCACTTGCCCCCCCTGCGCTGGATGGGAACGATAGACATTATACCCCGTGACGTTGGGATCACCAATCGCTTTCCACTCAAAGGCAGCCGAAGTAACATCGGTCAAGGAACCATTTAACGAGGGGACAGGTAAAGAAAGATCGATGGTGACCCTCTTTTCAACAGTAGGCTGAAGCGCGCAACCGCTAAAAAGACTAAGCGCTAAAGAGATGCTCAAAGTGTATTGAAGTGAACGTTGCATGAATTTCCTTTGGGTTAAAATGTTTTGTGAGGTAATTGTCCATCGTCGCATCCATCGGTGCGTGAAACGAGAGGCGTTGACCATGGGTGGGATGTACCAAATACAGTTTGTACGCATGGAGTAAAATATGGTCAATTTTGGTATCTTTTTGGTGGGTTCCATAAAGATGATCCCCCAAAATATGGCGACTGATCGATTCAAGATGGACGCGAATCTGATGGGTTCGACCGGTAAAAAGCTTGCACACAATCAGCTCTGAGGACGCATCGTTGGAAAATGCCAATTTCCGAAACATCGTTTTGGCACTTTTACCACCCTCTGAGATAGCCATTTTAAGACGATTTTGACCGCTTCGTCCGATGGGTTTATCGATGAGGGTCTCTTCTTCTTTGAGGGGTGGGGAGATAACTGCCAGATAATAGCGTCCCATGGTCTTGTCTTGCAACTGAAGCGATAAGGCTTCATGTGCGGTATTGTTTTTAGCAACCACCATCACCCCACTGGTACCACGATCGAGTCGATGGACAATCCCATGACGCTCTTCCCCGCTAAGGGTAGAAAGAGCAACACCACGCGTTTTAAGCCAATCGACCAGTGTCGGTTCTTTGACACTGGGAGCGGGATGGACGGTGAGACCACTGGGTTTATTGATGACCAAAATATCCTCATCTTCAAATAAAACGTCTACGTCAAAATTGATCTCATACGCGGGAGTTGATTTCATCTGTGGGAACACAACGGCAACGCTTTGCCCCATTTTCAGTTTGAGTCCCGCTTTGGAGGTAGGACGCTGATCGACGCTAATCGCATTTTGGTCAATGAGCTGCGCAATTTGGTTACGGGTTTGGGAAAGCATCTGTGTCAAAAAAAGATCCAAGCGGATCGCTTCTTCAACCATAAAGGTTACATTATCTCGTTGCATCAATTTCCCTAGTGTCATGGTTTGGTTATGCTACAATATCATACGAAAAAAAATTAACTACAAATGAGTTGTCCCATTGCTTAATATTGATCGACGAATTCTAGCACATTTTGACTATGTAACGGTTGCATTGTTAATTCCGATTGTTTTTTTATCGGGTTGGCTTATTTATGAAATTCATCCTGTTTTAGGGCATAAACATTTAACCTATGTTGTGGTGGGGGTTAGTATCTTTTTTACCCTCTTTTTAATGCCCATTCGGCGGATGTTTTGGATGATCCCCATTTTTTATTGGGGGAGTGTGATATTACTCATTTTGGTTGAGGTGATTGGGCATGTCCGTTTGGGGGCAAAGCGGTGGATTGAGATCCCGTTTGTCCATTTCACGATCCAACCCTCAGAACTGTTTAAACCCACATTTATTTTGATGATGGCGTATTTGATTCATCGTAATCCACCACCACCTCAGGGGTATGGGTGGAAAGATTTTTCCAAACTCTCCTTTTTTATCTTTTTACCTTTTTTATTGATTGCTAAAGAACCCGATTTGGGTACGGCGACCGTTTTGGTGCTCCTTGGGATGGGGATGCTCTTTATTGCGGGGGTTCATTGGAAAGTATGGACGGGGCTTATTGTCTTATTTGTGGTTTCGCTCCCCCTTATTTATACACAATTACACGATTATCAAAAACAGCGTTTGACCGATTTTGTGAGTGAAAAACCCAGTTACCATGTCGAACAATCGATTATCGCGATTGGGTCAGGGGGATTTTTTGGCAAACCCAAAGAAGAAGCAACCCAAACGCAGATGAAATTTCTCCCCATTGCTTCGAGTGATTTTATTTTTGCGTATGTGGTGGAACGATTTGGATTTTTTGGGGCATTTGTTTTGATCTCTTTGTACTCGGCACTCATTATCCATTTACTTCTCCTCTCTGCATGGATTGAAGATTATTATATCAAGGTGATTACCAGTGGAATCGCCTTATTGGTCTTTATCTATATGAGTGTCAACATCGCAATGACCATGGGATTAGCTCCGGTTGTTGGGGTGCCTTTGCCGATGTTTAGTTATGGGGGTAGCAGTTTTGTCAATTTTATGATCCTGTTTGCCATTATGGAAAACCTTCTTGCGCACCGATTCCTCTGTGTCTACGACAGAGGGATTAAAAAAAGCTTTTTCTAATTTAAGCGTGTTATAATTGCGACCCACATTTAGGGGTCAATAGTTCAGTGGTTAGAGCCCTCCGCTCATAACGGAGTTGTCGCAGGTTCAAATCCTGCTTGACCCACCATCTACACGTAATTTTTTAAGCTTAATAACACCCTACTTTATTTGACCGTTTAAATGGAGAAGATATGCGCCTATTACTACTCTTTTTTTTCCTCACTTTCCCCCTTTTTGCCGATTCTTCGTTGTATGCCCAAGGGAAAAAGCTCTATTTTTCCAAAGGGTGCAACGGGTGTCATGGAGTCTCTGCTGGGGGGACGAACCAATATCCACCACTGGCATATCGACGCAAAGCCTTTTTACTCTATAAGCTTAAACTTTTGCGCAACAAACAAGGCAATACTCAATTAGCTTCGATGATGATCCCTTTTGCGATGGGATTAACCGATGGTCAGATGGATGCCTTGACCACTTTTTTAAGTGACTACCACGAAAGCAACAAGGGGAGTTATGTACCCGATTATTCGATGACGGGAGGGGGAAGTTCATGAAATTATTAGTCTCTGCATTGGAACATTCAGCCAATGTTCATTTGCGTTATTTGCTCAAAGAGCTAGGCGATGAGGTTGAATTACGGGGGATTTTTGATGCTTCGTTGGGAAATCCTCATGTTGACCTTCGCGCAACGGCGATTATGGGATTTGTGGATGCCTTAACAAAACTCCCCTTTTTCTTTCGCTTAAAAGATCAAATGGTCACCATGGCAGGAGAAGTGGATAAAGTACTCTTAATTGACTCTTCGGGTTTTAATCTCCCCTTAGCCAAAGCGATTCGTAAAGCGTATCCCACAAAAGAGATTATCTATTACATCCTCCCGCAAGCGTGGGCATGGAAGAAAAAACGGATCCCTGTATTGGAAAAAACGGTAACACGGTTGTGTTCGATCCTCCCCTTTGAACCCTCCTATTATTCCTCTACTTCCCCCATTGAGTACGTAGGACATCCGTTACTGGATGAAATTACGGTGACCAAACGTTCTCTTATCCCCACGGGAGTGGTGACGTTTATGCCCGGAAGTCGCCCCAGTGAAATCAAAAAATTAATGGATATTTTTCGGAAAGTACGCACTAGAATTCCCGCTGAAGCGATGTTGGTCATTCCACACCATTTTTCGCAAGCAAAAATTCACGAATTGTATGGCGACATTGCCTCATTTACCATCACGCACGATGCCCATACTACCCTTGCTGCGTCGGATTTTGCCTTTATTTGCAGTGGAACGGCGACGTTGGAAGCTTCTTTGATCAAAACCCCTTTTGTATTAGTTTATATCGCCAAAACATTGGATTATAAGATTGGACGAGCGTTGATTAAACTCGACTATGCAGGATTGGGCAATTTGTTGTTTCTTCATGCGTATAATAAACCGTTCCATCCCGAATTTATCCAAGACGAGGTAACGGTCGAAAACTTGCATACGAGTTATCTCAAGATGGATCGTAACCAATTTTTTAAGGATGCAGGTCTATTGCACGATCTGTTGAAACACGGAAGTGCCAAGCGAGTCAGTCAGATTATTAAGGAAGTGAACTAATGCTTAGAATCGTTTCATGGGTAAAAACCTGTAGTAGTCGTATGTTACATGAAAAAATTATCCCCTATGTTTTTACCCTCTCCGATGCACCGATGTTGTTTCGTGATTTGTTACGCATCAATAAAATGTACCAAGATGGGTTAAAATTAGAGGGAAATGTCCCTGGATTTCGCTTTAGTGTGGGGCGAAGTTATCTTATTTTTACCCTGTTGTGGCACGCCGTGATGCTTCCCATTGCGATCATTTTTCACCAAATATTGGCCAAAGTGGATTGTCATTTGTTGATTATTATGGCGGTTTTATTTACGGGGATGTTTTTTGCCTTATACGCTATTTTCAAAGAGTATCTCATCGATACCGTAGCGCACACCATTTTGATACGGGGATGGGAAAACCATTTTCCGTATTTTGATTATCATACCCATGCCAAAGAAGTAGCGCATATCTACTCCGAAGCGTTGGATAAAGAGATTCCGCACAAAGAGTTGCAGTTGTATATTTTTGAAAAATTGGTGGAGGGGGAGAAGTGATTTTTTTTCTTAAAGGGAATCAAGCTGGATTCCCGCCTTCGCGGGAATGACGTATTTAGCGGTATGAAGTGTGTCCGATTGGTTATTTTTTAATGCTAGTCAAAAATCCCATAAACGTCGGAATATTCGCTGCGCCATCATACCGCTTGAGTTTTTCCCCCTTGGCATTGAGGAGATAAAACGTAGGGGTTCCCATGTAGCCTAGCCCTTGGGGAAGGGTATTGGTATGAATATCCAAATGAACCGCAAGAAATTTTTTGCTAATGGTCTCTTCGACGATAGCTTCTTCAAAAACAACCTCCTCCATATACTCACACGCAGGACAATCCTCTTTGGAAAGCATCACCAGCACATTTTTTTTCTCTTTAGCTGCTTGGGACAATGCCGTGGTATACGACGATGCCCATTTAATCTCTGCCATCGCAGAGGAGACCAGTAATAAAAGGATTAAGGTAGTTTTTTTCATGGCATGGTTCCTAAATGGGTTAAAAATTCTTTGGGTTCCTTGAATCCAATGAGGGTAGATGCTTCGATTTGCTCCCCTTTGTCATTAAAAAAGAGGATAGCAGGGGGGCCAAAAATATGGTATTTTTGGCTAATGGCTTTGGCGGAATCATCATTGGCAGTAAGGTCAACCCGAACCAAGACAAAAGGATCCATCGCCGTTTTAACCTCCTCATCACTAAAGGTTTTTTCATCCAACTCTTTGCACGCGGTACACCAATCGGCATAAAAATCAACCAGAATTTTTTTCCCTTTGTTCTCTTTGATGATGGCATCGAGTTCATCGGTGGAGGTGATGGTCTCAAATTTTTGGTGTGCTTTGGTCGCTTGGGGTGCGATAACACTTTTATTGGCTAAAAAAGGGTCAAGGGGATGCAATAGGTTGGTCGCATTAGCCATCCCCCCTATCAATAACGCCATCCCGTACAGTAGGATCATGATCCCCAACGCTTTAATATTGGCACGAGAACTCCACGCAGGGTGCTTACCTAAAGGTTCCAATGCCCCAATATTAACAGCAACAAAAACGGCTAACCCTCCCCAAAGCAAGAGAGTGGTATTTTCATCCAACACACGTCCCATCATCCAAATGGCGATTCCAAGCAACATCACCCCAAAGATGGCTTTAATCACATCCATCCACATCCCCGGTTTGGGCATAAATTTCCCTGAGGTTGTCCCCACGATGAGCAAGGGAACCCCCATCCCGATGCTAAGGGCAAACAACGCAACTCCCCCCAAAAGGGCATCGCCTGTTTGACCGATATAGATCAATGCTCCTGCTAAGGGAGCGGCGACACATGGCCCTACAATGAGGGCAGAGACAAACCCCATGATGGCAATGCCCCAAACGCCACTTTTTTCTCCCCCTAGATGGGAGAGTCGGGATTGGATAGCGTGGGGAATTTGAAGTTCATAAACATCAAACATGGAGAGAGATAACAGCACAAAAATAAGGGCAAAAACCGTGATGATCCATGGCGTTTGGAACGCTGCTTGAAGATTTGCGCCAAACAATCCCGCCAAGACCCCTGCAATAGTATACGCCACTGCCATCGATAGAACATAGACTAGCGAGAGGAAAAAGGCGCGTCGCGTCCCAATACCCTTACCTTGCGCGATGATGACCGAAGAGATAATGGGGATCATAGGAAAGACACAAGGGGTCAATGAAAGGAGAATCCCAAATCCAAAAAAGCTAATGATAATAACCCATACACTCCCATTCTTGATGACATCGGCAATGTGATCGCTTTCTGATCCTTGCTTAGGTGGTGCAACCGTTTTTTGGGGTTCCAAAACCGCCAAGGCTTTGAGGCGAGAGGGGTCAGTGAGTCCCAATTTATCGGCATTGACCATAATCTCTAAGGTAGTCTCTTGTGGTTCATAGCACAATCCCGCCAGTGAACACCCTTGGTAGGAGAGTTTGGCACGAACGGTTTGGGTGCCTGTGGTATTTTTCCCCTTAGTGAGGGTAATAAGGGTAATGGGATTTTTTTCGTAAACGGCATCTCCCTCATGATTCACCGTGGCGGTCTTGGTGGTGATTTCAGAAAAATGGATACCGTTGTTAAGATTGGCATCGTCAATTTTAAGCTGATCTTTGTAGAGATAGATTTTATCCCCTAAAACAATTTCAACGGCGATGGTCTGGTCATCTACGGCGGTTATTTTAGGTTGGAATGCCTCTTCAGGCTGTAAAAAACTGACCCCAAAAAGGAGAGCCGTGGAGAAAAAGAGGGAGAGTAAAAAGCGCATCAAAAAAACCTTGCGGATGTATTTTGTTTATTTTAGCACAGTTACATGAATAGAATCGCTTTTATTAAGGGTTCAGACATTATAATTTTTGTTAATCATCTCATAGAAAAGGTACTTCTCGATGCAAAAACTCCTCTTCACCCTTTTTTTTGGCTCAACGGCTCTCCTCTTTGCTAACTCTTCGTGCGATGTCCCTAAAAATGATTTCGATGGTCTCTATTGTCTCAATAAGGTCTACCAAGAAGCAGACAAAGAGCTTAATGAAAATTTTAAAAATTTACGAACCCGTTTGGATACCAATGGTAAAGGGGCGTTGAAAGCGGGTCAATTGGTATGGATTGATCATCGTAATAATCAGTGTTCCAAACGGGTGGATAATAATTTTTACGTTAATCTCGATTGCGCAACCAAAATGACCATTCAACGCAGTCAGTTTTTGCAAGACCGTTTACGCGAATGTGTGAGCAGTGGATGTCAAAATAGTAAATTGTGGTAACCTTTAGGATAAAACAGGACTTGCTTCTTGGTTTTATCCGTAAGTTTTTCAGCTCCCTTATACTCTACAATGCTACACTAAAAATATTTTAACTTTCTCCATAAGGTTGTTTCATGTCTAATCGTCTCTCTCACGAAGATTCTCCCTATCTCCAACAACACAAAGATAACCCTTTTGATTGGTATCCGTGGTGCGATGAGGCATTTGCACGGGCAAAATACGAGAAAAAACCCCTTTTTATCTCCATTGGGTACAGCAGCTGTCACTGGTGTCATGTGATGGAACATGAAGTATTTGAAAATCAAAGCATTGCCGAATTTGTGAATCGTCATTTTATTTGTATTAAAGTAGACAAAGAGGAGCGTCCCGACATCGACAAACATTTTCAAGAACTCCATTCGCTCCTTAATCGTCGCAGCGGTGGGTGGCCGTTGTCGATTTTTTGTACCCCTGAGAATAAACCCTTTTATGCTGCGACCTATATCCCCCCTTATACGCGGGATCGGATGATGGGATTTAGTGAACTTTCTACCATTATTGCCGATAAAGTTGCGGCGCGGGATGAAAAACTTTTCCAAAATGCCGATGAAATCCTCTCCTTTATGCAACCCGATACCCGCCCCACCCAAGCTACGCATCTCACTGGGAATCTCATGGTGCAGTTTGATAAACAAGCGGAGCATAATTTTGATGTGATACATGGTGGGTTTTCCAAATCACCGAAATTTCCCCACGCTTCGACGTTGGAGACGTTGATGATCCTGCACGCCCTTGACCCCCAAGTACCCCGTCATACCCTCATCACCCGCACGCTCAATGGAATGGCAAAAGGGGGGATGTACGATCTCATCGAGGGGGGCTTTTGCCGTTACAGTACCGATGAAACGTGGTTGATTCCCCATTTTGAAAAGATGACCTACGATAATGGTCTGTTGTGTGGGGTATATGCCCAAGCGTATGCCATGTTTGAAGAACCTGCGTACCGTCGATGCGCCGAAGAGATTGCCGATTTTATGACCCAAAAAATGATGGAAGATAACCTCTTTTACAGTGCCAGTGATGCCGATACCCAAGGGGAAGAGGGAAAATATTTTGTCTACACGTATGCGGAGATACTAAGCGCCTTGCACCAAGCAAAGGTGAGTGATATTCAAAGCGCAGTAAAGCTTTTGGAACTTACCCCCAATGGCAATTTTGAAGGGGAGTGTATTATCACCCTCTCCTCACTGGAACGTCCGGAGTGGTTTGAACCGTTTGCTCATGCGTGTCGCCATCTTCGCTCCTTACGCCCCTACCCTTTTATCGATCGGAAGGTCAATACTGCATGGAATGCCATGATGATTAATGCCTTGTTTATTTTAGGCAAACATACGCCTCATTATGAAATCCAAGCCATCGCATCCCTTCAAACTCTCCTCTCGACTATGTGGATTGATGACACCCTTTATCACACCACGTTGATCCACAAAACCCCTAAAATCGGGGCTTTCTTAGAAGATTATGCTTATTTGGCTTCGGCATTGATCCAAGCGTATCACACGACGTTGGAGGAGATGTATTTGATCCAAGCGCAACACCTTACCAACAAAGCATTAGAAGCGTTTTATGACAATGGGGTATGGTATTTTAGTCGCGGATCGTTTGCGACCATTGCCGAACTCGATGATGGCTCCTACCCCAGTGCCATGGCGGTGATGGTCGATGTTCTCCTCTCTTTAGGGAGTTTGGTGGAGGGAAAATACCGCCATTTTGCCTTTAAAAGCCTCGAATACGTCTCTCTCAAACTGATGAAAACTCCCATCTATTACCCCAAACTCGCCCAACAAACGATTCGCTATCTCAAAGGGGATCGGATTATCAAAGCCCCTAAATCTTCTTTACTGCAATGCGAATCGTTTACCTACCCTTTTGTGGTATTAAAAATCGATGAGAGTGTCGAAGGTTTTTTGATCTGCGGTGAGCATAGCTGTTTTGCCTCTACCCCCCATTGTGATGCACTCAATGAGATGATTGAGACGACGCTGTAATGCACGAGACCCTGAAACCAGTTCAGGGTGACGGGTTAGAGCGTTCAGGGTGACGAAACCTGTCATTCCCGCGAAGGGCGTAAAGCGTAAAAAATGATAATTTCTTATCATTTTTAGCTTGAAGCGGGGCATCGATGTGCGATAGCACCGATGTCACTAAGTCTAGCTGGATTCCCGTCTTCACGGGAATGACGAGAGATTACGGATTTTTAGGGATAAACGTCTCCATCACATCCCCTTTGCGTTGTAAGACAATCACATTATTTTCCAACGCTTTTTCTTTTAGCTCTGGAGGCATATAAAACGAAGCAAGTGCCAAATGATGCGTATAATCTTTATAAATGGGAAAAAGTTCTCTAAAATTTTCTTGTTTTTTGGTCAAAAGTTTTTCTAAATCTTTTTCATGCGCTTTGTATTTTACTTCGATAATCGCAATATCTTTGCCATTGACCATCACTATATCAAATTCATCACGCAAATTTTTGGTACTGCTTTTCCAATTTTTATCGATAAAATCGTAATGGATTCCCGCTAAGTCTTTTTTATCTTCGAGAGAATTATAAAAAAATTCTTCGGCGACATCCCCTTGGTTGTTGGAAATGTTTCCTAAGAGTACGCCCATTTTGGTAAGTTTGGCTTCATTGCGTTTCATCTGCTCATCCGTTTTTTTGATCTGCTCATCCGTTTTTTTCATCTGTTCGTCGGTTTTGGCTTGTGAAATTGCTAAACTTGCCACGAGGTCTTTGAGTTCTTGATCGGTCATCGGGGTCTCCTTAAGGGAAATACTAACGCTATTTTACCATAACCCTTAAGAAACAATCCGATACCATTTAAAGGATAAAAATACTGCGAGTGGGTAAAAAAATGGGCAACACGATTACTATTGAGGGAGACAACAAAGATGCTATTGTCATAGGGGATAATAATAAGGTAATCACCCAAAAGGCTCCCCACACCATCCCCAAAAATTTAGCCTCCACCCTCACCCCCACCCTTGCGCATTTCGTGGGGAGGGAATCGGAGCTAGAAGAGATTGAACAACGGCTTAAGGAGGATTCCATGCTTTTGTTGCTCAATGGTATCGGGGGGATCGGGAAAAGTACCCTCGCGTCGTACTATTTTCACCACCACAAAGAGCGTTTTGACCATTATGGCTACGTGCAGGTCGATGAGGCGATTGAGCTGAATTTTAAAAAAGCGTTTGCGACATCGTTGGATTTGAAAAACGAGACCCTTGAGGAGTCTTTTGAGGAGGCGATCGGTAAGCTCTCCAATCTCAGCGGGAAAAAACTGCTGGTCATTGATGATCTCAAAGTCGCCTCCGACTCCCCCTCACTGCGTGCGATTTTGGGATTGGCACACTGTGGGTTTACCCTCTTGTTTACCTCACGCACGACGTTTCCCAATCTACCCCATCGCTTCGTAGAGCATCTCCCCCTTCCCAACGCCAAAGAGCTTTTTGGCAAACACTATCCCAAAGCCGTGGATGAGGAAAAACTCGAACAGCTCTTGCGCATCATCGACTCCCATACCCTCCTTATCGAACTGATCGCCAAGATTATGGTCGAAGAGGGATACACCTTGGATCACATCCTCACGCAACTCTCCCAAGGGGCGATGGTCACGATCGAATATACCGACGATGAGGGGCGTTTGGCGATGATCAATGATCGTCTCAATCGCCTCTTTAATCTCCAAAATCTCTCAGAGACGTACCTTCTCTTGCTCAAAAAGTTCGTTATCCTCCCCTCTGCTGATCTTCCCTTTGGGGAACTTTCCGAGATATTGGGGGAGACGGCACAGGGGAGACTGACGTTTTTGGTCAAACGGGGGTGGCTCATCGGGGGAGAAGAGAGCTATAAACTTCATCCCATTCTCCATGCCTATCTCATTGCCAATACTCCCCCCACGAGGGAGGAGATTTCCCCCCAGTTTGACTTTTTTATGAACGCTATTCGTAACAGTACTCCTTCCGATGAGCTGAGTAAAAAGAATCATGATTTGCCTTATTTTGAGGCGATGGCGCGGTTTTGGGTAAAAAATGGGTCGATGGAGAAGAAAATAGGCTATTTTTTAGCTCAATTGGGATTTCTTTATCATTCCATCGGAGCGTACGGTCACGCCCTAGAGTATCTCGAACGCTCGCTTGCCATCTGCCAAGCCATCGGGGATAAAAGCGGTGAGGGGACGACGCTCAATAATATTGGTCAAATCTACAAAGCACGAGGCGATCTGACCACCGCCTTAACGTACCTGCAACAATCGCTTACTATCCGCCAAGCCATCGGGGATAAAAAGGGTGAGGGGATGACGCTCAATAATATTGCTGCAATCTACCACGCACGGGGTGATCTGACCACCGCCTTAAGGTACCTGCAACAATCCCTTGCCATCTACCAAGCCATCGGGAATCAACGCGGTGAGGGATCGACGCTCAATAATATTGGTCAAATCTACCAAGCACGAGGCGATCTGACCACCGCCTTAACGTACCTGCAACAATCCCTTGCCATCTACCACGCCATCGGGGATAAAAGTGGTGAGGGATCGACGCTTAATAATATCTCTCAAATCTACGACGCACGAGGCGATCTGACCACCGCCTTAACGTACCTGCAACAATCCCTTGCCATCTACCACGCCATCGGGGATAAAAGTGGTGAGGGATCGACGCTTAATAATATCTCTCAAATCTACGACGCACGAGGCGATCTGACCACCGCCTTAACGTACCTGCAACAATCCCTTGCCATCTACCACGCCATCGGGGATAAAAGTGGTGAGGGATCGACGCTTAATAATATCTCTCAAATCTACGACGCACGAGGCGATCTGACCACCGCCTTAACGTACCTGCAACAATCCCTTGCCATCTACCACGCCATCGGGGATAAAAGTGGTGAGGGGACGACGCTCAATAATATTGCTGCAATCTACCACGCACGAGGCGATCTGACCACCGCCTTAACCTACCTGCAACACTCCCTTGCTATTCTCCAAGCCATCGGGAATCAACGCGGTGAGGGATCGTCGCTCAATAATATTGCTGCAATCTACCAAGCACGAGGCGATCTGACCACCGCCTTAACCTACCTGCAACACTCCCTTGCTATCCGCCAAGCCATCGGAGATAAATCGGGGATGTGTGCCACCCTTTTTAATATTGGGCATATCCATTGGAAAAATGACGACCACGACCAAGCAATCCAAAACTGGGTAGAGGCGTATCGTATCGCCAAAAAAATAGAGTATGCAGAATTACTTAATGCTCTTGAAGGATTGGCGAAAGATTTAGGGCATGAAGAGGGGTTGGGATATTGGGAGCGTCTTAGTCGTGAGAGACCCTGAATCAAGTTCAGGGTGACATACACTGTCATTGCGGACTCGATCCGCAATCTAAGACCCTGAGTCTAGCTGGATTCCCGCTCTCTAGGGAATGACATAGTAAAGGATTTTTTATGAAATACATCGCGCTTATCGCATTTCATTTTGGGAATGTGTTGTTTTTTATTTTTTCGGCATTGGTGGGAATCTTTTTTCTCTTAGCCATCTCCAGTGATCCCCTTGTGTCCCTTTTTTTCCTCATTATGATCCCCATTTGGATAGGGTATACCAAAATCCTCACCCAAATCAAAACCGCACCCCACGACAATGCGCGTATCCGTTATCAGTTTCAAGCAGCATTGGTCGCATGGGGAAGCATCTTTTTGGTTTTTGGTGGATGTATCTATCTCATTGATTTTAGCGCGCGCTAATGACCATCCATCTCCTCTTTGATCTGCTCTCCTACAGCGTCGCGTTTCTCATCTCGTGGAAATGGATACGCCCATCTTCCCCCACCATCGCCGATGAGACCGTTGCTTATGGGTATTACACCGTTTTACTGATCGGATTTTTTATCGGAGCCTTTGGGTTAGGAACGCTCAATGCCTACTACTCGACCCATACGATGGTGATCGGAAAATCGGTTTTGGGGGCGTTGTTTGGGGGGATTGTTGCCACGGAAGTGTTTAAATACTTCATGGGGATTCGTGGCTCCACGGGGGCGTATTTTGTCCCCTCACTCTCCATTGGGATCGCCATTGGTCGCATTGGGTGCTACATGGCAGGATTAGACGATTACACCTACGGCATTGCGACCACGTCGATCTTCGGGCATGATTTTGGGGATGGGGTGTTACGTCATCCGGTTCAACTTTATGAAAGTGGGGCGATGGGACTCTTTTTTCTCTACAGCGTGAGCGCGTATTATCACAATCAAGACCAGTTTGAAGCGACCATTTTTTACCAATTCGTCGGATACTACGCCCTACAACGATTTATATGGGAATTTTTAAAACCCTATGCTACCATTGGGTGGGGATTTACCCTTTTCCAGTGGCTTTGTGTGCTATTGATGCTTTATGCCCTTATTTTTTGTGTTAGGAAACGACGATGAGACAGTTTGTAATGATGATAATCGTGGCGTTACTCTTAAGCGGATGTATGACCGCCATGTTATGGGAAGACTCCCCTAACAGTGGGATCCAAACGACCACGTATAGCGATACGATTGAATCGTTTATGGTCACCCAGGATGGGAGTAAAATGGTTTTTGCGAGTCAAAAGTACCATTATATTCTTGAGAGTGACCCTGCTTTGGTTTTTTTGTTGTCCCATAAAGATGAATTGGCGGTGCGCTACGCGTTCCCGCAAGGCAGTTACGGTGTTTACAATGGTGCGGTGAATGCGATGTTTCATGCCACGTTAAATCTGGTCGATATTGATCCGCAACTGATCCACCTTTGCAATGAACGCCATTATGGGAATTTTCAGGGGAGTCAACTGCTCTTTTCGTTTAATCTGCATGGGACACGTTACCAAAGTGATCCCAAGATCAACGCGCAAATGACCCACCTACACACCCCTATCACCCTTGAGTTTAGGGAATCAACCAGCCCCAGTGAAGCCCAAAAAAACGTCAAAACCCTCACCAAAGTCGCCCTCACCCCCCTTACCTTGGCAGCGGATGGGGCGATTATTATTTTGGGGGTGATTTTGGAAAGTGGCTTATGGATTGAGCCTCATTACCACTCCCATGGCAGAAGAAATTATGGACGACGACATCACTAAAAAAAGGAATCAACGATGAAAAAAATGTTTTGGGCAGTGTTAACCCTTGTGGTTGTGAGTTTTATGTTTATGGGGTGTTTTACCACCATGTTATGGGATAAAAAGGGTGCTTCGACCACCACAACCCGCTATCACGAGACGATTAACGCCTTTATGATGAGTCAGGATGGTAAGACGATCCTTTTTGGCAGTGACCGTTACCATTATTTGTTTCAAAGTGATCCGACGTTGGCGTTTTTATTGACCCACAAAGATGAATTGCCCGTGGTTTATCAATTTGACAAAGGGTCGTATTGGGTCAATCCAAACAACGCAACGCAAGCAATGTTTACCGCCGATGTGGATCTAAACCGTTGCGAACCCCTTTTGGTCACGACGATGAGTGATAACCATTTTGGAACCCTAAATGCCAAGACCAACAGCCTCCATTTTTCGTTTCGTCTTCAGGGTGAGCGTTATCTCAGTGACCCAAAAATCAATGATAAGCTCACCCTCCTACGTACCCCCATTGGGTTGACTGTGACAGAATATCATGAAACGTCCCATGCAGGAGAAACGGTTGGAAAAATCCTCCTTACCCCCCTTGCCATCGCTGCGGATGGGGTGACCATTGTTATTGGTGCGGTGATATTACTCCCCGTTCTGATTCTTTCTGGGGGGCGTTGATGGCACATTACTCCCAAAAATACGACCTCTATTTAGGCTCCACCCAAAGTTTTTGTCACCTCTGTGGCACCCTTACTAAACTCATCGATACCCATATCGTGACCAAAGACAATGCGGTATTTTTGCGCAAATTTTGCCCCAAATGCGGGGAATCGATGGTCAAAATCTCCAGTGACTATGAGTATTTTAAAACCTGTGAGAGCTATCTTAAAGCCCCCGATTTACCCGAAATGGCGAACACTCAGGTGTTACGCGGGTGTCCTTTTGACTGTGGGGTGTGTCCTCAGCACCAAAATCATCCCTGTCTTGCCCTCTTTAACATCACCGATGAGTGCAATATGAAGTGCAATATCTGCTATTTCTCCTCCTATCCCGGAGCGGGGAATCATCGAAGCATGGAAGCGATTCAGCAGATGCTCTCTACACTCCTCAAAGTCGAAAGCACGCCCGATCTCATCCAAGTGACGGGGGGGGAACCAACCACCCATCCCCAAATTATGGAGATTTTGCGCTATCTCAAAAAATCGCCCGTCCGTCATTTGATGCTCAATACCAACGGTATCCGTATTGCCCAAGAAGAGGCGTTTGTCAAAGAGCTGAAATCGCTTGGGGCAGGGTTTGAAGTCTATTTGCAGTTTGATTCGATGCAAGAAGAAGCACTTCGCGATATTCGCGATAGAGATATGCGTTCTATCCGTCTGAAAGCATTGGAGTTGCTTGAAAAGTACAGCATTTCCACCACACTGGTGTGCGTTATCAAAAAAGGGGTCAATGACCATGAGATTCCCGACCTTATCGATTTTTCTCGACGCTACACCTGTGTCCGTGGGGTGGTTTTTCAGCCCGTCCAAGAGGCAGGACGAATTGAGGCGGTGGAGGGTTTTCGCATTACCCTCTCGGAAATACGCTCCCGTATTATCGATGATCCACGCAATCCGTTCACCGGCGAAGACATGATCCCCCTCCCCTGCGATCCGCACAAAATCGGAGTGGGCTATGCGGCAAAAACGATGCGCGATGGTTACGCCGATTTGTTCCCCGTCACGGGAAAAATCCCCAAAGAGATGATCACCACCCATACGGGGACGGTGGCGTTTGAGCAAGATCGTGCGTTTGTCAAAACCATCATCGATACAGTGAGTTTGGATACGGCGATGGGGGAAGCGATTCTCAAAGATAAAATTAAACAAAAACTTTTTTGTTGCTGGCCCGATTTTTTAGCTCCTGCGGATATGGGGTATGAAAACGTCTATCGGATTGTTATTATGGAATTTTCAGACCTTTATAACTTTGATTCGACTAACATTAAGCGTGAGTGTAATTTTATGATCGAACCGGATCGGGCGATTCCGTTTTCGACCTACAATATGGGGATTAAATTTTCACACTAACAACCACTTCGTCATTCCCGCAACGGCGGGAATCCAGCTCTCTTTTAAAGGGAAAAAATTTACTACACCAACAGGAGAGTATTTAATGCACGCAAAAGGTTCTATGGCACGCGAAGAGATTTCAGAAGCAACGGATATTGAGACTATTGTTCACGATGATCGACATAAAACCAAAGAAGAGAACACTAAAGAGCGACGTAAACACAACACCAAAAAAAAAGAGGAACGCCTCCCTATTTGGGTTAAATCCAGTGTCATTTCCTACGAAGATGAGCTAAAAACGCTCCAAATTGAGTTGCTTAAATTGCAAAATCATATCAAGGACAAAGGGCTTAAAGTCTTGATGATCTTTGAAGGGCGCGATGCAGCGGGTAAGGGGGGGACGATCAAACGGATCACTGAACACCTAAACCCTCGGGGTGCGCGGGTGGTGGCATTGGATAAACCCTCCGACATCGAAAAAACCCAATGGTATTTTCAACGCTACGTAGCGCATCTCCCCAGTGCGGGTGAAATGGTCTTTTTCGACCGTAGTTGGTACAATCGGGCGGGGGTTGAACCCGTCATGGGATTTTGTACCGAAGAGGAACACAAAGAGTTCTTGCATGAAGTGGGGGAATTTGAGCGGATGTTGGTCAATTCGGGGATTATTTTGTTTAAATTTTATTTTTCGGTCTCCAAAAATGAGCAAGCCAAACGGTTCAAACAGCGCAAAACCGATCCTCTCAAACAGTTTAAACTCTCCCCCGTCGATGAAAAATCGCAAAATTTATGGGATAAATACACCATTGCCAAATATTCGATGTTGTTAGCTTCCCACACCGACCATGCACCGTGGATGATTATCCGTTCGGACAACAAGAAAAAAGCGCGTCTGAACTGTTTTCGCTACATCCTCTCCCATACTCAATACCCCCATAAAATTGGGGCGGAACATCTCAAACTCTCCTCTAAAATATTGCTTGGGGGAGATGAAGAGCTTCAATTGATGGAATCGAGTATGTCACTTAAACGCAATGATGAGTTTAACGAAAAAGGATGACGCTCTCCCCTCTTTTGCGATCTACCTCTCTTCGTCACGATTTTTGGGGTGGGATGGCAGCGATGTTGGTCGCCCTTCCCGCCGCGATTGCGTTTGGAGTGAGTGTGTATGCCCCCTTGGGGGGAGATTATGCCACCTATGGAGCCATTGCGGGGATTTTAGGGGTGAGCATTTTGGGGATTATTGCCCCGTTATTGGGGGGAACCTCTCGCCTTATCTCTGCTCCTAGCGCACCTGCGGCAGCGGTTCTATCAGCATTTGCCTTGGAATATACGACTGCTGGGATAACCGCTTCGAGTGTTTTTGTCATGTTAATGCTCATTGGGGTCTTCGCGGGAGTTTTTCAACTTCTCTTTGGGCGCATCGGATTGGGACAACTGATTAAATATATCCCTTTTCCGGTGGTGAGTGGGTATCTTAGCGGGGTGGGATTGGTCATCATCACCTCCCAATTGCCCAATTTTGTTGGTTCTCCCCATGGAGAGCATTTTTGGCAATCACTTCAGCGCCCTTTTATGTGGCAGTGGCAAAGTCTCCTCATCGGGGGGATGACCCTCTTTACCATGATGATGGGAGATAAATGGTTTCGCTCGTTTCCTACGGTCATCATCGCTTTTATCGTGGGGATTATGACGTATGCCTTTTTGGGATGGTGTGATCCTACGGTATTTCTACCGCAAAGCACCCTTATTGTCGGATCTATCAGTGAACAGGGGAGTTTTCCCATTCTCCAAAGCATCACCGATCGGTTAGTGGGGGTCGTGGAGCTATCGCAATTAAGCTTTGAACGGATCCTTCTCCCCTCCCTCACCCTTGCCACATTGCTCTCGATTGATACGCTAAAAACGTCTATCATTGTGGATTCGATGACCCATACGTTTAATGATCCCAACCAAGAACTCATGGCGCAAGGGGTCGCCAATACCGCCAGTGCTATGTTGGGGGGGATGAGTGGATCGGGGACGATGGGACCTACGATGGTCAATCTCTCCAGTGGGGCAACCTCCAACCTCTCAGGTTTGTTTGAGGGGATACTCTCCCTGATCGCTTTTTTGGTATGGGGGGCGTTTATCGGATGGATCCCCATCGCAGCATTGGCAGGAATTTTGATCGTGGTGGGGTTTCGGATGATTGATCCTCACAGTGTCAAACTCTTACGCTCCCAAACGACTGTGTTTGATTTTTGCATCATTGTGATCGTTGCCCTGACTGCCTTAAGTGTAAGTTTGATTGCCGCTGCGGGGGTGGGATTGGTGTTAGCCATGATACTGTATCTGATGCGACAGATGGGAGAATCGATTCTTTATCGTCAATTGGATGGGAATGAGGTTCACAGCAAAATTATCCGTAATCATATCAAAGAGCGTATTCTCCATGCACAAGGGGAGTTATTATGTGTGTATGAGTTGCAAGGGAGCCTCTTTTTTGGGACGGCACACCAATTGTACGCGATGCTTAAAAATGATCTTCCCGATAAAAAATACCTTATTTTGGATATGAAACGGGTCGAAACGGTCGATCTGACCGCTGCCCATGTTTTGCTTCAGCTTAAAGATATACTGCATGAACGGGGGGGATATTTGTTACTCTCCCGTTTGCCCCATAAGCTCCCCAGTGGAGAAGATTTGGAACGGTATTTTCACCACGTCGGAGTACTCAAACACCTCTCCCCTGCGATGATTTTTGATAATTTGGATGAAGCGGTGGAGTGGGTGGAGGAACGTATGTTACGTGATACGTCCCCTCATGTCCCCTCTGCGGAGATGTTATCCCTTAATCAATTTGATCTCTTTAAGGAACGGCGCAGTGACACGTTAGAAGAGATTGAAAAACTTTTGGAGTCCCAATGGTACAAAAAAGGGGAGCGAATCTACTCCCAAGGGGAATCGAGTGGGGAGATATTTTTGATCCGTCAAGGGCGCGTCCGCCTTTTACTCCCCTCTTCCCATGGGGAAAAAAGTATCCATTTGGGGACGTATGAAGAGGGGAACTTTTTTGGGGAATTTTCATTTTTAGAAGGAACTTCGCACTATACCCACAGTGTTGCGGAACGGGATACCCATCTTTACCGTATCTCCCGCGAAGCGTTTGATCTTTTTGCCCAACATCACAAAAAAGCCTCGTTGCACTTTATGCAGTCCCTTGCGACCGTATTAGCCCAACGGCTTCGCCTCACCCGTTCGGAATTGGGGGATGAGGTGTAAAATAACTCAAAATATCACAAATCAAACACTTTTTTTAGCTATTCACAAAAAAAGTAGTACAATGTCTCTAGCGAATTTGTAAAATATTATATTATATTATATTATATTATATTATATTATAATTTTCGCATAAACTTATTTAAGGGGTACTGTATGATTTTAGATAACATTGATGGTGTGTTGGCGGAGGTTCTTTCACTTAATGGCGCGTTAGCAGCTTCAGTAATTGATTGGAAAAGTGGTATGACGTTGGGGATGAAAAACAATAGTAATTTTGATATTGAGCTAGCTTCAGCAGGAAATTCTGAAGTGGTTAAAGCAAAAATGGCAACCATGCGAAGCTTGGGTCTTCACGGAGCTATTGATGATATTCTTATCACGTTAACTGACCAATTACACATTATCAAAATGGTTCCATCTGCCCCTGAATTGTGTGTCTATCTTGCTTTGGATGCAAATAAAGCTAATTTAGCATTGGCACGAAATAAGCTACAAACAATTATCAAATAGCTTTGTGCTGTCTTTTGAGCTAAAAATGGCTCAAAAGACTTTGCATTCTTCAAAAAATAATCTAAAAAGGTAATTCTTTCTTATCTTTTTAGATTTATCCATCCCTTTTTAACAAAGAAGTTACTTTATGGATTTTACCCAAATTATAGCACCATTACGAGAGAACAAAAGAGATGCAGTAGCCATCCACCGTTTGATAAAAGAGGCAGTGGGAGCTAAAGTAGTTGATATTCTTTTTTACGATGAAAAAGAGAATATTTTTTTTGACAAGGTCAGTAAAATTACCATTCATGCTAGTTTTTTGGATGAATCGAGTCTCTTAGGGTATATTTTGACGGAAAAAAGAGCGTATTTTACGACAAATATACTCGGGGAGAAGCGGTATAACTTTGCTATTGATAATCCCTTTAAGATAGAGATGAAAAATCAGATTATTATCCCTATCCTTCGCAATAAAACAATTAAGGGAATTATCCGATTTTCACAGCTTCCAATAGGATTTTCTTATGAGGATTATCGACATCTTGCGGTAGTCTTACCCATATTTGAGGAGATTTTTTTCGATACGATTCACAGTATCTATGATACGGTTCCTCAAAAAGTTGAAAGGGTAAAAATTTTTAATATTGTTAACCAAATGCGCCGATTATTTGAAACACTTTTGGAAAATATTACTGATCCGGAAGTGGAAAAACTCATTGCTGCAGGCGAAGAGAATATTGAGACGATTCTGACGTATCTCAATCCTAACACTACCAATGTCGCTAATATTAAAAAAGAACTTCAGCAATTAAATCAACAAAAAAATCGCCTTTGTCTTAACGTATTAATTGCTGATGATGTTCGTATTAATGTACAGATTCTTAATGCGATACTTTCAGAGGAGGAGAGTGTTGATAAAATCTTTTTTGCGTATGATGGGATAGAAGCGATTAAGGTCATTGAAAACGCGTACAATAATAATCACAGGATTGGCATTTTTTTTCTTGATCACCATATGCCAGGGTTAACGGGGACGCAGATTGCAGAAAAACTGAAAGGGAAACACTATTTTGAGGATAAGATTAGTATTGTCTCGATTACCAATGATCCAGAAGCTATTGCTAAAAAAAATTATCTATATGATTATCATATCTCTAAACCTTTCAAAAAAGAGAAAGTAAAAGAGATCATTCATAAAATCAAAATAGATCATTTCAGCGTTGAAGAGGAAAAGAAAAAGGTGTGTTAATTTTTTTCCTCCAACTTTGCATATTTACATGCTTTTAAGTTGCCGTTGAGTTTTGTTATTCCCGCAAAAGCGGGAAGCTAGCTTATAAAAACGCCAAAATTTCCTGTTCAATGTCCGCTTTATCGATCACCGTTGCTTGGGTGATAGGCTTGGTAAAGAGTCCTTGAATCATCGCAGGGATGGCGATATGCGCCGTTTGACTGATCGTATGCAGCGCATCACTATCGGATTGGTTGTTTGCACCGCCTAAGGCATGGGCGATGGTTGGGGAAAATTTCGTCCATTCCGCGGTGGAATAGACGATGGTTTTAAGCGGTTGGGTCGCACAGCAATCGTACGCCTTAAAACAGGTGGCTGTATGGGGATCCATGAGATACCCTTGCTGTGTATACGCCTCTTTAATGTAGGCTTTCCCCTCATCGCCATTGCAATAATCGGCTGAAAAGAGGGTTTGGAGGCGCATGGTCTCATCATCACTTAGGGCGTAACAACGCTCTTTGTCCAATTTTTCCATCAATACTTTGGTGCGTTGATCCCCAAAAAGGTCAAATAAAATCCGTTCAACATTGCTAGAGACCAAAATATCCATCGCAGGCGAAGTGGTCGAGACCACTTGTTGGTTGCGTAAATCGTAACGTCCGGTGTTGATCAGACGGGTAAGGACATTGTTTTCATTGGAGGCAATGATGATTTTTTCCACCGGAAGCCCCATTTGATAGGCATAATACCCCCCAAGCGCATTTCCAAAATTCCCGCTTGGGACATCCAAATAGACCTTTTCCCCCATCGTGATGACGTTGTGACGCACCAGTTCAAGATAGCTGTGGATGTGATAAATGATCTGAAAAATAATCCGCCCGAAATTGACCGAATTGGCCGCGGAGAGGGCAATGTTTTTGGCTTTGAGGGTGGATTTAAAACTCTCCGATCCCAAAAGGTGCTTTAACGCCCGTTGCGCATCGTCAAAATCGCCATGAATCCCGATCACTTTGAGATTCGGGGCATCTTCGGTCACCATTTGGAGGCGTTGCACATCGGAAGTTCCCCCATTCGGATAGAGGCACGCCACGCGTACATTGGGACGATTCTTAAAGGTCTCCAGTGCAGCGGGGCCCGTATCGCCACTGGTTGCGGCTAAAATCAGGTACTCTTGATTCCGTTTTTGGGCAATCGAAGAGAGCAACACCCCAAAAGGTTGTAATGCCATATCTTTGAACGCACGGGTAGGCCCATGGTACAACTCACTCACATACAAATCTTCCAAAACTTTGACCACGGGGACAGGATTGGAGGGATCATCGAATCCATCATACAGTGCCAAGGCTTCATCCATAACGCTTTCATCAATATCAATCTGTAACGTCGTGAGTAAATCTTTTGCCAACGTTTTGTACGAAGAATCCAAATGTCGGGTCAAAAAAGCTTCCCCCAACGTAGGCAGCTCTTTGGGGACATACAACCCACCAAAAGAGGCTATGGGGCTTAAAATTGCCTCCGAAAAAGTCACTTCACTGGAATGGACTCCATCGTTTCCGCGTGTTTCAATAAATTTCATGGTTACATTTCCCCAAGTAAAAAAGTGGGGAATTATAGCCAAGGGTCACTCACGCTTGGCTTAGAGGGGGATGATCTACGTCATTCCCTTTACGTCGAAGAACCATTTTTACGCTTTTATTTTTTCCCCGCATCGTCCAAAAGCAAAAAGAGTTTTAACTCCCCTTGCATCTGAGTAGAGAGGCTATCCCACCGTCTTTGGATACGGCGCAATCGCGCGAGTTTCCCTTTACGTGTGGAAACCTCAATATCCCGAACCAAATAGTGATACCGAACCAGCTCTTTGGTGCGTTGGGAAATCAGGGGACAGCGACGAATAATATGCCAACTGAGTTCTTCATGATTGGTAAAACTGTACGTCCCATCCCGTTGATCCTCTTCGTCTTGATACGCGCAAAACGGTTTCCCGATGTCATGGAGCAGTGCGGGGATGATAAAGCGGTACTGAGAATGTTTCAATGCCATGTAGGCTACTTTAAGGGTATGCCCCAATACCCCATAACGATGGTACCGATTTTGGGTAAAAAGCAGCGTTGTCCAAAAAACTTTTCCAAAAACAGGGTTTATCACGGGGTAGTCACCGCATCATAATCCTGAATTTTTTGGTGTAATTGCGCAGAGAGGTGCTTTGATGCAGGGTGCAACGCCTCCCAAATTTTTTGGGCTTCATCACGATAAGAGGCTTTTTTCGCAACACTCCAATGGGGGGGAACGCCCGTAAGATTGGTGATACGATCGGAAAGTTTGACACACCACACCCAGTGCGGTTGGGTTTGAATCCGTAATAAAGAATCCTCCATTTGGGCGGATTTATCCCCTAAATCGGTATTTTTGGTCAGTGCCACTACCCCATTGGCAATTTCTTCCCCAAACGCTTCGTGAATCTCCTCATACGTGATGGCCGTATCTTCGATGGTATCATGTAACAACGCTACGATAAGGGCATTTTCTTCCTCTTCTTTGGGAAAAGCATCGTTACGCATCCCTACCATGGTGTGGATTGCAACGCTCATAAGGTGGTGTAAATAGGGCAATCCCATAGGGGTTTTTTGATCTCCATGCGCTTTGGCAGCAAAAGTGATAGCCTCCACAAGTCGTTGGGAATCCCAATGGGAGGGGAGATTAAAAAAAGTTTTAATGGTCGAAATATGGCGTTCAATCCCCTGAAAACTGTGATTTCCCCCCTCTTCTACGATAAGGGAGGCTTCGGATAGGGTCTCAAGGGCATCCCGATAATCCAACACCTCATCACCACTTTGGAGCAATACCAAGAGACGATCAAAGGGGATACTTTCCGGTCGTAATGAGAGAAGCAATTCCAAATGGGATCGATTCCACTCAAATCCGCTCCCATCGTAATAATTTTCCCCCTCCCCTAACGCCTCTTCAAGACTCGTATAGGGACGGAGCGCAGGATTAATGAGTACCGCTTTAAGACCATATTTTTGGGCTAAATGAAGCGCGTAAAATCCCCCTAAAGAGCTTCCTATGAGAGAGACCGTGTCATTACGGGAAAAATTTTCAATGAGATCAGAGAGGGTGGAAATGGCCAGCTTAGGATTGGTGGGCAACGAGGGGGCGATATACCCCTCTTCTGCAAAAAAAGGGCGTAAGGCTTTAGCTTTGGACCCCTCACCACTGCTCCCAAATCCGTGAATATAGATAATCATAAAGCTCCTTTGTTATTTGACTTCAGGGATAATATTGGTAATTACCCCTAAAGCAACTTTGAGTTTTCCTTTTTTGTGAAGGCGCATAAGCATCTCTATATCCAAAGGTTCCCCTTTGACACATCGAACGTAATTGGTCGCGCTTTTAGGATAGACACCCTCATTGCCCGTATAAAAATAGACCCCAAACGCATACTCAGTATCATTGTCATGGCTTGAGGCAGACCAATAGTGATCCGATACGCTGTTGGTTATCCCTTTCAAAAGATAAGGGTCACCACTTTTGGTACTGTCCACTAACGTAACGAGTTCATAAATAGTGGGCAATCGCCAACCCTCTTCTCCCTCTAACGTTAGCGCAGAGCAATACCCTTTTGCCCCTTCCCAATCGTGTTCCACACTGCTAGCTTCAGTCGTATCTTGCCATGATAGACCCGTGACCGAGTCTTTGGCGATCCCATTTTGGCTCATTATCTTCGCATTTGCCACACCATTGATCAATGTGACCATCACCCCTATAACGACTAGTGTGTGTTTCACGATCTTCTCCTCTGTACCTTTTAGGGTATTTTAATTACGATCGATGGCGTTAAGATCACTAAAAGCGACTTTGACCCGATTTACCAACGTTTTTTGCCCTTCACGGAGCCATTTACGAGGGTCATAATATTTTTTATTGGGTTTATCCTCCCCATCAGGATTACCGATTTGCCCTTGCAAATACCCCTCATAGTGGAGATAATAAGCTTTGACCCCTTCCCATGTTGCCCACTGCGTATCGGTGTCAATGTTCATTTTGATCACCCCATAGCCAATGGCTTCACGAATTTCTTCTAACGTAGACCCTGATCCCCCATGAAACACAAAATTAACCGGTTTGGGAGCCGTATTGAATTTTTCTTCGATGTATTTTTGAGAGTTGTCCAAAATGGTCGGCGTAAGGACAACATTACCGGGTTTGTAGACCCCATGAACGTTCCCAAATGAAGCAGCAATGGTGAAGTTTTGACTCACCGCAGAGAGTTGCTCGTACGCATACGCAACCTCTTCAGGCTGGGTATAGAGAAGTGCATTATCGATATTGGTGTTATCCACCCCATCTTCTTCCCCCCCTGTGACCCCAAGCTCAATCTCCAAGGTCATCCCAATACGATCCATCCGTTTCATATACTCCACACACGTCGCCACATTCTCTTCTAAAGGCTCTTCGGAGAGATCCAACATATGAGAGCTAAACAACGGTTTGCCGTGCATTTGAAAATGGGCTTCTCCTGCCATCAACAACGTATCAATCCATGGGAGTAAATGGCGTGCAGCATGATCCGTATGCAATACCACGGGGATTCCATACGCCTCTGCCATCGCATGAACGTGCATTGCGCCTGCAATCGCCCCGACAATCGCCGCTTTTTCATGTGCGTTGCTTAACCCTTTACCCGCATAATAACTCGCACCCCCATTGGAGAACTGAATAATTACGGGAGAATTGACCTCTTTTGCCGCTTCAAGCACCCCATTAATCGAATCGGTATTGACCACATTCACCGCTGGAAGGGCGAAACCTTCTTCTTTGGCGATTCTAAAAAGGGTTTGTAAATCGTCGCCAAATACGACACCTGGTTTGATTGAGTCTAAAATACGGTTGGACATGAGACGCTCCATAATGAATAAAAATAGCCCCAATTATAGCAGTTTAGACCCCTCATGCACTTTAGCTGTGCTAAAATTATCCCTATAGTGTCGCATAAGGAGCAAACGAAAATGGTACGATGGGTTTTTTGGCTCCTGTTTGGGATGATACGCGTTGTTGAGGCTCAATCGTCTACCCCCTTTTATTCCCTCTCCCACCCTTTGGAACACGATGCCCATCAGTTACGCCAACTCAATGAACGTTTTTTGGTTCCCCATGAACCCCAACTGGTCGCTAATTATTGTAACGATGTCGAAACAACCGTACAATTGGGGGAAAAATTAGCCAAAAAATCCCCCAAAGAAGAGAAACTGTTTGCGTATTATTTGGAAGAATTACGTTCTCTTGCCTCCCGACAAGAGGCGATTTTTCAACTCTACCGCGAATCGCTCATAGCAGCGATCAAAACCAATGACAAACCCAAATTTCACCATCTTGCCTCTATCGAGCTAGAACCCTTGCATCAACCTCGTATCCGTTCTGAAGCGATTGCATTTTACCAAAAAAACTTCCCCAAAAACTCCATCCAAACCCTCGATGCATTGTGCAAAGAACAACTCTTGGAGACCAAAAGCATCCATTTTATCGAAGAGCAAGAGCAAGCTTACGAAGAGCATTTGCGGACACTCAAACGCTCTGATATTGCCAAAATCAAACAAACCGCCAAAATCGGTTCCCAAAAGAGTGTCTTGGTAAGTGAAGCAACCATGCCCAATGGAGACATCGTTTTTGAAGCGGAAAATCTTAACCCGTATGTGGTCACCCTCTCGTTGGATTTTGAAACCCTGACCAATTTAACCCCCAATCAAACGCTCCCCTTACATATCGAATTAGTAGGACGCAGTAAAAAAGAGCTGGTGCGTCTCCATCCCCTCCATGCGGGTCAACCAACGGTTCAAAAATCAACGTATGGATGGGTACGAGGGTCAGCGTTTGTTCGTCATGATGATACCTATATCTATCGCCTCCCCTTTGCCAGTGGGATGAGTGTCCGCGTGGGACAAGGGTACAATGGCGGGCTTTCCCACAAAGGACTCTCTGCGTACGCCATTGATTTTTCTGTCCCCATCGGAACCCCCATCTATGCTGCACGAGAGGGGGAAGTGGTCGGTGTGGATGTGAGTAATAATCGGGGAGGTGCATCCCCTGCGTACCGCCCCTATATGAACTATGTGACCATCAAACACAGTGATGGAACCTTAGGAAACTACTACCATCTTAAACAAGGGGGATCGGCAGTTCGCATTGGTGAACGGGTCAAAAAAGGGCAACTTATCGCCTATTCGGGCAATACAGGCTATACCACCGCGCCCCATTTGCATTTTAGCGTGAGTATGGTCGATCCCATCTCCATGCGTCGCCCTAAAAACTTACCAATCGTCATCCAAAGTAAAGAGGGACTCATTACCTGTCCCACTCAAGGGGATCGTTACACACCATTATAAGTTTTTTAATGGTATGATTTTGCCGTTTTCGTCATATTATAACAACGGTGAGTCATGAAAAATAAAAATATTGTCTTGATTGGATTTATGGGAGTGGGAAAAGGATCGGTTGCCAGAGCCATGGTAAAACGATCGTGTATGGTAGCAGTCGATACCGATGATGTGATCGAAAGTATCGAAAATCGCTCTATCAAAGATATCTTTGCGACCGATGGAGAAGCGTATTTTCGTGCGTTAGAGCGTAAAACCGCCCGTTGGCTTAAAAAAAGTGTCGACAATACCATCATCTCCACAGGGGGGGGATTTTTCAAGGTCCCTGCCCTCAAAAAAGTGGGGAAAGTTGTTTTGCTCAACGCCCCTTTTGATACCATTTATGAGCGTATTTTGACCCATCCCGATGCGGCGAAGAAACTCAAAAAACGGCCACTTTTCCAAGATATTGACAAAGCACGCGCTTTGTATGAAGAGCGGTTGCCCCAATACCTCAAAGTTGCCGATATGGTGATCGATGTCAGCAATAAAAACGTCGATGCCATTGCCAAAGAAATACTCAAAAAAGGTAAAAAACGATGAAAATTTTTCTCTTCTTAGTTCTTGCACTTTCAACATTGTTGGGCGCGTCCATCCAGTGGGAACATGACTATACCGAAGGGGTAAAACAGGTCAAAACGCTCAATAAACCGATGCTGTTTATCGTCTCAAGTCACCATTGCCGCTATTGCGTTCAGTTGGAGTCCACGACCCTCAAAGATCCCCGTGTCATCCAAAAAGTCAATGCTGCTTACGTTCCTGTCATAGTCTATATGGAGGACAGACCCCTTTTCCCGCGTGAATTTTATGCAGGAGGAACACCAACGACATGGTTTATCAAAGGGGATGGTAACGCAATGTTTAAACCTTTGATGGGGGCATTGGATGCAAGCAGTTTTTTAGAAGCACTGACCATTGTCACGACCGAATATAAAAAAATCAGCAAATAATAAAGGAGTCCTCTATGACCACCATTCACACCCATGATCCCCGTTTTCAAACCATTTTTGACGAGCTTCTAAACCGTGGTAAGATGGATATGGAACACGTTGGCACCATTGTCAAAAATCTTATTGATGAGATTCGTGCGGATCAAGACACTGCACTCATTGCCCATATCGCGAAGTTTGACCACTGGACTCCCGCTTCAGGAGCGGATCTACGTATCTCTACGGAGAGCATGAAAGCAGCGTACGATTCGCTTGAACCTACCCTTAAATCCGCGCTCCACTTAGCGTACGATCGCATCCGTGCGTATCACGAAAAACAGCTTCCTAAAAGTTGGTTTGATACCGAAGCCAATGGAACCATTTTAGGGCAAAAAGTGACCCCCGTTGATCGAGCAGGTCTGTATATCCCAGGGGGGAAAGCTGCGTATCCCAGTTCCTTACTGATGAATGTCATTCCCGCTCAAGTCGCGGGAGTCGAAAAAATTATCGTCTGTACCCCAACCCCTGATAATGAACCCAATGCCCTCTTGCTTGCAGCGTGTCATTTGTGTGGGGTGAGTGAGGTGTTCAAAGTAGGCGGTGCCAGTGCCATTGGTGCTATGGCGTATGGCACCCAAACCATCCCCAAGGTCGATGTAATCACGGGGCCGGGGAATATTTTTGTCGCTACGGCGAAAAAAATGGTGTTTGGCGAAGTGAACATTGATATGATTGCAGGTCCCAGTGAGATTGGGGTGTTAGCCGATGATTCGGCTAATCCTGAACACATTGCCATTGATCTCCTCTCCCAAGCCGAACACGATGAGATGGCAAGCTCCATTCTCATTACCCCCTCGCAAGCCTTCGCCGATCAGTGTGTGATTGAGATTGAAAAATGGCTCCAAAAACTCCCACGTGAAAAAATTGCCCGTACCTCCATTGAAGAGCGTGCCGCCATTATTATCACCACCACCATGGAAGAAGCGATTGGATTAATGAATCAAATTGCCCCCGAACACCTCGAAGTAGCAACCAACAACCCCTTTGAACTGTTAGCTTCGATTAAACACGCAGGAGCTATTTTCTTAGGTCATAACACCCCAGAAGCGATTGGTGATTATGTCGCAGGTCCCAATCACACCCTCCCTACGGGGGGAACAGCTCGATTTTATTCCCCATTGGGTGTCGAAAATTTTATGAAAAAATCGTCCATTATCGCTTTTTCCGCACAAGGAATTGCCCAAATAGGAGAAGCCTGCGCACTCATTGCCCATACCGAAGGGTTAGGAGCACACGAAGCTTCGGTACGGTGCCGCTTACCCTAAAACCTTCCTCTTTTCCCCCATCGGGGAAGTTACCTAATGGTTACATATCAAAAAGTTATAACAAAAAATAAACAAAATTTATTTTCTGTTAAAGCTATTTTAGTTACCATCAATTCAGCAGAAATGCCGTTGTACGCTTATTATAATGGTGCTAAATAGTTATTATTGTTAAAAACAATAATAATAATTCAAGGAGAATATATGCAGCTAGGTTTCTTGGTGGACCTTCATCTCTGTATGGGGTGTAAGGGCTGTGAGATTGCGTGTAAAGTGGAAAATGAAGTTCCCCTTTCTACATGGCGTCTCCGTGTTAAATATATCGATGTAGGGACGTTTCCAGAGACGAAACGAACCTTTACCCCACTTCGTTGTAATCATTGTGCCAATGCACCGTGTGAACGTATTTGTCCCGTTAGTGCCTTGCATTATCTTGAAAATGGTATTGTCAATATCGATAAAGAGCGTTGTATCGGATGTGCTGGGTGTGTTATGGCGTGTCCTTATGGTGCGATCTATATCGATCCTCAAACCCAAACTGCCGATAAATGTACCTATTGTGCCCACCGTATCGCTAGTTCTATGATGCCTTCGTGCGTTGTTGCGTGTCCCGTTGAAGCCAATATTTTTGGAGATTTGGATAATCCAACTTCTAATATTAGTAAATATATTCAACAACATCAAGGGGATGTTCAAGTTCGCAAACCCGAAAAAGGGACAGATCCACACCATTTCTATGTAGGTGGTGGTAATGTTCAACTCAATCCATTGGCATCGTCCCGTGATGAAGGTCATAATCTCTTTAACAAGCTTACCCATCTTCCACTAGGAGGTCATCACTAATGGCACATGAAATGATTGCAGCAACGAATGCCATCGTTGTTCTTGACGTAGCACTTCCTGGTATCGTTTGGGGGTGGATTATCACCATGAATATGTGGGCAAAAAGCATCGGGACAGGGATTGTCTTTTTGACTTTTTTCTTATTGAAAAAATACCCCGAAAAAACCGGTTTTATCCGTTTTCCCGCAGTGGCAATTTCGATTGTCTTTATCCACATCTTCTTATTTTTTACGGTCATTGATTTGCACCAAATGTTCCGTTTTTGGCATATTTTCTTTTATCCTCACCTTACGTCCGCTATCACCATTGGCGCATGGATGGCAACAGGATTTGTCGGACTTCTTTTGGCGATGGCGTACGCTATTTATATGCAAAAAGATGAAGCCCTTTATGATAAGTATTTGGGTTGGACGGTATTGTTAGCGATTCCTGTCACCTTGTATACCGCTGGGTTGATGGCAGAATCAACCGCACGTGAATTGTGGCAAATGCCCACCGAATCGGCGCAAATGATTTTAGCGGCCTTGCTAGCAGGATCAGCAACGATGATTTTGTTGGGGGGCAATAAATTTGATAATGCCGTCAAAAAAGATTTGGGACTTGTCTTAGGATTAAGTGCTTTTGCCGCCTTTATCCTTTATATGTCGGAGTATATTTTTGGTGCGATGAAAGCCGAAGAGGTTGCTGCAACCTTAGCGTTCATTAAGGGGGGTGAATACACCATTCTGTTCTGGATTGGTCAAATGATGGCATTTATCATCCCGATGGTCTTGGTCTGCATGAGTATCACAAAGGAACGCTACTACTTATTAAAAATTGCGGCTGTCTCCGCTTTGGTCGGACTGTGGATCAGCAAACACGTGTGGCTAGTTATCCCACAACTATTAAATATGAGCTAAAGAGGTAAATGATGTATTTAGAAAGCCGAAGAACATTTTTAAAAGGTACCGCATTTACCGTTGCGGGCATTGCCGTTGCTAAGGGGGTATTTTCCACCGATGCAGCAGCAGAGTCACTCAAAAAAAGTAAATTTACCAATACCCCTGATACCCTCTCTTTCTATCCCCCTTTGGATCAATGGGATAGTTTCCAAGAGCTCGATGGAACCGACTGGAAACGAGGTGGTATCGGTCGTCATGGTGTCCAAAGTGAAGAGAATCCTGATGGTATTTTAGTTCATGATTTCATGATTATTCCCACTGCGTGTTCCAACTGTGAAGCTTCGTGTGGATTAACGGCATGGGTCGATAAAAAAACTTTAACCGTTCGCAAATACATGGGAAATCCCCTTCATCCGGGTTCACGTGGTCGTAACTGTGCCAAAGGGTACGCGGTTCAGTCGCAAATGTACGATCCCGATCGTATCCCCTTCCCCCTCAAACGCGCCCCAGGGTCTAAACGTGGTGAGGGAAAATGGATCCGTACCACATGGGATGAGGCAATGACGACCATCGGTAAAAAGATGGGAGATACCATCCGAATTGGCGATGAACTTTCTCGTAAATCGGTGATGTACCATGTTGGTCGCCCCAATGAAAACGGGTTTGTCCCCAAAATTTGGGAAAGTTTGGGATTGGATTCCTATAACTCCCATACCAATATTTGTTCGGCTAATGGGCGTACCCCAACCATCCATTTTGTTAACGATGACCGTACCAGTCCTGACTGGGGAAATGCCAAACTCATTTTCCTCAACTCCTCACACGCTGCCGATGCCGGTCACTATTTTGCGCAAGCAGCTGCCTATATCGCTGATGCCCGTAAAAAAGGGGCAAAAATGGTCGTTATGGATCCACGTCTCTCCAATTCAGCGGGTATCGCGGATCTTTGGTTGGCACCGTGGCCGGGAACCGAATCGGTCATCTATCTCTATTTGGCAAGCCGTATTTTAAATGACAATCTTGTTCACCGTGACTTTGTAAAGCGTTGGTTTAACTGGGACACTTTGATGAAAGATAGCGACTATCTTAATTACATGGTAGAGAAAAAATACGTTACCAAGCTTCCTGAGGGGCGTGATTTTGACGCGTATTTGGAGCTTCTCAAAGATATGTACGCTCCCTATACCCTTGAATATGCTCAAAAAGAGACCCACATCCCTGCGTACAAACTTGAAAAATTGTATGAAATGTTTATTTGGGCAGAAGATGCCATTTCTACTTACGTTTGGCGTGCAGCAGCAGCGGGGAACCGTGGAGGCTGGATGGTCGGTAAAGCGGTCTTCTTTGTCACGGGATTGCGTGGCGCGATTGGAAATGTCGGCGGAACAGGCTTTTATCACGCGCACGATATTTCCGTCGGTGGAAAAGGGGGAAGTGCAACCGTTGGTCAAGGAAAAAGTGGCGTAGATGTACCTCCCGTTAAAGCGTGGAATGAATTAACATGGCCACCGGAATGGCCTTTAAATACCTATGAAATGTCCTTTTTGTTACCCCATCTTTTGAGCGATACCGCATGGCAGAAAAAATGGAACGATCGTGGATTGCAAGTACCCAGTAAATTGGCAGTTTATGCACCCCGTATGTACAATCCCGTCTGGATTAATCCCGATGGATTCCGTTGGATTGAAGTGCTTAAAGACGAATCCAAAATGGAGCTTACCTTTAATCTCTCCCCTGTATGGTCAGAGACTAACTGGTATATGGACTATGTTCTTCCTGTCGGATTGGCGGGTGAGCGTCACGACCAACACTCCGAAGCGACCCTTCCTGCACGATGGACAACGTTCCGTCAACCGGTATTGCGCGTTGCGTTGGAAAAATCGGGATGGAAACCCAAAGATCCTAACCGTGCCACTCTTGAAGCCCATATCAAAGCAGGTCTTGGAGAAGTGTGGGAAGAGAACGAATTTTGGTTCCAACTCTGTACCGATTATATTGATCCCGATGGCAGCTTGAACATCAAAAAAATGTGGGAATCCAAACGTCATCCTGGTAAAGCGGTCACCATTTCCGAATGGTACGATGCCGCCTTTGGGGACAACTTACCCAAACTCTTTGAAACCGTTATGAATGATGACCGTTATAAAAACGAAGAGTTCCCCGTTTACGCGTACATGAGAGATCATGGAGTATGGCTTGAAGAGGACAAAATTTACAATGTCCAAGAGCGTGAACTCAAAATCGAAGAGGAAAAAATCGAATCCTATGAACATAAATACGATGCGGGAAGCATGAGTGTCGATGGTTCAGGAATTATCAGTGTCGTCGATGATAAAGGAAATTCCAAAAAAATCGGTATCCAAATCGATGGCAAAAAAATTCAAGGATTTACCACCCCAACCCGTAAACTCGATGTTTACACCCAATGGGTTGCTAAAGATTGGAAGTGGCCTGAATACGCTATGCCGATCTATCCTCGTAATGAGCAAGAAAAAGTGGAGATGGTGCATATTGTCTCTCATGTCAATCATACCTATATGACCGAGAAAAATGCGTTTGCCCTAAATACGGTATTCCGTTTACCGTACAACATCCATACCCGTTCGGCAAACTCCAAACATTTGATGGAGATTTCCCAAAATCATGATCCCATTTGGATCAGTACAGGGGATGCTAAACGTCTTGGATTCAAACGCGGTGATGCCATTCGTGTCAAAATCGTTGATACCGTTTCAGGATTAGAGAGTGGTCACTTTGTGGCTATGGCGGTTCCTACTGAGGGAGTTCTTCCCGGAACATTGGCGTGTTCGCACCACGGTGGACGCTGGAAACTGACCAATCATGTCACCATCCCCAATGGAGTGAGTGATGGAAAAGTAGCTACAGGGGCTGCACCACGTGATTTGAGCAATAAAGCATTCCTCCAAGAATCACCTGCCAATGTGGGTAAAGCAGGAGCGCAAACCAAGATTGATGATTACAGTGGTACCACGGGTATCAACAGTTTTGGGGTTCCCGTTGCTGAAATCCAAATGGATGGAAAAGAGGGTAAACTCAAATACGTGGAGGGGATCAAAGGGTTTAAAGCTGAACGCTTCCCTGAATATAACCGCGACTCCGAAAATGTATGGTGGGATGGATTAAGTGGTTCATGGCAAAATGCCGTAGCGGCACCCCATCCAGACCCCGTATCAGGAATGCACTGCTGGCACCATAAAGTATTGCTCGAACCTGCCCAAGCAGGGGATAAAATTGGGGATATTTTTGTCAACTACGACAACAATATGAAAGTCTATCAAGCGTGGAGAGATAAACTTTCCCGTGGATTGGATGCTAACTCCAAACTTCGCCGACCAAGACATATCTTCCGTCCTTGGGTTAAATTGGATCCTGCATCGTACGATGTGACCATTAAAGCTTAATCTACCAATACGTCCCTCTTCTAAGAGGGCGTTCTTAAAGGGGATTTTTACCCCTTTTTGCTACACTTTGACCACTTCACTTAAAAGGTTTTACTATTATGGATGAAATCATTGCACGAAGCAATATTTATGCCCTCCTTTCTCGCATACTTCTCCAAGAACTGGATGAAACGATGGTAAAAACCCTCATTCACGATGAGATCATGCTTGAATTTTTACCCCACTGGAAAAACTGGGAACAACGGACAACGGTTGCACCCAAAGTCCTTTTGGAAACCTATCTGAATCCTGATTTTACCAATCTATCACTGCTTCATTTAGTCCCTTACGAAACCTTTTATACCCGAGAAGATCAGATGATCGAAACCGGTGGAGCCAATCCTGTCACCGATATTTACAGTGCTTACGATTTTTTGGTCGATTATGAAGTTGCACGCGTGGTCTCCTCTGACCATATCGGGATTGAATTGGAATTTATGTACCATCTGTGTGAAGCCCAAAAAAAGGCACTCGAAAAAAATGATGCCCAAGCCGTTGCCGCCCTTCAACGGGTGCAGTATGACTTTTTACATACCCATCTTCTCCAATGGGCGCCCATGTATCTCATCAATATGAAATACGAATCCCGTACCCCCTTATATTATGATGCAGCTGAGATGACATTGGAATTTATCCTTACCGACTACGAAACCCTCCATGCTGTGGTTGCACCTGCGGCATGAGTCTCTTAACCCTCTCACCGCAAAGTTGTGTTCGAGCCTTGAGCGTCAATGCCCAATGCACCCACTGTGAAACACATTGCCCCACACGTGCCATTAGCATTACCGGGAAATTACCCGCGATTAATCATGCGTTATGTGTCGGATGTGCTGGGTGCGTGAGTGTGTGTCCCACCGAAGCACTCGCATTAGATGATTTTTCCCCCACCGATTTTTTCTTTGCGTTTTTATCCGAAGAAGAAAACCTCCTCTCGTGTCAAAAAAATCTCCCCTGTCTGGCAGCTCTAAGTCCTGAACAACTTCTCTCTTTTGCCCAAATGAAACAGGGAATTACCTTGGATACAGGGCATTGTTCTAGATGTACTCTTGGGGAAAGCGTCTTAAAAAAACTTTCCCAAACGTGTGAAGATGTCAATTATCTCCTAGAAGCCATTGATTCTCCTTTCCACGTCACGTGTACTGAAGTGGGCTATCACAAAGAGGATTTACCTCCCCAACGGAGAGATTTTTTCAAAACATTCCATCTCAAAGAATTGGGAAAAATACAGGGAAATTTTGACAAAGAGATCCAAAAATCGACCGATGAATTTGTCCATCACACCTTAGATTCGTCCCATACTCAAGCACTCCGAACCAAAAAAATCACCGATCGACGCAAACTGTTTTACACCGCGCTCAAACGAAGTACACCCCCTGAAGTTTTTCATGTTATTGATGGTACGCGCCTGTCGTTTACCTCCCAAAAACTGATGGATACCTCTTTATGTACCGCGTGTGAAATGTGCTATCGTATCTGTCCTACAGGGGCATTGCTCTCCGATACTCGGAACAGTAAAATCACGTTTGACCCCTTCTTGTGTGTCAAATGCCATCTGTGTCACGATGTGTGTGAACCCAATGCCCTTACCCTCTCCCCCTCCTACAATTTACGGGAGTGGTACGCACCCAAAGTTCAGACCCTCATTGCCTACCGTGTTCGAGCGTGCGATGAGTGTGGAACGATCTTTAGCAGCAACCAAGGGGAAAAGCTCTGCCGCCGTTGCGCACTCGAAGAGGAAGAAGCACACCAACTATGGGGGATACCACACGTATGATGAACCAAGACAACCAAATCACTACCCAAACATTGCTGTATGGGTTTATCGCGGAAAATGCCCACAGTAACCGTTTTTCCGTGACCATCAACCGTTTGTTTAAAGAAAACGGGATCAATGCCATGGTCATACCCATGAATATTCGCCCCGATGATGTTACCTTTACCCTCTCCCAAATGGGTAATTCCAAGCTTAATGGTGCGCTCATTGCCACAGAGTACCAAGAAGAGGCTCTCTCTTTGCTTCATCATGCGTCACTTTTGGCGCGTGAGAGTGGCTATTGTGATTTTATCCGCATTGTTGAGGGGAATCTACACGGGGAGCTTCTCATGCCCATCGCGTTGGAACGCTTTGCGGATACCTTTAGTGAGGATATTGCCCTTAACGCAATGACCCACTATTTTTATGACCTAATTACAGGAGAAACCAAATGATAAAAAATGATTTTAGTGATTTAAAAGCGGAATTTGACCAGTTTATACGCGATAAATGCGACACTGATACGTGTGAAAGTGATCAAAAAGATGCGGAGGAGGCACAAGAGTATGTCCCCGGATTTGTCGATGAGTTAGGGGATAAATTACTTGCCCCTTATCACAGCGGTGTCTATTTTTCCCGCATGGACATCAAGCGGGTTGCCGAAGCAATCGATGAATCGATCCCCATCAAAGAGCGCAAAAAAATGATCAAAGCATTATTCCGTCATACTACCCAAAAAGGGTATTTGCAACGTGCTTTTGATGAGTTCAACCGCCATTTTGGGGGACGTATTTTGATCTATACCGAACTTTCCGAAGCATTTCCCGCCTCAAAACCCATTTTTGATGCCAATATTGCCAAAATCAAAAAGACCCAACGGATGCTGGATCAAATTATCCTCGATTTTGAAGAGATCGAACCCACCGATGAACCAATGATGATTTAATCCGCTTCCGGGAGAAAACACCCATTGTTATGGACGCAAATGCAGTTTCTTCCTGTCTCTTTCGCACGGTACAAAGCCTCATCAGCAAGCGAATAGAGATTATCCTCACACACGGTAGTATCACTAATAATGATCCCCAGTGAGGCGGTCACAAAAGGGGAAATTTTACTCTTGGTGTGCAAAATCTCTAATTTTTCTATCGCTTTGCGAAGGACTTTGGCTTGATTAAGGCTCTCTTGAGGAGAGTTTACCGTACAAATAATCCCAAATTCCTCTCCCCCCAATCGAAAACAAAAATCGCTCGCACGATTAAAATAGTGTTTAAGGGTATGCGCCACTTTGACCAAGGTTTCATCCCCTTTGAGATGACCGTACGCATCGTTGTATTGTTTAAAAAAATCGATGTCCAACATGATGAAAGCGATACATTTTTTATCCCGTTTCGCTCGATTGATCTCTTGGGGCAATATCTGATTAAAATAGCGTCGATTGTACAATGAGGTCAATCCATCGGTAATGGCTAAATGTTCCAACTCATTTTTATACCGTTCTAACTCGGTAATATCGGTAAAAGTGACCAACGATCGGATGGAGTCAAACGCAGCCGCACGCACCAAAAAAATATGGGCTTCTTGGGTCTGAGGATGGATAATTTTAACTTTAGCATCGTTATGACGGGCATGATTTACTTCGGTGATCCATTTGGATTTATTGTAAATAAACCCCTCTTCTTCCCTAAAAAAGTCACATACACACTGATGCTCTCGATTAAAAGCGATAAAATCGGGGTATCCAAAAAAATCCAATAATTTTTTATTACCCATCACCAATTTTTTGCCATCGGTCAAAATCACAAATCCATCTTGGGCATCCAGCAATTTTTGGATATAACTTTCATCTTCCACCACCCCAAAATTATACCGCTCTCCCTCATAATCAACGTAATAGGCATGGATAAGTACAGGATACAAACGCCCCTGAGCATCTTTATGGATACTGTGAAAGATGATATTACGATCCCGTTCGTACGTTTCCCAAAGCTTTTTAGCCTCCTCTTCCGTCTCGCAACTTACATTAATATCGGCAATGGTCATGGTCAGAAATTGTTCTTTGGTATACCCGTATTTGGCAATAACCGGCTCATTCACATAAACAAAACGGTGTTCACTGTTGGCAACAAAAATAAGATTGTTCAAATGGTTAAGCATATAATCAACAAAGAACATCTCTCGACGCACCTCATCGTCTCGTCCACCCGTTAAAAAATTTTCTACGGAGACATACGATGAATTTTCTTGAATGTACCCTTTTTCCATCAAAACCCTTTGAATCTGTCAATCTTCATTCATTAAGATTCAAGTATACCCAAAAAAGGGGAAGAAAAAAAGGGGTTATTCTATAATATAACTAATAGGAAGGGTAATTTCCCACGCATCTTTTCCTAGCTCTTTGGGGATAGGGCGTACTTTGGCAAGTGCCGTTAAAATCTCTTTGGCAGCCGTGTCCAAAAGGGTGAAATTAGAACTTTGTCTCACTTTTACATTGGTAATGGTGCCATCTGCCATCACCGTAAAGGTGACTTCCACTGTCCCTGTTTGTCCCAATCGTTTGGCATTTTTGGGATAATTTTTATGGTCCTCCACATTTTGACGCAGATACCCCAAATACTGATTTTTGATCGAAGCGGTATCCACTTGAGGCAGTTTGGGTGGCGCTGGGGGGGGAGTCGCCTCGACGGGTTTGGTCACCGTAGCTACCGATGGCACCGTTGGCTGCGCTTTTACCACAACATTGGGCAGTGTGTGCGAAGTGGTCACGGGTGAGAGGGGAATCGTTTGTGGCATGACCGCTGGGGGGGGCGGTTTGGATTGCGTCACCTTTTGCGTTAGAGTAGGAGGTGAGGGTAATGCCACCATCGTCACGACAATGGGCTTAGGTTTGGGGGATTGTTTTGTGTGGTTCATCCAAAACCCAAGTGCCATAATGACCATAAGATGCAGCACCGCAGAGAGGGCAAGGCTTTTTTTCAACATTTTTTAGTTCCGCTTGGTGGCAAGGGAGAGGTGAGTATACCCCGCTTGAGTGAGCGTATCAATCGTCGTGACAAAATAATCATACTCCATTTTGGCATCCCCATTAATCACAATAGTCGTCTCTTTGGGCGTTTGAGCCAACAGGGACACCAAAGAGGTCGTGTCGGCAATTTTTCCATCGAGATAGAGCTTTTTATCCTCAGTCAAGGTAATCTCACGGGGTTTATCGACTTTGCTAGGGTGTGCAGAGGCTTGAGGGAGATCGACTTTGATCGACCCTTTGGCAATAAACGTCGCAGTGGTCAACACAATCGCCAACAACACCAACATAATGTCGATGAAGGGGATAACGTTGATCGATTCGATTTTTTTAATCGCCATGACGTATCTCCCAACGCATCATCAACACCTCCATTTTACGCACCAAATAGTTATGAAACACGATGGAAGGGATTGCCACCAACAACCCAAACGCGGTTGCTTTAAGGGCTAAGGCTAATCCCATCATAATAGCATTGCTATCGGCCATCCCATTGGATCCAATGGTGTAAAAAGTGAGAATAATCCCAAAAACCGTCCCCAATAACCCAACATAAGGGGCATTGGAAGCGATGGTTGAGATAATGGTGAGGTTATTTCCCAACTCAATTTCAAGCTCTTTTTGATGCGTATACACTTCTACGTCTATGCTTTTGTACACCAATATTCGCTCAATCCCTACCCCAATGGATACAATGCTCATCAAACCCAAAATGGCGAAGATCGCAATGTCCAAAAAATCTTTGTACTGTTCCATGGTTTTTCCTTTAAAATGTTGCTTTGATACCGACGTAACTCATCCGACCCCGTAACGGTCCCCAAATATTCCCGACATTATAGCCACCCGTTGCGTCATAATACAAAGGGGACTCGTATTTCGTCTGCGTATAATCAAATAAATTTTTCACCCCCGCATAAATGCTAAACGTTTTGGAAAGTTCTTTGGAAATTTTCATATCGACCGTGGTAAAACTGGGGGCATGGGTCGATTTGGGAGAGGTCATCGCCAGATCATTAAAGCGATTGCTATACCCATAAGGACTCAAATCACGCCCCCCCGTCCATGTTGCCTCTCCCATAATATCCCATCCCTCATGTTCCCAATCCAATGCCACGCGAGCGCGTTGTTCGATGGCAGCGATATACAGCAACTCTTTGTACTGCTTATCGTAAAAATAGCGTTCATATCCCCCTGAAATACTCAACGAAGGGGTAAGAGCATACCCAAGGACAATATCCCCATTACGCACCGCAACGGCTTGATTCGAGTTTTGTAAAATCGGTTTTCCCATCGCGTCATACGAAACATACGCTAAATTTTTGACCTGCGTATAGGCGACACTGCTGCTTACACTCAGTCCCCCTTTAACGTACGAAAGGGCATACGTCGCGTTGTTGGAGCGTTCGATTTTGGTCACATCCACCCCAAAGCCTTGACTTCCGATCAATCCATGCTCTGATTCAAAAAAGCTCAACGGAGCGCGATACCCCTCCCCTGCGGAAAATCGAGAGGTGAGATAGTCGGTGTGGTTATACCGTAAGTGGAGTCGTGGTACCACGATGGTCGTATCAATTTCATCCCCTTTGGCAAACTGTCCCGTAAAATTGGTGGTGATCTTAGCTCCACGGAGGGCAAGATTAAGTTCAGTTTTATCATTGATCGTCCATGTATCTTGGAGATACAACCCTAATGCTTGGGTCGTAAAATCATCATGACCATTAGAATCAGCGGTGGCGACAAATTTAGTGGATTGCGCCTTCATCGTCTCTTTTTTAAGATCCGTTCCGTAGGTGAGAAAATGGTTCTCCCCCAAAGGGTGTTTATAATTGAGATCGACAAAAAGGGTATTGTCTTTGTTGCGGTAATCCGTTCCCTCATACATCGACTCTTGCCCTGCGGTGGCATAGGCAACCGTCCCTTTAAACGTCCCATTCTCCCCCACGTGCGTCCATTTTCCCGTTGCTTCATCCCGTGTCGTGGTGACATTCTCCATCGTTCCCATGGGATCGCCCGCATAAGCATTATTCACATTTCCCCCCACAAAAGTGGGAGTGACACCCCCCGTGGCGTAAAATTGGGCAAACGTATCCCCTTTACTCACCATGGGACCACCATAAACATTGGAAGTGGAGTGACTTACTTTTAACTCCAGTAAATCACGCGTAGTGAGTTGATGAAAAAGATTCACCGAACCCAATTGATTTTCCAATTTTGGAGCTTCATTCACCCCATTGTGATCGCGATCGTATTGGTTGTAATTGCTGTACATTCCCGAGAAGAGAATCCCTGTTTTTTTGTCTGAGGTGATCCCCTCCCCCACAAACGATCCCAAGGTATAGCCTTGTTCTCCGAATGCAAAATTAAACTCTCCCCCATTTTTTTTCGCCCGACGGGAAACGATATTAAGTGTCCCCCCAATCGCTTCAGGTGCGGTCAAACTTGCCCCACTGCCACGCGAAATTTCGATGCTCTCCACATCGCCTGTTCCTAGTGCATCCATCCCATAATAGCTTGAGACCGTCGAATGAAAGGGGACCCCATCGGATAACACCGTCGTATGCTCCCCTTTCATCCCATTAAGCATTACCCGTTTAATTCCACACATCGAGCAATTGGTAGTCACATCGACCCCTGGGGATTTTTCGATCGCTTCGACCAATGACACTGCTTGTTTTTTCTCTATCTCTTTACGAGAGACCACTTCGGTTTTTTCAATACTGTCTTTGACGTGAGCTTGTTGATTCATATTATTTTGAGAGGTTTTAACACTCACCGCTTCTAAATAATCTTGAGCATGGAGAGAAATTCCCGAAATACATAAAGCACTGATAATAGAATACGTTACACGCATGGATTTTTCCTTTTTGATAATAAAAATCATATTCGTAATACTACCGTTATTTTATTTTTATGTCAATAGTGATAGTCGTTATTAATTTATACCCTTTCTAACGTGCTATAATTAACCTTCAAATTATTTAAAAAAAGTGACTACGATGCATCCACGTTTCTTTTATCTTATCGCGACCATTACCCTTTTCCTCATCGAAGTGCTGATTGCCACGACCTTAAAACACTACACTTTTATCCGTGCCACTGTCGGGGATTTATTGGTGGTTATATTGATCTATTGTTTTATGAAAATTTGGTATCCATTTGAAGCAAAAAAATTAGCCATTGGGGTATTTATCTTCGCGGTGATGATCGAAATTTCCCAATATTTTCACCTTGCCAACCTCCTTCATCTCCATGGTATCGGACGGATTATTTTGGGAACAAATTTTAGTTTTCAAGACATCGCTATGTATGCGTTTGGGTGTTGGATAGCATATTGGGGGGATAAAAGACTTCAAAGATACTAAGAAGATAATGCTATAATCCCACATCTCCTTATTAAAGTATTTTTAATGTCCTCTTTTGATTCTTTACCCCTTCGCACGCCTCTAAAAATGGCGCTCAAACGGCTCCATTTTGATACGATGACCCCTATTCAAGGGGAATCACTCACCCCGATTCTACAAGGATCGGACATCATCGCCCAAGCTTCCACCGGAAGTGGAAAAACGTTGGCATTTACCTTAGGGATCTTGCAAACCATTAATCCTAAATATTTTGCCATCCAATCCTTGATCCTCTGCCCTACCCGTGAGTTAGCAGAACAAGTTGCCAAAGTGATCCGTTCGTGCGCTTCCGAAATTGGGAACATTAAAGTACTGACCCTCTGTGGAGGTCTCCCCATGAAAGCGCAACGCCACTCCCTCACCCATGGAGCCCATGTTATCGTCGGTACGCCAGGTCGAGTGCTGAAGCTTGCCCAATTGGATGCCATTGATCTCAAAAGCTGTAAATTGGCGGTGTTGGATGAGGCAGATCAGATGGTCGATATGGGATTTATCGAGGACATTGAAGCTATTTTTGGCTATCTCCCCTCCCCTAAGCAGACGTTGTTGTTTTCTGCTACCTATCCTGAATCGATCAAAGAACTCACCGCAAAACTCACCCATAAACCCATTGTGATTAAAACCCATACCACGGAGATCAAACCCGATATTGACGAATTGGCGTATGTGGTCAGCGATAAGACCCTTGCCCTTAATACTCTCATCACCCATCATGCCATTACCAATGCGATTATCTTTTGTAACACCAAAGTCGTGGCATCGGAACTCACCCAAACGCTCCAGTACGCAGGGTTACACGCCCTTGCCTTGCATGGAGATATGGAGCAATTTGACCGTAATGAGGCGATTATCCAGTTTCGTAATGGCAGCGCACCTTTTCTCGTCGCAACCGATGTTGCAGGGCGGGGGATCGATATTGAGGGGTTGGATGTGATCATCAATTACGATGTTCCCCAACAGTTGGATCGTTACATCCACCGGATTGGGCGGACGGGGCGCGCAGGAAAAAATGGGATGGCAATTACACTGGTCTCTCCCCATCAAGGGGATTCATTTTTGGGATTAGAGCGTCACATCGAGCTTCAAGAATTGCCTCGTAACCTCAATGATTTTGACTTTTCAACGGCGATGCAGACCCTTTGTATCGATGCAGGGAAAAAAGAGAAATTACGCGCAGGGGATATTGTGGGAGCATTGATTCATGAGGGGGGATTGACCCACGAACAGATTGGAAAAATCGATCAGCTCGACCATCTCAGTTACGTCGCTGTTGTCCGTACCCTTGCCCCCTCCATCCATAAAAAGATCCAAAACCGCCCCATCAAAGGGAAAAAGTTTCGGATATGGTTGTTGGATTAGACCCCGAAACACGTTCTGGGTGAGGATCGCTGTCATGCTGAACGTGATTCAGCATCTCTCTCTTTTTAGACCCTGAACGCGTTTCAGGGTCTGGTAACGCAGACAAGTACTATACACTCCCACTTTTCAAGTGGGAGTGTATAGTACTTTAAGAGAATATGGCGTGAAAGAATTTCCGAACCATTTCAATTGAAACTAAAATAAAGCTCGCAAACATCATAGAACTAAAAACTGTAACTACTCCAATATAAAAGCTTATCCCAAAACGGGTATGAAAAACTGGATAAAATAATCCGCTATCTGAATCTGATAACAACAAATTAGGGAGATCATAAAAACTGATATACATAATACAAATCAGATAAATCAGACCATAAAAAAAAGCAACACTCAATTTTTCTCCTGTAATCTGAACCCCCTTATGTCTAAAAATAAACATTAGAAAGATCAAGATAGGTACAGTCAAATATGCTATAGACAATTCTAATAAAATGAGTTGAGGCATTTCACTGTGATGCGACATCGCAAAAATTCCAGGAAATAATGATGTCATAACTTTTATAAATGACTGACAGAAAAAGCAAGCCATTATCGATTTTTCATTTACATATAATGACGGAATCGAAAATAAAAGTAATATTACGAATAGGACAATACTAGTTACATTACGTTTATAGTATTGATGAATAGTATCCTGATGATTTTTAAGGATTTGTAATATTTTTATAGGCACATACATAAATAATACAATGAAAAAAATCAGTATCCATTTTAAAAAGTTCATTTATGTTACTTCCTTTAGTTCTCTCGTTCCCACTTGCCACGTGGGAATGCAAACAAGGGCTATACGCTCCCACTTGGAAAGTGGGAGCGAGGGGGAAAACCGCCCCATCAAAGGGAAAAAGTTTCGGATATGGTTGTTGGATTAGACCCCGAAACACGTTCTGGGTGAGGATCACTGTCATGCTGAACGTGATTCAGCATCTCTCTCTTTTTAGACCCTGAATCGAGTTCAGGGTGACTGGATTCCCGCCTTCGCGGGAATGACGATGTAAGGGGTGCATTTAGGGTGACGTAAACTATTCGCTAAAATAGCCTTGAAGGATTTGTTTCCCCAGTTCAACACCGGGTTGATTGTAGGTATTCACCCCCAAAAGTACCCCCGAAGCGGATGTGAGTAACTCATAATAGATAATCATCTCCCCCACCGTAGTAGGATCGATGGCACTTAGCGTAATCTCATCCACACTCACCCCACTTTGGCGGACGCTTTGCATCGTCGCTTGACATTGGGCATTGATCAAAGTATTAAACGGATACCCATTGACAAAATCCACTTTTTCCAAAAAGGGGAGTGAAAGGCGAGGGATTGTCAATTCATCGCACGAATGTTCAATACGGATAAAAGTGACCGTTTTATTAAGGGGTCCTTCGATGATCAATTGTAAAAACGAGTGTTGATCGACCGAACCAATCAGCGAAATGGGGGTAAGCCCAACCCGTTCATTGTATTCATTGCGTTTACCCAGCGACTCGCCCCACAACTGAACGACCCATTTCCCCAACTCTTCAAACGCATCCGAATACGAAAACAGCACATTCATGGGGAGGGATTGGGCATTATGGACATAAAACGCCGCTTTTTTGAGGAGATGATCCTCTTTGCGATCCCAAAAAGATTCCATAAATCCTTTGGCACCTTCTAATAATTCCTCAACATTAAACCCCGCCACCAAAAGAGGGACAACCCCAACGGCACTTAATACCGAAAAGCGTCCCCCCACATTATCGGGAATCGCAAACCGTTGCAAACCGTAATGGTGGGCAAATTGACTCAAAATCGACCCCTCATCACTCACGACAATGACCTGTTGTGAATTTTCCAACGTCATCTCAAAGGTGGCAATAAGGTATTTAAAAATAGAGAGGGTCTCTACGGTTCCCCCCGATTTGGAGATCACCACAAAGAGGGTTTTGGCGATTTCAATGTGGGAGGCGGTGTAGGCGATACTTAAGGGATCAGAGTTTTCAAAATAGACAATTTTTTTAGCGTGAGGGGTGGAAGCACGAAGGAGACGATCGATGGCTTTGATCCCCAATGACGATCCTCCGATCCCCACCACGGCGATGGTATCAAAAAACGTCGTTTTAGGGAGAAGTTCCCCTCTCACCTTCGCACACAACGCCAATGACGACGCAGGAAGGGTGTAATACCCGATCGTTTGAGACTCCTCTTGCAACGATTCAAAGGTTTGCTCTAGCAAAGCACCATTGATCTGACTGGTCTCAAAGTGGGTTTGAAAGCTCAACATGGTTAATGGTTTCCAATCAAAACGGTCATATCCACCAAACGACTGCTGTATCCCCACTCATTGTCATACCATGCCAACACTTTGACCGTGTGACCATCTACGACACTGGTCATATCAGGTACGTACGTCGAACTGTACGTAGAACCGACAAAATCACACGAGACCCGTTTATCATTGTCAATCTCGATTAACCCTTTGAAGGCTCCCTCGCTGGCGGTTTGGAACGCGGCATGAATTGCTTCTTTGGTCACGCTTGCTTTGAGATTTGCGGTCAAGTCAACCACCGAAACATCAGGGGTAGGGACACGCATTGCATAGCCGTTGAGTTTACCCAAAAGGTGAGGCATTACTTTACCGATTGCTTTGGCAGCACCGGTGGAGGTGGGGATCATATTCAGGGCTGCAGCACGGGCGCGACGAGGGTCTTTGGAGTGTTTAACGTCCAACACATTTTGGTCATTGGTATACGAGTGAATGGTGGTCATAAGGGCGTTTTCAATCCCAAACGCATCGTCCAATACTTTACAAATAGGCCCAAGACAGTTGGTGGTACAGCTAGCGTTGGAGATAATGGCTTCCCCTTGATAAGCATCGGAATTGACCCCAAGCACATAGGTAGGAGAATCATCTTTGGCAGGGGCAGACATGACCACTTTACGAACGCCGTTTTTGAGGTGTTTGGCACAGCTTGCTTGATCCAAAAAGACCCCCGTACACTCAATAACAACCTCTGCCCCCTCGCTTCCGAAATCGACTTTATCAATGTCCCGTTCACGAAACATTCGGACATTTTTTCCCGCAATAGCAATGGTGTTTTCATCCACAATTTTGGCATCAATCCCCTGATGAACACTGTCAAATTTCAATAAATATTCCAACATCTCAGGTTTTGCGGTCGTATTGAGTGCCACCAACTCAATGTCATCCCGTTTGGCGATAATTTTCGCCACGATAAGCCCTATTCTACCCGTTCCGTTAATTGCTACTTTAAGTGCCATGAAATCTCCTAAAAAATGTAATGATATGGGGATGATTCTAACGAAAAATCGCTAAAAATGGATACTTTTTACGGAAAAATTTCAGAAATTCAACAGAGGAAGTAAGTTAAGCTCACGCTTTTAGATAAAAAATTTATCTCTAACCAAAAAGGGGTGTGACACATGGTCATTATCAAAACTTTTCCAACACTGTTTTTGTTAAAGAGGATCATCTTCGTAAGCCTTATTGCCTCTAATGCCCTTTTTGCCGTTTCTATCCCCAGAGGGGGAAATATTATGTTACGCAATCAAATAGAAGATACTTCCTCCACTACATCCGAAAAAAAATCGTATTCGCTGTATCTCAGTGAAGACAATTACGGTGACCACAGTACCGGTATTTATAAAACCACCTTTGGGGGGAGCGTTCGTGACCCTTTTGGGTATGGGGAAAAAATTTCAGGGAATTTTTCGATGAGTGATCAAGATCTTCGTTTGGGATCACTCCAAATCTCTCTTCCCGTGGGAAGCCATTTGGGAGTTTTTGCTGCTGGAGTCTCTCATTTGCATTATGCCCTTGGAGATACGTTTGCCCCTCTTGAAGTTTCAGGTTCCGTACGTGCTGTATGGATGGGGTATGCCCAGTCCTTATGGAAAAATCATCACGATGGGTTAAGTTATCGTATCAAAATTGCCCAAAATCGTATGATTGATGATATAGGTTCGGAGGGTGGCGGTCGTAATCAACGGTCCACCACAACGGTACGCAATTCGTTGGCATTGACCAACAGTGATAGATACGGAGGGGTCAATGTTGCCCTTATCCATTTTCTTGTTGGGAAATTAAGTGATGATATTCAAGAAGATCCGTACAATAAAGGGGGACGATACCGTAAACTCAATGTACAGCTGCAACGTTCTCAAACACTGGGAAGTTTCACCCTCGTTGCGCAACTCAAAGGGCAAAAAGGGTATAAAAATCTCGATGCGTCTGAAAAATTTGATCTCACTGACCTCAATGGTGTGGGGGGATATTATGCGGGTGATATTGTGGGGGATGATGGAATTTTAGGAGTTTTGGAACTCACTCACCCTTTGGTTGAGACAATGAATTTCTCTTTGCTCTATGCCAATGGTGCGGTAAAAACACTCCATACCCCCATTGATGATACCCAAAATCTTCACAAAGCTTCGTCGATTGGGATGAAACTCTCCTATACGGGATCGTATGGTATTGGGGCAAATGTAGGGATGTATAAAAGGGTCACGGGAGAAGATGTGGGCAACTATGACAACCCGTATCATATACTTTTTGGGATAAGTAAACGATTTTAAGGGAGAAGGAGGGATTCACCCCCCTTTTCCACCTGCTTTTTCGATGGTTGTTGTAGGTACAGGCTCAGTAGTAAAACTCCCTGCAAACAATGCGGTACTTGCGATCATCATCGCCAAAATTAACAGTGTGCGTTTCATGGATAACACCTCTTTCATCTTTAAAGATGAAAGCCATTGTAGCTGATTTTAATAACTATAGGTTACTGTGACTGGAATTTGGGTCAAAGGTTGATCGCTTTGGACTTGAATCTCTTTGCCATTAAGGTGGGCTGTATTGGTATAGCCTGCGATGACTTTCGTTCCTTGCGCCGTTGTGTTACATTTTACCGCTTGCGCTGTTGGAGCATTACCATAATTGCTTGCGGCTGTTTTTCCTGCCATTGCTCCCAATAACGCTCCTCCGATGGTTGCGACCGTTTTACCCCGTCCACTTCCTACTTGTGTCCCCAATAATCCACCGATGGCACCACCAGCGAGTGTTCCAATGGTATCTTTACCAATACCACCTACGGTTCCGGTAGAAGAAGGTTGCGCTACTCCATCAACACACGGTTGAGCTTCCCCATAAACAGGGGTCGATTTGATGACTTTGAGGTATTGCGTTGTGGTAACACTCTCAGCCGATAGAATGCTACTTGCCAATAGGGCTACCGCGATTAAGGTACTTTTTTTCATGTTATACAACTCCATTTTTTACAAAGATAACAATGATTATAACCCATTTTTTATAATGGCAAGGGGTAAATCAACGCATTAATTTTTTCGTACAAGTCCAGTATCTCCCCTTTTTTCTCGAAAAAACTGTTTTTATTGGCGATGAGATGGGTGGTGGATTCCATGATGGTCTCAACCACTTCAAGACCATTTTGTTTCATGGTACTCCCTGTTTCGACCACATCGACGATCATATCGGCTAATCCCACCAAAGGAGCCAATTCAATGGAACCATACAGCTTGATAATGTCCGCCGCCACGGCACGCTCGGCAAAATAGCGTTGGGTGATATTGATCATTTTGGTTGCGACTTTGATCTCACTTTTGGTGAAATCGGGTTTCTCCCCCGCGCGCATCCCAATGGCGATACGGCATCTCCCTTTTTGGAGATCCAACAGACGGATCACATCCAACCCCTGCTCTTCGAGCGTATCGAGTCCCACCACCCCAATATCGGCAGCTTGGTGATAGACGTAGGTCGCCACATCTTGGTTACGCACCAACAAAAATTTAAAATTTTCGGTTTGTAAAATCAGTTTTCGATCATCAAATCGAAATTCACTCCCAAAAATCGTCTCGAAAATTTCAAGCGTCTCTTCGGCAATACGTCCTTTGGGTAATGCAATACTTAACATAGCGAACCTTTTTCCAGTAACTTTTTCATCCCCTTAAAGACCAACATCTCATCGACGTACGCACCCTTTAAAAAATGTTTAAAGAGGTGTGCATCACCACCGCTGAGATAAATGGTTTGCCCATACCCCTCAATCAGCGCGATTAATGGGGCTAAAAATCCAAGGGTAATGGCATCGGGGGTATTTTTCGCCATTATAGTCAAATCCACCTCAAAGTTAAATGACACAGCCAGTGCTGGTGAGAGTCGACCATACGCCTCTTGCGCTGCTTTAAGCCCCAAGGAGATAAATCCCCCCAGATACTCCCCCCCCTCCATCCGATCCACCGTGATGGCACTGCCTGCATCGACGATCACCCCGTTTTCGATTGCTTCACACACCATGATCCGATCCATCCCCATCGTGGGATAATAGCGATTTTTATCCACCAAATCGGCGATAGTGTGCCAGTTTGGTAATGATGTGAGGATTGGAGATAGTGCGTGATTGACATTACTGTACCATACCTCTTGGGTGAATGTGTTCGGATGAAAATCGGCTATGAGGTGTTTGTGACGCACTCCCTCAATGAGAAGATCAATGGTCGTATTGCCGATGTCGGCGAGGATAGGGGTCATAACATTCTTTTAAATGTGGAAATAATTAGAGGTCACTTAATAAACTCTTCTATTGTATTAAAAAACTTATTTAAACTAGGGACTTCTTCTCTAACATGAAGATATAAATTTTCATAGTCTAAATTTTCTATTGTTCGTGTTGTTTGATTGTCTTTTTTTCTATACGCTAACCTAACTAGTTGATAAATTTCATTTAGTTTCATTGCTGGTTCTGGAAAATATTGTTCAAATTTTTTGATATTATTTAAATCAACACAGTTATTTTTTATATATTCTAATGTCAAGATAGGACTGATTTTTGTGTAATGATTGGTTTCTGCTATAAACCATGTTTCAATCTCCATTGTAGCAAAAATAAATGTTGTATTAGCAATATTGCGTTCTGACAATATTTTTTTATTTATTGCGATTGCCTGCTCTTTGTCTTCATAAGTAAAAGTGGGATATAAATCTCTTATTCCTATAAATTGGCTATATCCTGCTTCTTTAAGCCCACGGTATCTTTCCAACAAATCTGATAAAACTTGATTATCGGTACAAGAATTAAAAATCAATATTTCAAATTTCGTTTCATCTGTTGATGAAATTATTTCTCTAATTATTGGACACTCTTTTCTATTCACATTTTCATTAATAGTGATAGCAATACTTTTTTGATCAAAAAATTCTGCTAATAATTTCAAAATAAATTTAGATTCAGTATAACCCTCAACGAAAATTGCTAATTTTTTTAAAGACAAAACAACTTCCTTATTTCGATTCTTTATAGTATTCACCAGAAAAAAAGTCAAAATTATTTAATCCATATTTTTTGAATTTACTAAATAATTTTTCACTGTTTTTTTGACTATAAAAATTAATTTTGTTATTTTCTTTGTCAATAATTAACCAATATTCTAAATCGATTATGTTCATCACAAATCTATCGTTAGTTGTCATAATTAATTGAATGTGATTTTCAAAAAGTTTTGCTTTTTCAATGACATATTTAATCAATTTTGTTGATCTTTCATAATCCAATCCCTCACCAATATCATCAATAAGAATACAAGGAGAAGAAGAGTCGCTATATTCTAAATAGCTCATTTGAATGATTAATGATAAAACCCTAAACATCCCTTGAGAGATTTCTCCTTGAAATATTTTATCATCTACCCCATTTTCTTTTATATATAATAAAGAGGGGAGAGGTAAAGATGAATTTTTAAAGATTTCTTTAAACTCAGTTTCTGTGGTAGTTCCTATCTCAGTTAGATTGTAACCAATACTATTAATATCATTAAGAATATTTTTCTTGAAACTATCTGCATCTTTTTTTAATCCATCTTCATATTTTAACACCACTGCATCATCATCTTTAGAAATTTGATTAAAAAAATTATCATCTAAATCTAACATTTTAGGAGACATGATAGAGTCTCTTCCTAATTTACTACCAAATTTATATAAATAAACATTTTTCGCCCAAGAAAAAATTTTTTCCATTGCGGGATGTTGTTTTTTATCTCTTTTTGTATTTAAAATTAATTTATTACTTTCTATTTCAAAATCAATTTTTTGATCTTTTAGTGATTCATAAGTGATTTGACCTTTACCTTCATTATCTCTTGTAAAATAAATATTGCCATCAATTTTTAACTCTTCTTTTTCGATTTTATTCTCAAGAAATTTTAGTTCATAAAGAAATTTTTTACTTTCATCTGTCAATTCTATAATCCAATGGTATTCAAAGCCATTTTTTAACGATTTATCCCCATCAAACATTATTTCTGATAAATCATAAATAGAGAATAACAGCCTCGTTTTTCCAGAAGCATTTTTACCTGTAATTAAATTTATTTTTTCTAATTTACATTCTTCAAGTTTCCAACCATATCCATTGATTGGTTTTTTTGAAAATGTAATTTTTTCTATATACATAATATTTCCTTTTAACATAAATAACTAAAATATTTATCCATAGAGTAACAAATTTTTAGTTAAAAACTAAACTAAATTGTACTTTTATAAAAATTAAACCCATTTACGTTTCTACACACCACGCTCCCTCTTGATAGACCACCTCATCATCGAGCATAAACGTATTCGTATCGACAAACACATCAACATGGTATTTCCCATCCCGTCGTCTAAATCCGGGTTTGCCGTAAATGCCGTGCTTGGCTCCCAGTGAGAGATGGACACCTGCCATCCGTTCGTAGGTGCCGGTGTCGGCGACGGTACGCTCTTTGGTAAAGGCGCGGTTAAGACCCAATCCCAGTTCGCGCACCCATACCGTCCCCTCATCGCGTCGGATTGATTCTAAGATGATGTCAAATTCTGGCGTAGAATTTTCGGTGTCAATCACTTGCCCCTCGTGGATAATCATGATGATGGGAATGGGGGGGACATTAAGCTTGTAATTCACATCCCCAAACCCAAAAATCGCCGCACGACCGTGGACAGCACGTAATTCTTGCGCTTCGGTAAAGACTTCCCCTAGCGGAAATTGTCCCCCCGTATTGGGCATTTCGCGGTAATCTCCAATGTTGAGTTTTGCCGATTCAAAGGGGGAATCGTAGTAGAGTGTCCCTCCGCTGTTATGGACTTTTCCACACTGTGCCACGTCAATTTTGGCTTTAAGGGCGCGTCCTACGCCGCGATAATAGTCTTTGTCGTACGCCAATGAATCGACAAAGGCATCCGCTTCGTCCTCACTCATGCGCCCTAAATGGGGATGTTCGATCACTTTGAGCTTGAGTTTAAACAGCTCTACGCGTAGACGAAACGCATCCATCCGAAAACTGGTCGATTGGATCAATACCACCAAATCACAAGGGTCAAGGGCTTGCAGTTGTTGACGGGTCATTTCAGGGGGTTGTGTGTGAAAATCGATACACGTTGCGTGAGGTAATGCCCGTTGATAGGCGTGAGTTAGAATAGTCGAGATACGGCAGTGGGTATCGTACACCACCATAGCACGCTCGCGTGAAGTGTGTTCAAAGGCTAATGTGAGTAGATCATTAAGATGATGCTGGGCAGTGGTAATAAGCATTTCGTTCGTTTGGTGGCGATTGTCCATTAAGATTTCCTTTTGTTTTTTTTTGTCATCAGAGTACTTTTTTCTCCCTTTTAAACACGCTCCATCCCTTACGACCCAACCACACCACTAGTCCAAAGGGAAGTACGAAAGCAATGGTGGCAATAAGGGCTGAAATCCCCGCAGCAAGGGTTGATTTAAAGGCACTAAGGGTATGTTGGATCGGTGCATAAAACGAGCGATTGGTCTCTGAGACGATGAGAATGTTGAGAATTTCGGTTTTGACCCGCAGTTCCAAATGGGTTTTTTCCCCTGAGAGCGACTCAATGTCGCTTTGCACTTGTGCGAGTTGTTGGTTGATTTTGATCAGGGAATCAATATCGACATTGGGGCGTTTGAGCAACGCTTCTAAGCTATCGCGATAGGTCTGGAGCATGGAGAGTTTTTTGGTGGCATCGCTGATGGGAAGGGCTAAATCTTCACCACTGATGCTATGATTGACCACCTCCCCTTGTGCGCTGAGTGCTTTGATGATGGCATCGATTTTCGCGGGTTTGGCACGCAGCTTTAATGACCCTTGGTACGATTCACCCGTATCCACGTTGGATTCTAAAATGGCACACTCACCGTTTTTGCACAGCGATTGTGCCTTCGTGTACAGCACCGCTACGTCTGATTCAGGGACATCCAAATGAAGGGTATGCTCGTAAGCAATCATAGCAGGAGTGGTCGTAGTAGAAGCCTCTGGCATACTAGAGGGTGCGGTGGAATCTTCTGCACTCACCGCTTTCATCATACTCGTAGGTGCCATGGCGGAGTCCTTAGCGGATTGCGAACATCCCACCAACCAAAAAAGGGTCAAAAGGGTTACCAAAAATTTCATCATCGTCGTATCTCTCCCGCAATTTTTGGTATTCTCCCATAAAGGGACTTACAGTGGGATGAGGCGAAAAAAAAAGAGAAATAACCGTATAATAAAACCACTAAAAAGGGTGGGAGAAAACAATGCAATGGGGTTTTAAAATAGCGTTAGGAATGTGTTTGTTGGGGGTCGATGCGCTGGCGTGTTCGGATAATGGCTTTGTCAACTACGTCAAAGATGAGTCGTACGATTTTTTTGATGCCAGTTTGGTAGGATTGGAAAAAGATTCCCCGTTGTACTATCTCTCCACCGATTTTTTTCAAAGCACCTCGTATAATGATCGCAGTGCCTATTATGAAGAGCAAAAGAAAAAAATCAATATTGCGGAGTGGTATGGCTATTGCAATCATGCCCTCACCCAAAAAGAGTTGGAAAAACTCTTTTATACCAGTTATTCGTACGAAGCAGATTTGAGTGCGATGACCCCCATTGTGATCTATCGTCAATCGTTTAAAAGCCGTCTAAAAAACGGCGCTTTCGAGGGGTATTTGAGCTATCTCTCTGACCAAATGCGCTACACCTACACCCATGGATACGCAAAAACCACCGAGGGTGCCAAAGAGTTTAACCGTATCGTCGCCGAGGGGAAACGGTTAATGGAGCAAACCTCCGATCCTATGTTAAAACTGCGTTATTTGTATTTGGTCGTTCGATTTGACTATTATGGGGGGAACTATGCCAAAGTGGTGGAGTATTGTACCCAGTATAAAAATCTTATCCATTCTCCCCACCCTTCGGTGGCGCATGAGTGGATTGATGCGTTTCATGCGGGAGCTTTGAACCATTTGGGCAAAGGGGTTCAAGCCAATGCGATGGCCGCTACGCTCTTGGACAACCAAACCAATCCCTATTTGGGCATTTACGATTTTCGGATTAAAAACGATGCCCAATGGCAGGGATTGCTCAAAAGTGCCAAAACCAACGAGGACAAAGCGCGCTATTTTTTCCTACGCGCACAACAATGGAAAAATTCGCCGCTTCATGAACACCGCGAGATGGCAACCTTTGGTAGCCATTCCATTTGGTTTGAACGGCTGACGTATATGGTCTTACAGGATTTGCACGCCAGTTATTATCGGGGAAAACACTCCCCCAAAGCGTTAAAAAGCTATCAACTCAAAAGAGACTATTTTGTCCAAACCCTCAAATCGTTACCCAATCCCCCCTTTGTGGAGCAATACGCCCTCCTTTATCTCGATCTTTTGGAACAAAAACCCCTCAATGCAGAGGCATTTGAACGGCTCAAACACCAAAAAGCGACCCCAGCACAGCAAAAATTCATCCCCTTCTTAACCTACCTTAACCGTGTCAATGGTCTCAAAAATCAAGAAGAATTACCCAATCTCTATCACACCCTCTTTACCCTTACCCCCCAATTTTCCCCAACCATGAAAGATGCCCTTATCCATTACACAGGGGTCAAAGTGGGGACATTGTATCCCCCCAAAAGTATCCAACGTACCATTTTTGCCACACTTACCCCCCAGTACGATGTGGATCGATGGGTGAGTGTCGATTACGATGGGATGGATCCTCTCGCATTGGAAAACTATTGGGTCAAAACACCCCTCTCTCCCCTCGAAAAACACATTTTTGACCGTTACCTTGATCTCAATAGTTCTGCACGCAGCCAGATTTTGGGGACATTGTTTATCAAACACCACAACTATCCCAAAGCCATTGAGTACCTCCAAAAAACGTCCAAAGATCTCCTCACGGTCTCCGACTATAACCCTTTTAATGCGACCTTTGGGGGGTACAATCGCAACGGTAAAACGGTACGGATGACCCAATTGAGCTACGCCAAAAAGATGCAAATTCTCTATGGGATGATTGCCAAAGATCCCCATAATCCCCATCACCACTTTCTTTTGGCCACCGCGTTGTACAACCAGTCCTATTTTGGTAATTTTTCCCAAAGCAGTTATCTCTATCGCCCTCGATCCAACCCTTCATTATCCGATATGGATACCACAGGAATTCAAAAAGAGTACGCACTGGCTTCCCACTACACCCAAGACCCTGAGCTTAAAGCCAAAATTGCCTACGGAGAGTTAAAACTTGCCTACCATAAAACCCTCTATCCCAACGAGGTGATTACCAAACTCAACAGCACCACTCTCTCATGGGAAGCCTCTGAAAAACTCCTCTCCACCGACAGAGTCAAACGTTCCAAACCTTTTGCTCAACACGTACGTAGCTATAAAGCCACCTACCAAGGGACACAATACGGTCAACAAGCGATCAAAGCGTGTGCCACCTTCAAAGCGTTTCGATGAAAAAATGGCGTTTAGGGGTGGGAATTATCGTCCTCTTGGGTGTACTTGGAGCCTATTTTTATCGCCCAACTCCTACCCCAGAGGTGGGCTATTATTATTGGAAACACCATTTTTTCCTCACACGTCAACCTACCACCCCTTTGTATATTAAATGTCTGGATGTCGAGTTTGACCATAATCTTTATCTCCATCCTACGGTGTTTGACTCCCCTCCTCCCCCTGATTTCATCCCTGTTATTTACCTCGAAAATCAGGTGTTTGACCACATACCACCTCCCCTTTTGGCACAACGATTGGGAGATGAATTGCGTGTGCTTCAACGGAAATATGGGTTTGATTACCACGAGATTCAACTCGATTGTGACTGGACAATGGGGACGCGAAAGCATTATTTTGCCCTCATCCACGAACTCAAAAAGCAATTTCCGGTGAAATTTTCCGCCACGATTCGATTGCACCAAATCGCCGATTTTGACCATACGGGGGTTCCTCCCGTGGATCGTGGGGTGCTGATGTATTACAACATGAGCGATTTTAGTGACCCTGAGACGAAAAATGCCATTTTAGACTCCGGCGTAGCCCAAACCTACACCCGTAATTTTGACCGTTATCCCTTGGGACTTGATATTGCTTTACCCTTGTATTCCCAAGCGACCATTATCCGATTTGGCAGTGTTGTGGGATTGATAGAGGGGATAACCGCTCACGATGTCACACCCCACTTTATCCCCTTGGGCAATCACCGTTATCGTATCAATGCCACCCATTATTTCCATGGACGACTCCTCTACTGCGATGATGTTGTCCGTATGGATGAGGTGACACCGGCGATGTTAACCCAAGCGTTGGAAGATCTCAAACATCTCAAAGGGGTGGAAAAAATCCTCTTTTTTCGGTGGGAAAATCGTACCCGTTATGGGGAAAAAAATTTGCAAAAGTTGGTGGAGGGGTGATGATTGAGGTAATGATCTATTTTCATACATCATTAAAAGAAAAAATAGCCGATAAGTCGGTATGATTACCCAAAAAAAAAGAGAGAAAAAACGAATGATTCTACACGATTATGAGATTGATCCGAAGTATTCCACTTCAGTTGCCTATTTTTCGATGGAGTTTGCTGTCCATCAAGCCTTGAAAATTTATTCAGGGGGATTGGGCTTTTTGGCAGGTTCCCATATGCGCAGTGCGTATGATTTACGTCAAAATGTGGTCGGTGTGGGGATTTTGTGGAGTTTTGGCTATTATGACCAATCGCGTCACGAAGATCGTTCACTCGAAGCCGAATTTATCCGTAAACACTACTATTTTTTGAAAGATTTAGGGATTCAAGCGACGGTGAACATCCATTCCCAAGAGGTTCATGTCAAAGCGTTTTATCTACCGCCCCATATTTTTGGTTCCGCTCCGTTGATTTTACTCTCCACCGATATTCCCGAAAATGATTTTTTAGCCCGTACCATCACCCATAAACTTTACGATGCCAACGAAGAGACCCGAATCTCTCAAGAGGTTGTATTGGGCATTGGCGGGGTCAAAGTACTTGATGCGCTCAAACAAAACGTGGATATTTACCATATGAATGAGGGGCATGCGTTGCCTTTGGTCTATGAGTTGTATTCCAAATTTAATGATATGGAAGAGGTCAAAAAACGGGTGGTCTTCACCACTCACACCCCTGAAGATGCGGGGAATGAGCAGCACAATATCCATCTTTTGCACAAATTTGGATTTTTCAATGGCTTAGAATTGCACACCGTCCGTTGGATTATGGACATGGAGCATGAGGATAGCTTTAACCTCACCGTGGGGGCATTACGCTCCACCAAAATCACCAATGCCGTCTCCAAAATGCACGGAGAAGTGGCGAATCGAATGTGGAGTGAGTGTGCGGGACGATCCGAAATTATTTCGATTACCAATGCCCAAAATCGCCGTTTTTGGACGGATCATGGGATGATCTCGGCGTTGGATGAGCATGAAGATTATGCCCTTGTTGGTCGTAAAAAACACCTCAAACGACTGTTGTTCAATGTCGTTGCCGATCAAACGGGAAAAATGTTCGATCCCGATGTCTTGACCTTGGTTTGGGCGCGCCGTTTTGCTGAGTACAAACGCCCTGGGTTACTCAAACGGGATTTTGCCCGTTTTAAAGCGATGTTGGAGCGAACGGATCGACCTATTCAGGTCATTTGGGCGGGTAAACCCTACCCTTTTGATACTAATGCGGTCAATGCGTTTAATGAACTTATCCATATCAGTCACCAGTTTAAAAATATGGCGGTCCTAGTCGGGTATGAGTTGGAACTCTCCTCAATTTTGAAAAAAGGGTCCGATGTGTGGCTTAATACCCCACGCGTTTCCCGTGAAGCCAGTGGTACGAGTGGGATGACCGCCAGTATGAACGGCTCGATCCATTTTTCCACCGATGATGGATGGCACCCTGAGTTTGCCAAACACGGGATCAATGCCTTTACCATCCCCCCCATCGATCACAGTACCCCCCCTGAAGTGCAAGACGATGAGGACAGTAAAAATTTGATGGATATTTTGGAAAATGAGATTATCCCCACCTATTATAACCATCCGCAACAATGGACGCAAATCGTCAAAACAGCGATGAGTGATGTCATTCCTGCCTTTGATTCAGGGCGTATGGCGCATGAGTATTACCTCAAGATGTATAACCACTAAGATAAAAAAATCCTGAACTCAGTTCAGGATGACCAAAGAGGTTATTCGACGATCACCCGATTCCGTCCACCCTCTTTGGCTTGATACAAGAGTCCATCTGCCCGTTTTAACAACCCTTCTGCCCCTTCATCCTCTTTTAATATGGTCGCCCCAAAGGAACAGGTGATCCTCGTATTTATCTCAAAGGATTCATGGGCAATCAAGCTTCTAAGCGATTCTGCCATCTGACAGATCGCTTCTAATGCGGTATCAGGGAGTAAAATCACAAACTCTTCCCCACCCCAACGTGCCGCAATATCACTTTTACGTAGCCGTTTTTGGAGTAGATGGCTTAGGTGTTTAAGTACTTTATCACCCGCAAGATGTCCGTATTGATCGTTAATGTGTTTAAAATGGTCAATATCAAAAAAGATAATCCCCAAGGGTTGTTGCTCACGCAACGAAACGTTGATCATGTAATCATACACCATACTAAAATGGAGCCGATTGGCAAGCCCTGTCAAGGGATCGGTCATAGAAATCGATTGTATCGATGAAATATCGGTAAAAATAACGACGTAGCGACGCTCCTCTTTAAAGCATAAGAGGGAGAGTTTAACATCAAAGATGGTCACAACATCTTCCATAATAATTTTTGCTTTATGGTTAATGGTTGGATGCTGTACCATATACTCTGTCCAACGCTGATCATTGAGCATGGGCATGAGATACTCTTGGGTATCCCCTTGCTGAAAATACTCGCACACACACGCATGATCCTGTTTAAAATCGGCTACTTCCGGATACTGAAAATAGGAGAGAAAGGTTTTATTCGCAGCGATAAGCGCATACCCATCGGTCACAATGACCGGTGAGGGGATGGCATCCAAGACCGTTTGACTGTAAAACTCTTGAAACGTCATTTTATCACGGACAGAATCATAAATACGGCTGATAATCCAGCCCAATAGAATCAACAAACTCAAGGCTATCAATCCGCTTGCCATAATCGTTTGCCATACGTAATCCCAAAAATCGGGGATAGCTCGGATAAAGACAATGGCACCGATGGGTTGATGCAGATAGTTACTAATAGGCAACATGGATACGGCAAACGTTTGATTCCCCTCATTGATAATGCAATTTTGGAGATAATTGCACGTACTTTGATACCGTTTAACTAAAGGAACTAATTTTGGATCCACATCAATTGCTTGGTAGTTTCCAATGGAACTATCCTGATCTATGTTGGAAAAATTACCCAACAACGTATGCCTCACAAAGAAAAAAGCATCATAACCCGTATGACGGTAAATAGTATCATTAATGTAGGAAGCAGACAACCCAAACTCTATGGCACCGACGTACCTTTTTTGGTCAAAAATGGGGACAAGTATCCTAAAAGCAATCCCTTTTTGCCCCTCTTCAAATCCGTACACACGGGTATGCTTTTGATGAATGTACGCAACCATCGGACGTTGCGCTGCGATGGGATCTCCGTAGAGATTAGGATGATGCATCCGTAACAACGAGGTTCCATCCGCATTATGAAACTGCATAACAATCAAGGCGGGATTCTCTTGGGAAATAACTTTCCATCGGGGTAAAATCAGCTGATAGAGGCGATTGCGATCGTGGGCGACAAATGCTTTTAAGACCTGTGGAGAATGAATATTCGCATAGGCACGTGCTGTGTAAAAACGGACAATTTCTTTAATCGTCTCTTTATAGTTTAGATGAACCGTGCGATATGCCTCTTCCATCCGAAGGGTGTTTTGGTGTTTTTCATGCACAATGGTATAAAAAGCGACTGCCGAAGCGACACTGATAATGATACCTGATAATGTGAGAAGTATTTTTGTTTTTAAATTTTTTTGTTTCATCCATTTACCTAACGAAGCGTGCAATTTATATTTATTACGTATATGATTGCACTATACACTTAAAAACGGGGTAAAAAGTGATAATTTTTACCCTAAAAAATTCTTTTGCTTACCGACACAACTCTTCCCCCATTTTTAATAAAGAGGGGGAAATGGTATAACGGTGATTATTGGTCTCATCGATGGTCATAAACGCAAATGCCCCTTTCGTGTAGACGATAATGTGGTGATTCTGGCTGTTTTCCCCTAGTCGGTTCAGGGCAAAAAGGACAAACTCCGCTGCCATAAGACGATCAAAAACGGTAGGGTTTCCCCCTCGCTGAATATGACCCAGTTTGGTGATACGCGATTCGAGTCCAATGGTCGTTTCAAACCATGCGTTGAGCTTTTCACTGATGGTAGACCCCTCAGCGGTAATGGCGATGGCGTAGGTGCGTCCCTCTTTGAGCTCTTTTTTGAGCCGTTTTTCGATGCTGGGGAGATCAAATTCCAGTTCGGGGATGATACACACTTCCGCACCGCACGTAAGGGCAGAGACCAATGCCAAATAGCCACATTCCCTCCCCATGGTCTCAATGATAAAGGCGCGTCGAAACGAAGCCACCGTATCACGAATATCATCAATGGCTTGACGAATCACATTGAGTGCCGTATCGACCCCTAAGCAATATTCTGTCCCATAGATGTCATTATCGATCGTGGAGGGGATACCGATAAAATCGATCCCAAAATCGGTATAAAATTGGTTCAATGCCCGAAAACTCCCATCTCCTCCTAAGACGATGAGCTTTTTGATCCCTTTTTTTTGGAGGTTTTCAAAGGCTATTTGACGATACGCGTGGTCGTAAAATCGTGCCGAACGGGAAGAGCGCAAGATCGTCCCCCCCCGATAGATGAGTCCTGAAGCATCTAAGCGTTTGGCTTTTTTGATCTTATTATCGATGAGTCCTTCTAAGCCATCGTAAATAAGATAGGGGGTGATTTTTCGGTTAAAACAGGTTTCGATGAACATTTTGATCGCAGGGTTCATCCCTGCACAATCGCCACCTGAGGTTAAAATCCCAATTTTCATCTCTCCTCCCATTAGTTTCTAATAATCTGTTGCGCTGCTTGGATGATAGGATACGTGGTCGGGGCAGCGGTTAGAAGCGGTTGGGTTGCGACTTGAAGGGAGACGAGTTTGTGGGCGGTGAGTTCCGATTCGATGGCAAGACCGATGATGTTGATGATCTCTCCGGCCTCTTTGCTCCCGATGACTTGCCCACCGATGATTTGACCACTGCTTTTGAGAGCGATGAGTTTGACCGATTGTTTGGAGGCATCGGGGATGGTCGAGGGGTGACGATTCATCCCCTCGAAAAACCCTACCGTGTAGTGGATGTTTTCGGCTTTGGCACGCGCTTCGGTGACCCCAGCACTGGCAAAGACACGATCGCCCATCATGGTTGAGAAAATCGCGATGGTGCCATTAAACCCTTTGAGGTAGTTGAGACCATAGAGCGAATTGCCCGCTACGCGTGCTTCGGAAGCAGAGGTGGAAGCCAACATCACTTTGGAAGGGTCACGGGTGATAAAGTCCCGTCGACCGCAGCAATCCCCCACCGCAAAAATATCTTTGTTACGGGTGCGCATATACTCATCGACCCAAATTCCCCCATAACGGGCAAGTTTTAACCCCGCGGCTTTGGCAAGGGCGGTGTTGGGTTGGTATCCTGTAGCGAAAATAATCACCTCCCCCCCAATGCACGACCCATCACACAGCTCGACACATAAGGCTTTGTTCCCCTCACTCACGATACGCGAAACGTGTTGACCTAAGGCTAACGTAATCCCTTTTTCCACCATAATCGCTTCGGCTTGAAGGGCCATATCGACATCAAACGCATCGGCTAAGATGTGTCGTCCTCCGATAATGGTCACCTCTTTGCCCACCGAACGCAATTCCATCGCCATCTCTACGCCGATAAACCCTGTCCCGACGACAATCACTTTTTGTTTGTCGGCAAGGTAATCTTTGAGAATGTCAACTTTGTCTTTGTGTTTTTCGATGGTAAAAACGTTTTCCAAATGGAGGGCATTTTCGAGCGTTTTGTGGACGAAAGGGATTGACCCTGTGGCAAAAATAAGTTTATCAAACGTGATGATATGCTCTTTGGCAACAACCGTTTTGGTCTCAATGTCCACCGACACCGCCGTATCGATGATGAGGTTAATCATCTCTGCCATAGGACCTCCGCAGGACATCGCATCTTTGGCACTTTCCCCCAGTGTCTCCCCGAAGATATAGGGGATACCGCAGGGAACCAACGAAATCTCATCTTCTTTGATCACGGTAATTTTTTTATCGGGGAAATTTTGCAATGCCGTAGCCACGGTAACGAAGGCTGAGGGACCTCCCCCTAACACTAATATATCGGTATGTTCATTTTTCATGGTGTATTCCTTGGGTCATTTTACGTGCGTAATGATACCCGCTAAAAATTACAATAGAACTGTATGTGTGTTTAATCTCCCATTCTATATAATCACACCCCTTACACCCCTTTTTGAGTAAAAAATTAGTGACCGAAAGAAAATAATGTTTGAACAAACTTTTAAAAATATAGACGATATTCTCCACAAAGACGCCGGATGCGGGAGTGAGCTTGATTACGTCGAGCAAACCTCATGGGTGTTGTTTCTCAAATACCTCGATGATTTGGAGCGAGAAAAAGCGACCGCCGCCGCACTGATGCTTAAAAGCTACACTCCGATTATTGCCCCTGAATACCAATGGAACACATGGGCAGCCCCCAAAGATGCAGAGGGCAAACTTGACCATCATGCCGCATTGGGTGGCGATGATCTCAAAGAGTTCGTCGATCATAAACTCTTCCCCTATCTCAAAAAGTTCAAAATCGATGCCCAAAGTGCCGATACCATCGAGTACAAGATCGGTGAGATATTTAGCGAACTCAAAAACCGCGTACAAAGCGGCTACAACCTCCGTGAAGTGATTAACCGCATCGACGAGTTACGTTTCCGCACCCATGCCGAAAAACACGAAATGAGCCACCTTTATGAGGACAAGATCAAAAACATGGGGAACGCCGGACGCAACGGCGGCGAATACTACACCCCCCGCCCCCTCATCAAAACCATCGTCCGCGTCGTCGCCCCCGAAATCGGGCAAAAAATCTACGACGGTGCGGTGGGAAGTGCGGGATTTTTGGTCGAAGCGTTCGAGTATCTCAAACACAGCAAAAAACTCACCACCAGCGATACCCTCACCCTCCAAAAAACGACTTTTTACGGCAAAGAGAAAAAATCCCTCGCCTATATCATCGGAACGATGAACATGATCCTCCACGGTATCGAAGCTCCCAACATCGTCCATGCCAATACGTTGGCAATCAACCTCGATGACATCCAAGAGAAAGACCGTTATGATGTGGTGCTTGCCAATCCCCCCTTCGGAGGAAAAGAACGCGCCGAAGTACAGCAAAACTTCCCGATCAAAACGGGGGAGACCGCAAGCTTGTTTTTACAGCATTTCATCAAGATTTTAAAAGCGGGGGGTCGCGCGGGGGTTGTCATCAAAAACACTTTTTTGAGCAACACCGATAATGCCTCGGTCGCCCTGCGTAAAAAACTCCTTCATGAGTGTAATCTCCACAGCGTTCTCGATCTGCCGGGTGGGACGTTTACGGGGGCGGGGGTTAAAACCGTCGTTTTGTTTTTTGACAAGGGTGTCTCCACCCGCAAGGTGTGGTTTTATCAGCTGAATTTGGATCGCAATCTGGGGAAAACGAACGCTCTCAATGAAAAAGATTTGGCGGAGTTTGTGGAGCTTCAAAAGTCGTTTGGAGAGTCTGAGAACTCGTGGAGCGTCGATGTACGCGACATAGACCAGAACACGTTTGATCTGAGTGCCAAAAATCCGAATAAAAAAGAAGCAGCGGCGTTGCGAAAACCGCACGAGATACTCAGTGAGATGAAAGCACTCGATGAAGAGAGTGCGAAGATTTTGGCGACGATAAAGGGGCTTTTATGAAAAATATTGACAAAAAAAGTTTGGAAAATGTCTATCGCTTATTTGAAACAGGCGATATTGACACCATGGAAGTTGGCACAACGAAGGGATTACAAGATATTCACCGCTATTTTTTTGATGGATTGTATGATTTTGCAGGACAAATACGGATATCCAACATCTCAAAAGGGGGGTTTAGATTTGCAAATTCCCTGTATTTGAAAGAGATATTGGTAAAAATTGAGCAAATGAGCGAAAACAGTTTTGAAGAGATTATTGCCAAATATGTAGAAATGAATATCGCCCATCCTTTTATGGAAGGCAACGGTAGAACGATGCGCGTATGGCTGGATATGGTACTCAAAAAAAATCTCAAAAAAGTCGTCAATTGGCAAAATGTCGGCAAAGAACGTTATCTTCAAGCGATGGAGCGAAGCCCTATTAACGATTTAGAACTAAGAACCTTACTCTTTGCCCACTTAACGGACGAAACCGACAACCGAGAAGTTATTTTTAAAGGGATAGAACAATCCTACTATTATGAAGGATTGGAGCTTTTATGAAAGAAGTTATAGCAAAAACTGTAAAACTCGCCACACTGTGGAGAGAACTAATTTGGATACACTATATTGGTAATCGAAAACTCTCAGCAGTGCCGAGAGAATTTTCATGGCAATTTTTTAGATATTCAATATTACCGTTCGCCCTGAGCTTGTCGAAAGATTAGGCATGATTGGTAAAGATGATTTTAGTGAATTAAAGATTAAGATTAGAGAGTTACTGAATGTGTAGATTTTTTCCTCTTGGCAGAACCAAGAGGCATCCCGAAGGTAATTAGATGAGTATTATATTGCAAAACTATTTAAAGGTAAAGAGTTGCGGATGAAGCAGGGGTGGGAAGTTAAAAAGCTAACCGAAATCGCAGAAGTAAGTACTGGCAAATGGGATGCAAGTCACGCTAATGAAAATTCAAAATATCGCTTTTATACTTGTGCTTACGATTATTTATTGTGTGATACAAAACGTTTTTTTGGTGAGTGCTTAATTTTGCCAGGAAATGGTGTCAATGTTGGTGAAGTTTTTTATTATGATGGTGAATTTGATGCATATCAAAGAACATATGTCATCAGTAATATCAAACTACTACCAAAATATTTACACTATCATATGTTGCTTTTTTGGAAAAAATTGGGAACCAAAAAACAATATGGATCTGCTACAAACTTTATAAAAATCGGTAATTTTCAAGATTATGATGTTGAATTTCCTCAAGAGATTGAACAACAACGAATCGTCGCCATTTTAGACGAAGCCTTTACCGCGATAGAGGGTGCAAAAGCCAATGCGGTGCAGAATCTCAAAAATGCCAAAGAGCTTTTCGACTCTTATTTGCAAAGTGTGTTTGAAAATAGAGGTGAGGGGTGGGAAGAACAGAGATTAGGGGAAATTCTTATAAATCAGCCCCAAAATGGTTGGTCTCCTCCTGCAAAAAATCAATCTGATTCAGGAATTCCTGTTTTAACTTTATCTGCTGTTACAGGATTTGTATTCAATCCTTTAAGTGTAAAATACACATCTGCTTTATCAAAACCAGATGCACGATATTGGGTAAATAATGGTGATTTACTAATAACTAGAAGTAATACGCCTGAATTAGTAGGTCATGTTGCTATATGTTCAAATATCAACGAACCTACAATCTATCCAGATTTAATTATGAAAATTAATCCTAAAGAAAAAATAATAACAACAGAATTTCTCTTTTATCAATTAAAATCACCTAAATTGCGTGAGATTATTAAGGAAGCTGCACATGGAGCTAATCCCACAATGAAAAAAATCAATAAAACGGATGTGCAAAATTTTAAAATTTGTTATCCACTATTATTTGAGCAAGAAAAAATCATCCAAAAACTCGATCTCCTCTCCGCCGAAACCAAACGCCTCGAAGCGATTTATCAGCAGAAAATAGAGTGCTTAGAGGAATTAAAAAAAAGTATATTGCAAAAAGCGTTTAACGGGGAGCTGGGATGAACGACAATGAGATTGCGGATCAAGTCCGCAATGACAGAACCCGTCATCCTGAACTTGATTCAGGATCTAAGAAGATATAATATTTACTGCAAATTAGTTACAAAATTTTACGGGGGAGCGCCCTAAAAACCTATAAAGAAGTACTTGGTACCTTCATTGATGACGGTAGCAGAATAAGTGTCTTAGGTGTGTTCAAATTGCTACACAGTGTGTAGCAATTTAACATGGAATGCTGAGAAATAAAAAAGAATATAGAATAATGGCATAATATGAAACAAGGCTTTGTATATATCATGACTAACAAGCCACAGGGAAGTTTGTATATTGGTGTGACATCTGATATTGTCAAAAGAGTGTATGAACATAAAAATGGTTTTTTAGAAGGGTTTACGGAAAAATATCATCTTAAAAATTTGGTTTATTTTGAAATTTTTGATGATATAGAAGAGGCAATTAAAAGAGAAAAGCAGTTGAAAAATTGGCATAGAGATTGGAAAATAGAGTTAATAGAAAAACAAAATCAACAGTGGTGTGATTTGTATGAAAGAATTATATGAGATTGCGGATCAAGTCCGCAATGACAGAACGCGTCATCCTGAACTTGATTCAGGATTTAAAAAGATTCCGTGTCAAGCACGGAATGACGAGAGAGATTAAGTTCGTAATGACAAAGAATGAGGATAGCGTAAAATGAATGAAGCCCAAACGAGAGCCGAACTGATAGACCCACAGCTTCGAGCGTGTGGCTGGGGAGTTGTTGAAGGCTCTCGAATCTTGCGCGAACATCCGATCACGGCGGGTAAAATCCAAACGGGAGGCGGCAGAGCAAAAAAACTCACCGCTGACTATGTCCTCGTGTACAAGGGGATCAAACTTGCGATCATCGAAGCCAAACGAAGCGGACTCAGTGTAGGTGAGGGGGTAGCGCAAGCCAAGCAGTACGCCGACAAGCTCAAACTCGAAACTACCTACGCCACCAACGGCAAAGAGATTTACCGTATCTGTATGAAAAGCGGTGCAGAGGGGTTAGTCGAGCGTTATCCGACCCCTGAGGAGCTTTGGAATAAAACGTTCTCGGAGCAAAACGACTGGCGGGAAAAGTTTAGTGGTGTACCGTTTGAAAACGTCGGTGGGACGAAGGGGGCGCGCTACTATCAGGAGATTGCGATCAACAAAACCCTCGAAGCAGTTGCCAACAACGCACCGCGCATCTTGCTCACTCTTGCTACGGGGACGGGGAAAACCTTTATCGCGTTTCAGATCGCGTGGAAACTTTTTCAAACCCGTTGGAATCTCAGACGTGATGGGAGCCGACGACCGCGCATTTTATTTTTAGCTGACCGTAACATCTTGGCGAATCAGGCGTTTATTGCCTTTTGCGCATTTCCCGAAGATGCTCTCGTGCGGATCAGCCCCAAAGAGATCAGCAAAAAAGGGAGTGTCCCGACCAACGGCAGTATCTTTTTTACGATCTTTCAGACCTTTATGAGCGGAACGGATAGCGAGGGGAAGGCGGCTCCGTATTTCGGGGAGTATCCGAAAGACTATTTTGACTTTATCATCATCGATGAGTGTCATCGCGGCGGTGCAAACGATGAGGGGAACTGGAGAGGGATTTTAGAGTATTTTTCCCCTGCGGTTCAGCTGGGACTCACCGCCACCCCAAAACGTAAAGACAACGTCGACACGTACCGCTATTTCGGCGAACCCGTCTCTATCTACTCCCTCAAAGAGGGGATCAACGACGGTTTCCTCACCCCTTTTAAAGTCAAACGGATCAAAACGACCCTTGATGACTACCTCTACACGAGCGACGACACAATCATCGAAGGGGAGATCGAAGAGGGGAAACTCTACACCGAACCCGATTTCAACAAGATTATCGAGATAACCGCGCGGGAAGCCAAGCGCATTGCGATATACATGGAGGAAGCCAAGCAAAACGAAAAAGCGATTATTTTTTGTGCCACCCAAGATCACGCAGCGGCGGTTCGCGATCTGGTCAATCAGATGAAAAAGAGCAAAGAACCCAACTACTGCGTCCGCGTCACCGCCAATGACGGAGCCATCGGCGAGCAATTTTTACGGGAGTTTCAAGACAACGAGAAAATGATCCCCACCATCTTGACCACCTCCCAAAAACTCTCCACGGGGGTCGATGCACGCAATATCCGTAATATCGTTTTGATGCGCCCCGTCAACTCGATGATCGAGTTCAAACAGATCGTGGGACGGGGTACGCGGCTGTTCGAGGGGAAAGCGTTTTTTACGATCTATGATTTCGTCGATGCGTATCACCATTTCGCCGATCCAGAATGGGACGGTGAACCGTTGGAACCCGCTTGTCCTTCTGAGCTTGACTCAGAACCTAAAAAGATTGCGGATCAAGTCCGCAATGACGTAGACGGTGGTGAGGGCGAAGCAGGTGAGAGACGCACAAAAATCAAAATTAAACTGCGCGATGGCAAAGAGCGGGAGATAGATTTTATAATCGCTACGTCATTTTGGGGTGCAGAAGGGAAAATAATATCGTCAGATGAATTTTTACAAAATCTCTTTGGAGAATTGCCCAACTTTTTAAACAGTGAAGCAGAACTTAGGGAGATTTGGAGCAGTCCTATCACACGCGCCATTTTACTGGATAAGTTGGAGGAAGCAGGTTTTGGCAAGGCTAATTTGACACTGTTGCAAAAGGCGATCCATGCCGAAAAAAGTGATTTGTTTGACGTTTTGGAGTTTGTCTTAAATCGTGATACTAAACCTATTTCAAGAGAGTCCAGAGTAATGGAAGCGCACGCAACGATCTTTGAACGTCTCAATGAAAAGGAAAAAGAGTTTATCGATTTTGTCCTCAGCAAATACATCGAGACGGGGGTAGATGAATTAGACCAAGAGAAACTGCCGATTCTCCTCACGAACAAATATCACTCCTTGCAAGATGCGCAAGAGGTGTTAGGCGAAGTCGCAACCATCAGCTCACTGTTTATCGCATTTCAACGCTCTTTGTATCAGCTAACCTAAAAAGAGGGTGTGTATTACCCAAACACCTTTTTCATCGCGGTAAAAAAAACTTTGAAAATTCCGCGATTACCGACGAGTTTATCAATGTATTCATCGTACGAAAGCCCTTTGTCTTCGAGCATTCCGATAAAATAGTTGCGTGATCCCTCAATGCCGGACTCTTTTTCAATCTCGACAAGTTTCATATAGACGTTTTCGATTTCGGCGATGGCATCTTTGGGGGCTGCTTTTCTAAAGGCGGTGTACCCTGTGATTTGATGGTTGAGTTTGTCCCGCTTGGACTCAAACTCTGTCACGACCCAATAAAAGCTCCCATCTTTTGCCATGTTTTTTACAATTGCCATGATCGAACCGCCGATTTGGATCCGATCCCACATCAGTTTAAAAATCACTTTGGGCATATCGGGATGGCGAATGATGTTGTGAGGTTTGCCTACCAATTCGGACTCTTTGTATCCAGAAATCTCAACAAAATAGTCATTTCCATAGGTAATAATCCCTTTGGCATCCGTTTTACTGACAATATAACGTTTAGGATCAAGAAGGATTTCATGATCCGTCGGGATTGGGTGTTCCATGCGTTTAACCTTTAAGTAGCGTAAATATAGTGGGTGCGCTATGTATTTATTCTAGCACAAGTCACGTAGAAAATTGAAAAAAATTAGCAGATAAATAAAGGAGATAATTTTTCCCTTACATTCCTTCTGTGAAACCAAAAAAAGTAACTGAATCCGAAGCATCAAAAAAGTCCTCTTAATTGCTCATACGTAGTCTTATCCATTATTAACCATTATTGCGGTAAAATGGGGCGATTTTTTACCCAAGGTGTTTATAACTATGTTAGATGTGATTCAAATTCAAAAAATTTTACCGCACCGTTTTCCCTTTCTTCTCGTTGATCGTGTTACGCAGATCACCCCCAATGAATCGCTCATTGGGTACAAAAACGTCACCATTGGCGAACACATTTTTGAGGGTCATTTTCCCGGACATCCCATCTATCCGGGTGTGATGATTTTGGAAGGGATGGCGCAAGCAGGGGGAATTTTAGCGTTCCAAAGTATGGACATGACCGAAGAAGAGGCTGCTCGTAAAGTGGTCTATTTTATGAGTATTGATGGGGCGAAATTTCGCGCACCTGTCCGTCCGGGGGATCGTTTAGAATACCGTATGAGCGTGGTTAAGCACAAAGGGGCGATTTGGGTCTTATCGGGAAAAGCGTATGTGGATGGCGTGCTGGTCTCTGAAGCCGAACTTAAAGCCATGATCGTTGATAAGTAAAGTGATGCGTACCATATCCCCATTAGCGTTTATCGAAGAGGGGGCGATCATCGGTAAAGAGGTCGAAATTGGCCCTTTTTGTTTTATCTCTTCGCGTGCCACCATCGGTAAAGGGACGAAAATTGCCGCTAGCGCGTGCATCTATGGTCATACAACCATCGGTGAGTACAACACCATCTTTTCCCATGCCGTATTGGGTTCCATCCCTCAGGATCTTAAATACGCGGGAGAAGAGGTGGAGTTGATCATCGGTGATCACAATACCATCCGTGAATTTACCCTCTTTAATCCCGGAACCGCGGGGGGCGGAGGAAAAACCATTATAGGTGACCATAATTTATTTATGGGGTATGTCCATTTGGGGCATGATGTGATCATCGGTAGCCACTGTATCCTTGCCAATGCTGCCACCTTAGCGGGTCATGTGGAGATGGGTGATTATGCGGTAGTAGGGGGGATGACTCCCATTCACCAATTCGTTAAAATCGGTGATTTTGCCATGATCGCAGGAGCGTCTGCCCTCTCTCAAGATGTACCGCCGTATTGTCTGGTGGAGGGAAATCGTGCCGTATTGCGAGGTCTTAACCTCAATGGTCTTCGTCGCCATCTACCACGCAGTGACATCGATGCCCTTCGTGCTGCTTACAGAGAGTTATTTGAATCGGGTAAACCGCTTCAAGAGAGTGCTGCAACCCTTGCAAGCACTACATCAAGTGAGTATGTCCAAAAAATGTGTACGTTTATTATGAATACCAAACGGGGTATCCCCTTTGAAAGGAAAGAGTCATGACCCATCGCCATTGCAGTTTTTGTAACGCAATCGAAAACGAACACAATCCCCTCATCGCAGGAAATCGTGTCTATATCTGTAAAAATTGTGTCTTTTCCGCCTACAAACTGATGTTTGGAGAAAATGCAAGCGAGCATCAAGCGCCCAAAGACCATTTAGCGACCCAATTGTTAACCCCCAAAGAACTCAATACTTTTTTAAGCCAATACATCATTGGGCAAGAGCGTGCGCGTAAACTCCTTTCGGTTGCGGTTTATAACCATTACAAACGGATTTTTAAACATCTCAATGTCGACGATGATACCGAGATTGCCAAATCCAATGTTTTGCTCATTGGTCCAACGGGGAGTGGAAAAACGTTGATGGCACAAACCATTGCCAAAGTCCTTAATGTCCCCATCGCCATTGCCGATGCGACCAGTCTGACCGAAGCGGGTTATGTGGGGGAAGATGTTGAAAATATTTTGACCAAACTCCTTCAAGCTGCCGATGGGGATATTGAACGGGCGCAACAGGGGATCGTCTTTATCGATGAGATTGATAAAATTTCCCGTATGTCGGAAAACCGCTCCATTACCCGTGATGTCTCCGGTGAGGGAGTTCAACAAGCGTTGCTCAAAATCATCGAAGGGGCAATTGTCAATATCCCCCCCAAAGGGGGACGTAAGCACCCTAACCAAGATTTTATCCAAATTGATACTTCCGGTATTCTCTTCATCTGTGGCGGAGCGTTCGATGGCTTAGGTCAGATTTTAGAACGGAAAAAAGGGAACAATATCATGGGCTTTGGTCATGATAAACGCAGTACCACCGACATCGATGAGAGCTTTGACAATGTCGAACCCGATGATTTGGTAAGCTATGGATTGATCCCTGAGCTTATCGGGAGGCTCCCTATTATCGCCTCTTTGAATAAAATCACCCAAGAGGAGATGGTTCGTATCCTCACTGAACCCAAAAACGCTTTGGTCAAACAATACACCAAACTTTTTGCCATCGACAATGTTGAACTCACCTTTGACGAAGATGCCCTTAGTGCCATCGCCCAAAAAGCGTTGAAACGTAAAACAGGAGCCAGAGGACTCCGGGCTATTTTGGAAGAGATCATGGGTGACATCATGTATGAACTTCCCGAATACAGCGATCACAAAGTTGTTATCACCCACGACGTAGTGGATGCAGGGGCTATCCCTGTTTACCTTAAAAAATTATCTAAAAAAAGCGCATAGGAGAGTATCATGCTATTTAACAAACTCATCGGTCTTTTTTCCAGTGACCTTTCCATTGATTTGGGAACCGCTAATACCATCGTTATTGTCAAAGGGAGAGGCATTGTCATCAATGAACCTTCCGTTGTTGCGGTCAAAATCGAGCGCAATGGGCAACAAAAAGTACTTGCCGTCGGGCGAGAAGCCAAAGAGATGGTAGGCAAAACCCCCGGTAACATTAAAGCCATTCGCCCTATGCGCGATGGGGTAATCGCCGATTTTGATATGACCGAAAAAATGATTCGTCGTTTTATCGAAAAAGCCCATGGGCGACAAAACCTTATCAGTCCCCGTATCATCATCTGTATCCCGTATGGTTTGACCCAAGTGGAGCGTAAAGCGGTACGTGAATCGGCGATGAGTGCGGGTGCGCGGGAAGTGTATCTTATCGATGAACCTATGGCAGCAGCCATTGGGGCGGGAATTGATATTCGTGAACCCAAAGGGAATATTATTGTTGACATCGGAGGGGGTACCACCGAAATCGGCGTTATCTCTTTGGGCGGCTTAGTATTGTGCCGTTCGATCCGTGTTGCGGGAGATAAAATTGACCGTGCCATCATGGATTACGTCAAACGTAAATACAACCTTCTCATCGGTGAGCGTATTGCTGAAGACATCAAAATCAATATCGGTACTGCAACTCCCTTGCCTCAAGAACTTACTATGATTATCAATGGTCGTGATCAGATTGAGGGGCTATTAACCTCCCTTGAACTCACCAGCGAAGATGCACGCGAAGCGATGCGTGAACCGCTTAAGGAGATTCTTGATGCCCTATTAGAAGTGCTTGAAAATATGCCACCGGATTTAGCAGGTGATATTGTAAACAATGGCGTTATCCTCACAGGCGGAGGAGCTTTGATCCGTCAATTGGATAAATACCTCTCTGAAAGTGTTAAAATCCCTGTTTATGTCGCAGACGAGCCCCTTTTGTGTGTAGCACGTGGTACAGGACGAGCCTTAGAAGAGATCGACGAGCTGCACGAACTTTTCGATAATGAATAAATACCGTATTTCTTTACTCTTTTTTCTTGTAGTATCCGTAAGTGGGGCGATTTACTTAAGCCCTTTCTTACAAACCCCCTTTGCGTATCTTTCCCGAAGCATCCAAGTGGGCTATCTCAATCAGATTCAAGGGTTTCACAATACCCTTTCGCACCATTTGGATCAAGAACAAACCATTATCGCTTTACAAAAACAAAATCGTTACTACGAAAGAAAGCTTCTTACGCTGCATCAAATGGGACGGGATTACCAAAATCTCCTCAAATTAGAACACAGCAATCTACAAATCCTCTCCTTGGTTGAATTGGTGCGTGCTATCGCCTACGTTCGGATGGGAGATCCCAATAGACTGTGGATAGAGATGCCCCATTTTGATCCTTCGCGCGTTTATGGTCTCCTTTACCGTGGCTATGTTGCAGGAATTCTGGTGGCTAAAAACGATGCCCCCATGGCATTGCTCAATGGCGATGTGAAAAGTTCGTATGCGGTCTCCATTGGAAGTTCCCAAGCCCCAGGGATTGTACGAGGCAATAATGAACGTCGTTTAATGGTTGAATTTATCCCGACATGGATCCCCATTGCAGTGGGAGATGAAGTGGTCACCTCAGGATTGGATCGCATTTTTTTCTCAGGACTCAAAGTGGGGAAGGTTGTCTCCATTTCCAGAGCCAGTGGGTATCAAAGTGCCATTGTTGAACCCTATTTTTACGCTAAAAACCCCACCTATTTTCACGTGATTACCCAAGTTAGATAATCGGTTTTTAAGTGCTTTCTCCCTATAATTGGGAAATTTTTCTGACAAAAGGGACAGCATGCCAAAACGCGACGACATTAAAACGATACTTCTTATTGGATCAGGTCCAATCGTCATCGGTCAAGCGTGTGAATTTGACTACTCTGGAACGCAAGCCGTTAAAACGCTCAAAGAGCTAGGGTACCGTGTGGTTCTTATCAACTCCAATCCCGCCACCATTATGACTGATCCTGAATTTGCCGATCGCACCTATATCGAACCGATTAAACCTGAAATTATTGCTCAAATCATTAAAGACGAAAAGGTTGATGCCATCCTCCCCACCATGGGGGGACAAACTGCCCTTAATGCAGCAATGCTGATGCACGAACAAGGGCTATTAGAGGGGATCGAATTTCTCGGTGCCAATCCCAGTGCCATCAAAAAAGGGGAAGACCGCCAAGCCTTTAAAGAGTGTATGGTTAAAATTGGGATGGATCTCCCCATTTCACGCTACGCCTACAACATGGATGAAGCAATGGGAGCTGCCGAAGCGATTGGCTTTCCCATCATCATCCGCGCTTCTTATACCCTTGCGGGGGGAGGCAGTGGTGTTGCTTACAATATCGATGAGTTTAAACACCTCGCGCAACGCGGTTTGGATGAATCCCCCATTACTGAAATTTTGATCGAAGAATCCCTTCTTGGTTGGAAAGAGTACGAGATGGAGGTTATTCGTGACCGTAACGATAACTGTATCATTGTCTGTTCCATCGAAAACTTTGATCCTATGGGAGTCCATACGGGAGATTCCATCACCGTTGCCCCTGCTTTGACGTTAACGGACAAAGAGTACCAACGGATGCGGGATGCCTCCTTTGCGATCTTGCGTGAAATTGGGGTCGATACGGGGGGATCAAATGTCCAGTTTTCCGTTGATCCTCAAACCGGTCGTATGATCGTTATTGAGATGAACCCTCGTGTTTCTCGCTCCTCTGCACTTGCCTCCAAAGCGACTGGTTACCCCATTGCCAAGGTAGCCACGTTGCTTGCCGTTGGGTTCACTCTGGATGAGATCACCAATGACATCACCGGAACGCCTGCTGCGTTTGAGCCGGTCATCGACTATATTGTGACCAAAGTTCCCCGTTTTACCTTTGAAAAATTCCCCGAAGCCGAATCGACCCTTACCACGAGCATGAAATCAGTGGGTGAAGCGATGGCAATTGGACGAACGTTCAAAGAATCGGTTCAAAAAGCTCTTTGCTCTTTGGAAACAGGTCTTTGCGGTTTTGACCCCATCGGAGGGGATTTAGAGTTTGTTAAACACGAAATTCGTCGCCCCAATGCTGAACGTATCCTCTACGTAGGTCAGGGTTTTCGTATGGGACTTTCCAAAGAGGAAATTTTTGAACTCTCTAAAATTGATCCGTGGTTTTTGACCCAAATTGAAGAAATTATTGCCCAAGAGCCCCTTGTCACAACTGCGACATTGAGCAATGAAGGGCAACTTCGTCGACTGAAAACCGAAGGTTTTTCGGATAAAAACATCGCCCGTCTTATCACCCAAAATGGGGGAAGTACCAAGGAAAATGATGTCTATGATGCGCGTAAAGCATTGGGAATTTCCCTTGAATACAATGAAGTCGATACCTGTGCGGCAGAATTTGGTTCGTTAACCCCGTATCTTTATTCTACCACCAATATCACCTCGCTAGGGGTACAAGAAGCCCGGATCAGTGATAAGAAAAAAGTGATGATTCTTGGTGGTGGGCCAAACCGCATTGGTCAGGGGATTGAGTTTGATTATTGTTGTGTCCATGCCTCATTTGCCCTTAAAGAGATGGGGATTGAGACCATTATGGTGAACTGTAATCCTGAAACGGTCTCAACCGACTACGATACGTCAGATGTTCTCTATTTTGAACCCATTGATTTTGAACACGTTCGTGCCATTGTCGAAGCAGAACAACCGGATGGAATTATTGTCCATTTTGGGGGACAAACCCCCCTTAAATTGGCGAATGGACTTCACGCAATTGGGGCTAAAATCGCAGGAACCTCTGCAGAAGTGATTGATTTGGCAGAAAATCGCGAAAAGTTCTCCGCATTTGTCATAGAACAAGGGCTTAAACAACCTAAAAATGGTCTTTCGATGACCAAAGAGGGTGCCTTTGAAATCGCAAATAAACTGGGTTATCCCGTCCTTGTGCGTCCTTCTTACGTTTTAGGGGGACGTGCTATGCGTATCGTTTACAATGACGATGAGCTTCGTACCTATATGGATGTTGCCGTATCGGTCAGCAATGACTCCCCCGTATTGGTTGATAAATTTTTGGATCAAGCAGTTGAATTGGATGTGGATGCCATTTGTGATGGGACAGAGGTCTATATTGGTTCCGTGATGCAACACATCGAAGAAGCAGGAATTCACTCCGGTGATAGTGCGTGTTCCCTCCCTCCGGTCAGTCTCAGTGCCCAATTGCAAGCCCAAGTGGAACAACAAACCAAAAAAATCGCTTTGGGTCTTGGGGTGATTGGTCTTTTGAATATTCAATACGCCATTTATCAAAACGAAGTTTATTTGATCGAGGTTAATCCCCGTGCTTCGCGTACCGTACCGTTTGTCTCCAAAGCAACGGGTATGCCTTTAGCCAAAGTCGCCACCCGTGTAATGTTGGGGGACAGTTTACGCAATGCACTGGCATTTTACGACAACTACAATGTGGTTATGGAAGAAGATGGTCTTCTCAAGCCCCGTCTTAAAGGTCACGTTGCCATTAAAGAGGCTGTTTTCCCTTTCAATAAACTCTACGGTGCCGATTTGGTTCTCTCTCCTGAGATGAAATCAACGGGTGAAGTGATGGGCATTAGCTCCAATTTTGGGGTCAGTTTTGCCAAAAGTCAATTGGCTGCTGGAAATAAAATTCCTACTTCAGGGACGTGTTTCCTCTCCTTTATCGAAAACGACAAACTTCATGCAGCGGAAATCGCCCAAGGTCTCCATACCCAAGGGTTTAAACTTTTGGCTACCCGTGGTACCCAAAAAGCGATTGAAGCCGCGGGGATCCCTTGTGAAGTGGTACTCAAAATATCTGAAGGTCGTCCCAATATTGAAGATCGGATGAAAAATGGGGATATTGCCTTGGCGATTAATACCTCAGATAACACCACCTCCAAAAAAGATGCCGAACAGATCCGTCAGGTGGTATTGCGTATGGGAATTCCCTACTTCACTACCCTAAGTGCCGCTCGTGCTGCCATTGAAGCGATGCGGTATATGGGGGATGATGCGTGGATGAAACCTCAAGCCCTTCAGGATTTTTTGGTTTAATACCAACGATGCCCATTTTCCTTGCCCAAACGGATACCACCGTCGGTTTTCTCTCTCAAAATGCCCACTCCCTTGCAACCCTCAAAGGGAGAGATGAGGGGAAACCCTTTTTAAAAGTTTTTGCCTCTTTGAGTGTATTGCAAAAAAGCCTCAGAATCCCCTTAAAACATCGTTCATGGGTACGACACGCCCAAAAAACTACCTTTGTGATCAAAAATCAAGCCATTCGTTACGTCTGTGATTCTCATCATACCCACCTTATCGCCCCGTATGGATGGCTTTACTCCACTTCGGCTAATAAAAGTGGTGAAACCTATGCCCCCCACTTTTGCCGCACACACGCAGATCGTATTATCGAAGATCATCGAGGATTTTTTACCGCTCCCCCCTCGACCATCGTCCGTATTACGACCACCCAATCCCAAAAATTACGTTAGGAGAACTCCCATGAAACATCTTTTAAGTGCCAAACATATCTATTTAGGTGCCACAGGGCTTGCCGTATTAAGTGCCTTAAGTGGTTGTCAAAATAGTAGCACCAATGAAGAACCTAAAGAGACTCAATCCCAAGGGTGGGAAAATAAATTTATTGTAGTTGAACAACTCTCCAATGGTAAATACGTTGTCGTAGAGGAAACCCCAACCCAAGGGGAAAGTCGTGCCATTATCCGTTCCAAAGATGAGAATGGAACCGTTCACGAACGGGTTATGACCCAAGCTGAGATGAAAGAACTCGCCGATAACGAATACAAAAAAATGAACGAGGGAAAATCAGAACTTAACAGCGAACCCAAAAGCGAAGGGATGGGGCTTGGAGGAACAATTCTTGCTGCTGCTGGGGGGGCATTATTGGGAAACATGATCGGCAATGCCCTTATGAACAATTCCAACGTTCGTCAACACCAAGATATGTCCAACCGTTCAGCGTATCATCAAACCCACAAAACCCCCGTTCATCCCTCCCCTACTTCTTCCAGTAGTGCTCCTAAAAAAAGTTTTTTTGGTGGTAGTAGTAGCGGCGCAAGCCATTCTAATTCGTTTTCTAGCCATTTTGGAGGATAATTATGATCACGTTAGACCCTATCAACCCTATTAGTACCGACATTCTCGAAGAGATTGGTTTTGTTTGGCATACCGATGCCGATTTAACCCACTATGTCGCCGATGAACTGGTGGTCGTCAGTGACCACGAGGCAGAAGCCTATTACGAAGCGGTCAATGAACTGTACACTATGTACACCGCTGCTGCACAACACGTTATTGACAATAACCTCTTTTTTGAGTTAGGGATCCCCTTTAATCTGGTGGAGTGCATCAAAAAAAGTTGGGACAATGATGTCCATTGGCATCTGTACGGTCGTTTTGATTTGGCAGGAGGCATTGATGGCAAGCCCATTAAACTCATCGAATTTAATGCCGATACCCCTACGGCATTGTTTGAAACGGCAATACTCCAATGGGCGTTACTCAAACACAATAACATGGATGAAGCACGCCAATTTAACAATGTCTACGAAGCCATTAGCGACAATTTTCGCCGTTTGGTCACCCTCTTTGAGGATACCGAGATGTTTGAACGCTATTATGAAGGGTGGAAAATCCTCTTTAGTGCCGATAGTAGTAATTCCGAAGAGGAACGAACCGTACGACTGTTGCAACAAATGGCGATTGATGCGGGATTTGAGACCGAATTTGAACCGCTGGTAAATGTCAAATTTGATGAAGAGGGAATTTATGACCGGCATGAAAATTCCTACGAATACTGGTTTAAACTCTACCCTTGGGAAGATATTGCCATTGATGAAAATGAGTTAGCGACCCTTTTGACCGCTATTATGACCCATCAAAAAGCGATTATCCTAAACCCTGCCTATACCCTGTTGTTCCAATCCAAAGGGATGTTGAAAATTTTATGCGATCTCTTTCCCGATTCCCCCTATTTGCTCCGCGCATCCTACGAACCACTCCACGGTGTTGCGTGCGTTGAAAAGCGAATGTTTGGACGAGAAGGGGCCAATGTCCGTATTTTTGATCATGCCGGAAAAATTCTTGAATCCACCGATGGACCGTATGAAAACTTCAAAGCTATTTATCAAGAGTATGTCGAGTTTCCTAAAGATGCACGGGGTAATTCCTATCAAGCAGGAGTCTTTTTTGCCTATGAAGCGTGTGGGTTAGGGTTTCGTCGCGGAGGAAAAATTTTAAACAATGGCTCAAAATTTGTAGGGCATCGACTCTCTTAAACTAAATCTTTTTTTTAAATCGCTTGCGTGACGCATGGAAATCCCATGGGTTTCTCAGCTTTTTCCAAATAAGCCATTTTTTACTTTTTTATCACGATATTATCCCTTTTTCAGCACGTTTTAACACCTTTTTGATTATATTTCAACTCTAATCCAATCAGTACAAAAATAGTAACTTTTATCGTCACCCTATCTAGTTAAAAATGAGGCTTTATGAGAACCCCTTTTTCCCTTGCATTGTTACTCATTCCCCTCGCCCTTTTTGCTACAGAAGACGGCTCCTCTAATGATTTGCAAGATCTCACACAAGACCTAAGCCAGATTACCCAAACCGCCACCGTACAGCGGGCGAATATCGACTATCTCCCTTTTATCATGAGTGTCTTTGAAGGGGATGAACTTTCTCACGCAGGGGCAAATTCACTCAAAGATGCCCTCTCTCTCGTAGCAGGGGTTAGTCTTTCCAGTGATAATCTCTCGTTAATTAATCCTGTTTTTAGGGGTTCTAATCCCCAAGCGCGTGGGCAGACAAAGCTCATTATTGATGGAAGAGAGATGAATGAATTCATTTTTGATAGCCATAGCTCGTATCTTGCTATGCCTATCGATCTCATCAAACGGATCGAAGTGGTACGAGGTCCTGGGGGATACAGTGATGGGCATTGGGGATACGCAGGATCCATCATCGTCACTACCTACAAAAAAGAGCCTTCTGAAGATAAAGAGGGTCGTTGGTTCGCCTCTTCAGGAAGCTATGGTACACGTAAGATGGGCGGATCGTATGCTTTGGTAAAAGATGATTTTTCCCTCGGAGCGGATGTGTATACTATTCATGATAATCTGACTCTTAATTATGGGAAAGATGCCCTTGCTAATGGCTATTTTGGACCGAATAATGTTCAGCTATCTCGATCGGGAAGCGCACCGTTTCAAACCGATACTACCGTCATCTCTGCGAGGGTCGCCAAGGGATCCCTCTTTTTGGATGGGCGATTCTCTCTCTATCGGCATGGAGCGGGAGGGGGGATAACCTATGCATTAGCATCCGATGGGGATCACTACACCCTCAACCAAAATAGTATCCGTTCAGGAACCCATTATACGTTGGGCAATTTTAGCGGAACCGTGCAGGGATCAATGAGCGAAGATCGCTTTGGTAATTACAGTCTGAGCCGACCGGCGGGATTGGTTTTAGGGGGTGTCACGTATCCTGATGGATTTCACAGCGTCGTTGAACTTTTAGTCCGAACTTATGAGATGAGCAATACCCTCTCAGGGATTTTTTTAGGGGGGAAGGGGACATTTGGGATAAAAAAATCGCATAGCACTGCTGTCTACGTAAAAACTCTCTATACCAATATGAGTTCAGGGGTAGGGCTTGTTGATTATTCCAACACGTATCCTTTTGTTGAACCCCGTAGTTCTATGAATGATTTTTCAACGTATCTTACCTACGAACATCCCATTACAAAATCACTTATGGGATACGTTTCACTGACACTGGATAAACATAACACACTCGTTCCTCGTTGGGATCCCCGTATTGCGACCATTTATACCATTAATCCTGAAAATCTCGTAAAATTTTCAATCTCGCGCGCTCATCGAAACCCCTCGTGGCAAGAGATGTTTCTCATCAACAATCCTGCTCGATGGGGAAATCCCAATCTTAAAGCGGAAAGTGTTATTGCTTATGAAACCCAATGGATCCATACTTTTGGACTCAATCATACCCTTTCAATGAATCTCTTTCATCTCCAAAATGAAAATCAAATCTACCTTCACTATAATCCGACTTCAGCGACTCCACGATACGATTATATAAATGGCTCACAAAGTACCATCACAGGATTTGAGACCGAGTGGCGCAGACGGTATGATACCCTCTCGTTTTATGCTACTTACAGCCATATAATGGCGTATGATGGTCATGGTGATACGCTTGCCAATGCACCCTCTAATAGCGTATCTGGGTTTATGACCTACCATTGGGATCAACATTGGTATACGTCCCTCTCAGGACGATGGCAGGGGAAAACACCACGAACAAAAACCGATTCACGTCCTAGTATGCAGGAGATAAGTACTATGGATGGTACGATAGGCTATACGATACCAAAATTTAACAGTGAGATTCAATTTTCGGTGAAAAATATGTTTAATCAAACGCAACTTTATCCCGCACCAGAAGGCACATACACCGCAGACTATCCAGCAGGAGTGGGGCGTAATTATCTTATTACTTTACGAGGGACATTTTAAACGCGCATTGATGGTATGTAAAAAATGCGTTTCTTGCCCGCCTTCGCGGGAATGACGCGTTTTGTCACTTTGAATACTAACCTTGTCACCCTGAACGTGATTTTGGGTTTATGAGGGGGAAGTTGCCCGTTGTACCAATAAATCCGCCACCTCAAAACTGGCATCCACAAACTCCAATTGGGGTAAATCGCGCATACTTTTACGCTCTTCGACGCTGTCAATTTTGATAATAATATGGGCGTTGGGATGAAAATTCAAGACCGCTTCGCTAATGAGTCGTCGATTTTGCTCACTGCTCATGGTGATGAGGATCGCTTGGGACTCTTTGACCTTGAGCGATTCCAAAACGGGATGTTTATTGAGGTGACCAAAATAGGCCATGTAACCCAATTTTCGGGCGTGCAAAACGTGTTTGAGGTTATCAGAGATGATGATAAAGTTGGCTCCCTTAGCTTGCAAGGAAGCAGCGACAATTTTCCCCAACATCGCAAAACCCGCCACGATAATATGATTTTGACGTTCGATGGGGGTGATGACATCCGATTCGTAGAACTCTTTTTCAAAATAGGAGGAGAGCTTATAGATATTCCCAATGATAAAAGGGGTGAGAATCATCGAAATGACGCTCACCAGAATCAAAAAGCTTGCCATCTCTTGGGTGATGAGTTTGAAACTTCCTGCCATGGCGAAGACGGCAAACGAAAATTCCCCAATCTGCGCTAAGGATAACGCCGTTTTGGCGGAGGTATTTTTGTCGGAATTACGGCGAATAATGGCATAGATGACCGCAGCTTTAAACAGCATCGCAAACAAAAAGACAAAAATAATGATAAAGATGTTTTCCATAAAATAAAAAACATTGATTTTACTCCCCACACCAAAGAAAAATGCCCCCAACAAAAGATCTTTATAGGTAGCAATGTCCGATTCGACTTTGACGTTATACCCCGTATCAGCGATAATCATCCCAGCAATAAAGGCTCCCAACGAGTAGGTAAAGCCCATGGTGTGCGCCAGCAGGGACGCACCGATCAGGATAGAGAAGACCGACCCCAAAAAAAGCTCTTCCAACTCCGTTTTAGCCGAAAATTTCAAAAGGGCATTCACGATTTTATCCCCAAGAGTGAACATAAAAAGGACAACGAATGCAGCCGATAGGAGGGTTTTGAGGAGTACTTCCCCCAGTGAGAGGGTGTCATTGGCTAAAAAACTCATGAGTAATAAGATCGGAATCACCGCCAAATCTTGGAAGATCAAAATCCCCATTGATTTTTGACCGTAGGGGGTGATGATGTCTTTGGACTCTTTGAGATAAGTGAGGACAATCGCCGTTGAAGAGAGGGAAAATGCCAACGAGACGATGAGGGAGGTGTTAAAATCAAGATGAAAAAGGTAAAACGAGAGGATAAAAATCACCCCAACGCTCAATACCACTTGCAGTACTCCATTGGTGAGAAGAAGCTCTTTCATCTTTTTGATTTTTTCTAAACTCAGTTCCAATCCGATGGTAAACATCAAAAAGACAATCCCAAACTCCCCGATCAATTCCAACGAATCGTTCCCCAGACCATTAAACCCAAAGAGGTAGCTAATAATGGTACCTGTGGCAATGTAGCCAATAATGTGCGAAATCCCCAACCGTTTAAGGAGGATATTCAGCACCGTAGCAATGGTGATGGTCAAAAAAATAGATAATAGTAGCGTTTCCATAGCACCATTATAGTGCAAGCTTCGTACTATAGATGATTAAAAAAGCACCGCTAAAATTCCGCTATAATTGTCCCATTTTACGCTTCAGGTGGTTTGTGTGGCACTTTTTCAAAAATCTATCCTAAATTCCGTTAAACACGATGAATCGCTTATTGCTTTGCGTTGGGCAGCATTTCAAAACTATATCGCCAAAGTCGATGCGATACGTGATTTCAAAGAAGAGATCTATCAAGACGGCTTTTTTAAAGACATCTTCGAGTCGTGCTTGGGCTATACCCTCAATACGACCAATCCCCATGGGTATACGCTTGAACGGGAAAAGAAAAACGAAACCGACGGTAAAAAAGCCGATGGGGTGATCGTGATTAATGGTGAAATTATCGGAGTGGTCGAACTCAAAGACCAAAAAACCAAAAATCTTGATGCGGTCGAAACCCAAGCCTTTAACTATCACGCCTCTCATTCCCGCTCCCAATACATCATTATTTCCAATTTCGATGAACTCCGTTTTTACATCGACAAAAAAACGGTGTATGAAAAATTTAACCTTTTTACCCTCACGTATGCGGAGTTCAAAACGCTCCATTTGCTTCTAAGTTTTGAGAGTATCAAAGAGGGGATTCCGCTCACACTCAAAGAAAAATCGGCAACGTTTGAAGCGACCATCTCCAAACAATTGTACAAAGATTTTAGTGCGTTTCGTACCCATCTTTTTGATAATATCGTTAAAAATAATTACTCCCCCCTCATACCCGCGAACTCTCCCGTCATACCCGCGAAGGCGGGTATCCAGCTAGATTCCCTTCACGGGAATGACAAAGACTTAGATAAACAAACCCTCCTGCGCCTCACCCAAAAGCTCTGTGACCGTATTATCTTTATCCTTTTTGCCGAAGATCGGGGACTGCTGCACCCCAACACGATCAAAGAGATACGCACCCGCCACGCACAAGACGTTTTTGGTCATCCCATCTATGCGTATTACAAAATTTATTTTAATGCGATCAACACAGGACATGAAAAACTGGGCATTCCCAAATACAATGGGGGACTCTTCGCCCCCGATGCGCTCTTGGATAGTCTCATCATCGAAGATGCGTATCTCGACATGGAGGCGCAAAAGCTCTCCGATTACGATTTTGAAAGTGACATTAGCGTCAATATTTTGGGGCATATCTTTGAGCAGTCGCTTACCGACCTCGAAGAAATGGAAAAAACTTTCACGCAACCCTCTCGTCACCCTGAACCCTCTCGTCACCCTGAACCCTCTCGTCACCCTGAACTCGATTCAGGGTCTACAAAAAAAGAGCTGGATTCCCGCCTTCGCGGGAATGACAAAAGTGTTTCCAAACGGAAAAAAGACGGTATCTTTTACACCCCCGAATACATCACCCGCTACATCGTCGAAAATACTTTGGGCAAACTTTGTGCGGATAAAAGAGACGAACTTGCCATCGGAAATGAGACGTTAGTCCCGCACAATCTCAAAAAACTCACCAAAGAGGAAATCAAAGCAAAAGAGAATCTTCTTGCCTATCGTGAATGGCTTACGCATCTTAAAATCCTCGACCCTGCGTGCGGAAGTGGGGCGTTTCTCAACCAAGCGTTGGAGTTTCTGATCCGTGAACATACCCTCATACGGGATTTGCTCTTGCCGTTTCAAGATTTGATGATCGGGTATGAGATCGAAAAAAGTATCCTCGAACACAATCTTTATGGCGTAGACATCAATGAAGATGCGGTGGAAATCGCCAAACTCAGTCTCTGGTTACGGACAGCGCATAAGGGTCGAGAGCTTACAAGTCTGAATGATAAAATCATCTGTGCTAATTCGCTTTTGGCGATGCCGTTTGAAGAGAATAGTTTTGATGTGGTGATTGGCAATCCGCCGTATGTGAGACAAGAGATGATTGATGGTGAAATAAAAGAAAAATATGTTCAAAATTATAAATATGTTGCTACCGTAGCTGCTGATTTGTATGTTTATTTTTATGAATTATCAATCAAGCTATTAAAAGAGAGAGGATTGCTAGGTTTTATTACTCCGAACAAATGGATGGAGAGAAAATATGGACTAAATTTACGAATTTATTTAAAGTCCTACAATATTAAGCAACTTATAAATTTTGGTGAATTAAAAGTATTTGACGATGCATCAACCGAACCAGCAATTATCATTTTAGAAAATCGAATCAGTGATAATGATATTTCTTATGCCATGATAAAATCAATAGAAGAAGCTCAACTAGGTGATTATAAAACATTATTTTATAAAAAAAGTGAACTTTCAAGTGATATTTGGAGATTCACAAATCCTCTCACTGCATCGGTTTTAGTTAAGTTTAAAGATACTGGTACAACACTCAAAAGTTATACAAATAGTGGTGTATTTTATGGTGTGAAAACTGGATTAAATAAAGCATTTATCATCAATGAAAATACCTATCAAGAAATTATAAGTAAAGATAAGAACTCAAATCAACTACTTAAAAAAATGGTAGAAGGAGATGATTTTGACAAGTGGGAATTGAATCACTCTGGACGCTATATGGTTGCAACTGGTTATGGGTTAGATATTAGGGAGAAATATCCTGCAATTTTTGAATATTTGGAGCAGTATAAAGATGCACTAATAAAGCGACAAGACAAAGGAGTTTACTATTGGAATCTTCGTGCTTGTGATTACTATGACGAGCTTGAAAAACCAAAACTTATCTACTATCACACGGCACTGAATCATAAATTTTATTATGACTCAGATGGTTACTATATAAGTGCAAATTGTTATTTTATTGCAAATGCTGATAAATATTTACAATCAATTTTAAATTCAAAGTTATTTAGTTTTGTAAAAAAATATCTTTTCCCAGCTTTCGGAGATGCCGAAAAGGGTGGAAGAGTTCGTTTAGATGCAAACAAAATGAATTCATTACCGATAAAAAAAATAGATGAAGCCCAACAACAACCATTCATAAAGCTCGTCGATGAGATTTTGAACTCAAAAGAGACTATCAAAAAATACAAAAAACACTACGAAAAACTCAATGCCATAGAAAAAATAGAGATAAGCGAAGCGATAGAAAAACTCGAACTCAATGTGACACAATATGAAAAAGAGATCGATGCGATGGTCTATGCGCTGTATGGATTGAGTGCCGATGAGATAGCGATTGTGGAGGGGGTTTGATGAAATATAAGATATTTTGTGATGAGTCAAATCATCTTCATAACGACAAATCTGATTTGATGGTAATCGGCGGAATAGGTTGTCCCTCTGAAAGTGTCGAGTTTGTCAATAGGACTATCAAACATTTAAAACATAAGCATAATGCAATGGGTGAGCTTAAATGGACAAAACTCAATAATAATAAAAAAGCATTTTATAAAGAGCTTCTGGAGTTTTTTTTCTCAAGTGTTGATTTGAGGTTTAATGCCCAAGTAGTTTTGAATAAATCAAGACTCAATCACAATCAATATAACGAGGGTGAAGCAGATATATTTTATTACAAAATGTACTATTTTGCACTATTGCCATTTTTCAAAGTAGATGATACCTATAATATTTTTATGGACTATAAAGACACCAAAGGTGGACAAAGAGTCGCAGAACTCAAAAAAATAATTTACAATACATTTTATGGAAATATTGATGTTGATTTTACGATTATACACTCCCATGAGTCTCAAATAATGCAATTAGCAGATGTCATGATCGGGGCTATTGGATACAAAAATAGGCAAGATATTAAACATGAAAGTGAGATAAAAAATTTCATTATCGCTACTATTGAAGAGTTAGGTGGTATATCTTTAGATGTTTCAACACCACTATGGGAAGAGAAATTTAGAATTTATAGATTTACGCCAAGGTCTTTTTGATGTTTTCTGAAACTATTAATTTTGAATCATGTTGTCAAAGCGATGAGATAGTTGAGTTTTTATATAGCATTTTTAAAAATGATTTTATTGATACTTCTTGTCATTTGGCAAATACTATTTATATTGACCCTATCGCTAAAGATAAGCGCAACGAAAAAGAGAAAATCTTTTGGCATATTATTACCAAAGATAACGCAAAAAGTGAAAAACGAGAGCTGGATAAGAATAGAGCTTCACGCATCAAATGGATAAAAAAGATGATTTTGAATCATAACCATCATAAAATAAAACTCTTTTACCATTATGAGAATAGACAAAAAGTTGTTAGGTTGTATTTATGGGCGTACGATGAAAACTTTATTGTCATTATTCAAAAATTAGGTAAAAGTTCAAGTCACTTAGTGACATCATTTTACATAGATAAACACTATAATAAAAATATTTATGAAACAAGATACCAAAACTATCTATCAAAAAAAGATATAAATTTAGAAAAGTGTGAGTGGTTTTGAGGTTGTTCGCCCATAAGGCAGGACAAAGAGCCATCTCTTGATACTGCGATGGTATCTGAGCAGTAGAATCATAGCGTATTAAATGTATTAAATGTATTACGGCACGCAATAAAAAAGTTAGTATTAGCGCACTAAGGGGCAGGCTGAACTAAAATGAAAGGGAATTATGAGCAAACCATTTGATGAGCGGAATGAAGTAAAAAAAGAGACTAGGGTAGTCGAGTGTGAAAAAGCAATCGATGCGATGGTCTATGCGCTGTATGGATTGAGTGCGGATGAGATTAACATTGTGGAGGAGAAATAGATGGTAGAGTTTTTGATTTATACCGTTGTGGTTTTAATTGTGGGATTTTTATTCTTGATGATTTTAGGGGTCATTTTTACGATTATTAATCTTTTTCGCTCCCCTACGACAAGGGTACAAGCGATGAGCGATGAAGAAAAAGTGCAAAAAGAGAAAGAGAAAAATCTTCTTTTGCTAGGGCTTGGTCTTATAGTGGGTGCAACGTTCTTCGGGGATTAACAAAAGAAGCGTTGAAAAAAGACAAAAAATGAAAATAGGGTGAGAGTACATTAAAATAGACAATTTTGGTATAATTCGCCCCTATTTTCTCCTCAAGGTTTAACCATGTCTTCAACCCATTATGATCCCAAAAATATCGAACACAGTTATTATCCCCTCTGGGAAGATCGCGGGTTTTTTGAAATCGATGGGAATCGCACCATCCTCAAACCCAACAAACATTTTTCCATTATGATGCCTCCGCCCAACGTCACGGGACGACTTCATATCGGTCATGCGTTGACCTTTACCCTCCAAGACATCATCGTCCGTTACAAACGGATGGATGGGTATATGACCCTCTGGCAACCGGGAACCGACCATGCGGGAATCGCGACCCAAAACGTGGTCGAAAAACAGCTTTTAGCACAGGGAACCACCAAAGAGGAGCTAGGACGTGAGGCGTTTTTGGAGCGGGTTTGGGCATGGAAAGAAGAGAGCGGCGGAATCATGGTGGGGCAATTGCGTAAGCTGGGGGTCTCACCTGCGTGGAGTCGTGAACGTTTTACGATGGATGAGGGGCTAAAAACCTCCGTCAAAGAGGCGTTTGTCCACCTCTACAACCAAAACCTCATTGTTCGGGGAAATTACATGGTCAACTGGTGTACCCACGATGGGGCATTGAGTGACATCGAGGTCGAACACGAAGAACATCACGGTCATTTTTACCACATCCGTTACCCTTTTAGCGATGGGAGCGGTCACATCGTGGTCGCTACCACCCGTCCTGAGACCTATTTCGGCGATACGGCGATTATGGTACACCCTGATGATGAGCGTTACCTCCACCTCATCGGACAAAGTGTCACCCTCCCCCTCATAAACCGTGACATCAAAATCATTGCTGATACCCATGTTGACCGTGACTTTGGGACGGGTGTGGTTAAAGTAACGCCCGCCCATGACACCAACGACTACGAAGTGGGCAAACGGCATGATCTGGAATTTATCACCGTTTTCGATGAAAAAGGGATGCTCAATCACCATGCAGGGGAATTTGAGGGATTAGAGCGTCTTCAAGCGCGCGCTATCATCGTCAAACGTCTCGAAGAAGCAGGATTTATTGAAAAAATCGAAGAGCATACCCACCAAGTAGGGCATTGTTACCGTTGTAAAAACATCGTCGAGCCGTACATCTCTAAGCAATGGTTTGTCCGCAAAGAGGTCGCACGTCAATCGATCGATAAAACCAATGCGGGGCTAACGCAGTTTTTTCCTCCCCATTGGATCAACAGTTACAACGCGTGGATGGGGGAATTGCGTGATTGGTGTATCTCTCGCCAATTATGGTGGGGACACCGTATTCCCGTATTTTATTGCGATGCGTGCGGTCATGAGTGGGCGAGTTTGGACGAAAATCCTGCTTCCTGCCCCCATTGTGCTTCGGCTAACTTTACCCAAGACCCTGATGTTCTCGATACGTGGTTTAGTTCGGCATTGTGGCCGTTTTCGACATTGGGCTGGGGAAATGGGGATACTCTAGGCGATCAATTGTTCCAAAGCGAAGATATGGCTCGATTTTATCCCAACACCCTCCTCATCACCGGATTTGACATCCTCTTCTTTTGGGTAGCCCGTATGATGATGATGGGGGAGAGTTTCACAGGCGAATTGCCCTTTAATCACATCTACCTCCATGCGTTGGTGCGCGATGAGCACGGTCAAAAAATGTCCAAATCCAAAGGCAATGTCATCGATCCCCTCGATATGATCGAAAAATACAGTGCCGATGCGTTGCGTTTTACCTTGGCGGTGCTAGCCGCACAGGGGCGGGATATTCGTCTGAGTAATGAGCGTTTGGAACAAAGCCGTAATTTTACGAATAAACTTTTTAACGCCTCAAAATTTTTGCAAATGAATGTGGAGAGGTTCAACGATTTAGCTTCTCAAGAAATTACCACACCGTTGGGTCGCTATATGCTTAGCCGTTTTCACCGTGCGACCGCTGAGACAAGAGCCTTTTTGGATGAGTATCGCTTCAATGATGCAGCGACGGTACTCTATCGCTTCTTGTGGAATGAATTCTGCGACTGGGGTATCGAGCTTGGTAAAGCGTCCAAAGAGAGCGTCCATGAACTGGGGAGTATCTTCAAAGAGTCGATGAAACTCCTTCATCCCTTTATGCCCTTTATCACCGAGTACCTCTATCATGAGCTTTCAGGGACGACACTGGAAACGGGAGATTCGATTATGGTCATGGCGTACCCTGAAAACACACAAACAGATGAGGCTATCGAAGCGGCATTTGCGACCATCATGGATGCCATTGTGACCATTCGCCGTGCGAAAACATTGGTCGATCTTGGGAACCAAAAAATTCAATCGGCTTACCTAAAATGCGATGGTGACCATGCGATGATGACCCCCTTTATTGAGCGTTTAGCCAAAGTGACAACGTTGCAGTTTACCCAAACGAAAATTGATAATGCCATCAGTGACATCGGCAATAGCGTCGAAGTATATCTTCCCACCGATGCGATTGATCTTAGCCCCATCATCGACCGTTTGACCAAACAGCGCGAAAAACTCCAAAAAGAGACCGATAAATTACGCGGAATGCTCTCCAACGAGCGTTTCGTTGCCAATGCACCCGAAGCGGTCATCGCCGAAAACCGGCAAGGACTTGAGAATGCCGAGGAAAAAATAGCCAAAATTAACGGGCAATTGTCGTCATTGAGGGGGTAAACTCCAAAAACCAATAGAGAGCAAACATCACTCCCGGAGTTTTGGGGAGCGTTTCATCCATGATAAAAGTCCTCGCTTCGTGGCGGGGGAGATAGACTACCTCAATGGTCTCTTCATCGATCCCACCCCCTTCATCTTTTTTCATACTATCATCAATGCGGGCATAATAGAGTGTTTGTTGCGATCCTGCAAACCCCACCGCCGTATAAAAGGAGGTGACGCGATGAATCTGATCCAAAGGGACATCGAACCCGCACTCCTCTTGGATTTCTTCTTTGGCGGTTTGAAGGGGACTGGTGGCTTTGTCCAAAATTCCCGCACACAGTTCGTAGGTGAATCCATCTACGCCATTGTGGAGATAGACGGGGGGGCGAAATTGTTTGACCAAAAGGAACGCATCTTTTTGCAGATGAAAAAGGAGGATGGCGACGCTGTCATGCACTTTGACCGCCTCCCACTGGTGGGCTATCCCATCACGCTCAAAGTGAATCGAAACGGGATGGACAAAGCGGGGATTTTCCAAAGGTGCGGTGGTAAAGTGACGGATGGTCTCCATAGATTTTCCTTAATTTTTAGTCGGCGATTCCCTCAATTTCGATGGTCATTTGGACATCCTCTCCGACCATCACCCCACCCGCTTCCATCGCTTTGTTCCAGTTAAGCCCAAAATCTTTTCGGTTGATGGTGCCATTAAGGGTAAAGCCAGAACGTTTGTTGCCCCAAGGATCAACCACTTCTCCCCCCATATCCATGGTCAGTTTAACGGCTTTGGTGACACCGTGCATGGTGAGATTACCCGACACCGTTTTCCCTTTTTGCGCCGTCATAGCAAAGCTCATCTCAGGATAGGTGGTCGCATCGAAAAAATCGGCACTGCGTAGGTGATCATCCCGTTTGGTGATTCCGGTATTGATGGTTTTGACTTTGACCGTTCCATTAAGCGATTTAAGATGCCCTTTTTCCAGATCATACGATCCACTGAAGCCACTAAAATTACCACTAACGGTGCTGATCATCATGTGTTTGACTTTGAATCCCACACTTGAGTGAGAGACATCAACACTGTAAGGGGCAGCAAACAGCGACATGGAGCCTAAAAGCACACTAGAAACGACCGTAACAAGTAGATTTTTGCGCATTGGATTTCCTTTATAGATAAATTCGAGCCTATTGTAGTTCCTTTTGGTCAATGATTCCCTAACGTTTGATTAATGGGGAAACTATTTAAGCTTTGCTATACTTTTGTAACTAATAAAAAGGGTTGGTATGGAACTGTGTATCGCATTGGATCTTCCTACAATGGAGGAAAATATTGCTTTAGTGGAAAAAATCAAAGGGTATCCCGTTTGGCTTAAAGTGGGTCTTCGTGCCTATATTCGGGATGGAAAACCTTTTTTAACCGCCCTCAAAGCGTGCAATCCCGAAAGTAAGATTTTTTTGGATTTAAAACTTTATGACATCCCCAACACCATGGCAGATGCCGCTGAGTCCATTATGGGCTTAGGGGTAGATATGTTCAACGTTCACGCCTCCGCAGGCCCTAAAGCGATGCGTGCGGTGATGGAGCGGTTACAACCGTATCCCAACCGCCCATTGGTATTGGCAGTCACGGCATTGACCTCCTTTAATGAAATGGAGTTTGATCACGTCTATGGCGATACCATCGCCAGCAAAGCGGATCAATTTGCTACCGATGCCTATCAATCAGGATTGGATGGGGTGGTGTGCAGCGCGTATGAAAGTGCATCCATCAAATCACTTACTTCCCCCACCTTTGTGACCCTCACGCCAGGGATTCGCCCCTTTGGGGAAGATGCGGGGGATCAAGAGCGTGTTGCGACCATTCAAACCGCGCATCACGAAAAAGTCGATTTTATCGTGGTCGGACGACCTATTTATAAAGCACCCAATCCAGCAGAAGTGGTCGAAAAGATTTTACAAACCCTCAATCAAGCACTTTAAGGTGCTTGTTATTTAAGCATGAGTATAATTACGCCCTCTTAATCATAATGGACGAGTAGGAAAGCGGCTGAATCCACCTCCCTGCTAAGGAGACGTACTGGCAACGGTACCGAGAGTTCGAATCTCTCCTCGTCCGCCACTCATCAATTTAATCCCTTCTAATAGCATCTAAAAATTCTTGATCCGAATCGTTAAAGATACCCTTGTGTACGCGATTTTTCGATCTCTTTTAATGCCCGCTTAGCGTCCCGCACACCCATCGTCCCTGATTCCAATGCGGTAATGATGGCATCATACCGTTTTTGTGGGCGTAATGAAAGGAGGATAATCAACGACTTAGCATCGGAGGCATTGTCCCAAAAAAAGCGTTGTCGTCGTTTAGGTCGATGGTGCCACACCCACCGAACCGCTTCACCCAATACAACCCCAAGGGCAATCAATCCCCCATAGATAAGGTAGCGCAAGAGGTTGGATTTGGGCAGAGGAAGGGGTGCATCAAGGAGCGCATCGGGAGTGTACCCCGCATCATCGATGGTGATGGGGATAGGTTGGGTGGAGAGGGTAATGATCTTTTGGGTCGTGGTATCAAAATAACTCAGATGCAATGCGGGGATGGTATAGGGGTGGGAGGAAACCAGTGCGAAGGATTGGGTCACTTCACCCACAAACCCTTCTTGGGAAGGGGTAAGCGATTTTTGGGGAGGTTGGAGGAACTGTTTCACTTCACTAAGATTAAGGTCAAAGAGGGGGAGGGCATCGAAATTCCCCGCACCTTTAAGGGTAATGCGCAGATGGAGCGGTTGGTAGGGGTGGAGCGTTTGGGTATCGGTATGGACATCAAGGGTAAAATGACCATTAAGGGCAACCCCATTGGCACGGGTGTCGATGGTGAGTGGGGGGAGGTGCGTTTGGGTATTGATAATATCTTCTTTACTGAGATTATCCCGCCCTAAGACCGTATTTTCCACCGCGCCTAAGGCAGTAAAGCGCACCCGTGCGTTGGGAGAGAGGGTGAGTTTTCCCGCGATTTTGGGGGTAATGAGGAGTTCAACAATCTCAATGCGTTTGCCCTTGACCATCGTGGTGTGTTGGTTGAGCAAAGAAGTCGTGTAGTGGGGGGTAGATTCAAGGAGCAATTGGATCGAATACTCCGAAGCACTCCCATCAAAAGCACACGCATACCGTACCAAACCGCTTTGTCCGACATTGAGTGTGGTGGGATGATCAAGGAGTTTCCATTCATAGTTTCCCCACAGCGGGGAGAAGAACAGGGTTACAAGGGCAATGATACTACCAAGGTTTCGTTTCATGGACACTCCGTGCATTGATAAGTTCGTATTGGGTGGAAGAGAGTTTGGCTTTCCCCTGAGAGGCAGAAAAGCGGGGATCACTCTCCATCTTTTTCCCACCATCACCGCCACCGCCTGATTTCCTATCGCTTTTCATATTACTACCTCCCCCCTCTTTGACACTTTTTTTCTCCCCTGTGGGAGTGGTTTCATCGTGGGGAAACGACTCTTTTTTCGCTTTGCGGACATTGAGGGTTTGTTGTTCTTGGGCATGGGCGATAAAACGGAGATTGGCATCGGCTTGAGGGGTATAATTAAGGGTCAGTGAGGCCAAAAAAGCACTACGTGCTTCGTCAAAATGGTGCAAACGGATATGACAATTGCCCATGTTGTAATACAAAAGCGACTTAAAAAAAGGGTCACGAGAGCGAATGGATCGGTATTGGGTGAGGGCTTGATCGTATTTTCCCCCTTTGTAGAGGGCATTAGCACGGTTGTACTGTGCGTAGGGGGAATCGATGCGGTGAAACCAAGCCGCCGCATGGTCATAGTGGTGATGTTGGTAGTGGTACCTTGCCCACGCGTCATACCCAAAATCGACCATCCCCCCCTGCGCGGAGAGACCGATAAAGCCTAAGAATACGATCCACCTTTTGGAAAGTTTTTCCCCTAAGGTGGTCATTGCCAGCATAAACGCGATGAGAGAGAGGGCAAGAGGGAGGTAAAAAAGTTCTTCATAGGTTTGAATGCGGGTAAAACCATTCAAAGTATCACGATGTTCGCGGTGAATGAGATTTTGGAGAGCGTGCGAGGTGGTAACCACCTCTCCTCCCGATTGATCGGCAAGGGTCGTGATGGCATCGTTGAGCGCACTGATGACCAAATTCCCATTGTCATCCTTGAGACTCCCCTCATCGGTGGGGAGCATACTCCCCTCACGGGTTCCCAACAAAAAGAGACTGACGCGCAGGTGGTTCTCTTGGGCAAACGCTATTTCATGGTCATACTGGCTTTCATCCCCCCCATCGGTGAGGAGGATGACCAGTGGGGAGGGGGCATGGGACATTTTGCGAGCCAGTTCTAAGGGACTTAGGATGGTTGTCCCTTTGGTCATAATTTGGGTCTCATCAAGTCCCTTAAACAGCGATTCCAAAAGGGGAATATCGTGGGTAAGGGGGGAGAGGACAATGGCGTGGGTGGTAAATCCGATTACTCCAAAACGGTCATTGGGGTGGCTTCTGACCGTCTGGAGGAGGACTTTTTTGGCTTCTTCCAACCGACTGGGGGGGACATCGGTACCGCGCATCGAATAGGATAAATCAACCGCTAAAATCACATCTTGCCCCATTTGTTTCACATCGATGGGGTGTTGGGGGAGTGCTGGGCGGGCAAGGGCGATAATAAGAAAAATAATGGACGTTAGCAACCATTTTTGGGAAGTAACGATGCGCCAATGGGAGTGTCGCGCGGTTAAAAGATACAGGGGTAAAAGGATCAAAGCCACACACCACCAAGGATTAAGCCACGTCATTGGATCCCCTTGCGTCGTTGCCATGCCATAAAAAGGAGTATCCCCAACGCTCCCGCGCCAAACCAGTGATAATAGTGTTCTTTGAGGGTATGGTGGTCACTTTTTAGGGGAGAGCGTTCGAGGGTATCAATGGTCTCATAAATGGTTTGCAACTCTTTTTCATTGGTAGCCGCAAAAAATCTCCCCCCTCCCTCACGGGCTAAGGTCTCCAATAGTGGGCTATCAAACTCCCCTTTCTCACCAATCCCGATGGTGTAGAGTTTAATATGGTTGCGTGTGACCATCCCCATCGCCTCTTTGGGAGAGATGGCACCGCTGTTATGCTCCCCATCGGTGAGGAGGATAATCACCTTAGTATGGGCTTTGGAGTCGCGCAACGCACGTACCCCCATCGCAATTCCCTCTCCAATGGCGGTATTTTGTCCCGCCATCCCCTCATTGAGATACCCAATCATCTCACTAATAATCTCTTTTTCGTAGGTGATGGGGGAGGCAATAAAGGCAAAATCCCCAAACATCACCACCCCAATATTGTCTTGGATTCGCTTCCTACTAAAATCACGGGCGATGGTTTGAACACTCTCAAAGCGACTTTCACGGGGATTGTCTTGACTAAAACCTGAGGCATTCATCGAGCCACTCCCATCAAGAGCTAGGACGATGTCGATCCCATGGCGATTACGGGGATCATCGTAATCGATCGTAATGGGAGTAGCAAGTGCTGTGACCATCAAAATGACGACCAATACGGTTAACATCCACTGAAGCGTACGCCATCGTGTCACGGTACCAAAAAAATGGAGATGGGGAAAGATTTGGGCTGGGGGAGTTTTTTTGCACCGATAGAGGCAGTACAGTAAAAAAGGGAGGAGGACAAATGCCCAAGGAAAATCAAATGACCAGCTATTCATCCCCTAATTATAACACGAGAGAACAAATAAGGGTCGTTCAAGACAAGCTCAACCATAGAGCACACAAAATATTAGGTTTTAAGCTACCATTTGAAGTTTTTTACGGTACGATTTTAGAAACAAGCTAAAAAACATAGGTGTTACACTTATTACGTGAATTGGCGGAAGAATTAATGAAACCAAAAGTCTATTTTAAAACCTTCGGGTGTCGTACCAATGTGTTTGATTCTCAAGTGATGATGAGTGCGTTACGTGATTACGATCTGACCGAAGTAGAATCGGATGCCGATATTGTGGTGGTCAACTCCTGTACGGTCACCAATGGGGCAGATGTGAGTGTCCGTGGCTACATCAACAGCATGGAAAAACAGGGTAAAAAGATGTTTTTAACCGGCTGTGGTGCGCACACCAAAGGGGAGAGTCTCTTTGAAGCGGGAAAAGTGCAGGGAGTTTTTGGGCAGTCCGAAAAGATGAAAATCAATAGTCTACTCTCCACCCCCAACCGTTTTTATGAAATGGGGGATCTTAATTACATTGATGATGCCATCGTTGAGGAGTTTGTGGGAAAATCACGCGCTTTTATCAAAATTCAAGAGGGGTGTAATTTTCGGTGCAGTTACTGCATCATCCCCTTTGTACGCGGGGATGCCCGCAGTATGGAGGAATCCCAAATTTTGGAGCAAGTGCGACGCTTGGCGGGGAATGGATTTGGGGAATTTGTCCTTACAGGGACGAATGTAGGGAGTTATGGGCAAGGAGATAAACGCAGTATCGCCACCTTGATGCAAAAAATGTCCCTTATTCGGGGAGTGCGTCGCATCCGTGTGGGGTCACTTGAACCGATCCAAATCAATGAACCTTTTTTAGAGATTTTGGAGGAGCCGTGGCTGGAACGTCATCTTCATATCGCGATCCAACACAGTTCCAACACCATGCTTAAACTCATGAACCGTCGTAATCGGTACGAAAGTGACCGTGAGCTTTTTGCGATGCTACACCACAAAGGGTTTGCGTTGGGAACCGATTTTATCGTGGGTCATCCGGGGGAGAGTGATGCGATTTGGGAAGAGGCAATGGACAATCTTAAGGGATTGCATCTCACCCATATCCACCCTTTTACCTATTCCAAGCGCGATGGTACCCCCAGTGCGACCATGAAACCAGCCGTAAATGGAACAGTCTCAGCCCTTCGTATGCAGCAACTCAATGGGATCGTCCATCACAACAATTACCAGTTTCGCCAACACCACGCATCCCTTCCGTTGGACGTTTTGGTCGAATCAGGGGGTGAGGGAATCTATACGGGATTAGACCAGTTTTTTAATAAAATGGTGATTAGAAGTGACGAAGATTTGTCCGGAAATTGGATAACCATCCACAATTATGAGGTAGAAAATGACCATAACACTGCGAACCTTTAACCGTAATCAACTCATTTTACTCTGTTCAGGGGGGGTTATCCTCCTCTTGCTTTTGTACGCACTGCTCCGTGATAGCAGTAATGCAGCTTCCTTGGATGAGGTGAGCCGATTGATTGCCTCCAATCAAATCGAAAAAGGCTTTATTGAGGGGAAAACCCTCTACCTCTCTACCCTTAGCGAGGGGGTGGTTAAAATTCCTTTGTCTCAGGTCTCCCCTGAATTAACGTCCCATTTGAAAATTGAGGTAAAAACTTCGCGTGGAGGGGTGTGGTTTCTCCTCCTTTTTGGCGTGATCGGCAGTGCCGTTGGGTGGGTGATCCATAACCGCAAAAAAGAGATCACCGCAACGCTGGAGGAGAAAGAAAAATCGCACGAGTTGGGTCATAGTAACGAAGAACAGCTCCCCACTCCCGTTAAATCGACCGTCCGTTTTAGCGATATTGGGGGGATTAGTGATGTCAAAGAGGAGCTTGAAGAGATCATCGACTTTTTACGCAATCCCAAACGGTATTACCATTTTGGAGCCCGTTTACCCCGAGGTGTTTTACTCGTAGGCCCTCCGGGGGTGGGAAAAACGATGATAGCCAAAGCCGTAGCCCATGAAGCCGATGTCCCCTTTTTCTACCAAAGCGGTGCCTCGTTCGTCCAAATTTATGTGGGGATGGGGGCAAAACGGGTGCATGAACTTTTTGCCGCTGCAAAAAAAAATGCCCCTGCCATTATTTTTATCGATGAGATTGATGCCGTTGGGAAAAAACGGGGGGGAGAACGTAACGAAGAGCGTGAGGGGACGCTCAATCAGCTTCTTACCGAGATGGATGGATTTGAAGAGAGCAGTGGGATTATCGTCGTTGCTGCGACCAATAACATTGAAGTGATGGACACAGCTTTGTTGCGATCAGGGCGTTTTGATCGTCGTATTTTTGTCGATTTACCTACCGCAAGCGAGCGGGTGGCGATTTTGGAAAAATACCTTCAATCGATCCCCTATAACCTCTCCATCCCCGAAATTGCCAAAATGACCATAGGCTTTAGCGGGGCATCGCTAGCAGCATTGGTCAATGAAGCGGCGTTATTGTGTCTCCGCACCCATGAACTTCAGGTGACCTTAGACCACTTTTTGGCAGTCAAAGATAAGGTGATGATCGGAAAAAAACGCTTAGTGATGCTCAATGAAAAACAGCGTCAGTACCAAGTACGGTATCAAGCAGGTAAGGTGTTCGCCTCGACGTGGTTTGATCTGCCTTACGACAAAATGACCCTGACCCATGAGCTAACCCTCCCAAGCCTCTTGGAACCGTGGTTAAAAAATGAGCTTGAAGCCCACGTGCGCGTAGCCCTCTCAGGCATTGCGGCGTGTCAACTCCGCTTTGGGGAACACGCCAGTAATGGTGCGCATGATCTTGCCCACGCCAAAACCTTGGTAGAGACGATGATCTATACGTATGGGATGGGGGAATCGTTTAGTGCGTCGGTGCAGGAGGTGGAAAATCTCCTCAACCGACTCTACCAAGAGATCCTCTTTCTCATGGAACGGCATGAAAAAAGTCTCACCAAACTCGAAGAGATTTTGAGTGAGTATGAGTACATTTCCAAAGCGTTGGCAAAAGAGACCCTCCGTGAAGTTTTTTAACGGTTTTTCATTGACCAATGGCGACCATTTTTTCCAAGAATATCTCCATCAGAGCGATTACACCGTAGCCGGTTTTAGCTACGGTGCCATCAAAGCGATGCAATACGTCCACAATACTCCCCACCGTATCGATACCCTCCAGCTCTTTTCCCCTGCGTTTTTTCAAACACACTCCGAAGCCTTCAAGCGATTACAGCTCAAAAGTTACCCCAAAAATCCCGCCCGCTATACTCAGACTTTTCTTACCAACGGTTTTTTACCCTGCGAACAAAAACCCGTTGAGATAGACCCCCATGCCTCCCTTGAACAGCTCGAAGAATTGCTGTTTTTTGTGTGGGAGAGTACGGTGATGGAGTCTCTTGTGCGCCGAGGCGTTAAAATTGAGGTATTTTTGGGAGTGGAGGATCGTATTATCGATGTTCACGGGGCGAGGGAATTTTTTCTCCCCTACGCTACGGTCACCTCGATACGAGGGGCGAACCATTTTTTACAGGGGTGCTAAGACCCTGAATCACGTTCAGGGTGACGAAATCCCGTCATTCCCGCGAAGGCGGGAATCCAGCTCTTTTTCCCTCGTTGGGAATGCAGAATGTTCTGTGCTATAATCAAATCCCACTTTGACCTTTAGGAATTTTCATGGCAAAAGCCCGCCATCCTCACACCCCGATCTACATTTCCCGAACGATTGATACCCTTATTGATAAAAAAATTCGTGACAAAGAGGGAAAAGTCCTTTTTGTCCATGGTGATGGGGGGTTTGGAAAAAGTACCCTATTGCGAAAATACGTACAGTATGGGGAACACGAAAAAATCCCTCTGGTTTTTATCGACCTCAAAGAGCAAAGCGATAGTAGTATGGTGAGTATTTTATTGGATGAGGGTATCACGTTTGTTAAAAATTGCCCGAAATTTCAAGAAATTCGGACGATGATAATCGATGAACCTCAATTGCTATCTCACATCCTGAACACGTATAGCCCTGATGCCCTCAATGCGATTAAACGTTTTACCAACGATGATGAGAATTATCAACAAATCGTGGGAACCATTATGGATGGGTGGAAAGTATGGACTAAGTTTACCGAACGTGAGCGTGAAGCAAAGAAAAAAGCGATTCTCACTACACCTGAATTTCTGTTAGTGAAGGCATTGTCTGAGGATTTGCAAGGGTATGGATTATGTATCATCGATACCTTTGAAAAAATCAAAATGTCAAAAATGGTCTCTAAGATCAATTTTTTACCCGATGGTACCATTTCAGCACGCACCCAAGAAAAATATTATTCGTTCAAAACCTATATCGAAGGATTGATCTATCTTATGGTCGAACACACCACCTTTATCATCGCGGGGCGCAATCGGGTAGAGGATCTCTCCATGGAATTACCCTTAGAGGAGGTAGAAGAGTTATCGATGGAGCAATTTTCCTTTGCCCATATCGAAGCATTCTTTGCGATATTCGCCCAAAAGCACCCTAGATTAGGATCACCGACCCACCAACAACTCGCCACGATCGAAGCATTGACCCAAGGTAACGCCCTTTTGATCGATCTGTTCTCCCAAATTGCCCAAGAGTACCCCTCATGGGAAGCATTGGATTATCCCGAGATGGAGCGACGGGTGAGGGATGTGAACGATAAGCATGGATTGCTCTTTTATTTTACCGACCGTATCACCTCCCACCTCAGAGATGAAGAATCCGAGCTGTTATGGAAACTGGTCATCCCCCGAGTATTGACCCAAGCATTAGAATCGCAGTTGTTTGGGACAACTCCCCTTTTGGAAAAATTGGTGGATACGGGATTAGTCCGCAGAGGATTGGGGAGAGAGGCGGGGAAGTTTTATCCACTTGATAATGTCCACAGTGCGATTCTCAACCATTTTGAGAAAGAGTACCGAGGAAAACACGCCAGTTGGCACGACAACGAGGCGGTAAAAGCCCTCCATCTCCAGCTTATAGCGTATTACGATGACGAAAATCTACAGGGGATCAATAGCCCTTTTGAGGCATGTTACCATCGGATGATGGCGCGCACCGATTTTGAACGGGAGTTTAAGGTGAAGCGGGAGAGGTTCGCCCAATCGCTTTTGGGTGCGTTGCGATTTTCCGCTAAACACAAAAAGGGGATTTGTGAGGATTGGGAGACACTCGACCAATTAGCTATTGAGGGGTATATTAAAACATTGAGTGACGAAAAAAGTGATCTTCAAGATTGGATGAGCAGTGCTTTGTATGACGAACTCTCCCGCGCCTTGGCACTGGGGAACATTGAGACTGCTTATGACAGCAAATTTTTAGAAGCGTTATCCCGCAAAGGGATTTTTAGTAGCGACTGGTCTCTTTTTTATCTTATGGGAAGTACATATGCTAATAAAGGGGAGTATGATCGTGCGATTCAAGCGTACCAAAAAGCAGTAGCCATTAATCCGCAAAGCGATCAAGCTTACAACAATATGGGAGTTGCGTATGATGATAAAGGGGAGTATGACCGTGCGATTCAAGCATACCAAAAAGCAGTAGCCATTAATCCACAAGGGGATGAAGCTTACACCTATATGGGAATTGCGTATGGTCAAAAAGAGGACTATGACCGTGCGATTCAAGCATTTCAAAAAGCAGTAGCCATTAATCCGCAAAGCGATCAAGCTTACTATAATATGGGAGTTGCGTATGGTCAAAAAGAGGACTATGACCATGCGATTGAAGCGTACCAAAAAGCAGTAGAGCTTAATCCGCAAAGCGAT
>DYMK01000093.1 GCA_020721585.1 Sulfuricurvum sp.
TTAACTTCCCAACAAATGGAGCAAAAGGTGTCGTTTGTGTGGCTTATTCTAAAGGACAAGGATTGTTTAAAGGTAAGGGTGTTGTTGGGACTACGGTTACGAATAAAGAAATTTTTATTTTGGCAAATCCTGATACAGTTACGGTTACCAAAAACTCTAGCTTAAATCCTATCAATGCTTTAGCTAATGATATAGTTAAAGATATGAGTACGGTTACCGTACATAGACTCTCCGCACTACATGGTTCAGCATACTTAAAAACAGATTTACATACGATAAGTTATACTCCAAATACTGATTATGTGGGTAGTGATACCATAACTTATACCATAATGGATAAGAAAGGGAATGAATCTACAAGTACCGTAACGGTAACGGTTACAGATGCAACTACTGGAACTTCCCTCCTTAAAAAAACAGGGCAAACAACCAGCTACTATGCAGGTGATGATGGCTACTACCAAACAGGTGTGACACCTAGTTATACACGAGATAACACAAAAGAGATAGTAACCGACAATATTACAGGACTTATGTGGCAAGACAACAGTGAGGCTAAAACGCTTCAGTTAACTTGGCAAGAGGCAAAGGATTATTGTGATGGTTCAAGTTTGGGTGGATATACGGATTGGCGACTTCCATCAGTTGAGGAGTTGGAGAGTATTGTTGATTATGGAAGAAATAATCCTTCGATAGACCCAACTTTTAAAAATGTTGAATATGGTAGCTATAGGAGTTCTACTTTTGTTTCATATATGAATGCTAACATAGATTTTTTTTATGGTACTTTATCATTTCGTATAAATTATAATAAAGCTGATGCTTATTTCCGATGTGTTAGAGCAGGGCAGTAGGGGCTTTTAATGAAGGTGGCTGAGTTTATCGAAGCCACGGTCATTTCGACAACAAGCTCAATGACCAATCGATAGGCTCAGTGGGCAAAATATTGTATATTAATTTTTTAAAGGAGATTTGAGATGAAAAAAGGTATGTTTTTAACATTGTTATGGTGTGGTGTAGCAGTTGCGGATATGAGTAGGAGTGGTGAGATAGTCACAGACAGCAAAACAAAGCTAATGTGGCAAGATAACGCTGATGCTTCAACTGTTACTAGAAATTGGCAAGGGGCGATAGATTATTGTGAATCACTAAATTTTGGAGGGTATAACGATTGGCGATTGCCAAATATAAGAGAGCTTCAAAGTAAGTACCTACCTAAATTTAATTTCAAAAAAATCATCCTTACCATAATTCT
>DYMK01000021.1 GCA_020721585.1 Sulfuricurvum sp.
TGACTATCCTTACCGCCCAGAGGGGAGAAGATTAGGGACGTTAAAGGTACTGGCATTGGCATCCCATCCTCCCCCCAAAGCTTTATAGAGATTGACCGTTTGGATGAGGGCGTTTTGTTGGGCAATGAGCTGTGCTTGGGAAGCTTGCAACCATTGTTGTTGCACCACTAACAAATCGGTGTAGGCGATACTCCCCACTTTATAACGCAATCGGGCTTGCTCAAACGCTTTTTGAATCGCTTGGGTGCTTAAGGTTTGGTGCTTTAACCGCTCTTTTGCGGTGGTGTTTTGTCCCAACGCATTGTCGGCATCATTAAAAGCCGCCACAATGGTTTTTTGGTATTGCAAGAGCGTCTTGGCGTGTTCTGCCTCAGCGACTTTAACCCCACCGGCAATTGCCCCTGCGGTAAAAATAGGGAGAGAGACCGAGGGGGTGAGTTGCCAAATTTTGGCAGGATTACTCACAAAGTTGGTAAGATCCAAACTCTGTTGCCCCAACATCCCCGTGAGTTTAATGCTGGGATAATAGGCAGCTTTGGCAATCCCGATTTGGGCATTGGCACTAATGAGGTTTTGTTCGGCTAAGGCAATGTCGGGTCGATGGGTCAGTACCTCACTTGGCAGGGCACTGGGGATTGTGGGGAGGGTAAGGGTGGTCAGATCACTAGTCTCAATGGACTGGGGATTACGCCCCAAGAGGAGATTAAGCGTGGACTCTTCAGCAATTTTGGTGGATTTGAGTTGTTCTAGGGTCGCTTGGGCATTTTCCAACGACGATTGCGCTTGAAGATAGACCCCCTCATTGATCGCACCAAGACGATATTTTAACCCACTTTGTTGGGCTATCTCGTGGGAAATGGTGACATTTTCGTGGGCTAACGCCAGTTGCCCTTGAAGTGAGGCGAGGTTAAAATAGCTCACTGCGACACTGGATGCGGTCGAGATAGCGAGCGTTTGTCGGGCGTATTCCCCTGAGAGGAGTTGCGCGCGGGCGGCTTCATTGGTGCGGCGTACTTTTCCGACCAAATCGATCTCATAACTGACCAACGACAACGAAGCCGCATACGTAGGCGTAACCCCCTCACGGAGCATATAGCCATTGTTAAGGGCATTGCTCACCCCTTTGCGATCCAACGAACCATTGGCATTGATTTGGGGATAGAGGTACGCTTTGGCTTGGTCAAATTTTCCCAATAACGAATCGACCGACGTTTGTGCCATACGCAGATCGTAGTTGTTGGCGAGGGTCGTTTCGATGGCACGATTCAGGAGCGGATCGTTAAAACTTTTCCACCATTGCCCACGCACAGAGGGGTGGGTTTGGTTGGTGTCGTGATAGCGAAACGTATCGGGCGTTGGGGTCGAGGGTTTGGCATAATCCGGACCAATGGCGCACCCACTGAGCATAACGGCTACGATTCCAGCACTGATGAGCGAACGGTTATTCATGGGGGTGTCCTTTTTCGGGGGCAATTTTTTCTTTGATCGTCGAGACCCAATAGTATAAGAAGGGGATAAAGTACCGTTCGATAAAGGTCGCGGCTAACATCCCCCCAAACATCGCGACCCCAATGGAAAAGCGTCCCCCCGCTCCCGCACCGGAGCTAAAGATAAGCGGTAACATCCCTGCCAAAAAGGCAAAGGAGGTCATCATCATCGGGCGATACCGAAGGCGTGCCGCTTCCATCGCCGCATCGTAGATGCTTTTGCCACCGTGGCGTTGCTCTTCAGCAAACTCCACCACCAAAATCGCATTTTTCGCCGAGAGGGCGATAAGGGTGAGCAGTCCGATTTGGAAAAAGACGTTGTTATTGAGAAATGGGATCACCCATACGATCGCGTATGCCCCCATGATTCCATAGGGGACGGCAAGCATGATCGAAATGGGCAATGTCCATCGCTCATACAACGCTGCAAGGATAAGATAGACCATCACCAACGCAAACGCCATAATCATGAGGGCTTTAGACCCCACCAATTTTTCTTGAAGATAGAGACCATCCCAATCGTAGCTCACTGACGTGGGTAAAAGGGTGTCGGCTTTGGACTCTAAAATTTTGATCAAATCCCCCGAACTGTACCCCGCTGCTGGAGACCCCATGACCGTGGTACTTAACACCCCATTAAAATGTTCGATGGAAGAGGGTGCGCTGGACATGGTGACATGAACGACCGAAGAGAGGGGAATCATCTGCCCACTGCTTGAGCGTACCCATGCGCGTCCAATGTCCTCAGGGGTGGCACGGTAGGGAGCATCGGATTGCATCTGTACCCAATACGTTTTACCGTTTTTATCGAACTGATTGACGTACATCGTCCCAATGGTCGCTTGAAGCGTTTGGAACACATCACTAATGGCTAATCCCATCGTTTTGGCTTTATCCCGATCCACTTCGACGTGCAATGTGGGGGTGGTGATGTTCATCGTCGTCATAGGGTTTTTCATACTGGGATCAGTGCGCAAATTGGCAACAAACGCATTGGTCGCATCGGAGAGTTTGGTAAAATCATTATCCCCCGGTTGGAGCAATCGTAAGCTAAACATATCCGAAGGTCCCATCCCCCGAATCGGTGGAGGGGGCATTGCAAACACGTTTGCCTCTTTGATCGCACCCAGTTTGGGGGCAAGGGAGCCTAAAATACCGAAGACTTTAAGCTCTTTGGTTTTCCGTTCATCCCATGGTTTAAGACGGGTAAAGATAACCGCCGCATTGGGTTCTTGGGAGAAAGTGAGGATATTAAGCCCCGTGATGGCGGTGTACTTGGCAATCCCCTCTTGGTGGCTTAAAATCCCTTCCACCTGTTTGACCACTTCTAAGGTACGATTCGCCGTTGCCCCATCGGGTAATACCACTGCGGTAATAAAATACCCCTGATCCTCCATCGGTAAAAAAGCGGTGGGGAGGGTTTTGTGGAAAAAAGCGATAAAAAAGTAGGTCGATAAATAGATGACCAAAAAGATCAACGATTTACGGATCATCCATCCCGAACGACGGACGTAGTTGTCGGTCATGGTCGCAAATTTACGGTTAAACCAACGGAAAAAGCGTGCGGGTTCGTTTTCGTGATGTTTGAGGATCAATGCCCCAATAGCGGGAGCAAAGGTCAACGCCATAAACCCTGAAAAGACGACCGAAATAGCGATGGTCGCAGCAAATTGTTTGTACAACTGACCGGTCATCCCCCCTAAAAAGGTGGCAGGGACAAACACCGCACACATCACCAAGACAATGGCAATAACGGGGCCGGAAATTTGGCTCATGGCTTTGATCGCCGCTTCGCGTGGAGAGAGGCGTTCACTTTGGAGAATACGTTCCATATTCTCAATGACCACAATGGCATCATCGACGACAATTCCAATGGCAAGTACCAATCCAAACAACGTCAGGGTATTGATCGAATAGCCCAAAAGATACATCCCAATAAACGCCCCCGTAAGCGAAATCGGGATGGAGAGGATGGGGATCATCGCTGCGCGCGAGCTTTGCAAAAAGAGATAAATGACCAAACTCACCAAGATAATGGAAGCAAAGAGGGTAAAGACCACCTCTTCAATCGAAATTTTGACAAAATCGGTGGTATCGTAAGGGATGGAGTACTCTATCCCTTTGGGGAATTTTTGGGAGAGTTTTTCCATTTTCGCCGCAACCGCTTCGGAGGTATCGAGTGCATTGGCGTTGACATCGGCGAAAATTCCGATCATGGCGGCAGGTTTGCCATTCACCCGACCAAAAAATTCGTAGTTTTGGCTCCCCAATTCGACACGGGCAACGTCACGAAGACGGATCATCGAACCATCAGATTTTGCACGGACGATGATATTGGCAAACTCCTCAGGGGTCGAAAAACGCCCCTGTGAGGTGAGTTGCATCGTCCACATTTGCTCATCATTGGTGGGGGCTTGTCCCAAACGTCCGGGGGAGACTTGGAGATTTTGGTCTTTGATAGCCGCGGCAATTTCAGCACTGCTTACCCCCAAGGTACCCATTTTGTCAGGATTGAGCCAAATGCGCATCGCATAGTCCCGTTGACCGAAGATTTGCGCCCGTCCTGCCCCTGGAATTTTTTTAATCTCATCAAGAAGATTGGCGGAAATATAGTTACTAATCCCTGTCGCATCGTAACGGTTATCGGGAGAGGTGATGGCAACAATGAGTAAAATATCGGAGGTTTTTTTCTGAACGGTAACCCCTAAATCACGGGTGGTTTGGGGCAATTGTGCCAAAACGGAGTTGATGCGGTTTTGGACATCGACCGCTGCCATATCTTGGTTCACCCCGACATTAAAGGTACAGGTGATGGTCGCACTGCCCGGAAGCGCGGCGGCTTTGGAGGACATATACATCAATCCATCCGCCCCAGAAATTTGGGATTCTAGGGGGGTGAGGATGGTGTTAGCGATGGTTTGGGCATCGGCACCGGGATATTGGGCGGTGACCACCACCGTAGGGGGGGTGAGATTGGGCAGTTGCGAGATGGGGAGGGTTTTAATCGCCACGAATCCCAACAACATAATAATCATCGCAATAACCGCCGATAAGACGGGACGATGGATAAAGTATTTGCTTATCATTATTTTGTATTCGGAATTACTTCCGCTCCTGGTTTGAGTTTCGCCAGACCATCGGCGGCGATTTTGGTACCTGCGGTGATACCGCTTTGGATCAAGACATTTTCACCCACCCATTCCCCTGCAACCACAGGGTGTGGCGTGACGGTATTGTTGGCTTCGAGGGTGTAGACAAATTTCCCTTTATCCCCCGTAAGGAGGGTTTTTTGGGGGACGTACAACGCATCTTTCCATTCCATCCCTTTGACCTTAACGTGGACAAATTGCCCCGGTAGCAGTTTATGGTCGGCATTATCAATCACCGCACGGTAGGTGATATTGCCTGTGGTGGAGTCGATAAAGGGGGCGACGAAATTGATCTGACCGGTTCGATTGAGAACGGTGCCATCCCCAAGGATGAGTTCAACGGTGTATTTCCCCCCTTGAGGGGCGATGAGTTTGCCACTGGCAATGGCGTTTTGTCGTGCCATTTTTTCATTTTCACTGAAGGTAAAATTGACGTACATGGGGTTGGTTTGATAGACGGTGGTGAGCAATCCATTGGCTCCTGCAGCGATATACGTACCGATGTCGATTTTGGATTTATCGACAAACCCCGCAATGGGGGATTTGATCGTGGCATAGCTAAGGTTGAGTTTGGCTTGTTCTATCGCAACTTTGGCCGCATTAAGACTTGCTGCGGTGCTGCGCTCATTTGCCATGGCGGTGTCCAAATCTTGCGCACTGGCGGCATTGGCAAGGGCAAGAGGTCGGACACGGTTCAAAGCTGCTTTGGCATTGATATAGTTGGCATTGGCAAGGTCATAGGATGCTTGCGCGCTTTTGAGAGCATTGTTTAGATCAGAGGGGTCAAGGGTAAAGAGGGTTTGCCCTTTGTTCACCCATTGCCCCTCAGTGTAGTTGCGTTTAAGCAAATACCCCGATACACGGGCATAAATTTGAGTCGTGTAGTACGCTTGCGTCTGTCCATTGGCGCTTAAAACTGCCGGAAAATTGCCCGATTGAACGGTAGTGACCGTAATGGGGACAGGACCTTGAGGAGGTTTTTCCATCCCTGCGGCTTTGGGACGTTGACATCCATTGAGGGCGAGGAGGACAAAAGAGGCAAGACTTAATGCCGTGATACGATTCATTCGGTTTCCTTTGGTGAATAATTTAAGGTAAGACACATCTGTTTTAAGACGCGTAAGGTAATGACAAGTTCGGTGGGATCAATCCCCTGATGCAAGGATGCGGTGGCTTCGTCCAACACGTGCATGGTCGATTTTTCTAAAGCAATTCCTTGCGGGGTGAGGGTGACATGATTGCACCGTTTGTCTTGGCACGCGGTGGAGCGTTGGATAAGGCAACGCTTCTCTAGCCCCGCGATGAGACGGGTTATGGAGGTTTTGTCTTTGCCCACAAAATCGGCAATGGCTTGTTGGGTCGCGACCCCCTCTTTCCACAATACGACCATCACTTTGAACTGTTCAATGGTCATATCGATCCCATTGAGGGCAAGCTGTCGCGTGAGATAATTGCGCGCTGCCATGGCAGAGAGATTGGTGAGACATCCTAAAGATTCCACCGTCGGGCATTCACATCGATTCATCACACCTCCTAAATAGTTGACTATGCAACTAATGAGGCGAATTCTATCGTCGGAGATACCAAAAGTCAAGAGCCGTTAACATAGCAGAAACTTTTACCTCTATGTTCGTGCATAAGGTGAATTCGTATATTATATCAGCAAACGTTAGTCGTGAAGGGAGACGATTTGAATTTACCCATCTCTATTAAAAGCATTGGTACAGCACTTCCAAACACCGTGCTTTTCTCTTCACAGATGGATGCAGTATTGGGATTTCAAGAGGGATCCATTGAAAAAATCACGGGCTTGCACAAACGGTATGTTTTAGACAACCAAACACCCTCCGAGCTTACCTTAGAAGCGGTTCAAATTGCATTAAAACAGGCACAAATGACCATTGAGGATATTGATTGTATCATCCAATCAGGGGCTACAATGGAACAAGCCATCCCCTATAATGCTGCAGGAGTGCATCGACTTCTTAACCCCCATCGACCTATTCCCAGTTTTGATATTAATATGACGTGTTTGAGTGTTTTACGTGCTTTTGATATTGCGGCTAGAATGTTGGACAGTTATCGAAATATTTTACTGGTTTCGTGTGATATTGCCTCCATTGGTGTGGATTGGAAAAATATTCGTACCGCTGGAATCTTTGGCGATGGGGCAGCAGCGATGATTGTCTCCTCCTCTCAACACGGTGGGATTCTCGTATCCAATTTTGAAACCCATTCCGTAGGATATGATTACTGTCGTGTTCGAGGTGCTGGATCAAAGTGTCCTCCCGCAAGTTATAACGGCGATTACAAAGAGATGTGCTACTTTGAAATGGATGGAAAAAGACTATACAAATTAACATCCAAAATTCTCCCCAATTTTATTCTCAAAACTTTAGCCTCCATTCATCTTTCCATGGAGGATATTGATTGGGTGGTTCCCCACCAAGCCAGTCAATCCGCATTGGATCATATGGCGCATATACTTCACATAGACCCCTCCAAGATGGTGGATATTTTTAAAACCCATGGGAACCAAATCGCCTCTTCTATCCCCTTTGCACTCCATCATCTTATGAACACACACACCCTTATACGTGGTCAAAAAGTGATGTTTGTGGGTACCTCTGCAGGGGTTGGTTTGGGACTTATTGTGTGGGAAGTTCCTTAAAAATGAGAGCCATTATTACAGGAGCTACCGGGGGATTGGGACGTAACCTCACCCATTATCTTAGAGAATTAGGCTGGGATATTCTCGCGATGGGACGTAATCATACCATTGGTTATACCCTCGGAGTTCCTTTTGTTGTGGTTGAATTAAGCAATCGTAGTGCGGTATTGAATGCGTTTGAAAAAGCTGATGTCGTTTTTCATTGTGCAGCATTCTCCTCTCCATGGGGAGATTATGATCTTTTTTATCGCGCTAATGTTTTGGCAACCCGTTATGTTCTTGAAGCGATGCAGTACTATCACATCCCAAAAATTATCCATGTCTCCACCCCGAGTATCTATTTTGATTTTAACGATCAATTCAACGTAAAAGAGAAAGATGTCGCCAAAAAATTTGTGAACCATTATGCTGCAACCAAATACGCCGCCGAACACGAAGTCCTTATGTGTGACCGTGAATCGGTGATTATTCGACCACGGGGAATTTTTGGTGAACACGACCATGTTTTGCTTCCACGACTCGAAAAAATCGGGCAAAAAGGGTTTCTCCCCCTCATTAAAAACAAAGAACCCTTTGTCGATATTACCTATGTCCTCAATGTCGTTCATGCCCTCCACCTAGCTGCCACACAATCGCTTCCCGCAAAAAGTATTTTTAATATCACCAATGGTGAACCCAAAACGATTCGTGAAATTTACACCTTAATCGCCCAAGAACTTAGCTGGAAAATAACGTATAAGGAAATTTCTTATCCTCTGTTGATGGGGATAGGCAGTTTCCTTGAGTGCGCTGCCAAATGGCATCTAACCGCTGAACCGCTCATCACACGCTATGGGGTCGGACTCATTAGCCACCATCAAACACTTGATATTTCGCACGCACAAATCGTGTTGGGATACCAACCTATCTATACCATTCACGAAGGGATCACACGCTATGGAATCTGGAAAAATCATACTTTTTGAAGCTGGGTATTGTCTTCACCCCGAAGTGATGGTAGTGCAAGGGGGAAGTTTTAGGCGTGTCAAATTTCCTGCTATGGCAGCCTTAATTTCCCATCCCAAAGGAAATTTACTCTGGGATACGGGCTATGGCACCCATTTTTTTACCGCAACGTCCTCTTTTCCTGAAAAATTGTATGCACTCACCACCCCCGTAACGTTAGATAAAACTTTGCGTGAGCAGCTGTCTGATCCAGTCGATTGGATTTTTATTTCCCATTTTCATGCCGATCATATCGGTGGATTACGCGATTTTCCAGAGGTTCCTCTCTATTGTTCCCGTAAGGCTTATAACGTCGCTAGGGATACCAAAAGCAGTCGTTTTACCAAAACCCGTATGGGCATTTTACCCTCACTGTTACCCGATGATTTTGAACAACGGGTGATTTTTATTGAGACACTCCCCAAAGTTGATCTTCCCCCTTTTCTTTCCCCTTTTACCCAAGGGTATTTGCTTTTAGATCGCTACTATCTCATTGAACTCAAAGGGCATGCGGTAGGTCATTATGGATTGGTGGTGGAGAACACCTTTTTTATCTCCGATGCGGTGTGGGATATTCGTACCATCACCCAAAATCGGTACCCCAATCCCCTGACCCGACTTATTATGGAGAATGGTAATGCTTACGATGCCACGGTAAAGGCTCTTCAGCAATTGCATAAAAACAACCCCGACATTGCTCTTATCCCCACTCACTGTTCCCGTACCCTTCAATCCTATTGTGAGGGGAATTCTCATGGTTAAAAAAATCCGCATCCTTAAACACTTTTTGTCTACGAAACACTTTACCGATCCAATTACCTTACAAAAGTATCAAGAGCAAAAACTTCAAAAACTTTTTTCCGGATTGAAGGGGAGCTTTTATCCACGATCCCATCAGCTGAGTGATTTTCCCATCATCAATAAAAAAATCTTTATGGAGAACTTTGATGCCATTAATCAAGTGGGTATTTCCTACGACTATGCCCTTAAAACAGCCTTGGATGCCGAAGCGTGTCGTGATTTTTCACCAAAAATTGATGGTATTACGGTGGGGCTTTCATCCGGTACCAGTGGAAGTCGGGGATTATTTTTAGTTTCAGATGAAGAAAGTTCCCAATGGGCGGGGTATATCTTACGACGAATGCTCCCCAAACCCTATTGGCAACAGCACAAAATTGCTTTCTTTTTACGTGCTAATAGCAATTTATACGAAAGTGTTACCAGTTCTTTGGTTAGCTTCTCTTTTTTTGATTTACAAATTCCCTTGCAAGAGCATATTGGTACCCTCAATACCCTCCAACCAACCCTCTTAATCGCACCCGCACAGGTATTACGCCTCCTTGCGCAAACCCCCCATCTCACCATAGCACCGAAAAAAATCATCTCGGTGGCGGAAGTATTAGAAGCAGAAGATAAAGCCCGTATTGAACAACGTTTTGGGGTTATCGTCCATCAAGTGTATCAATGCACGGAAGGGTTTTTAGCCCATACCTGTGAGCATGGCACATTGCATCTCAATGAGGATTTGGTAGTGATCGAAAAAAAATGGATCGATGTGGCACAACGCCGTTTTTCCCCCATTATTACCGATTTTAACCGTACCACGCAACCCATTATCCGTTATCAACTGGATGATATACTCGTAGCAAGCGATAGTAAATGCCCCTGTGGAAGCGTCTTTACCCCGATTGAAAAAATTGAGGGACGGTGTGATGATATTTTGACCATGCGCTCGCTTGAGGGGGAAATGTATCTTCTGTTTCCCGATTTTATTCGGCGGGCGATTATCACGTGTGATGCACCCATTCATGAATATCAAGTGATTCAAAAAGGAGACACATTGGAAATCTTCATCGATCCATTCTCCTCTTGGCAAGGGGTAGATGAGGCACTCCATATGTTGTATCATACCCATGGTATTGTTCCGCTTCATCACCGTTTTTACCCATGGAGTCCTTTGCCCTTAAAGCAAAAACGTCGACGGGTTTATCAACAATGAGGATTTTAATTACCTGCCCTCGCGCCCCTGTGAGCATTGAGTGGATTACCATTGCTTTGCGTTGTGGTCACACAATCACTTTGGTCGATTCCCTCAAATACCCCATTGGTGCGTTTTATCCCCACAGTCACTACGTCCAAGTTCCCTCACCCAAACTTGATTTTGAGGGCTATTTTACGGCGATGGAGGGATTGATTCAAAAAAGTGATTTAGTAATCCCTAATTGCGAAGATCTTTTTTACCTCTCCAAAGTCCGTGATGCCATTATCACCCAAGCGAAATTTTTTATGCCCACGAGTGCGCTGTTGTTTGAGCTTCATAACAAATACCGTTTTTTCACGCGCCTTAATTCCCATGTTCGTTTTCCCCATACACGCTTGATCACCGATAAAAATCAGATTGAATGGGGAACCAATACCCTTCTAAAACCGGTTTATTCCCGTTTTGGTCGCAGTGTGGTGCGGACCATTACTCAAGCAATCGTTGCGTCATTGGACATATCGGTCTCAACCCCTTGGGTGCAGCAAGCTTATATTCTTGGAGAGCCACTTTGTAACTACGCCATTTGTCATCATGGAACCATTATTGCGCACAGCGTCTATAAACCCAAATATCTCCTCAATCAAGCGGCATCTACCTATTTTGAGTACCATGAAGATGAACGTTGTGCGGCGTTTATCACCGAATTTGCCCGCGCTAATGGGTATCATGGACAAGTTGCGTTTGATTTTATTGATGATGGAAACGATTTGTATGTCCTAGAGTGTAACCCAAGAGCCACAAGCGGATTGCATATTCTTGCCCATGCTATGGATATGGACACTACTGCGACTATGGTCTGCAACCGTCCCATTGACCCCCATTCGTATCGCGTTGGTTCCAGCCTTTATCTCCTATTTGGGATACGTGCTTTACTTCATGGAGAGTTTTTAACCTTGCATCGTGCGTATCAACATGCCATGGATACCCTTGCCCCCTTGCCATGGTATGGTCAATTTTTTGCTCTGTACGAGATGATTCAACGCTCCCTACGATTTCGCGAACCACTTACCTCGGCTAGCACCTTTGATATTGAGTATGATGGGGAATTCGATGTCTGATTTTTCCAAGAGATTGTATGCCATTCTAAAAAACCATCCCTCTTCAACCCTTATTGCCAATCTCAATACCCGTACCGAATCGTATACGTTGGGCAATGAGCTTATCCTCACATCAGTCGTTGATACCATAGAGCCTAATTGCTACATCGCCTCTCCCTATGCGATGATCATTATCTATGCCCAAGAGGAATTGACCAAAATTCCCTCTTGGCTTTACCGAAACAGTGGATGGCTCCTTATTCAAACATTTGCATTTATTTTACGATTGGCGCGTATCGACCACGTTCAAACCCTCAATAATTACCTTTTATCCACCAATTTTTTTTCACCTTATTGGGAGATAAGAGATGATCTTTCAGCCATCACCTACCAAGCACGCACACGTCATCCGCACCACGCACTTTTGCTTCGTTCTCTCAATGGGGTTCAAAATCCTCACCTTATAAAACAACTCCAACGGATCGGATGGACACCTTTGGTATCACGTCAGATTTACCTTTTTTCCCAGTGGCAGACGATTTACCACAAACACAATGTTCAGATGGATCAAAAATTGTTGTCCTCTGAACGTTTTATCTTTGTAAAACCTCCATTGGAAGATGATAGTGCTTTTAACGCGGCGTACTCTTTGTACAATAGCCTCTATTTGGATAAATATTCCATCCATAATGTCCAATTTACCCCGCTTTATCTCAAACAACTGGTTGAGCAACGGTTACTGCATTTGCGATTGCTTAAAGATACCCTCCATGACCGGTATGTGGGTGTGATCGGGATGATGGGCGATGGGGGAGTGATTACCGCCCCTATCGTTGGCTATGAGACCCACTCTCCCAAAAAAGATGCCCTCTACCGTCGTATCATTGCCTATGCATTATCGTATGCCCATCAACACGACTATCTTCTCAATCTAAGTTCGGGAGCTGCTGAGTTTAAAACCTTACGGGGAGGGGAACCCCATTTGGAATATATGATGGTCTATACCCATCACCTCCCCCTTTTTCGGAAGATTGTGTGGAAGGCTCTTTCACTCCTCTCCCGCTATTTTTACGCGCCACTGTTACAAAAGTTTCACTTATGAATATTACCCGCTTAAAACAGTATTGGTATCCCATTATGGAAGAAAAAAAGTTACGCCACACCCCTAGTGCTAAAAAGTTACTGGGTATACCTTTGGTCATAGGACGCATTAACGGAGCAATTGTCTGTTTTGAGGATCGTTGTCCTCATCGCAATGTTCCCCTCTCCCATGGCACTATCACGCACAAACACCTTCGCTGTGGTTACCATGGTTGGGAATTTGAAGCTTCGGGTAAACTTAACCGTATCACTGGGTGTAACAGCTGTCCCGATACGATCCACCTAAAGAGCTATCAAATACACTGTGACCATGGAATCATTTGGGTGTTACTTGAGGGAGATAGTGCCTTTGAAAACCCATTTAGTGTCTTAAAAGGGTGGAAAAGCAGCGTGCATACTAGAGTGATCAAAGCGGATTTTATACACGCGATTGAAAATTTTTTAGACCCTACCCATACCCCTTTTATTCACAAAGGATTGTTACGCCAAGAATCGCATCAAAGGATGCTCATCACCCAAGCGTGTGATGAGCAAGGATTTACAACCTATTATACCCTCCTAGATCGCCAAAACGGTCTTATCAACCGCCTCTTTGATCAGGGAATTGATGAAAACATCGCCTCATTTCATCTACCGGGGTATGCACTCATCGAGTATCGGCAAGCAAAAAAATCAGTGTTTCAGGTGGCTATTTTTTTCGTTCCCATCGATAAAGGGGAGGTAAGTATGGTCATAAGGGTGAGTCTTCCCAAAACCATTATCCCCTCAACTTTCAAATTTTTGCTTCTCAAACCTTTCATGGAATTGGCTTTTAGACAAGATAAACTCATTTTAGAACAGCAGTACATCACCCATCGACAGCAAAAAACTCCCTACATCATTACCCACGCGGATTTGGTTATCGATCATCTTCTTTATTTACTCGCAGATGGAGAGAAAGGGAACGAAAAAACGATAGCGATGGCGTTGTAAATTTACTCCGCCCAAAACCCGCTCAAAAACTCCCGCTCTTCTTGGGGAATGGCGACCATTTTCCCCGCGTGATTGAGATGAACCAGTTGTATCTCCATCACAAAAAGGGTCTCTTCCCCTCGATAAATAGTCTGAAGAAGGGTAAACGAGGCTTTTTTGATTTCTTTTAACACCGTTTTAACCTCCAAAATATCCCCAAAATAGCCACTTTTACGATAATCGGCGGTGAGATGTTTGGCAACAAAATGACCACTTTCCCCAATGGGGGAGCGTCCCGCATCAAAAAAAAGTTGACTGCGCGCCCGCTCGCAAAAGTTGAGATAATTGGAGTGATACACCACACCACCCACGTCGGTATCTTCGTAATAGACGCGTATGTGCATTCGTAAACCTCCTCTTTTAGGGCTTTTCAAGCCATTTTATTTTTCCTCGTTCCCAACGTCCTGAAACTGTGAAAGAACTCCTAAGAGACACATTTAATCTATACCATTAGACCTCTGGTGAGCTTCAAATTTAGCACTTATGACGTGAATTGGGGTATTGATTATCTTTGGTTTTATGAAGAAAAATGCCAAGTATCTTCTACGATAAGATTGAAAAAGAGTTTAGTTCTTTCACACTCTCTCCAGCTTGGGAGTGAAAAAAGCCTTCCACCTCAGGAGAGGATGGAACGAGAGAGCTAGACTCCCACCTTCGCGGGAGTGACGAAGATTTATTGACACTGTTCCATCAACCACTTAAGAGTCATCCGAACCCCAGCTCCCGTTCCGCCGTAGGTATGAACATCCCACGCGCTTTCGGTATACGCTGATCCTGCGATGTCAAAATGTACCCATTTCTCTTTCATATTCTCATCGATAAAATTATCGAGGAAGAGAGCTGCGGTAATCGCGCCACCATAAGGTTTGCTAGAGACATTACACACATCGGCAAGCTCACTTTTGATCAGTTTTTTAAGTTGTCGGTTAAAGGGTAGATTGCCACAATATTCGCCACTGTTTTCCCCTGCACGCAGCCACGTTTGTTTGAGCGCTTCGTTGTGTCCCATAACCCCTGTCGTATACGCCCCAAGGGCGACCATACACGCACCCGTCAACGTTGCATAATCGAAGATATAATCGGCTTTGACGTTCTCTTGAGCATAGCCCAAGACATCCGCAAGGACAAGGCGACCCTCGGCATCGGTGTTACGCACTTCGATGGTTTTGCCGTTTTTAGCCACTAATACATCATCGGGTTTGTACGCATTGCCCCCAATCATGTTCTCTACCGCTCCGACAAAAGCATGGACTTCGATAGGGAGTTTGAGTTCACTCACCGCTTTGATCATCCCCATAACGGCACAACCGCCTGCTTTGTCCATCTTCATGGTCACCATCGACGTTGCCCCTTTGAGACTCAACCCACCACTATCGTAGGTCAACCCTTTCCCCACTAACGTAATCACTTTTTTGGGATTTTTGGGTTTATACGCCAAATGGATGAGGCGGGGAGGGTTGGTTGAAGCCCGTCCAACGGCAAGCATCGCATTCATCTTCTCCTCTTTGAGGTCATTGGCTCCAAGAATGGTACATTCAAGATGGTTTTTTAATGCCAATCGATTGGCGGCATCTGCCATCACTTGCGGGGTCATATCATGCGGGGTTTGATTGACCAGATCACGGACAAAATTGGTCGCATTCGCAATAATGAGGGTTTGGTGTAAAATAGCGTCCAACGCATCGGTATCATTGGCGGTTTTATCGTGATTTTTGTACGAAAAGATCACCTCACCTAAGAGAGAGGGGTTTGTCTCGGATTTGTAAGCTTCAAATCGATAACTCCCCAAAACAACCCCCTCAATCAAGGCGTGAAAGTAGTCTGTGGTGTATTGCGCGCATTTAAGGGAGGTGTAGCCATACTTCATTGCAGCTTTAATGGCGGTTGCCATCGCCGATCGGTACGTTTCACCGGTAGCATCCTCTTCGATACCACACACCAATACGGCACGTTCATGCAATGGGCAAAGGGATTCGTGGGTCGCGTTGAACCCTCCTTGGCTTAGAAGGGGATACAAAGGATGAGATGTGAGTGTTTTGGCACTGACAAATTCCAAGGTCAGTTGTGCTTCAATGTGTTCAAGCGATTGATTCGACAGTTTTACGTTCACGGCGTTTCTCCAAAAGATTTTTTTCAATACGGCTAAAAAGATACGAAAGAGACCCAAAGATCACGATGACCAAGGGAATAGCAAAATACCAATGGGCTTTAATCCATCCCAACACCGCTAATAACTCTTTTCCAAAATAATACGCGGGGATAATGGTCATAGCTGCCCAGAAGAAGGCACTAATCAAATTAATCACTGCAAAGCGACGAGAGGAGTAGTGGGTAAGTCCAATTGCCATAGGGATAGCCGTACGCATTCCATACATATAGCGTTGGGCAAAAATAATAGGCCACCCGTATTTGATCAGAAGCAAATGGGCAATGGCAAATTTATGGCGTTGGGAACGCAGTTTGTTGTGGATGTATTTTTTATTGTAGCGTCCAATGTAAAAATAGATTTGATCCCCCACAAATCCCCCCAATGCCCCAAACAATAGAGCAATAGGTAAAAACATATCCCCCGTATGGGACATAATGCCCGCCATAACCAAGCCTAACTCACCCTCTAACATACTCCAACCAAAAAGGACAATGTAGCCATACTCTTTTAACCACTCTAGAAATAGATGCTCCACACGTCCCCTTTAGTTGTCAAAATGTAAAAGCTGTTTGGCTTGGATCATATCTTTATCCCCACGACCTGAGACGGTGACGATCACCGTTTTTCCCTGAAGATCATCCATTTTTTTCAGATAAGCAATGGCATGGGAACTCTCAAAAGCGGGGATAATCCCCTCTGCACGACTCAACCAAACAAACGCGTCCAATGCCTCTTGATCGGTGATATTGTCGTATTTCACCGTACCGTTGTCTTTGTGAAAGGCGTGTTCAGGACCAATGCCGGGGTAATCCAATCCCGCTGAGATGGAATGAGCTTCGAGAATTTGCCCATCCGTATCTTGGAGGAGATAACTCATCTGACCATGCAAGACACCCGGACGACCTTTGAGTAAGGAACACCCGTGTTTATCGGTCTCTACCCCCAAACCACCTGCTTCAATCCCGATACATTGGACACTTTCATCTTCCAAAAAGTGCTGAAAAGTTCCAATGGCATTGGAGCCTCCCCCAATACAGGCGATAACGTAATCGGGGAGTTTTCCCTCTTTTTCCAAGATTTGCGCACGGGCTTCACACCCGATAATCGCCTGAAAATCCCGTACCATCATCGGATACGGATGCGGTCCTGCCACCGTACCGATGATGTAAAAGGTGTCGCGTGCATGGGTGACCCAGTGACGGATGGCATCGTTCATCGCATCTTTGAGGGTTTTTGAGCCACTTTGAACGGCGTGAACTTTGGCACCAAGGAGTTTCATCCGAAAGACATTGAGTTCTTGACGCTCTACGTCTTTGGCTCCCATGAAAATTTCACACTCCAATCCCAAAAGCGCGGCAATGGTGGCCGTAGCAACCCCATGTTGGCCTGCGCCTGTTTCAGCGATCACTTTTTTCTTCCCTAACCGTTTTGCCATCAACCCTTGGGCAATGACGTTGTTGACTTTATGCGCCCCTGTGTGGTTAAGGTCTTCTCGCTTGAGATAGATTTTTGCCCCTAACGCTTCGGAGAGATTCGCAGCATAATACAAGGGGCTGGGACGACCCACATACTCGGTAAGATACCCATCCACTTCGCTCCAAAACGCTTCATCAAAACGGATTTCTTTATAGGCTTCTTCTAATTCCAATAACGCGGGCATCAATGTTTCAGGGACATAACGCCCCCCAAAAAGTCCAAAATGACCTTCGATAGGATCAAAGGGGGAGGGTTTAGGGATATACATTTAATTCACTCCAATCACGGTATAGACAGTGGTTACGTTAGAAAGCTTGGCGTGTCCATCCAAGAAATTCAGCCCCATAATAAAACACGCTTCAACGCAGTTTGCCCCCACTTTGTCAATAAGGTTTGCCGCAGCGTATGCCGTTCCTCCCGTGGCAATCAAATCATCGATCAACAACACGTTGGGATTTTCTACCCCACTAAAGGCATCAATATGGATCTCTACTTCATCAAACCCATATTCAAGGGCGTATTTTTCTGAGACGGTGGTGTAGGGGAGTTTCCCTTTTTTTCGGATAGGGACAAATCCCACCCCCAACATCTGTGCCAATGCTGCGCCAAAAATAAAGCCACGCGCATCGATCCCCGCAACGTGCGTGAGATTATACGACCCATAGCGTTTGGCTAAATGGTTCATGAGCAGACCAAACGCCTCTTTATCCGCCAATAATGTGGTGATGTCTTTGAAGATAATGCCCGCTTTGGGAAAATCGGGGATATTCCGAATCGAATTTTCTAATTTTTGTAACTCTTCTGCACTGAGTGTCATACGTTATCTCCCTGTAATGGCTTCGATTTTATCCACACGGCCGCAATGGCGACCCCCTTCAAATTTTCCTGCAATCCACGCATCGAGAATCGATTCAGCAACCCCTTGACCCACAATACGTTCCCCAAAACACAACACATTGGCATCATTATGACCCCGTGCGACCGTTGCGGTATAGGCATCATGACACAATGCGGCACGAATCCCCGAAAAACGGTTTGCTGCCATAGACATCCCAATCCCTGACCCACAAATCAAAATTCCTTGAGAAGCACGCTCTTTAAGGACATTTTCGCACACAGTGATAGCATAATCGGGATAATCAACTCGGTTTTTATCAAAAGGTCCCAAATCAACGACTTCATGCCCTTTGGCACGGAGTAACTCAACGGTAAAATTTTTCAGATCAATCCCAGCGTGATCCGTTGCAACATAAAATTTCATAACAGTATCCTTTAGTTTAGTAAAAGTGAAAGAAGGGTTTGAACCGGCCATATCAAAAGGGGAATTTTGAGGGGGGTTATAAGGATAACAAGGAGAATAATCATTCCATAGCGTTCGGTTTTGATAAAAAAACGTGCTACCTCGTAGCGTTTAAAGTGTAATGCCACATAGGTGACAAAGCGTGAACCATCCAATCCAGGGACAGGTAAAAGATTAAGTACCGCCAAAACAACATTGATCAAGACCAATTGAAGCACCACATTAAATCCAAAAACATACCCCAAAGAATCTTCTACCAACGGTTCGTGCATGCTAAGGAGAATTGTGGAGAAGAAAATCGCCAACAACAAATTGTACGTAATCCCCGCCAGACTCACACTCATCGCCGCTTTATATCCCCCATTACGGATGACGGTTTCCATAGTGACGGGGACAGGTTTTGCCCATCCAAATAAAAATCCGCTTGAAGCTCCCAACAGCATCGGAAGATAATAGGTCATAAGAGGGACAAGAATCGACCCCACAGGATCAATATGGACAATGGGATTAATGCTCAGACGACCTGCATTCTTGGCGGTGTGATCCCCATACTTGTATGCCACCCAACCGTGCATGATCTCATGACCGATAATGGCAATCAGTAACGCGACAATGGAGGCAAGGGCGGGGAAAAGATCAACTAAATTCATTAGCTTTTGTGTCTTCAATCATCCGTTTTTCTTGCGCTCGTTTCAAAATATCCCCTTGTTCTAAATCGTGTGGTGTTGTCCCAATACGATCCCATCGAACTTCGTAATTTTCATCGATACTAAAATAAACAAACCATGGAGTCCCCTCAATGAGACCGTAGGGAACCGCACCCCAAAAACGGCTGTCATTGGAGTGGTCACGATTATCTCCCATCATAAAGTATTGCTTATCAGGTACAACAATGGGGGTAGTATTAAAAATTTCAGCAGGATACATCCCATTATCGACGATATGGTCATCATGGTGAATCCCAAAATGCTCTTTGGTATAGGGATCTTTGACCCACACTTTACCACTGGCAGTGACCAACGTATACTGGGAGAACACGTGTTTGGCGTACGCATCCCCCTCACGTGGGTGAAGATAGAGGACTTTATCCATCACAAATAACTCATCTCCGGGTAATCCAACGCATCGTTTGACGTAATGCAATTGCGGATTATTGGGATAACGAAAAATGACAATGTCCCCCCGTTTGGGTTCAGCCCCATCGATAATATGCCCATCGGTTCCCGGAATCAACGGAATTTCAAGAAAGGGGATATGGGGGGTGGAAATACCGTAGGCAAATTTTTTGGCAAAAAGATGATCTCCGATAAGCAGTGAATCTTTCATCGAGCCACTGGGAATTTTAAACGCCTGTGCCACGAAAAAAATGATAAAAAGGACGATGATAACCGTCCCCGTCCATGAGTTGGAAAATGTATACGCACGGTGGAGACCATTAACTAATTTTTGTTTCATTACACTAACTCTTTTGCATGATTTTGGGCAGCTTTGAGGGTATTGGAAAGCAACATCGTGATGGTCATAGGCCCAACACCCCCCGGAACAGGGGTAATGTAGGAGGTTTTTGGGGCAACAGCATCAAAATCGACATCCCCCACCAATCGCCCATCGGACGTTTTGTTAATTCCAATGTCGACCACAATCGTCCCCTCACGGATCATATCTTCTTTGATTAGATTCACTACGCCTGCTCCCACCAAAACGATGTCGGCGGCAAGGGTATGTTTTTTGAGATCATCGGTGAAGATGTGACAAATCTCTACGGTCGCATTGGCATTAAGCAACAACGCCGCCATGGGTTTTCCCACGATATTGGACGCACCCACGATGCAACAATTTTTCCCTTTTGGATCGATGTTGTATTCGCTTAAAAGCTCCATCACCCCCAATGGGGTACAAGGGACAAAACCATGCAACCCTGTGGCTAAACGTCCTACATTATAGGGGTGAAATCCATCGACATCTTTGGAGGGGGAAACGACTTCCAAAATTTTGGTCGTATCAATATGACTGGGGAGGGGAAGTTGGATGAGGATACCATCAATATTGGGGTTGTGGTTCATCATCTCAATGGTGTTGATAATCGCTTCTTGGGAAATATCCTCTGGCATTTCATGACTTACTGAATAAAATCCCGCACGGTCACACGCCTTCTTTTTCATCCCGACATACGCTTGACTCGCAGGATCATGCCCCACAAGAATAACGGCTAATCCAGGGATTCGCCCCGTTTTTTGTTTAAACGCTTTTGATTCGAGTGAAATGTTCTCTTCCATTTTTTTCGCAAGAGCTTTACCATCAAGGAGCTGCATTTAATCACCTTACAATCGTTTTTCGGTATCATACCGACAAATAACTAACATTTGGTTAAAGGGGTTTGATGCGGGGTTTGTTACTGCTAGGGATCGCTGTCTTGGTCTACGGTGATGCTTCTTTTATTACCAAAGAGGAGTACGCCTCCAGTCTCTATCACAACCCCAGGGGGATTGGGTGTCACCTCTGTCATGGCGAGAGGGGAGAGGGGCGACGCATTGCCACCTATCACGAAAAAGGGATTAAAAAGGTATTTGAGGGAAAACCCATTGATACCATCCCTTTTGAGCAATTTTCGGTGCGAATGGGTAAACCCATCGTAGGGATGCCCCACTACTACCTCACCAAAGGGGAAATTCAAATCCTCTACTATTACCTCCATCACGAAGAAAAAAAGGATTCAGATGCCACTGCAAAACCTAAACCTGCTAAAAAAGTTCCTTGAGACGGAGGATCTTGAGGGGTTAAAAGCCTACGCGACTCCCGTGAAGCGACACCAAAATCGTTCCTTGAGTTTTCGCAGTGCGTTGATGATTTCAGCGCAAAATCTTCACCATCTTACCAAAATTCCTACCCTTGAAGCCGAATGTATTATCCTCAATCTCGAAGATGGGGTGAGTCCTGCGTTAAAACCTTTTGCATTGGTGTTAAGCGCGTTTACTTTGGCTTCGTATCCCCATACCGCTCAAAAAATGGTGGTTCGGATTAATCCACTGGATGAGGGGGGAATTCAAGAGATAGCGTATCTCAATCCTTTTATGCCCGATGCCATCCGAATCCCCAAAATCAAAACCATTCAAGAGGTACAGCGTGCTTTGGAACTCATAGATGAGGGGATTGAGCTTCACCTCTCCATCGAGACCAAAGAGGCATGGTTAGCCCTAGCGCACTTAAACGTTTCCCCCCGTGTACGTGCCTATTATCTGGGAGTGTTGGATCTTTTTGCCGATTTTGGAATGCCCCAAACCCTTTTTACCCCTGATAATCCCACCGCACACTATCTCCTTTCCCATTTTTTGATCACCGCGCAGGCATGTGGGGTGAAACCTGTCTCCTTTGTCTATCAAGAGCATAAAAATCATGCCGTATTTGATCGTTGGTTAGCGTTGGAACATCAACTTGGATTTACCGCCAAAGGGTGCATCACTCCACTGCAAACGACCGCTATTCATCACCATTTTGGGTACACTCAAGAACAACGTGATCGCGCACGTGAGATTATTTGCCTTTTTGAGGAACACGCACAACGAGGGATTAGTGGATTTGTGGATGAGCGGTATGGCTTTATCGATGAACCCATTTATAAAGGGGCGAAGGCTTTACTTCAAAAGGAGTGTTCAAAATAAGTCAGCTAACACTCTTCTTTGAGTTGATTTAAAACCTGTACGATGAAATTTAAGTGGTTATTTTCATCAATAATATCACCCAAAAGTTCTTCTTTTAAGGTGGCTTCAATTTTTTTGATAGCATCTAAAATAACAAATTTAAAGGATTTTAAATCATTATGAATCACGTCCCAAACTTCTTCTGCATCTATCCCAAAATAATGATGAATCAAAATATTTCTAAAATCAACAACGATTTGATTTTCCTGAGTTAAAACTTTATTTTTGATCAAAATATTCGCAGCTTCACCAATAATTTCAAACTCTCTTATTACGCTGTCCCATGCCATAAAGTGGTGTTTTAGCTGTTCTGCATATTCAAAATCACTTGAAACTTGTTCAATCTTTACAATAGCAACTAAAATATCAAACAAAAATAACTCATTAATCCGATTAGACATACCGTAACTCTTTTTCGATTCTTTTTTTGATAAAAGGTCTAATGGCATCATAAAGACCTAAGTCCACTTTTTTACCTAAATTTTCTTCTAAAAATTGTTGCGCTTTTAGAATCATAAAAGCATTTTTTTTATCCATGTTTAATACAACGATGTCTATATCACTGTTGTCATTTTCCTCAGATCTCGCGAAACTACCAAACACTGCAATACTATTGATTCCAAAACGCTCTTTTAAAGTACATTTAAGATTTGTAAGCTTCATAAAAAGGGTAGTTTGCGTTAGTGTGTTCATTTTTCTTCTTTATTTAATCATTAAATTATCGTAAACATTGTATCAAAAGTAAACAAAAAACGTAAGACGCAAAAGCAAGGCGAATTCGCCCAAGTTCAAGGTGAGAGGGAAAAAAGGCAAAAAACCTGATCCAGCTACACGTGTTAGGCACTAAAAATAATAGAATTGCTACCTAACACGTGAGGGATTGGCAAGGATTACCACTTTAGCTTACGGCGTACATTTATCCGAACCATCTTTGAGACCATTACCGATGGTAATCGAGGTGATCTTGATCGCTTGAAACGCTTTTTGAGCATCGGCGTTGTATTTATTGGTGCAATTAAATTTGGCATCAACGACCCAATCTTCACCCTCTTTGGGCATCATCACATCTTTCCAGCTCGAAGAGGCATCCAACGCGTCATTAGCGGTTAAGGTAACCCCCAAGATCACATCGGTAAATCCATTCATACGTGACCCTGCTAATTTTTCAAATGCCGATTGGGTATACCCATTGCCACACAACCACAAACAATCCGCCGTATAGCGTCCTTTTCCCCCTGTGACCGTATCAAATTGACCAAACGTCATTTTATTTACCGGAGGGAAGGTGCCATTCATCCCATTGGCTAAAAACGCATTGAGATCAAAACTGCATTTATCACTGACTTTGAGACTAAGGGATTTTACCGCTCCTGCGGATATCCCAGCGGTCACCTCACACCCCTGAACGAGGTACGTTTTTGATCCTTTGGAGCTGTTTTTGGCTACCCCTGTTACTTGTTCAAGGTATTGAACGGTGGAACCCAACATGGTAGGGGTAAAGATTTGAGAGAGTTTACTTCCCGTGGGAATCGTGGGTTTAACCATCGTTGCATTCGTTTCTACAACCGCACTGTTGGTATCGACTGCCATCGTCGCAGTTGTTTGGGGAACAGTACTACTCACTTCCGTGGTATTTTGTTCGGCTACGGGGGAGGCATTTTGATCTTTTTTGTCCGAACATCCCGTTAAAATGGCGAGTGCTACCAATGACGCTGTCACTAATTTGACCATAATCTTTCCTTTGTGTTATTTGAATTTTTATTATATACCAGTTTGTTCGCTCTTGGGATGATCCTTGGGCATTTTTCCCTTTTTTTCTCCCACACGACGCAATGCCAAGGAACACATCGTCAATCCAAATGCCCCCGTAACCCCCACAAAACTCCCTTTTTCTTTGCTCACAGGGAGTTCACTGCTGCAAATGCACGGAAAATCCCCTTTAAACTGCCGTTTGCGCAACTCATACCGCAGCTTCGAGGCAAATGGGTCACCTTCAGTCTTTTTCAACGGACGAATCTCAATTTTGGTGGGGTCAAGCCGTTTGGCCGATCCTACCGAACTGATGAGTTTTGGGTAACATTTTTGGATAATGGCAATTTTTGCCCACATATCATCGATAGCATCCAAGACCAAATCGTACGGTTCAAAATCAAACGCCTCCACCCACTCAGGGGTAATTTTGTCCGCAAGGGCGATCACTTCGGGATAATGGGTTTGAAGGGCGTGAACTTTAAGCTCCCCCTCATGATCTTGCGAGTGCATTTGACGGTTTTGATTGCTCACATCGTATCGGTCACAATCGACAATCGTAATATCACGAACGCCACAACGGTACAAACAATCCAAACAAAAACTCCCCACGCCCCCCACGCCAAGGAGGAGAATTTTCGCGTTTTGAAACGTCTCAAAAACCTCTTCCCCGAAAACCAATTTTGTACGGGAGTTTTTCATAGCCACCTCTTTTATAGGATTGTTCTCTCAATTAAAAGACTCAATAGTTTGCTTTGTGAGAAACATAGAGATAATCAAATAATGAAATTGGAACATAATGGGAAACAGCATTGTCTAAAAGTTGACATTTAACCTCTTTAGCAATCATTTCCATCATCGGCACGACAACAGAATTACCAATACGATTGTAAAGATTTGATTTTGAACCCATTAATTTAAAATCATCTTTGAATCCCATTAATCTAAAACACTCTTTGAGGGTTAATTTTCGGACTCTTTGGTTATGGTAAATAAAATATCGTCCTGCTGATTCTTGAGACGCGATGGTAGGATGGGTACCATTAGCATCATAAATGCGGTTAGGTTGTTTATGGACTCGGGAGAGATGTTTTGTGTTTTCTCGCGTACCATTAATACGAATATTTTTATTGCGGTACCCACAAAAAATAAGCCCTGAGGGTTGTTTTTTTGGATGCTCAATAAGGGTATACTCGCTCTCATCCAAATATTCAAAATCTCCCTCTTCTTCAAGAATATCTTTAATGGCTACGGGTGATTTTTTGGTCAATTTTTTAAAGTTAAAGGGAACCCCCCTGCGTGATCCTACAATAATAGTCCGTTCTCTGTTTTGGGGTACCCCAAAATCTTTAGCGTTTAAAACGTCCCAATTAGTCGTATATCCAAGCTCATGCAATGTCGCCAAAATGACTTTAATCGTTTTACCACCATCATGATTTTTAAAATGTTTTACATTCTCAAGTACCACAACTTGGGGTTGTTTAGCTTTTAAAATTCTAACAATATCGAAAAATAGCGTTCCTCGAGTATCGTCAAATCCTTTTTTGTCTCCTGCTATACTAAAGGGTTGACACGGAAATCCCGCTAATAAAATATCATGATTCGGTATGAGTGTCTCATCAACTTCCCTAATATCACCATAAGGTAATTCACCAAAATTTTGACTATACATCTCTTTAGCATGAGGGTCTATTTCGCTACTAAAGACGCATTCAAATCCCAATGCTTCAAAACCTTGTCGAAAACCACCAATCCCTGCAAAAAGGTCAATAAATTTATATGCCATTTTCCAGCTCCATCAAAAGATTATTCCATGTTTCTTTATGAATATTTTTAAGTTCTTTATCCTGCTCGATGAGTTGTGAGTACAGAGAGATAAATTCTTCAAGATTATTAATAAGCCTAAAATAATATTTTAACGTTGCCATTAAACCATTAGCGACAATTTGACACCCATGCGTATGCTTAACTTCATCAATGATTCTGTCAATGTCATCTTTGTCT
>DYMK01000094.1 GCA_020721585.1 Sulfuricurvum sp.
GAGCCCACCGCACAACTAAATCACAAAAACACTCCCATAAACTCCCAATTTAACGGCATTAAAAGCACTTTCAGGGTACAATTTCTCATCTAAATTCTTCTGCATTCGAGGGTAAAAATGGCATTTCGTGAGAGTATGGGTTCTTTTAGTGATTTAAGTGTCGACAAACGTCTTGAGAATGTTACTTCCTTTCTCAAAGAGATAGAGAGTATTGTTGATTTTAAGAAATTACGCCCCATACTTTCTAAAAATGGCATTGGTACTAAAAACAGCTGTGGTAATAAAGCCTACGATTCTTTGATTATGTTCAAGATACTTCTGCTTCAAAAGTTTTATGCATTGAGTGATGAAGAAGCAGAGCTAGCAGTAAAGACCAATATCTTATATATGAGCTTTACGGGCCTTAGTCTTGATGACTCCTCTCCTGATGCCTCTACGATTGGACGATTTAGACAATCATTGATGGCGAATAAACTGTATGATGAACTCTTCAATAGCGTCAATAAACAACTAGAAGACAAGGGACTGATGTTCCGTTCAGGCAGAACTATCATCGTGGATGCCACACTCATACAATCAGACAATATCTCCATCACCAAAGCAAGCAAAGATGAACGAAGTGAAAAGGCTAAAAAGATTGATGCGCTTAATGCCAAGATCGATGAAGAGATTCAAATAGAGTTAGCCAAACCTAAACCCTCAAGCAAAAAGATCTCACACCTGCTCAAGAAAAAAGAACACAACTCACGTACCCTTAAAAACAGTGAGATTGATGAGAAACACGCTGTTGACTCCAAAGAGCTAGAAACATCTAGGGACATTATCAATCATGAAAAAGACAGCTATAACCATAAAGACAGACACGACAAAGAGGTCCGTACCGGTAAACACAGTTCAAAAGTAGAGTATATTACAGGCTACAAACACCATGTTGCCGTTGATGCCACTTCAGGACTTATTGCTGATGTAACAACAACCTTTGCCAATACCCCAGAGAGTGCAACCCTTGAGGGGTTTATCGACACCTTAAATGCTGACGCAACATACGCTGACAAAGCGTATGCTTCCAAAGAGATTGACACCATGTTAGAAGAGAAAAAGGTTGTCAATAAGATTTGTCAAAAAGAGACCAAAGGAATGAGTGATGAAGAAAAGCACATTCACCGTGAAAACCAAAAACCAATCTCAAAAGTAAGAGCTAAAGTCGAACACGCTATTGGAACGTTCAAATTTGAGATGAAACATA
>DYMK01000095.1 GCA_020721585.1 Sulfuricurvum sp.
ATGCCGCTGGAGCGGCACAGAATGCGTTCCCACGCGGGAGCGTGGGAACGATCAAATCAATCGAGTCTGACCCCATTGATTGGTTATGTGCATTTATAAGTTTATTTTGTAGCCTGCTGACTTCAGCTCTTTTATTATTGCGTATGCTTGGGTATCAAGCGACTCGCCAACTTTTTTGTAAATTAATCCGCTTAAATCACTCGGCACAACTACATCACCTTTATGCAAGCAGCAAACTCGATTTCTTCCAAGCTTTGCAACAAAATACCCAAACTCAAAAATAACATTTGGCCTTGCTCTATACTCGATTTCTCTCTCTGAATCAGCAGTATTAATTTGATCTGCGGTGTAGCTTATTTCGTCAGGCGTTAAGAGAATAAATGCAAAGCCAACATCACTGTGTTTTTCAAATTTTTCGATAATGGTCGCACCTTCATCAGCTTCTCGATGAAGTACTACAGGGGTTAGCCCAACTTCATGTAAAAAGCGCTCGACATCTGTTTTAAGTGACTGGTCATGGCCATGTACTACAAATATTTTATTGGACAATGAGGCGGATTTGGCCGAGCTGGCTTCTTGTCTGATCTCTCCAAAAACGTCATCAGCTAATGTTGATTTTAATATTTTTAAAGCTTCTATAAGATTGCTTTTGGCAAAGTCGAATTTCTCAGAACCATAACCTTCTGTTCTCGTTAAAACCCCCTCGGCTACCAATGTCATTGCAGGTGAGTTGGTGGCTAGGAGTTTTTCAACAATGTTTTGCGCTCTGATTTTGAATGTACTCCATTCGGGTGTATCTGACCCGCCATAACGTCCCCTGCTATCTGGCTTTGAAAAGCAAAAGTTTTCAAAAGTAAAGCTCTCACCTTCCTCGATTAGCTTGTCTACAATTTTAATCTGACTTTCCATGATGCTCTCCAATGTGACGCGAGATGTTCATTATGCGTATGAAAAACCAACGGGGTCAGACTCGATTGGTTCCAGCACCCTTCCCAATCTAGCCGACGGCGATCATGGGGTTAAGTCGGGGCGGGGGAGAACAGCCCCGGGCAGAGTAACAGAGCGCCTTATGGATTGCTGGCGTTCAGCGGCGTGCTTGCGGTGGTGGGGTGTTGGCGGCGGTGCTTTCAAGGCGTTCGGCGAGCCACACTTTAATGATGGATTGGCGGGTTACGCCTAGTCTTCCCGCTTCTCGATCCAATGAGTCGATCATCCATGTGGGAAAATCGACATTGA
>DYMK01000096.1 GCA_020721585.1 Sulfuricurvum sp.
TAGTTTTATGTTCTGCTAAAGAAGGTAACGGGTTTAATACAATTTTATTAGGAGGAGATACTTCATAGATATAAGCACTACCTGTGTAAGTAGCATCCGTATCATCATAAAGTGCACCTACTATAGCATAAGCTCCTGATATAGCTACACTAAATCCGAACAGCTCATTATCTATAGGAGTGGGGTTATTTAATGTAGTTTGGAGTGACCATGTAGTGCCACTCCTTGCATAGATATAAGCTTTACCTGCGGCATCAGCACCTGTGTTAGCATATTGCGCACCTACTATAGCGTAATCGCCGGATATAGCTACACTAACACCGAAGTTATCATAAGCTTCAAGAGTGGGGTTATTTAATGTAGATTGGAGTGACCATGTAGTGCCACTCCTTACGTAGATATAAGCACTACCTGCGTTATCAGCACCTGTATCATCGCCATATGCACCTACTATAGCATAATCACCTGATATAGATACACTATGACCGAAGCGGTCACTAGCTGCAGGAGTGGGGTTATTTAATATAGATTGGAGTGACCATGTCGTACCACTCCTTGCATAGATATAAGCGCTACCTGAATTACTAACACTTGTATCATCACTATTCGCGCCTACTATAGCATAATCGCCTGATATAGCTACATCATTACCGAAGAGATCACCATATGCAGGAGCAGGGTTATTTAATGTAGATTGGAGTGACCATGTAGTACCACTCCTTACATAGATATAAGCACTACCTGCGTTCTCAGCACCTGTATCATCCAGAAACGCACCTACTATAGCGTAATCACCCGATATAGCTACACTATGACCGAATTCATCGCCAGCTACAGTAGTGGGGTTATTTAATGTAGATTGGAGTGACCATGTCGTACCACTCCTTACATAGATATAAGCATTACCTGCGTCACTAGCAGGTGCACCTACTATAGCATAATCACCTGATATAGCTACACTATGACCGAAGTTATCATAAGCTTCAAGAGTGGGGTTATTTAATGTAGATTGGAGTGACCATGTAGTACCACTCCTTACGTAGATATAAGCACTACCTGCGTTATCAGCACCTGTATCATCCAGACGTGCACCTACTATAGCATAATCACCTGATATAGATACACTCCATCCGAAGTTATCACTATCTGCAGGAGTGGGGTTATTTAATGTAGCTTGGAGTGATTCTGAAGATACAGGTATAACATTAGCTAATTCAGGGTATAGTGCAGGAT
>DYMK01000097.1 GCA_020721585.1 Sulfuricurvum sp.
TATAATCCCATTTTTTATACATTTCGGAGCAAATAGGGTGAGATTGGGAAAGATATAACACCTTAGACAAAAAAATCACTTTTTATTCACATTCGCAGATTTTAACTCTTAATTTATTAAATCACCAACTCATCTACATCGGAATTGTCATAATCTCGCAAAAGATTTTGCACTCCTTTTAAGGGCGACTCCTGAGCAATCGCCACAATTGCACCAAGGCTTTGTTGAATGAGATCGAAATTATTACTATCAATACCTTTATCAAGTCTATCAAACATTTCAGCAATTACGATTTGGCGTTCGCTAAAAATATTTCTAAAGTAGGTTTCCAATAGTTCTCGTTGGTTTTTAAGTCTTTGTAGCTCTACCTCTTTGTGAGCCTCTATTGCTACTCTTTTTGTTTTTTCTATTTCAGCAACTTGTTGATTTTCTTTATAAGCATCAATGAACATTTTGTACGCATCTGCCAACTGCAATGGAGATGGCTTTGGAATATTTATTATAGTACCTTTACCTGCCATGATATTATCCTAGATGAAGTACTTGATTGATTCTGGTTGTCATATTGGTATTGGCTTGCCCCTCTTCGTTAAGGACAGGAATATCCAAAAGATTTTTGAGTGTTTTGCCAAGCATGAGCAGTACTTTAAAGTCTTTTTCTTTGCAATAGGATGCGGGTAGAGTATCTTTTACATTATTAAATCGCTCCATAGTCTTATAAAGTACACCTTCAATCTCGCTTACTCTAGCAACAATGCCATCAAGACCTGTGGAGATGAGATGCATACTTTCAACGGCTTTGTCTGCTTCACGTCTAACTTCGTAGGCTTGTGTAAGGTTCTCCTCTGCACGGGAGTCCAAAAACATTCCACCAACAGCAAGAAGTGGTCCAGCTACCAATCCCCCAAGTATCATCGTTCCACCTGCTATACCCAATCCGCCTGTAGCTAATGAGCCACCTCCAAGCCAAGCAAGTGTTGCATTAGTAGCAGCTGCACCACTAAGAGTACTAATTGCCGTACCTGTTGAAGCTGATGCTAACATACCTACAGTACCATAAGCACCCATTCCACTTAAAACTCCAGCTACTGTCCCAGAAGCAACTCCCGCAGAGATTTTCAATGATGTATTGACTGCAATATTTAGATTTTTTAGCTCTTCTTCACTTATATAGCTTTTATC
>DYMK01000098.1 GCA_020721585.1 Sulfuricurvum sp.
TTTATCCTAAAGCTATTTTCAAATCCTCTATCAAATCATCACTATCTTCAAGTCCGACACTAAGGCGAATAAGTCCAACAGGTACGCCACACGCTTGGAGTTCATCAATGCTAAGTTGCTGATGAGTTGTACTTGCTGGATGTGTTATGATTGATTTACTATCTCCGATATTGACCACTAGAGCAAATAACTTTGTGCTATCAGCTATCTTTTTAGCCATCTCTAAACTCTCAACCTCAAAACTAAGAAGTCCACTTTGTCCATTTGGAAGGTATTTTTGAGCCATTGGATAATTTTTATTGGATTCAAGTCCTGCATAATTAACCTTTAAAACTTTTGGATGTGACTCTAAAAATCGAGCGATGGCTAATGCACTTGAGGAGTGTTGTTTCATACGAAGAGGAAGAGTTTCTATTCCTTGAATGTAAAGCCATGAGTTAAAAGGGCTAGGCGTTGCACCTAAATCTCTCAAAAGAGCCAATCTAACACGAAGCGTAAAAAGTGGCAATGGAAGTGAAGAGTAGATAAGTCCATGATAGCTCTCGTCTGGCTCGTTGAAGTGGTAGTATCGTGGATTATTTTTGATTTTTTCTACCAAATTTTCTCTCTCAATGATGATTCCACCCAAAGCTAAGCCTTGTCCTGTGGTATATTTGCTTGTACTATGAACTACTATATCACACCCAAAATCAAGAGGTTTACATAAAATAGGTGTTGCCACGGTATTGTCAACGCAAGTCAAAATATTATAAGTATCTCCAACTTTTACAATCGCTTCAAAATCAGCAACATCAATGCTAGGATTGGTAATGCTTTCAAATAAGATAAGTTTCGTTTTTTCATCAATCAAGGATTCTAACTCTTGTGTATCATGTACATCAAAGGTTCGTGTCTCTATCCCAAATCGTTTGATGGTGTGTGCTGTGAGTGTAGAAGTTCCCCCATAAACTTGTCTTGCTACTAAGATATTGTCTCCTGCTTCGGCAACATTGGCAATGGCGTAAAAAATGGCACTCATCCCTGAAGCAGTTCCAACAGCACCACTACCATGTTCTAAAGCACAAAAGCGTTTTTCAAAAACATCGGTTGTTGGATTCATAAGTCTAGTATAGATATTTCCCAACTCTTTGAGTTCAAAAAGAGCAGCTGCATGGTCAGTATCTCGAAACTC
>DYMK01000099.1 GCA_020721585.1 Sulfuricurvum sp.
TATAATACTCCCCAAAAACTGGACAGATAGTTAAGATATAAAGTATTAACTTTATAAATTTACTAGCATGACAACAACCAGAAGAAAATTCAGTAAAGAGTTTAAGACCAAAGTGGTTCTGGAAGCTCTAAAAGAGAGGGAAACCTTAGAAAGTTTAGCAAAGAAGTACGAGCTGCAACCGACACAAATCTCGCTGTGGAAAACTCAGGCAATGAGTAATTTTCCCGCACTATTTTCATCCGATAAGCCAAAAGACAAGGAAAACGATGTAGATGTCCAACAACTGTATGCTCAAATAGGAAAGCTGCAAGTACAAAACGATTTTCTAAAAAAAAAGCTACAATGATATCCAGGGCTGAAAGATTAAATATGATTGAGAGTAATTACCCGAAATTAAGCATTGTTGAGCAATGTGACTTACTGACTATTCAACGAAGTAGTTTGTATTACAGCGCGTTACCAGAATCAGAAATGAATTTGGACATCATGAGCATTTTAGATAAGCAATACTTCAAGACCCCGTTTTATGGAGTGTTACGACTAACTGCCATGCTCAATGCTGAGGGCTTTCATGTGAATGGCAAACGGGTAAGGCGTTTGATGAAACTCATGCATTGGCGAACTATTTTCCGGGAACCACGCACCACGATCTCAAAGAAAACGGATTACAAGTATCCATATTTGTTAAGAGGATTAAAGATTGAAAGATTGAATCAGGTTTGGGCAATGGATATTACATATATACCGATGCGGAATGGATTTATGTACTTGGCAGCTATCATTGACCTGCATAGCAGATATGTGGTTGGTTGGTCTGTATCCAACAGTATGACCGCAGAATGGTGTACCGAAGTATTGCAGGCAGCCATACAAAAACACGGGAAACCTGAAATTTTCAACACCGATCAGGGAAGCCAATTTACCAGTGAGGTCTTTATTGATGCTTTAAAATCCCATGAAATACGAATTTCGATGGATGGAAAAGGTCGGGCTTTAGACAATATTTTCATTGAGCGGCTTTGGAAAAGTGTTAAGTACGAGAACGTCTATCTGAATGTTTACGAGAATGGATTAGAATTGCACAAAGGATTAAATGAATACTTCGAGTTTTATAACAACGTAAGACTCCACCAATCACTAAATTATGAATCACCAAGTAAAATTTAC
>DYMK01000100.1 GCA_020721585.1 Sulfuricurvum sp.
ACTGTACATTACTTTAATGAGATTAGTCGATTTGACTCACCTGCTGACAGACCAGTTGTCTGTCAAAATGGTAGGAGAATGTCATGAACGTAACGATCACAAGCTCCGATGGAGTTGACTTCGAGTCTGAAGAGTTTATGAATTTGGAGTCGTGTCTTGAGGTCGTGAAGGTCAGTGGATACGCTCTCGCATTCGTGTCTGAGAAGTTTAAAACAACCGAAGTGTGCAACGCGGCGGTGAGGAACTTTGGATCCTCCCTTGAATTTGTCCCAGAAACTCTCAAGTCCCGTGAGCTGTGCCTTGAGGCAGTGAAGAGTCATGGATGTGCACTCAGGGACGTCCCTGAGGGACTCAAGACTAAAGAAGTATGTCTTGAGGCAGCTAAGAGTCATGGATACGCACTCAGATACGTTCCTGAGGAACTCAAGACTAAGGAATTGTGTCTTGAGGCAGTGAAGCGTCATGGATACGGTCTCGGGTATGTCCCTGAGGAACTCAAGACTAAGGAAATGTGTCTTGAGGCAGTGAAGAGTCATGGATACGCCCTCAGATACGTCCTTGAAGAATTCATAACTCAAGAAATCTGCCTCAAGGCAGTGAAGAACCAGGGATATGCTCTCAAATACGTGCCTGACGAACTCAAGACTCAAGAAGTGTGCGTCGAGGCAGTAACGAACTATGGGATCGCACTTGAGTATATTCCAGAGGAACTCAAGACTCCAGAAGTATGCCTTGAGGCGGTGAAAAATGATGGGACAGCGCTTGAGTTCGTACCTGAGGGACTCAAGACACTAGAAGTGTGTCTTGAGGCAGTGAAGAGGAATGGATATGTCCTTGAGTTCGTTCCGGAGGAACTCAAGACCAAGGAGATGTGTCTTGAAGCGGTGAAGAAGAATGGAGAGTCCATTGAGTTCGTTCCTGACGAACTGAAAGCGAAGTTCAACATCTAGATATAATACACAATCAATTATCTATTGAGATCTCACAATCTCGAACTGATTATAAAAACAAATCTCTAAAGGAGAGATATCGTGAACGTAAAAACCACAAACACCAACAGTCTCGGGTACGTTCCTGAGGAGCTCAAGACCAAGGAGATGTGTCTTGAAGCAGTGAAGAACGATGGGTATGCGCTTAAGTTCGTACCTGAAGAGTTCAAGGACC
>DYMK01000101.1 GCA_020721585.1 Sulfuricurvum sp.
GCACCGCGACGTTTGGACAAATCCAAATTAGAAGTATCAGAACCATCAGCATCGGTGTGTCCTACAATCTTCACTTTTACATCGGGATTTTCATTCAAAACGGCGGCAATTTCTTTCAATGTTCCATAAGATTCCGGTTTTACGATGTCTTTATTGACATCAAAATAGATTCCGTAAGAAACGAGTTTGCCTTCGGTGATGAGTTTGCTACGCATATCGGGAAGCCCGGTTGCTATCCTGAAATTGGTAAACATGGTTGTTCCCCTGTCGAACCGGACCATATTGTATTTATAGTTTTTTGACATTGCTTTGGGAAGGTCAAAAACTTTGGTTTGATCAACATAAAGTCGAATACGTTCTTTTTGCACCCAAACAGATATTTTGTATTTTTTATCGGCTAACAACCTCATTTTATCGGTATTACCACTGAGATCGGGAGACCCATCACGATAATACGAAATGTAGTGAGTATTGTATGCAAAATCGAATCGAATAGCAGCATCTCCAGGGCGGGCTAAACCATAGTCAATATCCTTGGGTTTAGAAGTGCTCAGCACATTAAATGACCATGCAACATTATTTCCATCATCCTGATCTTTTTGCGGAACAACATCAAACTCAATGGTGTAATTTTCAGGTAGGGTGACAGGTTGGTCTAAAACCGTGGCTTCGTCACCATTGGTGAGGTTGAACCATCTGCCCTCAAAAAGATTGTTTGTAACTATTTCTCCTGAACCAGTTGTATTCCAAAGAACTGGAAAATCACCGATATTTCCGTCAGTAAAATCGTCAAAGAAGATGACTTTCTCCCCCGGAACAAAATCAAATTTGGAATAGGATTGAAATCCGGGCGTTTGGTTTTTAGATTTATCAGCAGTTGTATTTTCTGTTCCTTGGTCTGATTCTTCTGAATTTTCTTCATTTTTGTTTTTTTTGTCCTTTTTATTTTCATCGCCTTTTACAGATTCATCGATGCCTTCTTCGGCGGCATCATATACTTTGTCAATCCCTTTTTCTACTCGTCTTTGAGAGCGTTCTTCGGCTTCGCGTTTGGCTTTTTCTTCGGCTTTTTTAGCTAATTTTTCTAAAAATTGAGCTTCCATTGAAATTGAAAAAGTTAAAAAGAATAGCGTGGTGAGCATTAAAATTTTTTTCATGAT
>DYMK01000102.1 GCA_020721585.1 Sulfuricurvum sp.
CCCAAAGGAGGATTCCGACAATTAGGAATTCCCACAGTCAAAGACCGAGTAGTACAACAAGCCATTAGCCAAGTTCTACAACCGATATTTGACCCCAAATTTTCACCCCACAGTTATGGCTTCCGTCCAAACCGCAGTGCTCACGGAGCATTGCAAAGAACACGAGAAATCGTAAACACGGGGAAGAAGATTATTGTAGATTTGGACTTAGCGAAATTCTTCGATGAAGTAAATCATCATCGCCTAATGTGGATGTTGAGTACAAGAATAGGAGATAAGCGACTGCTTAAACTCATATTCAAAATACTAAAAACCAACATATTACAAGGAGGTTTAGAAGAACAACGCATAAAAGGCACGCCACAAGGTAGCCCATTAAGTCCACTATTATCCAATATTGTTTTAGATGAATTAGACCAAGAGTTAAGCCGAAGAGGATTAAGTTTTGTACGTTATGCCGACGATGTACAAATATTCGTAAGCAGTCAAATGAGTGCAGAACGAGTGCAGGCAAGCATAATACAATTCATAGAAAACAAGATGAAACTAAAAGTAAATCGAGAAAAGAGTAGTGTAAAACCCTACAATAAGATGAGCTTTTTAGGTTATAGTTTAACAATCTGGGGAAATTTAAGGTTAAGCGAAACAAGTGAACAGCGGCTAAAAGAAAAGCTCAAAAAGATAACCCAACGTAACAGAGGGGTCAATTTAGAGCAAATTCTGAAAGAACTCAAAACAGTTCTGCAAGGATGGCTTCAATACTTCAAACTGGCACAAATGAAAAGTAAACTCACAGCGATAGAAGGCTGGCTACGCCGACGGCTCAAAAGTTTTAGATTAAAACAATGCAAACGAGCCATAGGAATAGTCAGATTTCTTACTAAATTGGGAGTAGAAAAGACCTTGTGTTGGCGAACGGCTTTGAGTGGCAAAGGCTGGTGGCGCTTATCCAACAGTCCCGCACTTAATATAGGTATGAATAACAAATGGTTTTTAGCACAAGGGTTTTACAGCCTTACCTTAAACTACCAACGTTTGTATCGTAATCCACTTTAAGGAAACCGCCGTACACGTAAGTACATACGGTGGTGTGAGAGGACGACAAAGTTATATAATTATTTTATTTAACTTTGTCTCCTACTTTAAT
>DYMK01000103.1 GCA_020721585.1 Sulfuricurvum sp.
TAATCACTATGAGTAGTGACAAATACCTTGACCCCAAGATTGACTAATTTGACAAGGAAGCGCGCCATTTTTCTTTGATTGACTGGGTGAAGGTTTAATTCCGGTTCGTCGATCATCAAAAAATCGCCCTTTGCGGCGAGTCCATTGAGCCAATACCACAGCACCAGCAATGAGCGCACCGCACTGGAAGCTTCGGTCAGGGCAAGCTTGGTTCCACGCTTAGCACCGCTGGGAATGAAATGTGTGTTGCCGTCTTTATTGGTGACGTATTCACCGCCGGTAATGTCTCGAAAGTCGTCACGCAACTCCGGGTGTCGTGCAATCAATTTTCCCCTACTGTCCTCTAGTGCTTGCAACCGATTGACGAATCGCACGTTGTCATCCACCGGCAAGGCATAGCCGCGCTTGTAAACTGCATCGAACAGGGCTGTGGGGGTGATATGTTGCGCCTTGTCTTTTTCAAGTTGAGAAAGCAAGCCAACAATCTTGTTTTTAGTTAGATTCAATTCGTCCTTGAAAATGGCGGCACCCGTGCGTTCTGCGCTGGCCATGAAAACGTTTGGCAGAAATGGCCCCAAAACCGCATCCAGCATGACTTGACGAACAAAATCTTCCAGTGCGAATTGTGGCCAGGTCGTGTCGTACGTTTCACGCAAGGCAACGATTTCTATTTCCGAACTACCCTCCGGCTTTTTGGCAGTGAAAATAATCTTTCCTTGTTCGCTAGTACTTTCGGACTCAAAACCTTGCTCAATCCATACCGATGTAATGGGAAAATCAAAAGACAATTTGGTTTCAGCAAAGCGTTCTGTCGGAGCTGCAAGGGCAAACGGCAAAAAATCCTTCCATTTTGCAGCAGTATCAATACGGACTTGATCCCATTTTTCGACAAACTCTTTCTGTAAATCCACCTTTAATATGCCATTTTCCTGCAAGGCACGCTTATTAGTAGGCGAAATATCCCACTCCACCAACCGACGCCAGCCAGAAAGCAGGGCGTAGGTGGCATAGGTAACATAGGTCTTTCCTGTGTTATTAAGACCGCAAATAACTGTCAAATCCGACAACTCAAGCTTGGCATCATCTAGCAAGCCAAGATTTTCAAAAT
>DYMK01000104.1 GCA_020721585.1 Sulfuricurvum sp.
GCGCGAATCACCGCACGGTGAGCCTCATTGATCACGCTTTCGGTATAAGGCATCGACATGCCGAGGATTTTAGCGGAATTAGCCAGACGACGCGTATGATCCTCTAAGCGGAAAATCGCCGTACCGCGATCGGTTTTATAAGCACGAACACCCTCAAAGCAACCCATGCCATAGTGCAAGCTATGCGTTAATACGTGGGTTTGCGCTGCGCGCCACTCAACCATTTCGCCGTCATACCAAATAAAACCGTCCCGATCATCCATCGACATTATAGAGCCTCACAAATCAGCTAAAACAATCTAAAAAAGGAAGTTATGACAAGATTGGGGCAAAAGCCAGCCTATAACCCCACGTTACCCGACATATCGAACATTGCGTGACAATAATAATACACCACACCAAGACCGGCGGCGATTAAGGCGAAAAATGCACAATGCGGTCACCCGCCGCCAATGGCCTGAACGAGCTCAAGGCGATCATCAACGTTAAGAATTTGAGATAAAAATTGAGTGCGGGAAAGAATTTCACCATTTAGCTCAACGGCAAGCCGCTGGTTTTTGAGCGACAAAAGATCCAAAAGGTCGGAAACGGAACAGTTGGGCGGAATGGCCGTCAGCTCGCCATTAACGGTAATTAAAATATCGGCGCCAAGCACTAAGCACTCCTAAAACCTGCCCAAAGGCAGGCCAAAAATTTGTTATTTTTTAGACGGTGCCGCAGATTTAGCCGGCTCTACCGAAAAGTGCTCTTTAAACGTTATAAAGTTTTTATCGCCAATCCCTTTGACGTCTTTGAGTTCTTCCACCGACTTAAACCCTTGATGCGTTTTACGGTACTCTTCAATTGATTGAGCCAACTTTGGACCAATGCCCTTGACCGACTGCAACTGCTCGGTGGTTGCCGTATTTAAGTCCATCTTTTCAACCGCATAAGCAGAAGACATACCCAGCATTAAAACCACACCGAGAACTAACGCTCTAATCATCGCATTCATGACTCTCTCCATTTTTGCTAATTAAACCATCCACCTTCAGGCTTGAAGGCAGCGTTAATTTATCAGCAATAAGGTTTTAGAATCAATTTAAATTATCTTT
>DYMK01000105.1 GCA_020721585.1 Sulfuricurvum sp.
ACTTAAAAACCGTGGGCGCGGATTGGAAAGATGAAAATTAGGTTCAGGTGGCCGTCTCGAAAATATCGAGTGTTCGAGTGTCTTTTTCCGCGGCTTCTTTGGATTTTCTCCGGTACTCTCTCATGAAAATTACGCGTGAACCTTTGAAAAAAAGAGATGGATTTACCCAAAAAATATTAGGTATTTTCGGGTAAATGAAACCATTAGTGAGAAGGTCTTTTAATCCACGCTGGAAGGTTTTTTCTGACATGCCTATGGTGCGGCCACTAATTCCCCCATCGAACCAATAAAGCGTGACGCTTTCAGCAAACCCCGACTTCATCGGCGTTCTCTGGTATTCATCCAGAACCGCCTGAAAGACGCGCTGGGCAGTTCGGTTTAATTGATATGCCGCAGCCACACCCGCCGAGAAGACTTTAACGAATTCCTCATCGTCCTTGTCTTCGATCACCCGTATAACGGCCGCCGCCTGAATTTCCCCAGTGTCGGGGTCAGCTAAATCACGGCGTGTTCCAGAGCTCACATAGCGCCTTTTAATGACAATCTCTTGAGGCTGAATCAAAGGGTTCTCGTTTGGGCTGTATTCCAGCTTTCTTAGATTCTGCCCTGGTGTTTTTTTTACAGTAGAAGACATTTTTTAACCGTAATAAGTCTTTAGATAAGACATCATTATATGCGCCGAAAGACATAAAACAATGTTTTTTTGTCCGGCCATGTCCTGCGTTTGTCTTTCGATGTCCTGCGTTTGTCTCGAGGCCTACGGCACAATGCGCCGCAACTCATTTTGCTTCTTAATCTGTGTAACAGCCGGTGCGATCAGCTCCGCTGCGCTCTGCTGACAAGGCCACTAGCGTGGCTCGCTTTTTTGTCTGCTGCGCAGAAGAGGCCGAGGGGGGGCGTACCCCCCCTGTCTCCGCTTCGCTGCGCGGCCACCACCCCCCCAACACCACAACAACATCGAGCTGGAGGGTCGCTATCCGCTCCCTAAGCGATTTAATTCAGTTTTGGGTGGTAGTGCCGCGCTTCGCGCCTTTGTCGTCGAGGGGATGGCTTCTAGGGAAAACAAACAATCAAACGGAAAGCCAAGCGATTGT